>CAJUDY010000097.1 GCA_910584945.1 uncultured Lachnospiraceae bacterium | reverse complement strand
CCTAAAGGTTTCGCCTTAAGGCGAGGGTTTTAACCCCATTATACAGACAATAAAAATGTCTGATTTTATGCCGACACAGCGTCTAATCAGTGAAAGGAGGATGTTTCATGAACGAGCAGGAAGAAAAACTGACGGAATTATTCCGACAGTACGGCGCTTCCATTCACCGCATGTGTTTTTTATATCTGAAAGATTACCATCTGGCAGAGGACGCCGTATCCGAGACGTTTCTGAAAGCCTATCGGGCGCTGCCGTCCTTCCGCCGGGATGCGTCGCCGAAGACCTGGCTGACACGGATCGCCATCAACATCTGCAAAAGCCGCATCCGCTCCCCCTCTTATCGGGAGCAGCCCCTGGAGACATTTCCGGAAACCTTCCGGCAAATCTGCCCGACAGAGCAGGCGGAAAACCGTCTGTGGGTCTGTCAGGAGATTATGAAGCTTCCCCAAAAATACCGGGAAGTAATTCTTCTATATTATTATCAGGAATGCACGGTCAAAGAGATCGCGCGCATGCTGCGGCTTCCCGCAACTACCATCACCGGGCGCTTAAAAAGGGCAAAAGCCCTGCTAAAATCCGTATTAAAGGAGGAGAACCATGATGACACTCAGAGAACAAATCGATCAAGAATTAAAAGAACTGTCTCCGGATGAACAGATTCTTCGGAATATTTTCCGCCAAAAGCGAACGCGAACTCCGGAACTTCGGCTCCTTCTGTGCGGTGTACTGCTTACAGCCCTCTTTGCCTTTCCGGTCTCCGCCCATATATTTGGAACCATTTTTCAGACCACACTCATCACAGATGAAAACCGGGCCCTTGTAATGGAACCGGATATCGCGGCGTCAGAAGAACGTCCGGCTGACGCCCTGGAACCAGAGACTCCGAATCTTTTGATGGAAGACCCCGAAAGGCTGTCGATGGCGACCGGCGGGGTCATACAGGGGACAGCGGACGGCGCCTTTCTCCCGGATGCCATCTCTGTCATCAATCTTGTTTACAGCGAGGAGACGGCCGTATGGGAAATTCCGGAGTTTCTGACTGCCAACGGCTTTGTCACCGTCTTCTCCCAGGAATCAAATGAGGGCTGGTATCTGCAAAAAGGAGAGACGCTGCGGCTTCATCTCCAAACCGGGCGAAGAGCAGGAGCAGATACAGGGACTCCGACGGAACGGATGGAGATCGGATTTATCCAGGATCATATCTTTTACCAGGGAGCGCTGCAGGAAGCTTCCGACTTTTCCTACACGCTGACTGCCCCGGAGACAGGCGCCTATTATCTGTACTGTATCAACTGTTCCTCCAATAAAATTTATATCAAAAAAGGCAGTATCGTACTGTAAGAAAACCAGGTGCAGAATCCCCGGATCTGTGGTAAACTATTGGCATACGATTTCGTTTCCAACAGAAAGGAGCCGTTTATGTTTGTCCTCTGCACCATTGCAGGCGTCTTCTGCCTGATTTATTTTCTTCTGCTGCTTATATACAGCGGCCTCAACACTGCCTTTTATCTGGTCTGGCCCGTTCTGTCTGCGGGATTTCTGCTGACCGGCTGGCTCTTTCGGATTCGCTTTTTCCAGCAGCTCCCGGCTCCGGTGCGAACCGGGCTGCTTCTCTTTCTCTCCGTCTGCCTGGCCTTCTTCCTGGGGGTGGAGGGCATGATCTTAAAAGGCTCCCTGACCATGCCGAAAGAATCCCAGGACTATGTGATCGTCCTGGGCGCCCACGTGCGCCCGGAGGGACCCAGCCGCGCGCTGGCCCTCCGTCTGGACAAAGCTTATGAATACGCCATGGAATACCCGGACGCCGTCCTCATCGTCTCCGGCGGCCAGGGCGGCAACGAACCCTGCGCCGAGAGCACCGCCATGAAGCAGTATCTGACGGAGAAGGGCATCCCGGCAGAGCGGATTCTGGAGGAGAGTCAGTCCACCAATACCCGGGAAAATCTGATCTTTTCCAAAGAGTTGATCCCGGAAGGCGTCTCCGTCGGCATCATCAGCAACGGCTTCCATATCTGCCGGGCCCTGCATCTGGCCAGGACCTTAGGGTACGACAATCCCAGCGGAATTCCCGCCAGAAGCGACCTGGCCACCCAGCCCACCAACCTGTTGCGGGAGTTTTTCGCGGTGGTGAAAGATTTCTGGCTGATTCGATAGGGTCTATTGTGATTATAAAATCTGGAGGAATTATCTATGGATAACGATAAAAGAAAATTAACAGAAAAAGAATTGAA
>CAJUDY010000096.1 GCA_910584945.1 uncultured Lachnospiraceae bacterium | reverse complement strand
AAAATTTGTCCTTTAAGTACAACTCTAGAGTTTCACTCCTTCCCATGGCCCTATTCAGGGGCCATTTTTAGTGGAAAAAGAATAAGGACAAACCAGCCAACCCGTTGCCTTTATAGTGATAAGGAACTAATCTCAACTTAACATCATCAGTTGGCAGTCCGTAGTGCAGAACACCAATAATTTGCTCAGGATGATTAAAGAGGAGGTTCCTATTTAATGGCATCATTACTTTCCTGCGAGTTCAACATGGACACTGTTTGCGTAGAGCTGAAATTCGCCGATGGTAGCATAATCTCTATTGACTGCATAGCTGTGGAGAACGAGGTCGCTAAAAATATGTATCAGCAGTCAGAGCTGGATTATCTGATTTATAATGATCCAATTGGTTATGCTGATTTGATTCTCAATGGTAACCCGGAAGAGTATCTGAAAAATGTGACAGATTACTCCCCTTTGGACTAACAAAAGCGCGGCAGATTCCCATGATCTGCCGCGCTTGTTTACTCTCCGCCTATGTTAGCTGATACTTTTATAGTGCCTTGAATTATTTCAGCAGCATTTTTTGAAGTAATGGTATATGGTATCTCTGCCGGAATACCTTTTAACGGAAGTGGCGTTGGGAAAGCCACTACTGTGTGGTGTTTAATATAATCGATTTTTAACTTGCAGATGTAATCTTTCCCGCTAGGATAAATATCGTAGGGGAAAATACGGAATAACTCATCTTCATAAATCTTCGGCCTGGTGTAAAATCTTGTGTAAGCGAAATTCGACAAAGTCAAGAAGAGGTGCGATGAAAAGTGCACAGGCGGCGGGCTGAATCCCTTGGCCGCCGGGGGTCCCGGCGTGCGGGGCGGTATGCACGCCGCAGGTGTGAATGCCGGCCCGTCTGCCGGGACATGCTGCAGCCAGGGATCAGCCGGCAGCACGGTCGGAGAACATGATCTCCAGCTGGCTGAGCACCAGGTCCCAGTTCTGACATCTGGTACGCCAGCGCTTCGTAATACGCTGAGAGGCCAGGTAGAGCATCCTGCGCAGGGAATCATCGTTGGTAAAGCTGGGCTTGCTTTTCGTAATCTGCCGGAACTGGCGGTTGAGGCCCTCAATAATATTCGTCGTGTATATGATTTTACGAACCTCGGGCGGATATTCATAGAAGGTGCTCAGGACTTCCCAATTTTCCTCCCAGCTTTTCACGCAGGAGGGGTACTGTTTTCTCCATTTCTCCGAGAACCGAAGCAGGTTTTCTTCCGCCTCATCCAGCGTGACGGAGGTATAGATTTTCTTCAGGTCAGCCGCCACCTGCTTGACGTCCTTCCAACTGACAAAGCGGGTGGAGGAGCGAATCTGATGGACGATGCAGCGCTGCAGACGGCTCTGAGGATACACCGCACGGATGGCTTCCATCATCCCGCACAGGCCGTCCGTGCAGAACAGATATACATCCAGAACTCCCCTGCTTTTGAGGTCATTCAACACATTCAGCCAGAATTTGCTGCTCTCATGCTCTCCGATCCATACTCCGAGGATGTCCTTCCGTCCATCCATGGCGATCCCCAGAACCACGTAAGCCGCCTTTGTTACATACCGGTGATCTTCCCGTACCTTGTAGTGGATGGCGTCCATAAAAACGAAGGGATACACCGCTTCCAGAGGCCGGTTCTGCCATGCCGTCACCTCCGGCATGATCTTCTCTGTGATTTTCGTCACCAGATCCGGCGAGATCTCCACATCATATAATTCTTTGATCTGCTCCGCGATGTCCCGCTGGCTCATCCCGCTGGCGTAGAGACCAATCATCTTCTCTTCCATACCGTCCGCGTTCCGGCTGTATTTTCCGATGATTTTTGGCTCGAAGCTCCCGTTCCGATCCCGGGGCACCCGGATGTCTACTTCCCCCAGCTGGGTCTTCACTGTTTTCTTCGTGTATCCGTTCCGGTAGTTGGGCGCGCCGGATGTCTCTGCACGCTGGCAGCGCTCCCGCCCCAGTTCCTCGTCCATCTCCACTTCCATCACTGTCTGGACCACGTCCCGGAACATCTCTTTCATTGCGGTCATGATCTCTGCTGTGCTGGTAAAATGCTGGCTCTGGACGTACTCTTTCATCAATTCCTGCGGTGCGGTGTTCATATTTCTTCGACTCCTATCTTGAATTGCTCCTTATTTCCATTCTTGACTGAGTCGTTGCTTTTCATACTGGCCTTTTTTGTCGTTTACACAGAATTTTCGGCGGTCTTTTTAGCTCCGCACTTGGTACGACCTATACGCCAAGCCCAACATCCGCCTCGCCACTGCTGACCGCTACCAGCTGATGATCGAAACCTACACC
>CAJUDY010000095.1 GCA_910584945.1 uncultured Lachnospiraceae bacterium | reverse complement strand
AAAGTGTGTATTGCGACCATCCTTACGAATGTGGTTTTGTAGTTTTTGAGAAATACTAAGGCAACAATCCCCAAAGAAGAAGGAATCCCGCCAGAGGGATTCCTTCTTCCTTTCCTTATAAAAACATCAGCCGGTTCTCCGCCTGCAAAAGATACTCATTCTCCGCCTCATGGAAGGAGCCGTTGGCCCGCTCCGCCAGCTTCGGATCGATGGGCATCTTGCCCAGCACAGGGAGATTCAGTTCATCCGACAGAGCGTCGATACCGCTCTCGCCGAAGATCTTGTACTCTTTTCCGCAGTCAGGACAGACCACATAGCTGTAGTTCTCCACAAGCCCGAGAACCGGGATCTTCATGGCCTCCGCCATGTTCAGCGCTTTTTTCACAATCAGGCGCACCAGATCCTGCGGAGAAGTCACTACCAGAATGCCCTCCACCGGAATGGACTGGAAGACCGTCAAAGGCACGTCGCCGGTTCCCGGAGGCATGTCCACAAACAGATAATCCAGCTCTCCCCAGGCGACATCCGTCCAGAACTGCTTTACCATATTGGCGAGGATCGGCCCTCTCCAGATCACCGGCGCCTCCTCGTCCGGAAGCAGCAGATTGATGGACATGATTTCGATACCGTTCTTGGTAAAAATCGGCTGGATGCACTCTCCTGCCATCTCCGCCGGTCCGTGTACCCCGTACATCTTCGGGATGGAGGGACCCGTGATATCCGCGTCCAGGATTCCCACCCGATACCCCTGGGCCGCCATCTGATTGGCCAGGGATGCGGTCACCAGGGATTTCCCCACTCCGCCTTTCCCGCTGACGACGCCGACCACGTGCTTGATATTGGAAAAAGCGTTCTGCTCCTCCAGCATGCTCTGGGGCGCCTGCTGCCTGCTCGGACATCCCTCGCAGCTCTCTTTGTTACAGCTTGTACTGCTGCATTCTCTTTCTGCCATTTCTGTTAAACCTCTCTTTTTGTTTTTATTCCCGCAGAGATGGTCCCCACAGGTTGTCTGATCACCTAAGACGATTGCACTCGAACTTTTCCATCATGGACAGACAGTTCAGAATCTCATCGTATTTTTCCTGCGTACTCTTTTCGTCCACCACCAGATCCAGGGATATGGCGATGTTGTTCAGAAGATTGTCATCCATCTGATTCCTGCCGAAGATCATGATGTGCAGCTTCTCCTCCAAAGTCTCCGCATCCAGAAATTCCAGAAGAAGCGGATGGACGCCGCCGTCTTCTGACGGTGTTTTTCCAGCTGTGGGTGACGCCTCGGCGGCAGGCTCTGTCTCTGGCTTCTCTGCTTTATTCTGCTTTGACGCAGCCTGCTCGCTGTCGCTCTTCTGTAATCCAGACTCTGCCCGGACCGTCTGCTCTTTTTCAGTCGGCTCCACCAGCTCAAAACGGTACTTCTGCGTCACTTCGGGGTATTTCTCACGGTCCACCTCGCTGACAAACATCTCATAGGGTCTTACGTACACCCGATAGTCCCCATAAAGCGCCTGATAGACGATCATACATTCTCCCGTCTCAGAATGTTCCGCCACCGCCACAATCTGATACAGGCGGTCTTTAAAGTGTCTGTAAAACTGTCCTTGTCGAACCTCTCGCATACTGATTCACTCCCTTACCCCGCCTATTATACCACTCTTTCTTTGCTTATGCTACGGAAATATTTATTTAGTGCCTGCTGATTAAGCCACAAGTGCAATTCCAACAGAACTACAACCGGAGAAAAACTCCCACAGGCGTAGAAGGGCGCAGAGAATCCTCTTCTGCATTTTAAAGAGGTTCGCAGTAAATACGGATAATGCGATGGAGATAAGCCGGGTTTCTTCCAGTCTGGTTCTGATCAGCCCCAGTCCATCGGTGCATAACCATCACTCATGTACTGATCCAGATACTTCAGATCCCTTCGGACATGGGAAAGCTGCTTCTTTACCGCTCTGCGGATCTGTTTTCCGCTGTGTTTTCCGGCTTTCGCAAAAGCCGGATATTCCTTCCGTGCTTTCCGCATATATCGCCTCGGCAGCGGCAGCCCATACAATTTACAAAACTGGTAAATAATGGTTTCCAGTTTCTCCCGCGCTTCATTCAGAAGGGAAATATCCTGGGAGAAACGGATATTTACCGGGCACAGGTGGCATCTATGATCAGCGTTCCGCGATTCGCCGGGAGGTCCGGGCTGTCTGCGGGAAGCATATGCATACCAGACGGCTGGTTAAAATCAAAGAAGGTTGTTTGTATCTTATCAAGAGGTCTGTACATAGCTTTTCGGCTCCCTTACTGGTATATTTTCAAAGTCATCTGCATGAAAAATGAATGGGGGAATTCATTTTCTCTGCATATATTATACACCTAGCAGGCTGAAAAGTCAGTAAAACAAGGTATTTGTGGAGAATTTGCCGAACCGTTCGGTGCGGCTGGATTATTCCGATAAAATAATTATTCCGACATTCAAAAGTATCAAACGGAACCAGCCTATAAGAGCACATTGTTTAGTTTGATACTCAACTTTCCCACCAATAAAACTGATGCAAATGCTTGAATTATCAAGCAAAA
>CAJUDY010000094.1 GCA_910584945.1 uncultured Lachnospiraceae bacterium | reverse complement strand
CAGAAGCTGTTCTGTCAAAGGCCCAATGTCGTGCTCCTCCTGTGTGGTGGTCACAAGATTGACCAGCAGCTCGCCGGTAGCATTTCCCCGGCGCAGCAGCAGATGTCTCAGATACCCCAGATGCTGAAGCTTTTTGTAATAGGAAGTGCCCCGCTCCCGAAAATATTGCAGTACGCAGTCCAGTACAGCCGTCATGTCCCTGTGTACCAGTCTGCAGTCTGACACGGTCAGTACATCATAAGTACTTCCTTTTTTATGAAGTCCCAGCGACAAGGGCCCGTCCTTATACGCATCGCCAAAAGAAAATTCCATTTTATTCCGGTAGCCGAACTCCTCCGGGCTGCCCAGAATCCCTTCAAATTCATAGCTTCGCCCGGGCGCCAGCGCCTGATCCAGGATCCGCTTGACCTGTCCGGCCTTCATCTCCAGCTGCGCTTCATAGGACATGGTCTGGTACATGCAACCTCCGCAGGCCGGAAACTGGCGGCAGACAGGCTCTCTCGTTTCCAGAGGCGACGGTTCGAGCACCTCCAGAAGCCGCCCCTGAGCGACACCCTGCTTAAACTTCTGGACCATGAAACGGATCTTCTGACCCGGAATCCCGTTTTTTACAACTACATACTGCTTCGCATCTGCCGCATAGACGTTTCCCTTGTTGGGGAAATCTACCGACTCAATGACTCCTTCATATATCTGCCCTTTTTTCATTTCTTCCCCTTATGATCCTGCCAGCCGCACTCTTTTACGGCAGTTCCTGACGCAACACAAAAAGAGGCAGAGTGCAACACCACATCCTGCCCTGAGTCTTTAACTCTCATACACTCTTTCGACAGATGCCTGAGAGAAATGACATCAAAAAAATATGTATCTGTCCACTAATCCCACAGATACACCCGCAATCCCATAAAAAATGCCTTCGGCAATTGGGCCTGCTCCTGCGATTTATATATGGATAGCGCCCAAATAAATGCGCTATCCCGCTCTGCTCAACTATAAAATTCTCCGTCAAATATCAAGCTGTCTTCCCGAAGCTTATACCGGATCTTCCTCGCTGAAATAATCATCGAAATCATCATCAAAATCTTCCTCGAAGTCTTCCAGATAATCCGGTGTCACGAACTTATACACTGCAAACGCAATCGCCGCAACCGCTGCGATCGCCCCGATGATCGCCAGTACCCATACGATCGTATTTTTCTGCTTTTCCGCCTCTGTTCTGTGAAGAAGTTCCTTTAACTTTGTCTCCGCGATCAATCCTTCCACCTTGCTCATAGCATCCATATTCTTTTCCGTCCTTTCCCAATCTGATCTAGGTTTCACTTGTTTTTTATTATAACACTAACGTTTTCAGATTACTACTAAATTATTTGATTTTTTAAAAATTTCATATATTTTGTTACAATTTTTGAAGCTTCGCAAAGGATGCAAACATCTTCCGTACCCCTGCCGAATCGAACTCTACGGTCACCTCATAATCCCTTCCGCCTTCCGTGATCACCTTCACCGTGCCTTCCCCGAACTTCATGTGGCTGACCCGGTCTCCTACCGTATAGTCCAGCCCTTTTCCCTTCGTTACTGTGAACTGCTTTGCCGCGGAATGGCTCTGGAATGGCTGCTGATGAAATGCCTTTCTCGCCTGTTGCTTTGCATTGGGCACCGGCGCGATCCGCTCCTCCTTTTCAAACATCCTCCTCTCCGTCTCCAGGAACTCCGCCGGAATCTCATTCAAAAACCGGGACATGGGATTAAACCGGATCTCGCCTCGGAGCATCCGCTGCTTTGCGCAGCTTACGGTCAGTTTTTTCTCCGCTCTCGTAATGCCCACATAGCACAGGCGACGCTCCTCCTCCAGGTCCTCCGGATCGTCCAGGCACATGGCGCTGGGAAACAGCCCGTCCTCCAGCCCGGCCAGGTATACATGGGGAAACTCCAGTCCCTTCGCGCTGTGCAGCGTCATCAGCACCACATAATCCTGGTTCTCGTCCAGACTGTCGATATCCGCAACAAGCGCCACCTCTTCCAGGAATCCGCTGAGTGTCGGCCGATCCCCCGCTTCCTCACAGGCCTCCTCATAGGATACGATCTTGCTCACCAGCTCGTCGATATTCTGAATCCTTGCTTCTGCATCTTCTTTATCCTCTGCATCCAGGCTCTCTATGTACGCGGTCCGCTCCAGGATCTCTTCCATCAGCTTCGAAACCGGGATCTGGTCTGCCCTGCTTTTGAAATATTCAATAAGAGCCACAAAGGAATCTAACTTTGCGGCTGCCCGTCCGATATTCGGGATCAGATCCAGTCCCTGCAGCGCGCTGTAAAAGCCGATGCCCCGGGCGGCCGCTGATTCCTGCACCCGGTTGATGGTGGTCAGGCCGATCCCCCGCTTCGGCACATTGACGATCCGCCGCACTGCCAGGTCATCCCTCCCGTTATCAATGGTCTTCAGGTACGCCAGAAGATCCTTGATCTCCCTGCGGGCATAGAAATTGATCCCGCCCACGATCTTATAGGGAATATTGGATGCCACAAACTTTTCCTCAAAAAGGCGGGACTGGGCATTGGTCCGGTAAAGG
>CAJUDY010000093.1 GCA_910584945.1 uncultured Lachnospiraceae bacterium | reverse complement strand
GAGTAAGCGCCTAAATGTTGGGCGGCTTGAATAGCCCCATTTGTTGCCCCATAATAGTAGAGAGTAGATTTTTGCTACTTGCTCTTTCAACAATAACCCTACTGTTAGAAATTTACTACATTATGGAGGCACTCTATGACCCAGCCCAGAGCAAACCGCCGCTCACAGGATGAGTGGTTTCAATTGATCCAGGAATGTCGGAACAGCGGTCTGAGCGACCGTGCCTGGTGCGAACAGCATGGCATTTTAGTCAGCTCTTTCTACAACGCGGTAAAACGCCTTAGAAAAAGCGCATGCGACATTCCTCTTTCTTCTAATAGAAGAGCATATGCACTGGATCTTACTTCTTCCAGCAAGCAGGAGGCAGTCCAGATTGATATATGTCCGGATCCTTATCCGGAAGCAGTTCCACCTGCAAAGCAGATGTGTCCTGCGCCGCACCTTGACAATTCACATACGATTGAGCTTATGATGGATAATGTTTCCCTTAAAGTCAGCAATTCGGCAGATCCGTTCCTTCTGCAGCAGATCATCCGGATGCTGCGTGCAGATCAATGTTAGCGGATATCTCCGGTGTCGATGCTATCTATATCGTGA
Organism: uncultured Lachnospiraceae bacterium; assembly: GCA_910584945.1. Classification (GTDB taxonomy): domain Bacteria; phylum Bacillota; class Clostridia; order Lachnospirales; family Lachnospiraceae; genus Hominiventricola. Next base: position 2,179 of record CAJUDY010000093.1, on the reverse strand, counting down.
CCGGGTATACTGACATGAGAAAATCTATCGATGGTTTATGCGCTCTGGTCCAGGAACAGTTCCCTGCCAATGAGAACCTGAACGCGCTCTATCTGTTCTGTGGACGGAAATGCGACAGGATCAAAGCGCTCCTTAAAGAACCGGATGGCATGGTATTGATCTATAAGAAGCTGACTGTACAGGGGCGTTACCGGTGGCCAAGGGACAGATCCGAAGTCAGGAATCTGTCCTGGAGGGAGTTTGACTGGCTCATGTCCGGCATCGACATTGATCAGCCAAAGGCAATAAAAGCAACCTCTGGGCAGCGCTGAAAAGTGCACAGTAAAAATGCCGTTTTTCCTTTATTTTCGGCACTTTTCAGGCTCTGTATTCCTGTAAATCAGTCTGATTTTCTGGTAAAATAGATACCAGAAAAGAGGTGAAAAAACAGTGGCCCAGAACGCAAAAGACATCCAGATGCGGGAATTAAAAGATCTTCTTAGTGAACTCCGGGAAACCAACAAGCTTCTCCGAAATGCACTTGAAGAGACCCAAAAAGAGAAAGCTGTGCTCCAGCGGGAGCGCGACAACTTCAAGGAGCAGGTGGATTATCTTACGAAGAAGTTGTTTGGCTCTTCCAGTGAAAAAGGTGCCTGCGACATTCCCGGACAGATGAACCTCTTTAATGAAGCTGAATCTGAGATGGATCCAGCTGTCGAAGCGTCTGATGTGCGTGCCGCCACGAAACCACCCGAATCAGAATTACCGGAAAACAAAGTAAAGAAGAGACGTTCTTCAAATGAGGAACGTTTTAAAGGCATTCCCGTAAAAAAGGTCTTTCTCGAACCATCCGAGGAAGAACGTATCTGTAGTAAGTGCGGAAAACAAATGGATCAGATCGGCACAGAGTTTGTACGCCGCGAATTAAAGATCATTCCGGCAAAAACGATTGTTATTGAATACTACAGTGTAAACTATGGATGCAAAAACTGTAAGGAGCACGGAATCACTCCTGCGATCATCAAAGGCAAGGACGGAAAAGCCCATATGATGTACGGAATGGCTTCTGCCTCCACGGTGGCATGGGTTGTTTACCAGAAGTACTGTAACGGGATGCCTTTATACCGGATCGAACAGGATCTTGGGCGCTTAGGCGCAAAAATCAGTCGTGCAACGCTGGCAAACTGGGTGATCAAAAATACAGAGGCGTTCTTTGCTCCGATGTACGAGTATTTTCACCGGAAACTGCTGGCGAGAAACTTTGCAATGGCAGATGAAACTCCTGTCCAGGTATTGCATGAGCCGGAACGCCGCGCGCAGACAAAGTCATATATGTGGCTGTTTCGCAGCGGCGAAGACGGAGATCATCCGATCGTCATCTACAAGTATTCCGAAACACGTGCAGGTGATACGGCAGCAGATTTCCTCAATGGGTTTCAGGGATATCTGATGTGTGACGGATACAGCGGTTACAATAAAGTATCTGCCGCAAAACGGCTCGCCTGTTGGGCACATATCCGCAGATATCTGATCGATGCGATCCCGAAAGGAAAACAACTGGATTATACACAGCCCTCGGTGCAGGGAGTCATGTATATCAACCGGCTTTTTGAGAAAGAGGACAAGATCCGTCAAAAACATAAAACGTTCGATGCCATCAAGGAAGCCCGGCTCACCCATGAAAAGCCAATCATTGAAGGCTTTTTGTCGTGGCTTGAAAAGCAGACCCCGGTCCGCAGCTCACGTCTGGACAAAGCAGTGACTTATATCCGGAATCGAAAAGAACATCTTATGACCTATCTGGAAGATGGACGATGCAGTTTTTCGAACAATTTGAGCGAGAATTCTATCCGTCCATTTGTAGTCGGGAGAAAAGGGTGGCTGTTCTGTGATACGCCGGCCGGAGCCCAGGCAAGCGCCATGGCCTACACAATGGCAGAAATGGCCAAGGCAAACAAAGTAAATGTTTACCACTATCTTACCTTCCTGTTCGAGCATCAGCCGAACGATCAGATGACGGATGAAGAACTGGAACAGCTCGCTCCTTGGAATGAAAATGTAAAAGCGGAAATTCAGCGCCGGATCGAGTGTCAGAAAAATCAGGAATGATTAAAATATATGTGAATTATCAATGTGCTTCAGTTGCCGAAAATAACTGGGGCATTTTTACTTTAGCAACGGCTGAAAATTAAGCGCTTAC
>CAJUDY010000092.1 GCA_910584945.1 uncultured Lachnospiraceae bacterium | reverse complement strand
TTACAGGAAAATACCGAAGATTTCTCTACACTTTCTTATTTGACGCTTACGTTTCATCCACCACATTCCCTTGCAGAATTCCATTAAACCCTTTTTCTGAACTCAATTCTGCTGTGACCGTAATCTCATCACCCGCTTGATATTCTTTAAAGTATTTTTGGAATTCTACTGTATAATCACCTGTGGCAGTAAACGTATAAATAGGAGCTTCTGTTTCCTGAGTCTTCTTGATCACTGTAATCGAGTCAATATCCACCCCAGCAGAGCCGTCTGCCATCCACCACAAACTAACATTTAACTCATTGCCGCTCGGTTTCACGTCCCAAATAAAAGCAGCTTTTTGCTTTCCTTCATGTTCTGTACTTCCAAAACTATTCCCTTCATTTGCCTTTTGCCAGGAATAGCCATCCGCTGTCGATTCATTGATCACATTTCCCTGCAGAATTCCATTAAATCCTTGTTCCGAACTTAATTCTACCGTAATCAACACCCGATCACCTGGTAAATACTCTTCACAATATTCAGAAAGTGATACCGTATAGTCTCCTGTTTTCGTAAATGTGTAAATCGCAGGATTTTCCGGACCAGGCGTCGGATCTTCTCCTCCCTGCCCTATGACCTCGACTTTCACTTCCGTCACTTTTACATCACTGGTTCCTCCGTCTCCCCAACGTACAATTTCCAGCACATCGTCTGTTGGTACCAGTTCTGCCTGTATCGTCACTTTCTGAACACCATTCTCATCATTACTCGAAAAACCCTTGATCTGCTGGCCAGCATGTTTCACTTCACCCTGGAACCAGCGATCCGAATTCATTTTTATCGTAACTTTGAGCTTATCTCCGGAATTATAACTCTGATAATCTGACAGTTTAATTCCTTTGGATGTCTCAGGAGCTATGGTAAACAGCACCTCCTCCGGCGCCACCACCGGCTTGCTGGTCCGCTCCACAGTGACGGAGTCCACTTTCACTTCCTTCCCGGTCATCTCCGAGATTTTCAGGGAGATCTCCGGATACTGAGGCGTCATGCTCCAGGTGAATACAGCAGTATTTCCGCTGGTGCTCTCATAGTCAGTTCCGCCGTTGGCGCTTCTCCAGCCGGCCTCGTTGTTCTCGATGGTGTTGCCCTCCAGGTTGCCTTTGAAAGAGCCGTCGGAACTCAGCTTCACCGTCACTTTGACATAGTCCGTGCCCGGCACCAGGTCACTAAGGAAGTTGGTAAGCTTCAGGCTCTTGCTTCCCGTCTTGGTAAATACCGGAAGACTGATCTTCTCTTCCTCGTCGGTCCGCTCCACGGTGATGGAATCCACCTTCACCTGCTTTCCGGACATCTCGTAGATCTTCAGCGTAATGCTGCCGTACTGGGGCGTGGCAATCCAGGTGTAAGTGCCCTTATTGCCCTCGCTCTCATAGGCATCCCCGCCGTTGGCTTTGTTCCAGCCCGCGCCGGTCTTGTCGATGGTGTTGCCTTCCAGATTGCCCTTGAAGGCTCCGTCGGAGCTTAAGTTCACCGTGATCTTCACCTTGTCGCTGCCTGCCGTGAAGTCCTTCAGGAATTTGTTCAGCGTGATCTGTGCGTCTCCCGGCTCTGTGAATACCGGCAGCGGAGCGAATTCTATGATCTCCACCTTCACCTTCATGACTTTGACGCTCTTTTCGCCCAGCATATCTGTGATCTGCAGAGCGACCGTATCTCCGTCCGGCTTACCGGTAACCGTGAGGACTTTGGACTTCTCCGCTCCTCCCAATCTGGTCCAGGTACCACCCACATTGGTGTTGATCTCGCTGGAGGTCTCTTTATTGAATTCCACCGTCACGCGCACCGTATCTCCGGCGCCGAAGCCCACATTTCCGTCGATATAGTCGTTGAGCCGGATATCCCAGCCGCTCCACGCTCCCGTAAAGGTATGGATAGAAGTATCTCCTCTTAGTTCTTTAAAGCAGTCTTTGGAGCCGTAAACCACCACAAACTTGGAGAACCGGTCAGAGGCAAAGGTAATGGTCGCATCCTCATCGTCCAGATCCGGCAGAAGATCCGCGCTCTCTCCATGCAGGCGGATGACGCCGAAGTCATGGGAGCGGCCGTCCACGGACGAGGGAACCGGCACTTTGAACCGCAGAGGCGCTTTGGTCTCGTGAAGGGGCGTGCTGGTCTTCTTGTCCGCCAGGGCAAGGGTGATGTCCACGCAGTCCCCGCTCAGTACATAGTCCGCGCTGCCTCCGCTGTAGCTCTCCAGAAGTCCTCTGGCTTTCTGACTCTCGCTCTGGTTGAGGGAGGCGGACGCCGTGGTGACGATCAGCTGCTTCCCGTCTTTGATTTGCGCGTCGGTCAGGCCCGCCGCCTTTGCGGATGCCTCCATGCTGTCTGCCAAAAGGGCGATCCTGCCGCCTTTTTCCACCACAGCCGCTTTATAATTGGTCTTGCCCACGATCTCCACCTTGATGCTGCGGATGATCACATAGGCTTTGGTGCGGGGGATCTCGCCGATCTGGATACTCATATAATCGTCATCCGGCGTCGCTGTGACGGAGAACTCCCGTTCCGTCTGCATTTCTTTTGCTTTCCACTTGCCGCCGATGTGGAACGCCACGGTTCCCGGCGCCGTCTTGTCGAATTTTACAGTTACTTTCACCGTATCTCCGGGCTGGTAATCTGGATGATAATCGCTGATCTTCGCCTCGAAGCCGGACCAGTTCTTCGTCAGGACTTCCAGCGGTTCTTCTTCTAATACAGCGTGATTCACCACCGTGTTCACTTCCCCGAACATAGTTGACAGATTACCGTTTATGGCTCCTATGAGGATTTCCTTTA
>CAJUDY010000091.1 GCA_910584945.1 uncultured Lachnospiraceae bacterium | reverse complement strand
GTTTTATGCGACCTGCGAGTACTTTTTGGATTATGCAACTGTCAAACTCCCGGGTGCAAAAGACGTTGACAGGATCGTGACAGGTTCGAGCAAGTTTTTTGCTTGACAGGGTGTGGGCTCTGTGGTATAGTGTATAAGGCTGTTTGCGCAGGTAAGTTCTGGCAGACAGTCTACGCAAATAATCACGCGGACGGATTTTTGGAGCGGTGCCCTTTCGGGGTTCTCCAAAAAGCGAAGGTCCGGCGGAAGAAAAACCGAAACGGAGGAAGAAAAATGAGCGTAATTTCTATGAAACAGTTACTGGAAGCAGGTGTACACTTCGGCCATCAGACCAGAAGATGGAACCCCAAAATGGCGGAGTACATTTACACGGAGAGAAACGGTATCTACATCATCGACCTGCAGAAGTCAGTGGGAAAAGTAGACGAGGCTTACAAGGCAGTCGCGGACATTGCGGCTGAGGGCGGAAGCATTCTCTTTGTGGGAACCAAGAAGCAGGCGCAGGACGCCATCGCCCTTGAGGCAGAGCGCTGCGGTATGTTCTATGTCAATGAAAGATGGTTGGGCGGTATGCTGACCAACTTCAAGACCATCCAGGGACGAATCAATCGTTTAAAAGAGATCGAGACCATGCAGGAGGATGGAACCTTTGACGTTCTGCCGAAGAAGGAAGTCATTGCTCTGAAAAAAGAGATGGAGAAGCTTCAGAAGAACCTTGGCGGAATCAAAGAGATGAAGAGAATCCCGGATGCGATCTTTGTCGTAGACCCGAAGAAAGAAAGAATCTGTGTGCAGGAAGCGCATACCCTTGGTATTCCGCTGATCGGTATCTGTGATACCAACTGTGATCCGGAAGAATTGGATTATGTGATCCCGGGCAATGATGATGCGATCCGCGCCGTCAAATTGATCGTGTCCAAGATGGCAGACGCCGTCGTGGAAGCAAGACAGGGCGAAGCAGAAGACACCGAAGAGTTCTACGAAGATCAGGCAGAGGCATAATATTTTATAGAAGAAAACAGTAAAAGTTCAAAGAGCGCACAGATCAATGATCGGGTGCCGAAGGCGACCGGGAATTGATCTCCACCCGTGTGGTGGGAGGGCTGTAGCGGAACTTTAATAGGAGGAATGAAGAATGGCTGTAACAGCAGCAATGGTAAAAGAGTTAAGAGAGATGACCGGTGCAGGCATGATGGACTGTAAAAAGGCATTGGCTGCAACGGATGGAAATATGGAAGCAGCAGTAGATTTCTTGAGAGAGAAAGGTCTTGCAACGGCGCAGAAGAAGGCTGGCCGTATCGCGGCAGAAGGCATTGTGGCGACTGCGCTGACTGAGGATGCGAAAAAAGCAGTGGTTGTAGAAGTCAACGCGGAGACCGACTTCGTGGCAAAGAATGAAAAATTCCAGAATTACGTGGCAGAAGTAGCAGCACAGGCGCTGAATACCAGCGCAGCGGATATCGATGCATTTCTGGCAGAGAGCTGGGCATCTGACAGCAGCAAGACAGTGAAAGAAGCACTGGCAGCTCAGATTGCAGTGATCGGCGAGAATATGAACATCCGCCGCTTCCAGCAGGTCAGCGAAGAAAACGGTTTTGTGGCTTCCTACATTCACGCAGGCGGCAAGATCGGCGTTCTGGTGGACGTGGAGACCAACGTGGTCAATGACGAGATCAAAGAGATGGCTAAAAATCTGGCAATGCAGATCGCAGCCCTGAAGCCCGTATACACCAACAACAGCGAGGTGGACGAGGAGTACAAGGCTCACGAGCTGGAAATCATCAAAGCACAGATCGAAAACGATCCCAAGATGGCTGGAAAGCCGGAGAAAGTCATCAATGGCGCTGTGATGGGCCGTCTGAACAAGCAGCTCAAAGAGATCTGCCTGATGGATCAGGTTTATGTAAAAGCAGAGGATGGCAAACAGCTGGTATCCGCCTATGTGGCACAGGTTGCCAAGGCAAACAGTGCAGATATCACAGTCAAAGGCTTCGTTCGCTATGAGACCGGCGAGGGCTTGGAGAAAAAGAATGAGGATTTCGCGGCTGAGGTGGCGAAGCAGATGGGAATGTAATTCAAATTTCATAAGATTAGGCAAGACGCTGGAAACCCGCATGGTTCCAGCGTTTTTTGTGTTTTTGAGGTGTCGTTTTGGGATGATGGAAATTGGGAGGATTTGCGGAAAAGTTGGTAAAAATCTGGTACGGGAATTGGTAAAATCCTTTACCAACTTTTAAGGGGCGAAGTTTGCAGGTTTTTTATAGAGAAGGAACGAGTGGGATTTTTTATGAAGGAAGCAATGAAAAAATGATGAAAGAGAGGAAGAAGTGCATATAAGAGGGTGGTGAAAACCCTTTACGAAATGGATTTCACCTGAAGGAAGGAGGGATGCGTGATCAATCCAGTAGATATGCTGTTTTTATACAAGCCGGATTTTAAGTTCCAGAAGGCGGAGATTGAAAAAAAGGTGTGCCTGCCAGCCGGTGAGTTTGAAGAGTTTCTGAGAAATCCCCTGGAGGGGCTGCCCCATACCATCGTGGAACTGGACGGGACTACGCTGACAGCGGCAGGGAAGGAAGCCTGGGCGGATGTGCTGGACGCGAAAGTGGTGCGGGTGTTCCAGGGATACTCCGGCCTGCAGATGGAACTGTCCGGTGTGAAGGCCAGCCGACTGGAGGCTTTTTCTGCCATGCTGGCAGGGTACTGCAGCGTGGAGGATTATGAGAACTGGGTAAATGAACCGGAGGAGGGGCAGGCAGTTCCGGTGATGCAGGAAGGATAAATAAGAGCAGATAGGAACAGACAGAGAAAAGAAAATTTTATGATCGGAGGCGGAGAAGAAGATGAAAAATACCACGTTGACTATGAGCTTCAATACGGAACGGCTGGATGCCTTGACCTACCACATAGGGAAGAAGGAGGCGGACCTGCAGGAGGAACTGAAGGACTATCTCCAGAAGCTCTATGA
>CAJUDY010000090.1 GCA_910584945.1 uncultured Lachnospiraceae bacterium | reverse complement strand
TTCCGGGATTTTATCCGTTACTCGAACTCAATCGTCCCCGGCGGCTTACTCGTCAAATCATACATAACCCGGTTCACCCCTTTGACCTCATTGATGATCCTGCTTGTCACCTTAAAAAGCACTTCATACGGGATCTGTGCGCACTCCGCAGTCATGAAATCGCTGGTGTTCACCGCCCGCAGGGCCACCGCGTAGTCGTAGGTCCGAAAGTCTCCCATAACGCCCACCGAACGCATGTTTGTAAGTCCCGCAAAATACTGGCCCAGACCTTTGTCGAGTCCCGCTTTTGCAATCTCTTCTCTATAGATATAGTCCGCGTCCTGCACGATCCGGACCTTTTCTTCCGTCACCTCGCCAATGATCCGGATACCGAGCCCCGGTCCAGGAAAGGGCTGGCGGTAGACCAGATACTCTGGAATGCCAAGCTCCAGGCCCGCTTTTCTCACCTCGTCTTTGAAGAGCATACGAAGCGGCTCGATAATCTCTTTAAAATCCACTACGTCCGGAAGACCGCCCACATTATGATGGGACTTGATGACCGCGGACTTGCCAAGCCCGGACTCAATCACATCCGGATAGATGGTCCCCTGCACCAGGAAATCCACCGCTCCGATCTTCTTCGCCTCTTCCTCGAAGACCCGGATGAACTCTTCGCCGATGATCTTCCGCTTCTGCTCCGGCTCCGTGATCCCCTTCAGCTTCTCGTAGTATCTCTGCTGAGCATTGACCCGGATAAAATTCAGCTCATAGGGGCCCTCCGGACCGAAAACGGCTTCCACCTCATTTCCTTCATTCTTACGCAGAAGTCCGTGGTCCACAAAGACGCAGGTCAACTGCTTTCCGATGGCTTTGGAGAGAAGGACCGCCGCCACGGAAGAATCTACGCCGCCGGACAGGGCGCAGAGCACTTTGCCTTCTCCTACTTTCTCCCTGATCTGCCGGATCGTTTCCTCTACAAAAGACCCCATCTGCCAATCCCCTGCACATCCACATACATCATACACAAATCTTTGGAGCATCTTGTGCCCCTCTTTCGTATGCATGACCTCCGGGTGAAACTGAGTTGCGTAGATCCTTCTTTCGGGACATTCCATGGCCGCCACCGGACATACCGGCGTTCGCGCTGTTACGCGGAATCCCTCCGGGGCCTGCGCAATATAATCCGTATGGCTCATCCAGGCCACTGTGGAAAATTCCACATCCTGAAAAAGAACGGAAGACTTATCCACTTCCACCTTGGTATGTCCATACTCACTGACAGGGGCCGTCTCCACCGTACCGCCCAGACTCCAGGCGATCAACTGTGACCCATAACAAATCCCCAGGATTGGGATGCCCGCCTCGAAGATCTCTTTCTGATAGTGGGGCGAAGCCTCATCGTAGACGCTGTTGGGGCCCCCTGTGAAGATGATCCCTTTTGGATTCATCTCCTTTATCTTCTCCAGGCTTAAGGTGTATGGATGCACTTCACAGTATACATTACACTCCCGGACTCTGCGTGCGATCAGCTGATTATACTGCCCGCCAAAGTCCAGCACGATAACCATCTCTCTTGCCAAACCGTCTTCCTCCTCGGTATATTTAAAAATATTATACGTGATGCGGCTTGGCTTGGCAAGCGTAAAGGAGAAAAATATAGCCATACCGGACGCCCGCATCGGGCCAAGTACTGGCCAGCGCACGAAAAGTAACTCTGCTATTTAAGAAACCGCTGTCTTTTTCACCTGGATCAAGGCAGATGCGACGGCCGGCACAGAGATCACAGCGACGGTGATCAGCGCTTCCACCAGCAGAAAGCTGTAATTATAGACGATGGGATATACGCTTTTCAGAGACTGCGGGAAATTCTCCGGCATATAGTCCATCCAGTAGAGGTACCCGCCCAGCGCGTGGAAAGCCCCTCTCGCCAGCACTGCAGCCACATATCCTTTTAAAAGTCCTCTGGGACTTCTGGAAAAGAGTCCCGCGACTCCGAGCGCCGCAAACGCCAGCACATAATCACAGCACACCTGGAAAAGCGAGAGCACATAGGGTTCCTGTATAAACTGCAGGATACCGTAAGCAAGTCCCACAAAGACCCCTGTCTTCACGCCGTACCAGTTGGCCGCCATTACAATAAATAACATACTGCAGAGGGTGACGCTTCCTCCCCAGGGCATCTCGAAGAGCTTAATATAAGAAGTCACAAACGCAAGAGCCATGGCCATGGCGCAGAAGATCAGCTGCCTGGTGGACATCTGCTGCCTCTCGGAATTCTTTCCGGCAAAAAAGATCGCCAGAAGAAAGAGAAGAATTCCTGCTCCGACACACACGCCGTAGCCCGCCGTCGTCAGTCCTCCTTCTGCGGTTACCAGTAATTGAAACATAGAAAAAACCTCCTTTATCTTCGATTAAAGACAAAGGAGATTTTCATTCCCTTATAACGCATCCCTACGTTGGCATTATCCAAATCAGGTTCTCAGGTCAGGACGGTATCAGCCCACTCTCAGCCTGCTTCCATGCAAGCTCCCTTGTCATTAATCTTATGTAATTTTATAAAAACTATCATAAACAAAATTTCGACTTCTGTCAAGCTTTTACCCATGATGCTGATGCAGATATTTTTCCCGCGTGGCAAGTCCTCCCCGGATATGTCTTTCCGATTTATTCACATCGAGCACCTTACGGGCCTCAGCCGCCAGGTGAGGGTTGATATAGAGAAGCCGCTCGGCCACATCCTTGTGCACTGTTGATTTACTGACCCCGAAGCTCTGGGCCGTCTGCCGGACCGTCGCATTGTTCTGCACGATATAATTTGCAATCCGGACGGCTCTTTCTGAAATATAATCTTTCACCGAAAATCCCCTGAATGAACTGTTTTTACAATCTATGCAGGGACTCCGGCCAATATGTTTAAAGGCTTTTGATTTGTATTTTTTCCCTGTCTGCGGTATAATCCTGTCTTTGACAGTTAGTAGATTAAAAAATCGCTGTATCCCTTGTATT
>CAJUDY010000089.1 GCA_910584945.1 uncultured Lachnospiraceae bacterium | reverse complement strand
AAAATCCGCAATTTAGGATTTGAGTGGGAGTAAACATTCATGCGTTTGTCGTGCAAAGAAGGTATGCAAGACTTGACATAATTGTCAAAACAGTTTAAAATCTACTTATTGTGGTTTGTACAATGAAAACTTAATAAGGAGGTGCTCCTGTATATGGTTACGACAGTCATTGCGGTTCTGGTCGCAATCATTCTGTCTGCGGCCGTTACTTGGCCCTGTGCTGTGAACTACCGGAAGAAGGTAGTGGAAGAAAAGCTGGGCAACGCGGAAGACAGAGCGAGAGAGATCGTAGACGAAGCCTTGAAGACAGCAGAGACGAAGAAGCGGGAAGCGATGCTGGAAGTCAAGGAAGAGTCCATGAAGACCAGGAACGAATTGGAGAAAGAAACCAAAGAGCGCAGAGCAGAGCTCCAGCGTTATGAGCGCAGAGTCCTGTCCAAGGAAGAATCCCTGGACAAGAAGACCGAAGCGATCGAACGCCGGGAAGCCGGTTTCGCGGCGCGGGAATCTCAGCTTGAGAAGAAGCGTACGGAAGTGGAAGAGCTGTCTGCAAAGCGTTTGCAGGAATTAGAGAGAATCTCTGGCCTTACCTCCGAACAAGCAAAAGAATATCTTTTGAAAACAGTTGAAGACGACGTAAAACATGAAACTGCGAAACTGGTGAAAGAACTGGAAAGCAGGGCGAAGGAAGAAGCAGATAAGAAGGCGAAGGACTATATCGTCACCGCGATTCAGAAGTGTGCAGCCGACCATGTGGCTGAGACGACCATTTCTGTCGTGCAGCTTCCGAACGATGAGATGAAAGGGCGTATCATTGGACGAGAGGGAAGAAATATCCGCACTCTTGAGACCATGACCGGTGTGGATCTGATTATCGACGATACACCGGAGGCAGTCATCTTGTCCGGGTTCGATCCGATTCGTCGGGAAGTTGCCCGTATCGCGCTGGAAAAGCTGATCGTGGACGGCCGGATTCATCCGGCAAGAATCGAAGAAATGGTGGAAAAGGCGCAGAAGGAAGTGGATGCGAAGATTCGCGAGGAAGGCGAAGCCGCGACACTGGAAGTCGGTGTTCACGGCGTTCATCCGGAGCTGGTACGGCTTCTTGGCCGTATGAAGTTCCGCAGCAGCTATGGTCAGAATGCATTGAAGCATTCCATAGAGGTTGCCCACTTATCCGGATTACTTGCAGGGGAGATTGGCGTCGACGTCCGGATGGCGAAAAGAGCCGGACTGTTACATGACATTGGTAAATCCATTGACCATGAGATGGAAGGTTCCCATATTCAGATTGGTGTGGATTTATGCAAGAAGTATAAGGAATCCGCTACAGTGATCAACGCAGTTGAATCACATCATGGTGATGTAGAGCCTACTTCTTTGGTTGCCTGTATCGTACAGGCTGCAGATACCATATCTGCGGCGAGACCAGGCGCCAGAAGAGAGACGCTGGAGACTTATACCAACAGACTAAAACAACTGGAAGATATTGCGAACTCCTTCAAGGGAGTGGAAAAATCTTTTGCTATTCAGGCAGGCAGAGAGGTTCGAGTAATGGTAGTACCTGATCAGGTGGATGACGCGGCTATGGTATTGATGGCCCGTGATATATCCAAACAGATTGAAGCGAATCTGGAATATCCTGGTCAGATTAAAGTAAATGTAATCCGGGAGAGCCGGGTCACAGATTACGCAAAATAAGTTTTGAAAAACAAAGGGGATGTCGTAGATGCGGCGTCCCTTTTCTGATGCACAGGGGTGTGTATGGAAAGTTGCTGCTGCGCAGCACGCACCTCATGCGCGAGTAGGGAGAAAATTTCCCTGCTCGATTTCCAGAAGAGTAGGAGGAAGTACATAGAGATGGCAAAGATCGGTTTTATCGGGATGGGAAATATGGGAACAGCGATTCTTATGGGCGCGCTGAAGACTTTTCCGAAGGAGGACATAGTATTCTGCGCAAAAACTCTGGCGACCAGACGCAGAGTCTACGAGAAAACCGGGGTGGAATACGCGGATTCCAACGCGGAATGTGCGAATAAATGCAAATATCTTTTTTTGGCGGTGAAGCCTCAATTTTATAAAGAAGTGTTGAAAGAAATCCGATATATGATTACCCCGGACCATGTGGTAATCTCTCTGGCGCCGGGGAAGACGATGGAAGAGCTGAAGCTGGAACTGGGACAAGATAAACGAATCGTGCGGGCCATGCCCAACACGCCGGCGATGATTGGGGAAGGGATGACCGCGGTAAGCTTAAGGAAGGAAGAACTCTCGGATGTGGAATTGACGGTTCTTGGAAGACTCTTCCAGTCCTGCGGACGGATGGAGTATGTGGATGAGAAACTGATGGATGCTGTAGTTTGTGCCAGCGGCAGTTCTCCGGCTTTTGTCTATCTGTTTATCGAGGCTCTGGCAGACGGAGCGGTGCGATGCGGGATGCCCAGAAGACAGGCCTACGCGTTTGCGGCCCAGGCGGTAAGAGGCGCCGCGTCCATGGTGCTGGAGACCGGGGAACATCCGGGAATCTTAAAGGATCAGGTATGCAGTCCGGCCGGCACGACCATCGAAGGGGTAGCCGCTCTGGAGGAATACGGAATGCGGAACGCGGTTCTGAAGGCTTCAGAGGCCGTTTTGAAAAAGTGCAGAGAGATGTCATAGAATTTCCTCCCCGCTCATAGAATGAGTGGGGAGGGTTTTTTGATGAAAAAGGCATGGAATGAGACAAGACCGCAGAGTCCCGGTTTGGGGCTGCTTTTCTTTTTTGCGGGAATTCTGGCGGGAGTTCTGTTTGTGCAGATGCAGAATGATGAAGCTTTTGGGGGGATTTTCAGCGAGTATTTTCTGAATCAGTATGCGTCCCTGCCAATTGATTACCGGAAACTTCTGCGCTATGTAGGCGGATACCGGTGCGGACAGTACGGAATGATGCTCTGCTTATGTGCGCTGTCCATCGCGCCTCTGCTATGCGGCGGGGTTCTGTTTTTACTGGGAATGACCTGGGGGACTATGATCAGCGTCTCTACGGTACGGCTGGGACTAAAGGGGGTGGTCCTGTGCGCGGTGGGGGTGCTTCCGCAGATTTTCTTT
>CAJUDY010000088.1 GCA_910584945.1 uncultured Lachnospiraceae bacterium | reverse complement strand
CCTGTTCCGGAAACCTGCTGCGTCCGCCGCAGCGAAGACTATATTAACAGCTTTTCCCGCTCCTGTCAACACCTTTTTTGCTATTTTTTGCTGTTTTTCTACATTACTTTTATGGGTACTATATTTTGTGTATTCTTCCATTTTTCGGCACTAAATATCCAAGCACCATTACTCATCCATGCCCTTATACAATATCCAACGGCACCTTTCGCTTCGGCGCAGGAAATTCTTTATTAATGATTTCCATATCTTCTTTATCTAATACAACATCCCACACTTTTGCATTTTCAAGCACATGTTCTTTCTTCCTGCTCCTTGGTATCGCTATCACCGAATCACGTTGCAGGACAAACACAAGCAGAAGCTGCATAACGCTTATTTCATGCTTGTCTGCCACAGCCAACAGTTTCTTATTACTGACCAGCCCATTTCTCAAAGAACCAGCCTGCGCTAACGGACAATATGCCATCACCGGGATATTGTGCCTTTCCTGCCATGGGAGAAGGTCGTATTCTATCCCCCTTGAGCCGAGATGATACAATACCTGATTGACCGCACAATGGCTGCCCCCTGGTACGGACGTCACCTCTTCCATCTCGTCTGTGTCAAAATTCGACACTCCCCAGGCGCGGATCTTTCCTTCTGCCGCAAGCTCTTCCATACACATAACAGTCTCTTCAAGCGGAATACTTCCCGGCCAGTGGAGAAGATACATATCCAGATAATCTGTCCGCAGAAGTTTCAGTGAATGGTTCAGACTCTTTCTTATCCTTTTTCTGCCCGCATTGCCGGGCAGAACTTTGGATACGATAAACAGAGAGTCTCTATCATAATCCCTGATCACCTGTCCGATCAACTGCTCCGACAGACCGTTTCCGTACATTTCCGCCGTATCAATCAAACGCATCCCGGCTTCTATACCTGTGCGCAGCGCCTCCATCTCACTTTCTCTCGTATGCAGATTTTCGCCAAGAAACCAGGTTCCCATACCAAGCCTTGGCATCATAACTCCGTTCGTTAACTGTATATATTTTTCCATCTTATCCCATCTCCCAAATATACCATATTATCAAAAATGCTTCACATTCAATAAGTAAGCAAAAACTTTCCCCGCAAAAATTATCCGGTTTTCCATATGCGGCCGGACAGGCAGCCCCTATAAAGAAGTTGCCTCCTGCCATATCGTGATGCCACAGTCAAAAGATCATGTGTGAAATACCAGGCAAGCGCGGCATCATGGGGTAAAAAGATATTTTCTTATGTGATCGGAGCCGGATTAAAGATACACATATCGATATGGAATCCATACTGGTCACTGTAAGGCTCCTTAAGTCCGCTGGCAACATCCAGTATCATATGGAAGATTTCTGTCCCCACGTCCGCGATCGTTGCCTCACCGGTCGCCACCGCTCCCGCGGAAATATCTATCATATCAAACCAGTGGTCTTTCATCTCATTACGGCTGCACACCTTGATCACCGGACAGATATCCAGGCCGTAAGGCGTCCCTCTTCCTGTCATAAATATCTGAAGTCCGATTCCGCTGGCAACCTGACTTGGCCCGCATACAATATCGCTGGCCGGAGTCGCCGCATAGATCAGCCCATGCTTTGTCGGCTTCTGCGCCGGGCTCAACACTTCTACAATGGGGCTTGTGCCGGATTTGGCGATAGATCCCATCGCTTTTTCCACAATATTTGCAAGACCGCCTTTTTTATTACCCGGCGTCGGGTTCGCGTCTCTGTCCACGCCGCCGGCATCCAGATAGTCGTCGTACCATTTCATCTCTTTTGCCAGACGGTCGCGCACAGTTTCATCCACACATCTTGCCGCCAGCATCTGCACGCCGTCCCGGACTTCCGTTACTTCGCTGAACAGGACTGTGGCGCCTCCCCGCACTAACATATCCGCCGCGTATCCGGCGCTTGGATTGGCTGTAATCCCGCTGAAAGCGTCGCTTCCCCCGCACTGCATACCGATCAGGAGCTGGCTTAACGGAAGCTCTTCCCTTCTCCGCCCATTCAGCCTCTCAAGCTTTTTCTCTGCCATCTCCATCACCGCGTTCATCATGGCATCGTGTCCGGCATAGTCCTGCAGCGTCAGCACATTTTCCGGAGTGATATCCTCTTTTGGCAATACTCTGTCATAGGTCAGCTTCTCGCATCCAAGCCCCACAACCATGATCTCCCCGCCGAAATTCGGATGGCGGATCACATTCGTAATGGCCCTGATGGGAATCTCTGCCATCGGCGCGTTGATAGCCACGCCGCAGCCGGATGGATGCGTCACCGCGACTACCCCGTCCACATTCGGATACTTTGGCAGCAATTCTTTTTTGATCTGCTCTACCGCCACTTTAAGTACGCCGGCCGCGCACTGTACGGTCGTCACGATTCCCAGCAGGTTTCTCGTCCCGGCAGGCCCTGTCTTATTGCGGTAACCAAACCAGGTATCCCTGACCGGCGCCGGAAGATCCTCTTTCCTTACAATATTCGTCCCGTAGGGCAGGTTTTCCACGGAAGGGCTCTCTGGAAGATCCAGCATATGCTCATTGATCCACTGTCCCCTGACGATATCCTCTTTTGCATACCCCAGTACGACACCGTACCGGATGATCTCTCCTCCCGCCGGAATGTCTCCGAGAGCGATCTTATGCGCCTGAGGAATCTCATCGCACACCCTGAGCCCCGGCAGAACCTCCGTTCCGGCAGGCAGATCGTATATAGCTACCGCTACATTATCATTATCTTTTATCTTAATTATATACTGAGATTTCATATCTGCACCTCTTTTTATCCTTTTATTCCGATCGGATGTCTCGGACTCTTTCCAGAAAAGACCAAATGAATATTTTCTGCAAAATAAATATTTTTTCAGCCATCTTATCTCACCAGACAAGGCTTCTTCGGATTGAATTTCCACCCCGGAATAAGATACTGCATTACTACAGAATCATCTCTTCCGCCGAGGCAGTTATCCAGATAGAGCTGATGGGCTTTCCTGATCTGATCCATGTCCGCCTCAATTCCAAGGCCCGGTTTCTTCGGAACCGCCACACAGCCGTCCACGATCTGAAGAGGCTCTTTTGTCAGGCGCTCAACGCCCTCCTGCCAGATCCAGTGCGTATCCAGCGCATTGTACTCTCCCGGAACCGCCGCGCCGACCTGGGTAAACATCGCAAGGGAGATATCAAAATGGTTGTTGGAGTGGGAACCCCACGTATATCCGAAGTCATGGCACATCTGCGCAACTCTTACAGAACCGCTCATGGTCCAGAAATGCGGATCCGCCAGAATGATGTCTACTGCCTGAGACTCCAGAGAGTGTCCCACCTCTCTCCAATCCGTCGCGATCATATTTGTCGCTGTCGGGAATCCGGTACGTCTGCGGAATTCGCTCATGATCTCTCTTCCGGAGTATACGCCCTCTGCTCCGCAAGGATCCTCGCAGTAAGTAAGGATTCCCTGCATTCCTTTCACGTACTCAACCGCCTCTTCAAGAAGCCATCCGCCATTAGGGTCAAGGTCGATGCGCGCATCCGGGAATTCCTTTTTCATCGCGCGGATAACATCCATCTCT
>CAJUDY010000087.1 GCA_910584945.1 uncultured Lachnospiraceae bacterium | reverse complement strand
CGTGGGTTCGAATCCCACCGTCTCCGCTTTTTGAAAAAGCCTGTAAAACAGCGGCAAACGTTGATTTTACAGGCTTTTTTGATGTTTTTCACATGGTTAAAAATGCTGAAATTTCCTAAAAATGTACAGTATTTTGGACTACTATACAACACGAAATGCAACACATTTTTTTAAAAAAAATATCTGAAAATATCAAAACAGGGGTTGACAAATAGGCCTAATAGGCCTATAATATAAACAGATAAAAACAAGGGGGATAAAAAGATGAAAAAATACAATCTCAGCAAAATAATGAAAAGAGCATGGGAAATCAGAAAAAGCTGGCATTCAAGAGCATTAACTTTTGGGGAATGCCTGAAAAGGGCATGGGACGAAGCCAAGATTGCGTATCAGAATTCCATCGTTCCCACCGTCTTTACAAACGGCATGGACATTACGATGGACGGCTATACCAGAACCCTTAGCAGATGGACCAAAGGTGGATACGACAGAGTTTACATCAATGGCGGATCAAGAAGAGGCGATGGGTTTGTCGATATCAAAAACGGTATCGCCAGACTGAACAACAACCTCACATACACCGAAAAAATGGCACAAGCAATTTTAGCTATGACATTTTAAATAAAATCAGAAAAGGAGAGCAAAAAATGAGATGGATCGTGAAATATGACGGCGAAGAAATCGGGAGCGTGCTGACCAATCATAGTATGAGTATGGAAGAAATCTGCGAGATGTCCGGGGTGGAGCTGGCAATCACGCAGGAAGAGTATGAGCACAGCCCGGAAAACGGTAAGTATATTCCGGATGATCTGGATATTGTAAGCGAGGACCTGTAAAAGGAAAGGAGAAAAAGAAAGATGGTAAAAGAAATGAAAGCTGGGCTTTTTTACAAACTGTGGAAGGATGCCCAGGGGCAGCCAGACAAAGAACTGTACATCGCAGAATATGGATACCCGGAGTGGTTCGATGAAATTAGCACGGATCTTGACGAGATCCGTGAGACTCTTGACCACATACATGATATGGCTAATATGAAAATGCGCGATGTGATCTATAGATCCAGGATGAATCAGGCATCTTTTGCGAGGAGTTTTGGGATAGACTCAAGGACGGTCAGGAAGTGGGCGCTCGGAGAGTGCAAGTGCCCGGACTATGTTCGGATACTGTTTCTACGTCAGACCGGACTGTTGAAAGTAAGTCCTAAAATGGAGGTGATTGATGAAAAAGATTGATTTTGCCATTGTCATATCCGCCGAAAAGTGTAACCCAAATGGGGACCCTTTAAATGGAGGACGACCGCGGCAAGACTTCGATGGCCACGGATATATGACGGATGTGTGTCTTAAGAGGAAAATCAGAGATCGCTTGCAGGAAATGGGGGAGAACATACTCATTGTGCCGGACTACCGGATCTCTGATGGGCTGCGGTCAATCAAAGATCGGGTAAATGCTGTAGAGGATTTAAAAATTGCAGAAAAAAAACGTGATTGGGAAACGTACAGAAAAAAATCTTGTCAGACGTGGTTTGATGTTCGGGCCTTTGGCCAAGTGTTTGCGTACAAGGGAGCGGACGGAAGTGTATCCCAACCGGTACGTGGACCTGTTAGCATTGGAAATGCGACAAGTCTGGATGTTATCGACATACTGGACTGCTGCATAACAAAGAGCATCAATATAGATGAGCCTAAATCTAAAAACACAGAAAAAGGATCCGACACTATGGGATTTAAACATTTTATCAGAAAAGGAGCCTACGTTGCATATGGATCTGTTTTTCCATATCTTGCGGAAAAGACAGGATTTGCAGAAGAAGATCTCGAAAAGGTAAAACAGGCTATGATTAACCTGCTTGAAAATGATGCATCCTTTCGCCGTCCCAGCGGGAGCATGTCGTCTACTCTTTACTGGTGGAAGCATTCATCTGCCATCGGTAAAAATTCGGCGATCGTGCATAGATCTCTAAATATCAAACCAGCAGAAGAATGGCCATACTATGTATGCGATCCGGAGGAAATACAGGGAGTCGAATTGGAAATTTATTGAATACCGAAAATATCGCTCCTTACACGGGAGCGTGGATTGAAAATTGAAAAAATGGAAAACATAAAAAAGGAGAAGGAAAGAAAAATGAAGTATCAGGTTACAGAGTGGTTTAAAAACGGTGGAGAGGTCGCAGGAACATTTGACAATATCGACGATGCCAGAAAATGTGCAAAAGAATGTATTGCAGATGCCAGAAAAACAGAAAAGGAATGCAAAAGTAGCTACATAGACATCTCCCCAGTAGATGAGTATGATAATCTTGGCGACTCGATTGAAACACATTTTTACGAACCGGTAAGAAAATAAAATAAATCCCCCGGATGCTATTCCGGGGGATTTATTATGCTCTCAACAGTTCTGTCACCGTCTTAACGCCTGCTACATAGTCCATCTTAAGCCCTCGCACCTCCTGGAACAGCCCGACTGCCATCCGGGTATCCGCCCCCAGTTTCCCATCCGGCTCCAGGGGCTCTCCGAGAAGTTCTACAATACCGTCGCCGATCACGGTATTCAGCCGCATCTGCAGCCACTGTACGACCTGTCCGGTACTTCCTACACCATATCGGCCCTGGGACTTGTCGAACAGGCCGGCTTTAAGAAGAATCTTTTCAACTGCCGAATCGGTCATGCTTCCTTTAATGCCATCCACTTGCAGGGGCTTCCCGTTCCGGTCCCGGATACCGTCCGCATTAAGCGCTTCCTGTAGTGCCGCGACCGCCTGTGCGTCCCAGAACGCCGTCTGCGCAGGCTTGTCCGGATGTTGATCCACCGGAGCGTCAAACAGGGCTTTCTCTTCCGCTCTGCGCCGTACAAGCCCGGGAAGTGTCCGTCCGCCTGCTTTGCAATATGACGGAAGCTTGGAGGATATCTCTGCAACTGTCCGCTTGCCGCCTGCAAGGAGTTTGTCCAAATTCTCAGACCCGCAGTTAAACGTAAAGCTCACCAGCGCGTCAAACTGGTTTTGATTCCAGTGGTATATACTGCCGCGCTTCGAAACCGCCCGCTCTGCCGTCCATACATCATCCGCCAGGTATGCGTCCGCCTGCGCCTGAGTGATGGTCTGACCGAGCTTTACACCTTTAGTATGGCCGTATCCGATAGTTGGGACCCCGACCGAGTCCCTGTAAGCTTTTAGGCGGAGCCCCTCATATTTTTTGATGATGCCTAAACCTTTTTCTGAAATCTTCATTTTTGTCCTTTCTACCGGTTTCACCGGTTAAAACTGAATAACCGTTAAAAATGTGTTAAAATATAAAAATGAATGCTCGAAGATCGTACATTGATCTCTCCGGGCGGTCGTTTCCATGCGACCGCCCGGTTTTTGTCTTCCCCTCGCCCAGCTCGCCACAACGGACAAGTCGTCGCTAGTCGGGGCGATTAATGAACTAAATGGGAAGATGGTTTCCAAAAGACACGCTATAGAAGAAATCATTGATATCAATAGCTCTGCTGTCGAAGATGTTCACGGTAATGTAATCATTTGCGGAAACATATTAAATCTCTATACTAGATTTAAGGCAATAAGTAATACTGAACAAAATTTCGGTGTGTTAAAGCAAAAATACAGACCTAAAAGCGCGTATGCAATTTTGCCTGTTTTCTCTAATACTCTTCCTTACGGCCCTGCAAATAGTTCCATATGGTTTCATGAACAGGGGGGATGTAGAATTTATGGTGTTACAAATGGGGGATCTTATTATACATACGGCACATGGATATTTTAGGATGCCGTAAAATATTTTTATTACTATAACTTGATCA
>CAJUDY010000086.1 GCA_910584945.1 uncultured Lachnospiraceae bacterium | reverse complement strand
AAGAATAAGTCTATAGCCTATTTTGATTGACTATAAACTTATTATACGAGGAGGAGCGGATATGCAGATCGAGATGCGCGGAATCGACAAATCCTTCGGGGGAAACGCGGTGCTGAAAAGCGCGGGTTTCCTGCTGGATCATGGCGAGATCCATGCGCTTATGGGCGAGAACGGCGCGGGAAAATCCACATTGATGAAGATTCTCACCGGCGTGTACACAAGAGACGCCGGAACCGTGATCGTGGACGGACAGGAAGTGTGCTACAAAAACCCACAGGAGGCAGAGAAAGCGGGAATTGTCTTCATCCATCAGGAGCTGAATGTGCTTTTTGACCTGACGGTGGAAGAGAATATGTTTCTCGGAAAAGAGATCAAAAAGGGCTTCGGCGTGTGCGACAAAAAAGCGATGCGTCAGGAGGTAAAGAAGATTCTGGACCGGCTGGGGGTCAGCATCGATCCCGGACAGCGGATGAATGAATTGTCCGTGGGACAGCAGCAGATGATCGAGATTGCCAAGGCGCTTATGGTGGATGCCAAGGTCATTATCATGGATGAACCCACAGCGGCGCTTACCCAGAGCGAGACTACGGTTTTGTTCCAGGTGGTGAATTCCCTTCGGGAAAAGGGCGTGTCTATCGTTTATATTTCTCATCGTATGGAAGAAATTTTTGAACTCTGTGATCGGATCACCGTGCTCAGAGACGGATCTTATATTGGTACGAAGAAGATCAAAGAGACGGACATGAACGATGTGGTGAAGATGATGATCGGCCGGGAGATCGGAGAGCGTTATCCGGCCAGGGAGGCGAAGATCGGCGGCGCAGCGTTTGAAGTAAAAGGACTTACCTGTCCAGGCGTATTTGAAAATGTGTCGTTCCAGGTGCATTCCGGCGAGGTGCTGGGAGTATCCGGACTGATGGGCGCAGGCAGGACAGAGATCATGCAGGCAATTTTCGGAAATATGCCCCATGTGACCGGTGAGATTTTCCTGGACGGCAAAAAGATCCAGAACCGGAATCCCCAGGAAGCCATGAAAAACGGCATCGGTTTTATCACGGAGGATCGAAAGGTAGAAGGATTGATGCTGGAGGAAAGCATCATGAAAAATATTTCGATCGCCAATCTTGGAAAAATCTCCCGCAATGGCGTGCTGAGCAAAGGTTCCGAGGAGGAACTGGTCAAGAAAGGGATTGAAGAGCTCCATATCAAATGCTTCGGCCCTCAGCATGAATGCAACAACTTAAGCGGCGGCAACCAGCAGAAAGTGGTTTTTGCCAAATGGATTTATACAGATCCGAAAGTGCTGATTCTGGATGAGCCCACCAGAGGCGTGGATATCGGAGCCAAGAAGGAGATCTACAGCATCATCAACGATCTGGCGGAGAAAGGCGTGGCGATCATTATGGTATCTTCGGAGCTTCCGGAAGTACTGGGCATGTCCGACCGCATCATGGTCGTCCGGGAAGGCCTTGTGAGGGGCATTCTGAAGAAGGAAGAGGCAAATCAGGAAAATATTATGATTCTTGCGACAGGAGGGGAGTTAAATGAATAACAGGAAAGCAGTAAACTATATCCAGGAGCTGGGCGCGCTGATCGCACTGGTCCTGCTGGTTCTGGTCATCGGCGTCATCAGTCCGGAATTCAGAACAGTCAGTAACTTTTTGTCACTGCTTCGGCAGTCGTCCATCAATGGATTTATCGCGTTTGGCATGACCTGCGTCATTCTAACAGGCGGCATCGACCTTTCCGTCGGTTCCGTACTTGCACTGACGACCGCATTCTGCGCGAGCTTTATCTCCAATGGAATGCCGGTAGGGCTTGCCATGCTGCTGGCGCTGCTCATCGGTACCGGCTTCGGCCTCATCAGCGGTCTTCTGGTAACCAAAGGACGCCTTCAGCCCTTTATTGCCACACTGATCACCATGACCGTGTACAGAGGATTGACCATGATTTTCATGGACGGAAAGCCGATCTCCAATCTGGGGGACAGTTTTTTCCTGAAGGTCGTCGGCAAAGGAAATCTCTTCAGCATTCCGATCCCGGTCATTCTGTTCCTGGTGGTATTTGCTATCTTTGTGTTTGTTCTGGAAAAGACCACATTCGGACGCCGGATCTATGCCACAGGAAGCAACTGGAAGTCGGCGAAGCTGGCAGGCGTCAACATCGATCTTACCAAGATGGCGGCCTATGCCATCTCCGGATGTATGGCGGCCGTGTCTGGTCTGATCCTTCTGTCCCGCCTGGGTTCTGCCCAGCCTACGCTGGGAGACGGCTATGAGCTGGACGCCATTGCCGCGGTAGCTCTTGGCGGTACCAGTATGAACGGCGGAAGAGGCCGGATCTGGAAAACCTTTGTGGGCGTCCTCATTATCGCAGTATTGAACAACGGACTGAACATCCTGGGCGTTTCTTCTTATTATCAGGATGTGGTAAAAGGAATCGTTATTCTGATCGCAGTGATGTCTGATCAGAAGAGGTAAATAGCATTGCGGTTACGCCATCCGGACGTCCGGCGCGGGCAGATCATCCTTCTAGACCCCGCTCGCGCTTAGTGAGAGGACACAGCGGTACTAGGGCGTGTGGAAAACCCCGCCCAAGGACCGGTGCCTCTCAATGGGTCTTTCAGGAAAATCTGCCCACGCCGGACTGAGTTTGGCTGACATAGAGAAAATAAAAACAGCATCTGCCCGAAATCCTCCCAGACACAGGGGGCTTGGAAGGGGGATTGCGGAACCTAAAATGGAGGAAAAAATTATGATGATGAAGAAATTAACCGGTATTTTGATGGCAGGTATGCTCATGGCGTCCATGGTGGGATGCGGAGCGGTATCCGTGGATGGAGAGACGAAGACAGACGCGCCTGCGGCTTCTGAAGACGCCGGAAGCTCAGGGGGAAGCGGAGCCATCGGACTTGCGGTGTCGACGCTGAACAACCCATTCTTCGTAACCCTGAGCGAGGGCGCACAGGCGGCGGCGAAAGAGAAGAGTGTGGAACTGATTGTTGTCGACGCGGGGGATGACGCCGCAAAGCAGACCAATGATATCGAGGACCTGATTTCCAGAAATATCAGCGTGCTGATCGTCAATCCAGTGGATTCGGACGCGGTGGCTCCCGCAGTGAAGGACGCGGTGTCGAAGGGCATCAAAGTCGTATCGGTGGACCGGGTGGTCAACGGCGTGGATGTGGACTGTGCCATCGCTTCGGATAACGTGGCCGGCGCGCAGGCGGCGACCGAATATCTGGTGAGCCTGGTGGGAGAAGGCGCGAAAGTGGCGGAGCTTCAGGGCGTCTCCGGAGCCAGCGCGACCATCGACCGCGGAGAAGGTTTCCACAATGTAGCGGATGAGAAGCTGGATGTGGTATCCAGTCAGACCGCAAACTTCAACCGTTCCGAGGGTATGACCGTTATGGAAAACATGTTGCAGGCGAATGCGGACATCCAGGGCGTCTTCGCCCACAATGATGAGATGGCTCTCGGCGCAGTGGAAGCCATCGGAGGAAAAGAAATTGTTGTGGTAGGCTTTGACGCCACCGACGACGCGCTGACCGCAGTGTCGGAGGGCAAGATGGCGGCCACTGTGGCACAGAAACCGGACCTGATGGGTGCGACCGCAGTGGAGACGGCTGTGAAGCTGATCGCCGGAGAGACCGTGGACAAAGAGATTCCGGTAGAAGTAGAACTGGTAACGGAGTAATCGGAAGCGACTGGTTTGTGACGGGACGAACAGAATAGATATAGATGAGAAAAAGGGGCTTTTTTCACGGCTCCTTTTTTCTTTTTCCTTTGGGGGCACGGAAATCAATTTTCAATAATATCGCAAATGCAGGATGGATCAAGCAGACAG
>CAJUDY010000085.1 GCA_910584945.1 uncultured Lachnospiraceae bacterium | reverse complement strand
ACAGAGAAGAAATCTATGAGATGGTGATCCGGGAGATGACAGAAACGGCAGTGCGCGAGCGCAATGAGCAGTCACCGGAGGAGCAGGAACTGCAGGACAAGGTGGCCGGACTGAGCAAGAAGATGCAGGAGAAACTCAAAGACCTGCCGGAGGATGTGAAGAAGGCCATCACAGATTATGTGGAGGCGACACTGCTGGCGGCGGATCATGACTGCCTGTATCTGTATGAGCAGGGAGCAAAGGACTGCGTGTCGCTGCTGAAGAAGCTGGGTGTGCTGTAATAGAGGAGAAAATGCACTGTCGAACATTTTGGTGATAATAAAATTAAAAATACAGGGAATGACTTTTCAGGCGTTTCATGGTAGAATAGAATAAAAGACGGGAGGCATGCGATGCGTAAATTGAAGGTTTATCTGGACACCTCAGTGGTCAGCTACCTATATCAGCTGGACACACCGGAAAAAATGAAGGATACACTGGAATTGTGGGAGTTGTTTAGACAGGGACGCTATGAAGTGTACATCTCTGATATCGTGCTGAATGAGATCAGCGGCTGTAGCCAGGAAAAGCTGGATGTCCTCCTTGGCTATCTGAAACAGGTCCAGTACCATCTGGTCCACACGGATGAGGATACGGTGGATCTGGCGGAGAAATTCATTGATTTTGGTATCCTGAAGAAAAAGAGCTTTGATGACTGCCAGCATATCGCGGCAGCGATCCTGGCCGGATGTGATATTATTACATCCTGGAACTTTAAACATATCGTAAATGTAAAGACAGTGCGGGGAGTAAAGACCATCACGACATTGGAAGGTTACAAAGATCTACTGATTTATCCGCCCTCCGTACTTCTGGAAGGAGATGATGACGATGACGAAACCGATAGTAAGTAAGGATTTTAATCTGGAGGACATCCGGAAGATCCGGGAATATAATTCCCTGCGCCACGTCCAGATGACTCCCAGAGAGATCATAGAGGATACCCGGAAGGGTGCTGCAGTAATACTGGAGAGGCTACGGCAGAGTGAAAAGGCAAGTGTATGACAGGATTTTGGAAAAGGCGGTCAGAGATGGCTGCCTTTTGTGTAAAAGAAAAAGGAGAATGAAACTGACTGTGTAAGGGCAGAAGAGATGAAAAGGAAATGACACCATAGAAAGGTTGTGGTAAAATAGAGAGCAGTGCAGAATAGATAAATTCAATTGCTCGTTTGGAAGATTGATTTCTGTGATTTTTAAGTGAGAGGAAAGATATGATGACAGCAGATGAATTAAACGGTTATATAATGCATTATCTTGAAGAGGATAAGACACATACAGCAATAATGTTGACTGGGGAATGGGGATCAGGGAAGACATATTATGTCGAGAATGTACTTGTTCCATTTTTGCAAAGAGAGAAAAAGAACCGTATCCCATTTTTAAAAAAGGGGAAAGAGAATAGGTGCGTTGTTATTTCGCTATATGGTCTTGAAGATCTTTCAGATATAAGTAAAAGCATATATATGGAATTAAGGATGAAAGCACTGGATAAAGATTCAGAAGCAGTGTCAACCGGTAAACTTATAGCGAAAACAGTGGCTAAAGGTATAGCAGGTAAACTGGGGCTTGATGTAAATATGTCTGAAGATGATTTAAAAAGAATATATTCATCTATTGACTTAAGTGATAAATTACTCGTTTTTGAGGATTTAGAGAGAAGCGATATAGAAATATCAAAATTATTAGGATATGTAAATAACCTTGTAGAGCGGGATGGTGTCAAGGTACTTCTTGTTGCGAATGAAAATGAAATATTAGGCAAGTCGTCTGAAACGTTTGATTTTGATTATAGCAAACTGTTTTCTGAAAATCCCCAAAATGATGAGGAAGAATGTAATAAAAATTGCGTTCCAGAAGAGGTACAGAAATATTTGCGAATAAAGGAAAAGACAATTAGTGATACTATTTGTTTTGAGAGTGATTATTGTGAAGCTGTAAAAAATATTCTTGCTGTTTTTAAAAATGAAAAATTAAAAGAAATTATAAATCAGGATCCCAGGATTATTGAGCAACTCGCATTGGTAGTTATGGAAAGTTGCCATAAAAATATCCGGACATTTATATTCGCAACTCAAAAAACGGTTGATATATTTAACAAAATAGAGGGGTATTATAATAAAGATTTTTTAAAAAGTATTTATTTGGGAATCATCCTGTTTTCGGCAAAAATTAAAGAAAATGAATTCCCAGAATGGGAAGGTACAGAACACTTGTCAGTCAAATTGGGAACAAATAGAAATCCTTTATTTAAGTTTTGTTATAATTACATAAGGTGGCAAAGGCTGGATGTAAGTGAAGTCGTGGAAAGCAGAGATGCATTTGAAGAGATGAAACTATATGATAAGCATGCCGATCAAAATGATGAGGATTTGCAAAAGTTGTATAGTTATCATGAACGAACAGAAAGCGAAGTGAGAGATGCTGTAGAATCAATAGAAGAGCGGTTGAAGGAACCAGGTGATATAGGGCTTTATAGTTATGGGAAACTTGCAGCATATCTCATAAGAATTGGAAATATAATTGGATTTGATTATAGACAGTGTAAGGAACGAATGATTAAAAATATTAGGAGAAAAGGAGATGTTATCAATTCCGATATATTATTTTTACCAATGTATGAGTTTGAAGGAGAGGAAAAAAAAGAATTAAAGGATTTTTTTGAACAAATGTCCGAGGCTATGAATTTAAGAAATGCAAAGAATGATTTTTCATACGAACCAGAAGATATAAGAACACTACTTGATTTCGTTATAAAGGAAAAACAAAGAATAAGAGAGAATCACCAATTTATAAGTCAGTATAATACTGGACAACTCGTGGAAATGTTGTTTCATGCATCGGCAAAGCAAATTGGAGATTTTCGAGATATATTATTTGCAGTATATAGACATGCCAGTAAAGCTGAGTACACTGTAGAAGATACAAAGGCAATGGAAGAAACTATAGAATTAGTTCATGAAAAGTTAAAGTCTCAAAATTATGATATAGATAAAATCCAGATATATCAGCTTAAATTGCTTTGTTCTAATTTAAAAGAATTTATTTATCAAATCTCATAGAAGGTGAAGAAATTATGCAATATAAATGTAAGGTGACTGTTATTGAAAAAAGTGTTTTACAGAATATCAGGAGCAGTATCTGGCGGATCCAAAATCGGGAGCCTGCCCGTTCTACAATGTGGGTGACGAATTTATTTTTGAGCGGTATGGAGAGGCGGATACTTTCTGGCGGACAGGGAATGGAACTCAGTGTGGGGGAGCATGGGATTGCATTAGCAGATACATTTATACTGCCCTGCAGGGTGGAAGCATCATGCGGAACTGGACAAATGATGAGCGTATGATGATTGCCTGCTGTAATGACGGGACCCGTCCTGTTATTTTTAAAATCCAACGGTTGGACTATAAAGTCGTTAAGATAGAAGGGATTGAATGTGAGACATGTGCAGGTAAAATTCAGGAAGTATTGGAAAAGGTTCCTGGAGTAGAGAAGGTAGAAGTGAAAACAGAAAAAAACTGGGCAGAGGTTTTTATTGAGAAGGATGCAGTAGTTTGTGATACGCTGTTAAAGTCAGCAGTGGAGCAGTGCGGAGATTACATAGTAACTGGAATTGAATAAGACGCACAGATAAAAATATATATGAAACAGAGAAAAGGCAGTCAAAAGCGGCTGCCTTTTTGTTATGAGGGGAAATAATCTATGGCAAAACTAATATTAACCAGCCGCTACATCCGTGACGCTCCGCCCGAACACCTGCAGAACTATGTGCGCTACATCAGTACCCGTGAAGGCGTGGAAAAAGCGGATGAGAGCAAAAAGGATCTCCCAGCGACATCCGCCCAGAAGGATCTGATCCGGCAGCTCCTGAAAGACATGCCGGAGTCCAAAGACATGCTGGAGTATGAGGACTATCGACAGCGCTCCACCATCGGTAACGCCTCCGAATTCATCACTCAGGCATTGGAACGGAACCTGGACATGGCCGCCATAAAAGAGAACTATGTGGACTACCTGGCCAACCGTCCCCGTGTGGAACGGATCGGTGAGCATGGTCTGTTTACGGATGCGGGAAGGCCGGTGATCCTGGTAGATGTGCAGAAGGAAGTATCCGGTCACCAAGGACCTGTCTGGACCCATGTGATCAGCCTGCGCCGGGAGGATGCGGCAAGACTTGGATATGACTCCGCCAGAGAGTGGATGGCGCTCCTGCGCTCCAAACGTGCCATGCTCTCCAGGCACATGAAGATCGACAGTGCGGATCTGAGATGGTATGCGGCTTTCCATAATGAGGGACATCATCCCCATGTACATCTGATGGTCTATTCTGCGAAGGACAATGATGGATTCCTGACGAAAGCAGGCATCGAAGCCATGCGCTCGGAACTGGCCCACGATATCTTCCGTCAGAACTTTGCCCAGATCTACGAAGGACAGAATCTGGCGCGGAGCAGTTTGAAAGAAAA
>CAJUDY010000084.1 GCA_910584945.1 uncultured Lachnospiraceae bacterium | reverse complement strand
CGGACCTGCAGGAGGAACTGAAGGACTATCTCCAGAAGCTCTATGAGAAATATGTGCCCCAGGCGACCAGGGAATACCTGGTTTTGGAGAGAGCCGGTCATACTGTATCTGCACAGTTCCGGTGCTGGTGTTTATCTTTTCTTTTTTCAGAAGGGTATAAACGGCCTGACCTTTTGTGTAATCTCTGCCCTCTTTTGGAAAAAAGGAGCGGCAGAAAAAATTACCTGCTTTTATCGAAAAGCGTCTCAATCTTTTGAAAAGGCTCCAGCCGGTTCAGGATGCTGCAGAAGTAGTGGCTCTTTTTGATATCATCCAAAGTGATCTGACCGGAAAGGATCTGGGAAAATACTTTTTCACGACTGGCTCTGGAGAGATGCAGATCGTGTAGCTTATGCAGCCCTACAAGATGATGAAATTCTACAGCCTCAAAGCTGACTGTCAGATCCACGGACTTTTCTTTTCGCCCGATGATGATATGGTATTTTACAGGGAGCAGATATTCAAATGCTTTCGCACAGGTCAGTAGTCCATCCATAAGGGATCCTCCGTAAAAGAAAACCGCCCTGACGATACAGGACGGTCTCTGAGCATTTTCTTTCGGCTGCTGCCTACTCCGGCTTGAGGTTTCGCTGCACAACCCCTCTCGAAGGCTCCGCATAACAAGGCTGTCCGGTACGCTGTTATGCTTCATCGCCTGGACAGACACACGCCGTTGCCTGTCTGGTACTATTATTATACGGAGAGAAAAGAAATATGTCAATGAAAATTTGTAAACTGGTCTACAGAACGGAAAACGGGATGTGTTCTGTTTCTTTGGGGAGAGAGAGCCATGGCAAAACTGATCTTCACCAGCCGCTACATCCGTGACGCTCCGCCAGAACACCTGCAGAACTATGTGCGTTATATTAGTACCCGCGAAGGTGTGGAAAAGGCGGACGAGAGCAAAAAGAATTTCCTGGCGACATCCGACCAGAAAGATCTGATCCGGCAGCTCCTGAAAGACATGCCGGAGTCCAGAGACATGCTGGAGTATGAGGATTACCACCATCGTCCCACCATCGGCAACGCCTCCGAATTCATCACTCAGGCGCTGGAGCGGAACCTGGACATGGCAGCCATGAAAGAAAACTATGTGGACTACCTGGCCAACCGTCCCCATGTGGAGCGGGTCGGTGAGCATGGCCTGTTTACGGATGCGGGAAGGCCGGTGCTCCTGTCAGAGGTGCAGAAAGAGGTGTCCGACCACAAGGGACCTGTCTGGACTCATGTGATCAGCCTGCGCCGGGAAGATGCGGCAAGGCTCGGATATGACTCCGCCAGAGAGTGGATGGCGCTCCTTCGCTCCAAACGTGCCATGCTCTCCAGATACATGAAGATCGACAGTGCGGATCTGAGATGGTATTCGGCTTTCCATAATGAGGGACATCATCCCCATGTACATCTGATGGTCTATTCCGCGAAGGACAATGACGGATTCCTGACAAAAGCGGGCATCGAAGCCATGCGTTCGGAGCTGGCCCATGATATCTTCCGTCAGGACTTTGCCCAGATCTACGAAGGACAGAATCTGGCGCGGAGCAGTTTGAAAGAAAAAGCAGCGGAGCGGATGTGCCTGCTCACGGACGGCATGCTGCAGGGCGTATGTGAAAATCCAATCATTGGGGAGAAACTGCAGCAGCTTTCCGGACGTCTCAAAAATACCGGAGGAAAAAAGGTATATGGCTATCTCAAAGCGGATGTAAAACGGCTGGTAGATCAGATCGTGGATGAGCTTGCAAAGGACCCGGCTGTGTCGGAAGCCTATCGGGCATGGGGCGAATGGCAGGATCAGATCCGGCTGACCTAATCATGGTTTTGTATGAGTCATTCCTGCAGTTCGTGGCGGTTTTTTGCATCAAGCAGATTTGTAAATTCCATGTGTGTTCTCCAATCCTGTATCATGATTTGGATTATAGCGCAGGCATAGGAATAATTCTATAAGCCGGAAGCAGATAAACGATTCAGGATAAAATATTGTGCTGTCTTTCAGATAGAAAATATATGGAAAATGTGGTAATGTAGTTAAAACGGACAAGAAAAAGGGGGATATAGACGCAGAGATATTATGATATTACAAACCCGGATGTCGCATATGAATGGCTATACAGTGTCCTGGATATGAAAAAGGGAGATTTCATTTCGGACTATGTATTGGAAAGCCGGAATGATTTCGATCCCTTTTTTGATAGGCACCTGAAGGAAGCGGAGCGTTTGGATATTGACCAGTTGGAACTTGTGGCCATCCATGTAACAACAAATGGGGATGATTGTGCTGAAATAAAAAAGAACGGGCTAAAAGATTTGCAGAAGGTACTTCAAGAAGAAACAGAGTTAAGCATGTTTTTAAAGGAGAGAGGGATTTGGTTTGATATTGCTTCTAAAATCATGCATATTGATGATAAGGATTTTGATATAGATTATAAAAAGTACACGAACTGGGACAGGATGATAAAGAAAGCTGTCATATATAGATGTTTTAAGAATTTAGATGCTGCTGAAAGGATGGGGTGATATGGCATCAAATTTGTTGATAGACAGGATAGTTAATATTTTAAGGGAGAAAGATTTTAATATTGCGGCCCAGGAGCTGGAAAAGATACCTGGCCTTGACAGCTTTGGGTCAGAGAACTTTTTGCACGACATTATACTTGAAAGGTGGGTATACAGGCCAGAAGATGTCCCATTTACTTTTGCAAGGGATATCTGGCAAAGCAGCAGTAAGGCAGAGGACAACAGAGCTTTATTGAAAGAGGTATTGCAGTATCCGATTGCTGATATCAACAGGGCGAAGATCAATGATTTTTTATGGGTGGCAGAAAAAGATTTTTCAGCCGCAAAGTCGGCAGAGGAATATTATCGGGCACATGTGGAAAGTACAGAGGGACTTGATTTTAATTTTAGGGCAATAAACCGTCTGGTGTTTCTGTCAAAAAAATTGAGCAGCGAAGAGACGGATGATACCATAAGAAAGAAACTGCTGATAAGGGTTATGGATCAGTATGACAATGAGGATCATGGGAGGATTCTTTATCTGATCCAGACAGCCATGTATGAAAAGGTTGACACAGATTACCTGATTCAGTATACAGAAAAAATCTTAAATACATATGATGATCAGAGTTATGATTTTTACATTATCGGTAAATTTTGTGATGTACTTGAACAGCTTTATTTTACAAAGAATAAGTGGCAAAAGAAAAGATGTGTGTCGGAACCAAAACTGATCGAGATACGAAGGCGTAAAGCACAGGCAATCTTAATGGCAGAGTGCACCTTAAATGAGCAGAATGCAGGGAACCTGATGCAGTCAGTCCATCTTTTAAAAGATGTGGTAAATATATTAAAAACAATTACAGGGACAGAAGCTGAAAGGAAAGAGATACTTAAAAAAATAGATGCGATAGAAAAGAAAATGATATCGGAGATGCCGGTTTTTTCAGCGAAACACGATAATAGCGAGACTGTCAAGCAGTTGATCCGGCAATTAGAGGTTTTGGATAAAGAAGAAGCCCTCTGCTATTTTGCATCGTTTATTCCACTGCCAGAGAAAAGCAGGATTGAAGAATCAGTTACAAAGTCAGCGGATGTAATAGGGTTTGGTGGGCTTTTTCCAGTAGGAATCTTAGGGAAGGATGGCAAGTCGATTGCGAAAAGCAGACCACTCAAAAAATCTGGTGATGAAATAGATTCCGTAGCATTTCAGGAGTCGGTAGAACGGAGAACATCAGAATTTATGGGTTATTTCTCGCAGATTATGATTGGGAATACGTTGAATTATATCCGTTCAAAATTTGAAGTGGAAGAAAAGGATATCCGGGAGATTGTCAAAAATAGCATAATCGTTCCAGAAGACAGAAGAGAAGCATATGTAAAAGGGTTAATGGCGGGATTTTCAGGGGACTTTCTGACTGCGTTAAGCATACTTGTTCCGCAGGTGGAAAATTCGGTGAGAGAGCTTGCTCTGGAATGCGGCGAGCCAGTTTATAATCTGAATGAGGATGGCATTGAGGAAATAAAGACAATGCATGCCGTTTTAGAACTGGATGGGATTAAGGAGTAAGTTATTTGAAGGAAAAAATGAGTATTGTGTGCCAGATGCTTAATTTTATGGAGGCATAAAGTTTGACATATCACCAGTCGGAATTTTAAGAATGACTTTCTATCGAAATAATAGGAAACGGTAAAACGGAAAGGGGTATCAGCCTATGAAAATGAGAACGGTATATACCTGCCCTTTGGAACTGGTGCATGACATGATTAAAGGGAAGCGGAAACCAATCATCTTATGGCGGTTGCGTTTAGGGGCGACATCCCTTGCGAAGCTGGGACGTGACATAGACGGCATTACACAGAAAATGCTACTGGAGCAGTTAAAGGAACTGATGGATTATGGCTTTGTGGAAAAGAAGTCCTATGAGGGATACCCGCTCCATGTGGAATATTCCTTGACAGATGGTATGGGAACGGAGATACTGGAGGCATTAAGGATCATGCAGCATATCGGGATT
The DNA here is from genome assembly GCA_910584945.1 of uncultured Lachnospiraceae bacterium. GTDB lineage: Bacteria > Bacillota > Clostridia > Lachnospirales > Lachnospiraceae > Hominiventricola. The sequence goes on along the minus strand of CAJUDY010000084.1, from coordinate 381 downwards.
GATTATCTGAAAGCAAACGGCATGGGGCATATTCTGGAGGAAAAGGGAGTAGTGCCGGATTAGTACCCACAAAAAAGTGGGTAATTTACTCTCCATCAACTGCCGCTTATAATATCATCATAAAATCGGATTGGAGGATATTAAAGATGAATGTTACGAGCAGCGGTATTGTAAACGGGGTAATCCAGCCCCAATATGGCGGGCATGGAACGCAGTTCAATGTAAACGGCATACCTACTTATTCTCTCCCATTTACGGTGGAGGACGCACCGCAGGGAGCAGTGTCGATTGCCATTGTACTGGAGGATAAGGACGCATACCCGGTCACAGGGGGATTTGCATGGATACACTGGCTGGCGGCAAACATAACCCGTTTTGAGA
>CAJUDY010000083.1 GCA_910584945.1 uncultured Lachnospiraceae bacterium | reverse complement strand
CGCCGTTTACAAATCCGTTGTTTCCCACACTGAAATAACCGTCATAGCCGCTCATAGACAATAGTACCGGCAGCTTTTTCCCAGACACAGTGACCGTGCTCCCTTCTTCCACATGGGTCGTTCCGAAAGAAACCCCATCGATCTCCATGGGGATGGGATTGCGGACCACGCATCCCTCCCCTGCTTTCAGCATGTCAAGCTGCTCTCTTGTCAGCCTGGAAGCGAATTCATGATCCATCCAGCAGTCATTGAATCCGAAGATCTGAAAGGTTTCGCCAACCCCCAGCACAATATCGGTTTCAATCCCTATGGGCCGGTTCTGTTCATCCAACTCGTAGAGGGAAAACTGCTGCGCCGCCACGTAATCCACATTTTCTTCCAGTTCCAGCGCTTTTTTCTCCTCCGGTGAGATACCTTCGTACTGATTGACGATGGAATAATCCCCCAGGTGTTCTGATAACGAGCCGGATACACCAAGCAGCGACAGAAAACTCTGCAGCGTGATAAAGACGGTAATGCTCATGACCAGGGACAGGACGGTTACCGCTGTCCGCCCTTTGCTGCGGCTCAGATTCAGTCTGGCATAATACCGTTCAAAGTTCCGGATCTTTTTGGTTTTCCGTTTCTTACGTTTCACCTGTCCCCTTGTTCCTGTCATAGCCGTGACCGGAGAGACTCTGGCCGCAAACCGGGCCGCCGGAGCTGCCGCCAGAAATGTAAATGCCAGAGTTACAAAGGCACTGGCCAGCAGATATCCCCATTTTCCATTACTGTTGGCGTCCATCAAAGCCTGGAGCTGTTCCCTGCTTCCTGCCAGAAACATCTCCGGCGAAAGCTGATTTAATGCCGCGGTCAGAATCCCCTTTGCGGACAGACAGCCAAGCAGCAGACCAGCGGGAATCCCTGCCATACACAACAGCAATATCTCTGCAGCAACCACACGATACAGCTGCCCTTTCTCTGCACCGATGGCCCTGAGCGTACCATACTGCCCGATCCGCCCGGATACGGCGATTTTCAGAATATTATAAACCACCAGCCCGGCTGCCAGCAGAATCAGGGCAACGACCAGTACCCCCACGAACATCAGCCAGGAAAAACCCGCATCATCCATGGACAATTCCGAATCGGCCGCCTCCGAACGGTAAGAAATACCGAGCGCATCCAAAAGGGGGATATTGTAAAGAGTGTCCAGCTCATGAATCTCCAGCCTTTCGCAGAGGTCATCCATCACAGCCTGAAAGTTTTTTCTGTCTTGGGTGCGGATATCCATATTATAATACAGATACTCCGGCGGAAGAACCGCCTCTGCCGTCCCCTGTCCGGCAAGGCCCAGGATATGGCCGCCGGTATAACCCAGAAAATTACTCTCTGTAATCCCTGTCAGAGTAAACTCCGCCGTATAGTCACAGGCATCCACTACGATCCCATGACGCAGGGCCTTGGAAAGGGAAAGGCTGATGGGATCCCCAATCTTCCCGTCAAATCCCAGAAACTGCAGGGCGTCTTCCGGCAGTGCCAGCTCCATAGGAGCTTCGGGCAGCCTCCCCTCCACAAGGCGGGAATATGTGGGCCTGGCGGCAATCCCCCCGTCCCAGTATTCCGCCAGATCCAGGGAAAGCTGGTCATTCAACTTATGATCTCCCAGCGGGACAAAACGGCCGGTGTAGGACAGACGGGAATCATTCTCCAGTATCTGTGCCTTTTCTTCCGTGAGCTGCACAAAGGTTGCGTAGCGGTCCCCGCCGATGGCGACTGCCTGCTGCTGGCGCATGGCAGAGAGGACACCGACGGACTGTCCTGCCGCAGTGGTCATCATGGTGGACAGGATCACTGCAATGAGGATCAGAAAAGAAGTCAGCTTCTGCGAAATCACTTCCTTAAGCGCCAGAGTAAGATAGCTTTTCATCTTCCGCCCACCTCCGTCAGTATGCCGTCCACAATGGAAAACCGCCGGTCGGCCATTCCTGCCATGCGATTGTCATGGGTGATGATAACCAGTGTTTTTCCCATTTTTTCATGTATTGCACTGAGCATTTCCATCACTTCCCCTCCGCTTCTGCTGTCCAGATTTCCCGTTGGTTCGTCCGCGAAGATCACGTCCGGCTGTGCAATCAGCGCACGGGCAATGGCCACCCTCTGCTGCTGCCCGCCGGAAAGCTCATGGGGCAGATGGGTCAGCCTGCTGCCGATCCCAAGCAGCTGCATGAGCTGTTCCAGATACGCCTCATCCGGCTGCTTTTTGTCAAGAAGCAACGGCATCAGGATGTTTTCCCGCGCAGTCAGAACCGGAAGCAGATGAAACTGCTGAAAGACAAACCCGATGCTCCTGCGGCGCAGTGCAGATCGTTCCCGGTCAGAAAGGCTGTAAATATTCTGACCGTCATAAGTCAGCCGGCCAGACGTCGGCTGATCCAATCCGGATAACAGATGGAGCAGGGTACTTTTCCCACTTCCTGACGGGCCTGTAATCGAAATAAAATCACCCGGCATGATCTGAAACGAAGCCCGGTCCAGCGCCGTTACCCGGTTTTCCCCTTCCCCATAAATTTTTGAAAGCTCATTTGCTTCCATTTTCATAAAAATACACTCTCCTTATCATCATTTTGCATCTGCATAAACAGGGACTGCCTGTGTGCATGCTTTATGCTGTAAAAAGAGTGTAATGGATAAATCTCAAGAAACGCTCAAGATTTGATGGTACTAAAAAATGCCACAGCCGCCCCGCCGCCTTCCGGTCGGTTCTCCAGACAGAGTTTCCCGCCGTGTTTCAGACACAAAAGGCTGCTGCTGTACAGCCCCATCCCAAAATGCTCTGCATTTTCCTCTATTTTCCCAAAGGGTTTCGGTCCGTTCTTCACCAGTTCAGGCGGAAAACCGGGTCCGTCATCCACAACCATAAGACACAGCATATGTTCGGTCAGTGTAAGACAAATCTCCAGTTTCCGACAGGCAAAACGCGCCGCATTTCCAATCAGGTTTTCTGCCACGGTCAAAAAGATTCCATGGTCTATCCTGACAATCCCCAGATCCGGTACGGACAGTATGAGATCAAGTCCTGGCGCAAGCAGATGTGCAGTCTCTTGCAATTCTTCCAAAAGGGCAGATCCGTCTGCGTCACAAAGCCGCACCTGTATCTGTTCCAGCCTCTGGATGCTGCTCATAGCCTCCACATACTGTTCCACCCGCAGCACATAGCGTTCCATCCTCTCCAGCGTGTGTTCATCCGCCCTTCCTCCTTTCATCAGCTTCACGCTTCCCTTCAGGACCGTCACCGGATTGCGCAGGTCATGGGCAAAGGCCGCATTGAGCCTTTTGCGTTCCTCCGCCTGCTGCCACAGCTTTCGGTTTGTTTTCAGAAGTTCTTCCCGCATCATCTCAAATGCGGCACAGATCTGTCCCAGTTCATCTGCCGATGCCTCCGGCATGGAAAAGTCCAGGTCATGGTTTCGGATGCGCTCGGTTCCCATTTTCAGAATCTCAATGGGGGCTTTCAGCTTCAAATGATAAAACAGAATCCCGGCAATGCCCAGTCCGCCTGCCGGAAACAGTACCGCCGAAAGCAGCCGGACGCCGTCCAGCAGCTCCAGGATCCGCATCTGTTCCCGATCCGGCCCGGCCAGCTCTGTAACCGTGCCGCCGGAATCAATGGCAATCCCTCCCTGGGGATACCTCTCTGCAATTCTTCCGCATAACAGATAGACTCCCAGTGTAAGCAGAAGCGCAGTCACCAGGCAGAAAACGGACAGCAGAAAAAAGCACCGCTTCAGCCCCATATTTTTCAGCCCTTCCATCGGTACCCGCACCCCCAGACTGTTTCGATATAAGCAGTAAATGTACGGGCTGCCAGCTTTGCCCGGATTTTCCGGACATGCTCCATGACCACATCGCTGCTGCCCTCCCCGTCAATCCCCCATATACTCTCATATATGCGCTCCCGGTCAAACACCTGTCCTGTATGCAGAGAAAGCAGCTCCAGGATATCAAACTCCCGCCTGGAAAATGTCACCGGCTCCCCGTTTACCGTTACGGTGCGGGCCGTATAATCGATGGCAAGCTCTCCAAAAAACTTTACCGCAGAAATGTTCTGCCGCCGCTGTTCCCTCCGCAGATGAGCGGCAACCCTTGCATCCAGTTCGTCCAAATCAAAGGGCTTTACAATATAGTCATCTCCGCCTGCCTGAAACCCCACAATCTGATCTGCGGATTCTATACGGGCTGTCAGGAAAAGAATCGGACAAGTCACATGGTTTCGTATGTTTCGGCAAACGGAAAGGCCGTCCATACCGGGCATATTGATATCCAGCAGAATCAGGTCCGGCTGCATCTGTGCTTTTTGAATCGCTTCCTTCCCGTTATAAGCGGTCAAAACATCATACGTTTCGGAAAAATAACTTCTCATCATATCCACAATTCCCTGCTCATCATCCACAATTAATAATTTCCTTTTCATACTTTCCACCTTCTGCAAAGATTTCTCATGCGTTTTCGTCCTCATTTCTCAACTCTTTTACAAGCGCCATAACACCATCGTCAGATGTGAGACCGGCCCGCTCTCCACAATAAAAGAAATACGGTCTCCGCTTGCCACGCCAAGCACTTCACGGACATCTTTTGGGATTGTGACCTGCCCTTTGGCCATGACCTTTGCGTTGTCAACAAAAGCGTTTGCTAACATATCTTTCACCTCCTGAAATATAGAAAGTAGGGATTTCCCTACTTGTATTGTAGGCGACTGCTAAAGAAAAATCAAATGAGATTCATAGAATGGATTTATCGGACACTGGTGTTATATGCTCTAAGCGACTTGTTAATTCACTGATTTTTCGGTGATAGGCGAGGACAGCTTAGAGCATATTTTCATTCAAGGAGGTCTGTGTTATGGCAAAAACCAAGATTGCGCTGCTGTACGAGAGGTTGAGCCGCGACGACAAA
>CAJUDY010000082.1:2350-5362 GCA_910584945.1 uncultured Lachnospiraceae bacterium | reverse complement strand
ATCGCGGACCAGTGGAACACCTTCCGCCAGTCCCGGCTGATCTCCGACTATCAGGAGACCATAAGCCAGATGGAAGAAGAGGATTTTGAGGAAGTCTGGGCGGCGGCCCGGGCCTACAATCAGACCTTTTCTCAGAACAGCATCCTAAGCGACGTCTTCGGCATCGACGAGGCGGAGCACATCGAGGACACCGAATACTGGCAGGTGCTCAACGTGGCCGGAGACGGGGTGATGGGGTATCTGACGATTCCGAAGATCAACCTCCGCCTGGCGGTCTATCACGGCACTGAGGAGCAGGTACTCCAGACCGGGGTGGGGCATATGAACGGCACCAGGCTTCCCGTCGGGGGAGAGAACAACCACACCGTCCTGTCCGCCCACAGAGGCCTGCCCAGCGCGAAACTTTTTACTGATATCGACCAGCTGGAGCCGGGCGACCTGTTCTATTTGCACATCCTCAATGAGGATCTGGCCTACGAGGTGGATCGGATTCTGCCCATGGTGGATAAGGACGACTATGACGCGCTGGAGGAGGCACTGAAGATCGAGGAGGGGCAGGATCAGGTGACGTTATTTACCTGTACGCCCTACGGAGTGAACAGCCACCGCCTGCTGGTGCGGGGCCACCGGGTTCCCTATAGCGGAGAGCTTGACACGGCGCCGACCCCGGTGGAATCCATGGTGCAGGCGATACAGAATTATTACATGCTGTATCTGCTCCTGGGACTCAGCGTTACTGTCCTGGTGATCTTTGTCCTGTGGCGGATCATCGGAAGAAAAAAATAAATGCATCTGCGGATGTAGAACTCAGATAAAAAAACAGCATCGCAGGATGCGGAACTTTAATAGGAGGATGAGAAGTGAGAGCAGGAAAGAGGTTGAAAAGAGGATGCGCGCTGGCGCTGGCCGCACTGCTTGGCTTGTCCGGCCTGGTCCAGATCCGGGCCCAGGCGGCAGGAGGCATCGAGACCGGCAGGCTGTGCACGCTAACCGTATCGGTGGCGGACAGCGAATATAAGGAAGACTTCAATGAGATGAAGATCCCGGTCTCCCTCTATCGGGTGGCAGACGTGGATGTGTCCGGTAGGTACACCCCGGTGGAACCCTTTGGGGAGATGGATTTTGGCGGCCTGAGCAGCGAGACGAAGGCGGAGGACTGGACGGTCCTTGCGGAAGAGGCGGCGGGATGCCTGGAAGGGACCGAAGTCCAGGCGGTCCAGAGGCAGGAAGCAGCGGCAGAAGAAGGCGGTTCCGGGGAGGCTTCGGCGGTATTTGAGAAGCTCGCCACCGGTCTCTATCTGGTCGTACCGGAGGCGACGTACAATAAAGACTACACGGTCCGGTATCTCTTCACCCCCTATCTGACGGCCCTTCCCTCCAGCGAGTATACTCTGACGGGAGCCGGGAGCGACGAATGGAACTATGACACGGTGATCGGCCTGAAGGCGGAAGGGGAACCCCAGTACGGCAGGCTGAACATCACGAAGGTGCTGTCCAACTACAATGAGACTCTGGGCCGCACGTCCTTTGTCTTTCAGGTGGAAGGCAGGGATGAGACCGGCGCTCTGGTGTACAGCAACGTGATCAGCACCACCCACGAAGGCGCGGGCAGCAAGACCGTGACGCTGGGCCAGATCCCGGCGGGCCTGACCGTGAAAGTGACCGAGGTGTATTCCGGCGCCAGCTACGAGCTTGTAGATTCTCCGGAGAAGGACGCTCTGATCTGGTCCGACGCCGCGGTGGCGTCCGGGGAGCATTCGGAGGCTTCCGTATCCTTTACGAACCGGTACGGCGGGGGCAATCGGGGAGGCTACGGCGTGACAAACCATTTTGACTCCGACGGAAGCGGCGGATGGACGTGGGTGAATCCCATGACAGAATCTCCCGCGACTCCGGAAGAATAGAAAGGAGCTGCAAGTATGAAAATCATCGGAACATATGGAAAACTGGCCGGGATGGCGGCGGCAGCTCTTGGCATGACGGCGGCGCTTACCCTGGAAGGGGCGTCGGCGTATTTTACCACCTACGTGTCGGCGGGAGGAAGCCAGGTGGTGCGGCTTGGAAGCACCACGGAGATTCATGAGGATGTGAGCCAGATGACCAAGCACATTTCCATTGAAAACGCCTCGGCGGAGAACGACTGCTTCGTGCGGGTGAAGGTATTCTACGGAGGCGATCTGGAGGTCGTCTACAGCGATGCGGAGAACAACTGGCAGGAGGGCGAAGGAGGCTACTGGTATTACCAACCCATCCTTCCCGCCGCTCAGATGACCACGGGGCTGGATGTGAAGATCAACGTGCCGGAAGGGTATGACAAGGACAGCTTCAATGTGGTAGTGATCCAGGAATGCACCCCGGTGGTATACGACGAAGAGGGGAATCCGACCGCGGACTGGACGACAGTCTACTCCGGGTATGAGGAGTATTCCGAAGGAGAGGGGGCTGACAATCCATGAGAGGAAGGAAAGTAACGTACGGCCTGCTGGCCCTGGCGGTGGTTCTGCTGCTTGGCAGCACGCTGGGGAGCACCCGGGCGGCTTTGACGTACTACAGCGACAACTATGTGGCGGAGATCACGGTCTCCCAGATCGGCGTGACCCTTCTGGAAAATGACGAGAAAGTCATAAGTCGCGACTACAACGACAACCAGTGGAATGAAAGCACCAACCGGGAGGGAGAAGGCGCGGCTGGCGGCGCGCTGCTTCGAAACATGCTTCAGGAGGGCGAGAAGCTGGCTCTGAACAAGGAGTACCCGGAGCGGCTGGCGGTTTTAAACAGCGGCTCCATCGACGAATATGTCCGGGTCCGGGTGTATCGGTACTGGATGAAGGAAGAAAATGGGACGAAGAAAAAAGTGACGACCCTGGCTCCCAGCCTGATCGATCTAAACTTCGTCAATGAAGACTGCTGGGTCGTGCGCCCTTCGGACGCGGAAGAGGGCGGGCGGGAATGCGTAGAGCTGTACTATAAAGGAATCCTCCCGGCCGGAAGTATGACGGAGCTTTTCGCGGA
>CAJUDY010000082.1:0-2250 GCA_910584945.1 uncultured Lachnospiraceae bacterium | reverse complement strand
ATGGAGAGCAACTTTACCTCCGCCGGCATGGCCGACGAGATCAACGCCATGCAGCCGGGAGATTCCGTAGAGCTCACCATCACTTTGAAAAATGATTTCAACGGCCAGGCGGACTGGTATATGAAAAATGAAGTGCTGCAGGCGCTGGAAGACGCCGGGGACGCAGAAGGCGGCGCTTACGATTACCTGCTGACCTACACCGATGTAACCAATACCGTGACGACCCTTTATTCCAGCGAAAAGTTCGGCGGAGAGGGAAGGTATAACGGCGTGGGGCTTCACGGGGCTACTGCCACCCTGGATGATTTCTTCTATCTGGACCGGATGGGCAATGGCGACTCCGGCGTCGTGAAGCTGAAAGTGGCGCTGGACGGTGAGACGCTGGTAAACAATTATCAGAACACTTACGCGAAGCTGCAGCTGGACTTTGCCACCGAGCGGATTCAGACGCCCTCGGGGACGCCGAACCGGACCAGAGAAGATACGGTGATCGAGAGGGAGACGCCCTCATCCACGTCCACCGTCCGGCGAACCGGGATCGTGCAGACTGGCGACGAGTCGCCGGTGATGCTGTATCTAACGCTGATGCTGGCGGCGGGGCTTGGGATTCTCGTGATCGTGATCTTGCGTCTGCGCAGGGAGCGGGAAGAGGCCGCGCCGGAGACCGGAGCAGGAAGAAGGAGGCGATGATCCTATGAAATATTTGAGAAAACTATGCGGAAGCCTTTTGATGCTGTCTCTGCTTTTCACGGCGGCCGGTCAGACGGCGCTGGCGGCGGAGGAAGAATATACTTATACCGTCCGGCTGTATGCGGGGAATCAGGGGACCCTTACCGGGGACGGGATCTCCGTGCCGGCGGGAGCCGAGATCAGTACCGGGCCTGATGAGATCGTAATCCGGGGCTTAAAGTACGGGGAAACCGTGTACATCACGCCCCAGGCGGCGGCCAGTGCGGCAGATGAAAAATACTATGTGCGGGGCGTAAGAAGATCCGGCAGGGACAACTCGGAAGCCACCGAGTCCGCGTTCCGCATCGCCAGCGACCGGGATTACGTGATCGCCTATGGGATCAAGGGCGATATGGTGGCCTACACCGTGAACTACCTGGACGCCCAGGGCAACCGGCTTTTAGCCAGCGACACCTATTACGGTGTGGCGGGAGAGCGGCAGTATGTGTCCGCCCGCTATGTGGACGGCTACCAGCCCCAGGCGCTGAACCTGGTGAAGACCCTGTCCGTGAATGAGGCGGAAAACGTCTTTGACTTCCAGTATACGCGGATCGGGACCGGAGGCGGAACCGCTGGAGGAACCACCGTGGAGGAAGGAACCGTGACCGTGATCGAGACGCCGGGTCCCGTCGCGGACGGCGGCGTGACGGACGCAGGAACAACGGGCGGAGCCGCAGCCGGAGCGGCGGGAGCAGTCGGCGGCGGAGCAGGAGGAGCGGCGGCAGGCGATGCAGGAGCGGCGGACGCCGGGGCAGGAGGAGCGGCCGGGGATGCCGGGGCGGCAGATGCAGTCGGCGGCGATCTGGTGGACGTTCCGGACGGGGAAGTGCCCCAGTCGAACCTTCAGGACCTGGACGATGAAGAAGTGCCCCTGGCGAATATCGGGGGCGACCAGTCAGGCATGGTGATGGGATACCTGCCGATCTATATCGGAATCGCGGCGGTAGCGTTGTCCGCCCTGCTGATGACGGCCATCTATCTGAAGAGAAGACGGAAAGCGGCGGCAGAACGCGCTTCCAGGCAGGATTCCGACGACAGGAAGCAGTCATGAAAAAAGGGGAGAAAACCCCGGGAAGAGCGGCCAGAAGGATCTGCAGCGTCACAGGGACGGCGCTGATTCTTCTGGTCATCGTCCTGTGTTCGCTGCTGGTCCTGCCGGGCGCCCTTGGATACCGAATGTACCATGTGCTGAGCGGCAGCATGGAGCCGACGATCCCGGTGGGAAGTCTGCTGTACGTGGAGGGCGGACCGCCGGAGGAAGTGGAAGAAGAAGACGTCATTGCCTTTTACAGCTCTGTGGAAGGCGGAGGGATCATCACCCACCGGGTGACAGAGAACAATGTGGTGATGGGCCGCTTCCATACAAAAGGAGACGCCAACGAACAGGAAGATCCCCTGCCGGTATCTTATGAGGCCTACATCGGCCGCGTAGTCTATGCCCTGCCCCTGGCGGGAGCGCTTCTGACGGTGATGACCTCCTTCTACGGAAAGCTTGCGGCCATGGGTGTGGTGCTTCTGGGA
>CAJUDY010000081.1 GCA_910584945.1 uncultured Lachnospiraceae bacterium | reverse complement strand
TTTAATCAATATGATTGTTCAAGGGATCGAAGATTTTATGGAGCAGTCCGAAGATGAAGGATACATCGATATACTTTGGTCTAAAGTAAAAGAGATATTTTTCCCCATAAGTGTTACAAAAAAGCTTGACCATCTCAATTTTGAACGTGGAGAACCTTTCAAATGGATGCGGAGCTGGAACGGCTGCGGCAAGTCCAGGGCGCACTCTCCGCTGAAATGCCGCTTTGCCGAAAAAGTCATGAAAGACTTCGGAAGAGTCGACTATCTCATCCACAATGCGCTGCCCCTTATGAAAGGCATCGACGAATGTTCCTACGAAGAATTCAATTATGCGCTGCGGGTGACCGCCCCCCTTTTATCTGACAAAACTGTTCCTGCCCTGCTTTTCTCCTCATGGGGCCATTGTCAATATCTCTTCCTCCCGGGATCATATGAGCCAGCCGCAGACAGAAAGCTATACGACCGCCAAAGGCGGGATTTCTGCTCTTACCCACGCCCTGGCCGTCAGCCTGATCGGAAGGGTTCGGGTTAATTCCGCCTCCCCCCGGCTGGATCGACACAGCCTTTACAGAGTACAACGGTGCCGACGCCCTACAGCACCCCGCCGGTCGTGTCGGCAATCATCTGGATATTGCCAACATGGTCCTTTTTCTCTGCTTCGACAAGGCCGGATTTATCACCGGGGAAAATATCTGCATCGACGGAAGGATGACCAGGCAGATGATCTATCACAATGACTTTGGCTGGTCCCTGAATACAGCCGCTCAATCCACAGAATGATCCAAAAATCCTGCCCCGGTGAAGACGGAATATCCAAACGTTCGCCGGAATTCAAATAAAAACAAATCCTTCTCCATAGGATTCAACCCATTTTCCGATGAAGTCAAGACCACCGGCTTAGCCGGTGGCTTGCTCTGCCCCTATAAGGGGCTATTACCTGCTTGCGCCCGGAAGGTGCACTGAAGGTCCGCTTGCTGCACCACATTCACAGCTGCCCTTAAAAGGGCTTTTTCAGTGCTTCCTTATTCCGGCGCAGCCCCAAAAGAGGCTTGCTGGTTTGCTTTGTCTTCCCACTTACCACTACAAAAGGTTTATTTCTTGTTTTTCTTCACCGGTTCACCCGTAAACGGGTCGATATACTCTACTAATGACATCTGATCATATTCTAAATCTTCCTTCAGCTGATTTTGTATATACGCTTTGATCGCAGCTGTGTTCTTCCCTACGGTGTCGACATAGTACCCTCGGCACTAGAAATGCCGGTTTCCATACTTATACTTTAGATTCGCATGCTTTTCAAATATCATCAGCGAACTTTTTCCTTTTAAATATCCCATTATCTCTGATACTAAATATTTTGGCGGTATCTTTACCAGCATGTGAATGTGATCCGGGCAACATTCCGCTTCAATAATTTCTATACCTTTCCTTCAGCACAATGTTCCTAGTATGTGCCCAACATCCGCTTTTATCTGCTTGTAAATTACCTGCCTGCGATATTTCGGTGCAAATACAATGTGATACTTGCATTCCCATTTTGTATGAGCTAAACTATTATTGTCCATCTTTGGACCTCCTATGTTCTTTATTTGTGGTTTTGCAGACCCACTTTTATTGTAACATAGGAGTTTCTTATATCTAAAGAGATTCCCTCCCCCTGCAGAGCAGGGGGGGATTGTTACTGTGACACAATAAAAAACAGGGATAAAGCAAGAACCGCCCTTAGCGGTTCGCTCTGCTTTCTCCCTGTTTTAATCGCCGCAATTCAGGACGCTTTGTCCCCGCCTCCAAATTCGCCGCCGCTTTCTTCTCTGTCTTCACGGCTGTTCTTCTGTCCGGCCAGGACTTTTTGTCTGATCAGGCGGGCAGAAGGTTCTCAGTGGGCTGTGTCAACGAACACAATGCTGGAATCTCCCTGTCTGGCCTGCTCCAGCACGGCCTGGGCCAGCACCTGAAATGTCCCGTGGGAGGAGGTGGCACCGGTGAGTGCGTCAATACCGCCTTCCCCCTGGCCGTCCAGAAGCTGGCTGGCGTAATATCGGGTGTACTCGTTGGGATAGGTGCCGTTCGTATGCAGCATCGTCTGCATATAGGCATTGTCCCAGCTTTTGATGAAGCCGCTGGCGTTCTCCGCGTTATATTCCACGGAAATAATATTTCCGCCCTTCACCAGAATCGTAACATATTCCTTCCAGCCGAAATTGAACTCAGCCGCCTGAGCGGTGTAATAGCCGTCCTGAAGACCGGTCTGACCGCCGCAGGCCGTCAAAAACGACGCCAGCAGCAGGCTCAAAAGAATGGTAAAAATTCGTTTCATCTGCCGCATATCTCCTTTAGAATAAATTTTTGAACCTGGGACTTAAGCGTTTCGGCTTCTTTCTCCAGCAGTCCGCTTGACTGCTCCGTCTCTTCCGCGTTCTGCAGGTTGCGGTCCGCAATGGCGGAAATGGCGTCAATCCGCTCCTCCATGACTGCAAGAGCCGTCTCCTGCCCCTGTACCGCCTCTGTCAGCTGGTCCGAAATAACGCTGATCTGTGAAGAAACGGCAGAAATCGCATGAAGGGAATCTGCGGTATCCGCGGTCAGCGCTACACCGGTCCGGATAATGGACTGCGTGTTGCGGATCATTTCCGTGGCGCTCTGGGCGGCTCTTGCGCTCTTGGCGGCCAGCTGCTTCACTTCTCCGGCCACCACCGCGAAGCCTTTTCCGGCGGCTCCGGCCCGGGCGGCCTCCACAGAAGCGTTGAGGGACAGGATATTGGTCTGGAACGCGATGTCCTCAATATCCTTGGCGATTTTTGTAATCTGCTGGGCATTGGCGCTGATATCGTCCATGGCGGAGGACAGGGCCTCCATCTGTTCGTTAGCGCCCCGAACCCGCTGCGTGATCTCCTCCGTCTGAACCCGCGTCTGACCGCTGCTCTCCGTGACATCCACCAGCCGTTCTTTCACATGCGTCACTTCATGAACCAGCTCTTCGGTGGACCGGTTCTGCTCCAGCGACGCCTGATGTAGCTGAGCGGACTGTCCGTTCATTTGCGCCGCCATCTCCGCCAGCCGCGCCGCCGCGCCGCGGAAGCCAAGAAGCGTTTCGTTCATGGACCCGGTGATCGTACACAGGCTTCTGCGGATCAGCGCAAAATCGCCCTTGTAATCCACCTGGGGCTCGGTGCGCAGATCTCCGTCCGCAACCCGCGTCAGCACCTGCTGGATGTCGGATATGTACCTGTTCACGCTTTCCAGGGTAGCATCCAGGGTCTGCGTCATAACCTCCAGCTCATCCCCGCTGTAAACAGGCGTCACCTCTGTATGGAGATCGCCGTCGGAGAGGGCTACCATTCGTCCTGTCACGCTCTTCACCGGACTGGAAATCGAACTGGCCAGGCGAAGAACCAGCAGCATGGATATAACCAGCACTGCCATGGTCGCCAGAACCGATACCAGCATCGCCCCGTTGATCAGGCTGCTGTAATCCGATTCGGGAATCTGAATCACCAGCGACCACTGGGTCCCGCGAATGGGAGAGAACGCCACCAGCATCTGCTTTCCGTCAACGGGATATTCCGTCGCCCCCGTTTCACCGGTGGTTACACGCTCCGCCGCGTTCCCGTTGCCGCCGCTGAGCTGTACCAGTGTACTTTTATTGAGAGCCAGAGACTGATCCGGATGCCCGGTCACGATGCCTTCCTCGTTAACCATATAGGCCATACCCGTTTTTCCCAGGTTGATGCTGCTGATCACATCGTTGATCGTATCGTATTTATAGACACCCACCACGTACAGGACCGTTTCGCCGTTCTCTTTCACCGGCATCCCCATCCTGATCCCCAGTTTCCCCTGGAAGATGGTGGAGGAATCGGTTGTGAGATTGTCGGTTTCCTTCAAAAGCCCGAAAAAGCTGCCATCCAGGCTCTCCGGCGCGTCCTCAATCCCAAGCACCAGCCCTCCGTCCAAATCGTACAGCGCGATGGTGTAAAGTTCATAAATTTCAGCGGCCTCCTCCAGCACGGCCATACGATTTTCCCTGGTCAGTTCGTCATCCGATCGGAGTGTTCCCTCTCCCTCCGCTCCGTTGACGGAGGTCACGGTATTCATCCTGGAATCGGCGGCAATGGTCATCATGCGGTCCGCCAGCATATGTATGTTCGCCTCCATTGTTTTAGCCGATTGTCGGGCCATTGGCTGAAGACTGTCCAGCAAAATGCTTTTGGCAAGTGACTGCATGGAAAGAGCCATGATCACACAACATACAACCACCAGCATCAGAATATTGAGTGTGGTATGTCTCAATATCCTTCCGTTCAAACTTCGTTTCATCTCCCGGCTGGTGCGGGAGCCCTCTTGATTTCCCGTCACGTCTCTGTCGCTCCTTTTTTGATATTTTTTATTAACACGCAAAGTAAAAGCCGCTCGACCTGCCGGCTGAAAACTCCGCGCTTTCTTAAACCGACAGACGATAGACTTTGGTGTCAGTATATCACAGACTGCATGTAAAGAGAAGTACTTTTTTCCAAAAATGCCATGGATGAAAATGTCAACATTAAATGCGAAAATTTTTTTGATTTTTTCATTTTCAGCAATACGCACAATAAACAGTATCATTTGTTATGCATTTTTCACATAATAAAAGTTTTGGTTATGGTGCGATGCAGATCCGGATCGCTTTCTGCGATGCCTAAAAATGGGTGTACGAAATAAAGGTTATTGGTATAGCAAACATTCGTTATATGCTGCTATCTTTTCCAGTTCCTTATTATATAATTCCTTTGCCGTCCTATACTGATGCAGGCGGCGCGGGTAGTTATTGATCCACTCTGCTATATTATCAATATCTCCCTGCGTCTTATCATCAAAATTTACGCCCTTTAGAATGTGACGGCGCACTAATTTGTTTTGGTTCTCATTACGTTCCAAAAACATAAATCCTTTTCACTCACGTCGGCCTGCCTGACAACAGGCTTTATTGTCATGCTATTTTTTCCACAAAATTTCTTTTGAATTTTTTCAATTATCTAGAATCTTTCCGATGTTAGTTGATTTTACGCTTTAATTCAAGCCGCAACAGCTTCCCTTCGCAGTAGGGACATTTACATAATTTACATTTTGATGCCACGTATATAATAACTTCGTTCTCGGTTATTTCATGATTTAAGTAATCCAAGTTTACGTCAAGCTCTTTAATAAACTCATCCATGGTATAAATTCCTGTATATATTTTAAAATCTATACTTATTATACCATTTTTCACATTTGGGCAAAAGCGTTTTTCAACTAAGTTTGGAAAGATTCAAATCCCTCTTGACAAATGCTCTCCTGGGAGCTGTCAATAAGGAGACAAATCAGAATGATAAATATAGCAATTGTGGAGATAATAAAGCATTTCTGCAGGAGATGAAACAAAATATAGAAGCCTGCAAAGAATTTACAGCAGATATGGTCTGTGACGCTTATTGCAGCGGCGCCGATTTCCTGCAGGCAGACTGTGGGGCATATCAGCTGGCCATCATGGACATGCAGATGGCGGGAACGGGCGGATATGAGACGGCGCAGAAGCTGAGGGAAAAGAATGAGAATGCGGGATATCGGGGAGCTTCTGCTGGAAACGAAACGGCGCAGCCGCAGGGAAATGGCGGAGGTAGTCAGTGACGTGGAGGCGCGGCGTGTACCTGTGGGAAGTATTCTTTACATTGAAAAGATAAAGAGGGGAAGCCGGCTCACCGTAGAAGCCGGCGCAGCGGGGGACAGGAAGACGCTGCAGAGCAAGGAGCGGCTGGAGGATTGGTACGCGCAGCTTTGCGCACAGGGCTTTGAGTACGCCCACACCAGCTATATCGTGAATCTG
>CAJUDY010000080.1 GCA_910584945.1 uncultured Lachnospiraceae bacterium | reverse complement strand
GAATGAGTATGGGTATTGCTGGGGGAATCCAACCGGGTATGTGGACCGGGACGGAAAGGTAACGACAGCCATTGCCGGAGGAATTATCGGAGGTTTTGGAGGTCTGTTGTTAAGTGCGACTACAGACCGGTTAAATGGAGAAGATGTTGACTGGAAAAGGGCATGGAAAAATGCAGCATTGGGGGCAGCGGCAGGAGTAGCCGTAGGTTCTGGGGCTGGTTTTTTGATTCCAATAATGGGTAAAAGTGCATTTATTTCAACCATTTCCGTAGGATCATTATTTGGCATGACTTGTAATACACTGGATGGAGACTTCAGTTTTGATAATGTTTGGAATGGTCTGACAACAGGAGCAATAAATGCTGCGATGGTTGCTATGGGAGTACCTTATGCGGAAAGTCTGTTTGCGATTGGAGATGTAGGAGGCGCGATTTGGTCATTTATGGGTAGTAATTTTGCGGCAGGTGCTGTCAGTAACCTTGCATCAAGTTTGGGAGAAATGTTGGATGGAAATTTTGTGAATAATATTATAGGTAGAGCGGCCTTATCAGGCACAGAACAAATGATATTTTCCGGCTTTGTGGGAAAGTTTTTTTCTCTTGGAGCATCAGAAATTGTAGGTGATGATACATGCAGTAAGATTGTCAGAGGAGTGTGCGATATAGTATTAGCTCAGTTTTTATGTGATTTTACGCTTAGTACTTATGTAACATCCAAAACAGTTAATATGGCATTTTACAGTGAATCTGCAAATTAGAAGTGAGGGGATTACTATGGATTATAAAAAAATAATAATAGCTGTATTTATGAATTTTGGGATGATTTTTATTTTATTGTTAGCTGTTCATGGTTGTATAAAGCATTTTAGAGAAAAAAAGCTACAAGTAAATAAAAAGAGAAAGGTACCAGCAGGACCAGAAGGAATTTTTTCACAAAGAGAAACAGATTTTATATTACTGTTTGCATGCATTTTTATTTTTTATAAATTTACATTTCCTTTTATACAAGATATCCCGTATCTGATGGAACAAAATTATGAAGAAGCATCGGGTACCATTGTCCATTGCGATGCAGGAGGGATTATAGCGAAAATTACATACAAAAACAATACTACAGGAAATATAGAGATAGAAGGCAATTATAGTCTGAATGGAGGCGAAGAAATTGTAATCAGATATTTGCCGCATGCAGATGTAAGAATGGAATGGTATATTTTAGATGAGGCAACCGGAGAGCCCGTGTATCCGGAAACAGGAACCAATTCATTAGTTGATAACAGGGCATTTATGTTGTGTATGGCATTGGGATGTCCTATGGCGGTGAAATTTTTCGCACTTTTATTTCTGAAAAAACTGGAAGAGGAAGGAAAAGAAGACAGAATGAGACATCTAAAAATGCTAAAATATGCAGAGAATATAGCAATGGTAATTGGTGCTTTGTTTATGCTTCGGTTTATTTCTCTTAATTTGTAATAACTGATTTATGTTTTTACAGACATAAGACACGAGGATATCGAAGCGAAATTGTAATTGAAGAGTATGGAGTAGATACGGAGAAGGAGCCGAAAGTATGGGAGACATCAAGAAAAAGAGAATTATACAGAAGCATCAGAGACCGGTTGCTGCAGTCAACGATCCCATCAGCAAAGCACTCAAACGGGTAGAAAGGAAACAGTACCTGGTGGAAGGCGCCCGACTGATGTGCACAAATGGGGGTTCCACTGCAGAACTGAAAATTCCAGAAGGGCATGGCTATTACAGCGGCGGCAGGAAAAAGGCGAATTGCAAAGACTGTGTTGCCGTCGAGAATATCCCCTGTTTTGGAAGCTGCAGTAAAAATGAAAGGACCCATCAGTGCGAAGGCTTCATGGATCTGGCAGAAAAATGGGTGAATACAAAAGGTTCCAGTATCAGCGCGGAACAGATCGACGGCGAGGCGGCGATCACCATGACTTCCGCCCTCCTCTGTAAAAAAGGAGGCATCATCCTCCCGGTCACCTCCGGACAGGGATATAACGGAGCTCTGGACTGGGAAGCCTTTCAGAAACACTACCAGAAAGTCAAGCGCTGGGCGGCGGGAAAGGATCTGAGCTGCCATGTATATGAGAAAGACCCCATCAACATGAACACCGGCAGCTACATTTATGAAAAAGAAGACCTGGTATCCGGAGGAAAGATGCCTCTCTCCTTTAAAATGTTCTATAATTCCATGGACTGCGGAGAACAGGGAGATCTGGGGAGCGGCTGGAGCCATAATTACGGGGTCTGTCTGAAGCAGGGAGACGGCGATCTGCTTTCTGTCGTCCTCGAAGACGGAAAAGAAGTGCCGTATCGACGGAGGCTGGGTGAAGAATATTTTCCGCTTATGGGAGATGCAGGTACGCTGAAAAAATCAGGAGACGGATATGTCTATGAGAGGGGAACACTGACGTATGTATTCAGCGGAGACGGAAAACTGCTCCGTCAGACCGACGCCAACGGAAACAGCCGGTACTTCCGGTATGATGGGGCCGGCCTTCTGGAACGTGTGGAAAACAGCGCCGGAAGCTTTCTTATCTATACCCATAATGAAGAAGAAAAGTTGATCGAAGTGGAAGACCATGCCGGACGAAAAGTCAATCTGTGGTATCAGTATGGAAAACTGCGCTGGTTCGTCAACTCCAGCGGGTATACCTATACTTATGAATATAATTTTAACGGAATACTGGACAGTGTTCTCACGCCCAGAGGCGTCTTGGGATTAAAGAACGAATACGATGGCGTGGACCGGGTGGTAAAGCAGACCACGCCGGACGGCGGAGTGGTGGAGTTGCTCCATGATGACAAAAACAATCGTACTTATATGAGGGAACAGAACGGAGGCGTGATAGCCTATGAAAGCGACGAGCGGATGCGTAATATACGTACGATTTACAAAGACGGGGAAGAAACATTCGCCTACAATGACCGCAACCAGAGGATCCGATATACGGATAAGAACGGAAATACAACAAAGTACTCCTATGATCACCGGGGGAATATCTGTCAGGTGATTTACCCGGACGGAGAAAAGCGCAATATGACCTATGATGCAAAAGACCGTCTGCTGACGCTGTCCGTAAACGGAGTACAAAAAAGAAAGAATCTCTACGACGGCAGAGGAAACCTGATCCGGTCTGCGGATGCGCTTGGCCGCAGCGTGGAGATCGAATACGATGAAAAAGGAAACGCGGTGAAGTTCCGGCTGCCGGATAAAAGCACGGTCCTGCTGGAGTACGACGGCCGGGGAAATATCTGCGGCATTACCGACGGGGAAGGCAGCCATACCGGATACGAATACGACGCCTGCAGCCGGGTGATTCGGACGACGGACGGCAACGGGAATCAGACGGCCTTTACCTATGACGCCGCCAACCGGATTACCTCCGTGACGAACGCGGAAGGAAACAGGAGGCTCTATACCTATACCCAGAGCGGAAAACTCGAGAAACTGGTTGATTTTAACGGAGCCGTCACAGAGAACAGCTATAACGCCATGAACCAGGTGGAATCCCGGACCCTGCCGGACAAAGAGACGATCCGTATGGAATACGACCGGATGCAGAACCTTTCAAAAATTCTTCTGCCAAACGGTGCGCAGCTGATGTATCTGTACGACCGACGGAACCGTCTGGAACAGATCGTGCTTCCCACAGGCGGGATCATACGTTATGAATATGATCCCAACGGAAACCGGACCGGGGTTGTTGATCCGGAAGGAAACCGGACGGTTATGGAATATGATGAAAGAAACCGCCTCATCCGTACGACCGATCCGTCGGGAGCCGCCACAGAATACGGATACGATACAAAAGGCAACCGGATCCGTGTGACGGATGCCGCCGGAAACAGCTGCCGGTATGAATACGATGCCGCCGGGCAGTTGATATCCGAGACGGATGTTCTTGGGAATACCACCCGATATGAGTATGACGCCATGGGAAGGATTGCGTGCATCACAGATCCAAAAGGCCGCCGAACCCTCTGCGAATATGGAAAGAACGGAAAGCTGTCGAGAAAAAGTGCTGCGGATGGAACCGTGACCTGCTATGAGTATGACCGGAACGGAAATCTGATCGTTCAGAAAGATCTGTGCGGAAGGCAGTTAAAGTATACTTACGACTGTCTGAACCGTCTGGTATCGGTACAGAATCATGCCGGTCAGGAAAAAAGATATACCTATGACGCCGTTGGAAACGTGACCTCCGTGACGGATGCACTGGGTCACGTAATCCGGTATGAATACTCTCCCGGCGGCAGGCTGACGTCGGTGGTGGATACCGGCGGCAACCGGACGGAATATGCATACGACGCCATGGGCGGACTGACCGTGGTCTGCAGGCATGAAGGCATGAAAACATTTCTGGACAGCAAAGGACAGCTGTCTCTCCCGGATGGATATCCGGAAGACCAAGTGCGGCTGACCCGGTATGAGCGCGGGCCGTCCGGAGCAGTGGAAACCATGATCGATCCGCTGGGGCAAAAAGAACACTACACCGTCGACCTTTCCGGAAGAATATCCGCCAAAACAGACCGGGACGGGTACGTCACCCGCTATGCCTACAATCCCTCCGGGGATATGGAGCGGATCACCTACGCAGACGGGCGGAGCGTCTCATTCACTTATAATGCTCTGCGGCAGCTGATTCAGATCCAGGATTGGCTCGGCATAACCAGGATAGAGCCAGACCCGGCAGGACGGGTCAGAAAAGTGACGGATGCCATGGGAAGAGAAGTCTCTTACCGGTGGGGAACTATGGGCGAACGGGAACAGATCACGTATCCGGACGGCCGCAGCGTATCCTATGAATACGATAGCCTGTCCCGTCTCTCCCGCCTGTCGGACGGAGAGCAGGAGGTGAGGTACGCCTATGATCCGGAGGGCCGTCTGACAGAAAAGATTGGTCCGGATCATATTTCCACCAGTTATCGTTACAACTCCATGGGATATCTGGAGAGCCTGGTACACCAGAGGGACGAAAGTATTCTGGAAAAATATGAATACGAATACGATCTGTCAGGGAACCGGACAGCGGTCCGCCGGGAGCGCAGAGTCTCCCCGCTGGTATCCGACGGCATTCCGGCAGACGTCAAAGAACAGGTGTACAGAGACAATGGGATGTACCGGTATCAGTATGATGATCAGTATCGTCTGACGGAAGTCCAGAAGGATGGCGTCAGTATCCGGCAGTATGAATATGACGCCTTCGGCAACCGGACCCGGAAGCTGGAAGGAAATCAGCAGGCCCGTTATTTCTACAATGCTGCGGATCAGCTGATCCGGGAAGAAGGAGATCTCCTGGAACGAACTTATCAGTATGACGCCCGGGGCAATCTGACTTCGGTGTGTCATGGAACTTCCGTGGAACACCGATACCTCTACGATGCAGCCAACCGGCTGTCCCTGTCCATGAATGCAGAAGGACGAGTATCGGGATACCGGTATAACGGTCTCGGCCAGCGGACCGGCATTCAGGAATACATGCTGACTGGATTTATTCCGGAGACGCCGTTCTCCGAAGAGACAATCGCATGCGCCGATCCCGTGCGGGAAGCGGAGTATCTTCTGGACCTGACAAGACCATACCATAACCTGCTTGAAAAATCCGAACGGGACGAAGGGAGAGCGTCCGTCCAGACCTACATATGGGACGCCAACACTGCCTTTCTGAAAGAAGGAAAAGCCACGCATATCTACCTGCAGGACGAACTGGGAAGCCCCGTCCGTCTGATACAGTCCGGCGGGAAGCGGCAGACACTGTACGGCTATGACGAATTCGGAAACGACCGGTACGGGAATCAGGGCGAGCTGCAGCCGTTTGGATATACCGGATACCGGAGAGACAGGACCGCAGGTTCGTATTTTGCGCAGG
>CAJUDY010000079.1 GCA_910584945.1 uncultured Lachnospiraceae bacterium | reverse complement strand
TATACCGACATATAAGAACTTCTAAAGAGATAATCTAAATTCACCATAAATTTTAAAAGAAAAGTTTAATATTATTTCATCAAATTTGATCGTTCGTTACGAAAAGAGGAAAGGTTATGGTAAAAGGTTTTGCAGGAACAGTAGCCTCCGCGATTTTCATTGCGGTTATCGTTGTGCTTGCCCTCTTCCTGATGGCGCCAATTGTAAATGATCATATCGCAGAGCAGACAGCAGATAAACTTGCAGATTTGCCGCTTCCGAATTATACGGAAATGCTGGAATCTGTATACAGGGCGGGAAAATTAACCGGGAACGGCAATGGGATGCAGTATTTTGGAGCCATACTGATTCAAAGCGGATGCTCTCTCGAAGAATTAAAAACGTACTATGCAGAACTGGCTGAAGACGCATGGGGTTGTACCGTTGAGCGGCAGACGGGTGAAGATATAAATGTTATAGAACATACAGAATTGGCATTTATGACCAATATATCGGGAGAGAATTATTTTATCGTGTATTCCTGGGGCAATAATGATACGATTTTTCATGAATTTGATCTGCGGGGGCACTGAATTCCGGTCATCCTTGTTCAGTCGGTTATCCTGTCAGGCAAGGAAGAAGCTGGATTATATAAGCAACTAAAAATAGTTGCTTTTCTTGACAGAGTGGTATATGATATGTAGAGGAGAATGCTATGAGTAAGAAAGACAAATTGATAGATCGATTGCTAAAGAAACCAAAAGACTTCACTTTTGATGAAATGAAATTGTTACTGTCATATTTCGAATATGAATTATAACAAGGTGGAACTGGTTCAGGAGTGAAGTTTATCAAAGCTGGAAGCAACGAAGTAATAAACTTTCATAGACCACATCCAAATGGGATATTAAAGAAGTATGTGTTGAATCAGGTTATTGAAAAATTAAGAAAGGATGGTCTGTTATGAGCAATCTGTTATCATACAAGAATTATAATGGTACAGTGGAGTATTCGAAAGAAGACAACTGCCTTTTTGGGAAAGTAGTTGGTATAAGGTCCCTGCTTTCATATGAAGGAGTTTCTGTACAGGAATTAGAACAGGATTTTCGGAATGCGGTTGATGAGTATTTATCAGACTGTAAAGAACGTGATGTGAAACCGGAACAGCCCTACAAGGGAACCTTTAATGTCAGGATCAGTCCTGAGCTCCATCGGAATATTGCTGTGTATGCGATGGAGCATGGGAAGAGCTTGAATGCGGCTGTTGAAGAAGCGATTGGAAATATGGTTGGAGTACAGGCAAAAATCGGATAAGAGGACGACCGGCTGACGGCGGACGGGACTGTGGAGAGAGAGCTTTTCTATGGAAAGGGAGTGGACCCGGGGTAGTAGCATTATCAGATGCCAAAAGAGGTCGGGTCTTCACTTTCTGGCAGATTGTCTGGGAATCCGGAGGGAGGAGATTGCGGCTTTCGGAAATGCGGAAAATGACTTGGATATGATGGCGTGGGCGGGCCGCGGAGTCGCAGTGGCAAATGCTCCCAAAGATGTGCGCACGCTGGCGGATGAGGACGGAGTCGGACGCTGGATTCGGCGGTATCTGGAGGAAATATAGTAGGTTGTGCAGGTAGAGCCTCTGCAGAAAGAATGCAATTATCATATTTACCGAAGGAAATGTAAGACAGTCGGAAAATGCGAATTTGAAAAACGCTGAAAAAACAGTTGCAAAAATTTATAAGGTATGTTAAAATTGATTAAACGTATAAGCACTGTCTGTTATTTTTTGCGTATTGATTAAACGTATAATCATCTGGAGAATGGAAGAAATGGAAAAAAGAAATCTGGTTTCGCTAAAGGATATAAAAATCAACGATCATTTCTGGAATCGTTATTTGGAGCTGGTGCTGAAGGAAGTGATTCCTTACCAGTGGGATATACTGAATGACTGTTTGGAGAATGTAGAAACCAGTCACAGTATCCGGAATTTTCGGATTGCAGCAGGGCTGGAAGAGGGTGAATTTTATGGTGCGGTTTTCCAGGACACCGATGTAGCGAAGTGGCTGGAGGCGGTGGCTTATGTATTGATGAGACAGAGAGAGTCGGTGTGGGAAAAGAGGGCGGATGCGGTGATCGACCTGATCGGCCTGGCCCAGTGGGAAGACGGCTATATCAATACTTATTATACGATCAAGGCAAAGGGGAAGCGGTTCACCAATCTGCGGGAAGGCCATGAGCTTTATACGGCGGGGCATTTGATGGAGGCGGCGGCGGCTTACTATAAGGCCACCGGAAAAGAAAAATTTCTGCATATCATGTGCCGTTTTGCGGATCTGATCTGCAATGTCTTTTCGGAGGAGAATCGGAAGGATGCTTACCCGGGCCATCAGGAAGTGGAAATCGGACTGATCAAATTATATGAGGTGACCGGCAATAAAAGATATCTGATCCAGGCCCGGCTTTTTCTGGAAAGGCGGGGACAGGAGCCGGACTTCTTCAAAGAAGAACAGAAGAATCCAAAGTATGAGACTATTTTTCCGGAATTCGCAGGCTATGACCGCAGGTATTCCCAAAGCCATCTTCCTGTCCGGCAGCAGACCACGGCGGAGGGGCACGCAGTGAGAGCCACCTATATGTATGCGGCCATGGCAGATGTGGCGGCGGCATATGAGGATGCAGAGCTTCTGAAAGTCTGTGAGAGACTGTGGAAAAATATGGTCCGCCGGAGAATGTATATTACGGGAAGTATCGGAAGCTCCGGTCTTCTGGAACGCTTCACAACGGATTATGATCTGCCGAATAACTGCAATTATTCGGAATCCTGCGCATCGGTGGGACTTGCCATGTTTTCCAGACGGATGGCGCAGATTACCGGCCAGGCAGAGTATATGGATGCGGCGGAGCTGGCTCTCTACAATACGGTACTTGCGGGGATTGCCATGGACGGGAAAAGTTTTTTCTATGTGAATCCTCTGGAGGTTTGGCCGGAAAACTGTATACCCCGGACTTCCAAAGAACATGTAAAGCCGGTTCGCCAGAAATGGTTCGGGGTGGCATGCTGCCCGCCGAATATTGCCAGAACACTGGCGTCCCTGGGCGAATATGTGGTATTTCAAAAAGGCGCGGATCTTTACTGGAATCTGTACCTTGGGGCGGAAGTAGAGCTGGAGGCTGGAGGATATTCGCTGAGGGTTCGGATGACCACGGATTTCCCGAATGATGGGAAGGTGAAGCTGGAGATTCTCACAGACGGAGCATATGAAGGCACCCTGCATCTTCGGATTCCGCAGTATGTAGATCGATACTGGATCTGTGTGGAAGGAACAAAGACAGACGGTGAAGTCCGAACAGGATACGCCGGGATTCCGGTCCATGGTCCCCGGTGTCAGGTGGAATTTTGGATGGATCTCACGCCAAGAATCATAAGAAGCAATCCCAGAGTCCGGGACAATATCGGAAAGGTGGCGGTGGTAAAAGGACCGGTGGTATACTGTTTGGAAGAGCAGGACAACGGTCCGGCCCTTCATGGCTGTTATCTGTATCCAGATACGCTGAAAGAAAGCTATGAGGAAACTTTGCTGGGCGGGACAACGGTAATCCGGGGAAAGGGTCTGCGCCAGGAGCTGGAAGGCTGGGAGGAAGATCTGCTGTATGCGGAAAAAGCGCCAAGATGGAAGGAGACGGAACTGACCTTTGTCCCCTACGCCTACTGGGGGAATCGAAAGCCGGGAGAGATGCTGGTATGGGTAAAAGAATTTCAGGAAATGATGAAATAAAAAGGGGTGACAGAATGGAACAGGAGAGAAGGATTTTCGTGACCGTATCATTTTTTCCAAAGCTGGAAGAGGAAACGTATGTCTGGGAGTTGGGAGCGCCGTTTCAAAGTGTGCTGGAACGAAATGGGTATCACTTTGAGATAACCGGAGATCTCCGGGAAGCGGGACCGGATCAGCGCATCCGTTTCCGGTTAAGCGGAAAAACTTCCGCGAGAACGGCAGCAGGAAAAGGCGTCCGGTTTGGCTTTCAGTTTCCGCTGGAAACCAGGGCGGAAGCTTCCTGGAGGTTCTGTGTGCCTTCCATGGTCTACACAAAGCCGATGCTTCCCGGCGCGCCAAAGCGGCGCACCTTTATGGAAGACCGCCTGACGGCGCCCATGGTTCTGGCTTATGACTGCAGGACCGGAGACTATCTTAAGTGTTCCAAGGAAAAGCCTTATGAAGAGATCGGGGAGGCGCTGCGGGAAAAGGGAGACAGCCGTTACCTTCAGAGAACCGGGAACAGCTCCATGGGCTATGGGATCGGCAAAAAGGGAGAGGCATACTTTGCCTGCGCCTGGCCCTACGGGGAGGAAGACAGAAGTTCCGCGCTGAGCGCGGACGAACGTCCGGCCATCGCCTACTATCCGCTGGATGGGGAAGATTTTGCGATGGAGCTTTCCTACTGTCTGCACAGGGGACAGACGGATTCCTTTGCCGAGGCGGTTTACGAGGCCTTTGAGCGGGAAGCGGTCCGGTTGGAAGAGGCGGGAGACATGGTGGCGGAGCTTCCTTTTACCATGGAAGAGTCAAGGCAGTACCGGATCAAATCTCTGGGCGAGAGCTATCGGGAATTCGAGGGCGGAGGGGCCGGGTTTTTCTTTCATTTCGACCCCAGATATGGCTATGGGTCCCGCCCGTCGGGATTCAGCACCTGTTATGACACCATTCCCCACAATTCCTACACCCATATTCTGGAGTATGGATTTACAGGACGGCAGATCAACGCAGCGTATATTATGGCGTCGGAGCAGGGCGGAGAATGGATCGGGCGGGGAGAGAGAGTCATTGACTTTTTCGTAGACCACTGTCAGCTGGACAATGGCTGGCTTTATTCTCTTTATGATCTAAGTACTGGAAGTCCCTTTTTCTCGTTCGGCGATCCGGAAGCGCCGAAGCTGCACTATATCTCCAGAACCAGTAAGAAGGGAAACTACCTGCGCACCATGACAGAGCCCATGCGGGATCTGCTGGAATGTTGTCTGTGGTATCGTTCCATGGGACGCGTTCATGAGAAGTGGGAGCAGGCGGTTTTAAAGTATGCGGATTTTCTGGCGGAACATCAGGAGGAAGACGGTTCCTGGTATCGGGCCTACTGTCCGGACGGGGAGGGAACTGACGCAGTGGACGATCTGGATGGTTCCCAGGAGGATTTACAAAAAGGAAGAAAATCCGCTACGGCGATTCCGCTGGTATTCCTGTCAGAGCTGTGCCGGTATTTCTTAAAAGAAGGGGAAAGGTACCGCCTTTACCGTCAGCGTGCGCTGCGGGCAGGGGAGTATGTTCTGGAAAATATGGTAAAGGAAGAACATTACCAGGGCGCTACCATGGACAATCCCAACCAGGTGGACAAGGAGGCGGCCCAGTACGTGATGGCGGGACTGTGTCATCTGTATCTGCTGACCGGGGAGGAACGCTGGCTGGAAGGGGCGGAGAACGCGGCGTTTTTGTTCACGACCTGGAACTATGTGTGGAACGCTCCCATGAAAAAAGGAACGATCCTGTATGAAAAAGGCTTTAAAACCAAAGGGCTTGGTGCGATCAATTCCGTGTGGGGCGGAGGCGTAGTGGATATTTACTCTCTGTTCCATATCAGGGAACTGTATCAGATCGGAGTGTGGAGAAAGCATCCGCTCATGTGCCGTATGGCAGAGTGGATTGCCCGGGCAACGGCGCAGATTCTTTCCTGCCCCGCTGACGACATGGGGTTCGCGGATATTGGGATGCAGCCGGAAGGTTTTGGCATATGCCCTCAGGGGGCTGACGAAGGCATGATTCAGAAAGGAGGGATCTGGGGAACCTTGGGGTGGATTTACTCCGCGGGAATCTATGGTTTAGGTAACTATTTGCACGAAAAGCAATTTGGTGAAATGTCAAGAGGAAAATAAAAAAGATTTTCTGGAAGAA
>CAJUDY010000078.1 GCA_910584945.1 uncultured Lachnospiraceae bacterium | reverse complement strand
CCATGAAACTTATTATACACTATTCACTCTGTTTGCGGAAAATTGATTTCCGTGGTCTTTTTTTGGATGGAATTGACCGGCGTGTCATCCGTGTGTATAATATGGAATGTACAGACAACCAGATAAGAGAAAAGGGGAAGGGATCATGGAAGAAAAGAAAATTACAGAGACGATGAGAGCGGATCAGTTTATTGACCACTGCGGCATGGAGGTGATCTATGGAGAGACGTGTTCTGCCAGACTGCACGTTGAACCAATGCATTTGAATCCATATGGCATCGTCCACGGAGGGGTGTTCTATACCATGGCAGACACGGCCACAGGAGTCACGGCTATGAAGTATATGGAGTCTCCGGTCACTCTGGACAGTGAATTCCACTTTCTGGGCAACGTATCCTCCGGTACGGTGACCGCCCGGTCCGAGATCGTCAAGACCGGAAAGCATGTCATGTGGCTGAGAGCCAAAGTGGAGTCGGAGGACGGGAAGCTTCTGGCAGAGGGGACCTTTACCTATTACAGCGGGAAGAAGAAGGAAGCAGAGAAATGAGGAACTGCTGTTATATGGGAGAGAAAACAGAATTTACTGATTTCTCTCTTTTTTTCTGCAAAGTGGACCAGGATAATCATACATGGGATAAGAAAAATACAAAGGAGAAAAATGATGAACAAAATGTATGGTTATGCACGCGTCAGCACAAGAGAGCAGAAGGAGGACCGGCAGATGATCGCTCTGACAGGGGCCCAGGTACCCCGCAGGAACATCTACATGGACAAGCAGTCCGGCAAAGATTTCGAGCGGCCCAGATACCAGCAGATGCTGAAACGCTTGAAGGAGGATGACCTTCTGTATATTAAGAGCATCGACCGGCTGGGGAGGAATTATGAGGAGATCCTGGAACAGTGGCGGGTGCTGACCCGGGAGAAAAAGGTAGATATCGTGGTGCTTGATATGCTTCTTCTGGACACCCGCCGGGGAAAAGACCTGATGGGAGCCTTTCTGAGCGATATCGTCCTGCAGGTCTTGTCCTTCGTGGCGGAAAATGAGCGGAAAAATATCCGGGAACGCCAGAAAGAAGGAATTCATGCCGCAAAACTTCGGGGCGTGCAGTTTGGAAGACCTGAGAATCCCCTGCCCGACAGTTTTGAACAGGCCTACGAAGGCTGGTGTTCCGGAACGATGTCTGTGCGGGAGGCAGCGGACCGGTGCGGGATGTGCTTTTCTACCTTTTACAGAAGGGGAATGAAGCGGAGAAAAGAAGAAGCGGGTACGTGAGGTTTGTACTCAAAAGTGGATTCTGCGGTATATTGACAAAAAGAAGCGGTGGCATATAAGATTGGCATCTACATCTTGCAGAAAATGGGTCTTGATTTTGAGCCGGCGTACCAGGCGATTATCAGGACCGGGATCTGTCAGAACGTATCCGGAGAACAGGTAGGCGAGTACTGGAATTAGATAAGATCATAGAGATTGAAGTAAATAAAGAGATCATAAAAATCCTGATATAAGCAGGAATGGACAAAATCCATCGGCTTATATCAGGATTTTTTGTTTTTATAGGGAAAACGGGGAGAAAACAGCTGATTCGCGAAAATTGTATCATAAAGTGTACTTTTTGGCTCAATCTTTATATCGGCTGAAAACGGTAAAACTTTAACACATTTTTATCAAAAAATCAAGTGCCCGGAAGAATTTTCTAGACGTTTTGCACAGAGGAGCGGATTGTGCCAAAAAGTACAACTTTGTGAAACGAACTTTTGAGACAAAGGATATTTAGAGGAGGGGTCACTACGGGTCCGGATTTTCAGGAAAGAAAAGAGGTGCCTCCTGACACGACGTGCAGGACTGTGCGGCAGTACAGCGGCGCTCCGATTTTGGATGAGGATATGAGGAAGTTTCTGGAGATTGCGGACGGCTACTGCAAAGTAAAGAACTGTGTATATGCACGCTACGGCGGGCGCTCTGCTCTGCCGAAGCTTTATCCGGGCTATACAATTCAGAATGAGATGACCAGAAGCGGGCTTCGGGAGTCCATGAAGATGCCATCCGTCTACTTCTATCTGGCGGTTTTTGACGCGCTGGGAGACATCAAAACCCAGTGGACCAGGACCAGGGCCAAGGTACTGGAGCTGACGGGGAAAAATGAGGGATTTTCCAGGGAAGAAAAGCATTACCTTTGCTTTTTGTTAAAAGTCGGCAACGTCTTCGAGGCGGTGCTGAACCAGAGTGAGGTCCGTCTGCCTACGGAGATTCAGAAAAAATACGAGGAAGTGGCCGCCCTGGTGGACCAGGAGAGACTGAACCGTTACCTTTGCAGGCAGGTGCGAAAGTATCATGTTAAACTGCATACGGATCAGACCTTCGGCTTTACGTTATCAGAACGGGCTTACCGCTATGCGGACGGCGGGATCTATATCTCCACCAGGGAGAAAAGAAAGCGCGTCTTCGTGCCGCTGACAGATCACAATCAGTATAAGCGTCAGCTAAAGGTCCAGCTGTTCCCGGAAGGACATCGTCTGGAAATCCATGTACCGGTAGATGTGGCCGTAAAAAAGCATGAGGATTATGTAAATCAGACTGGGGTATCCATGGGATATCACGCCATGCTGACCACAGACCAGGGTCATCGATATGGCGAAGAGCTGGGGAGATACCAGACAGAATATGCAGACTGGATGCGAATACAGACTCGAACTTATCAGCGCAACCGGGACGACAATCCGGGACGCAAGAAATACATGGATAAAAAGCGCCGGTTCACCGAGCGGCTGCACAGCTACATCAACCATGAACTGAACCGCTTTCTGGAAACGGAGAAACCAAAGACTGTCTATATCGTAAAGCTGCCGGGGCCCGCAAAAGGCGGCGGGAACCGGCGGATCAATCACTCCATCTCCATGTGGCAGAGGGGCTATATCCGCAACCGCCTGATGCAGAAGTGCAAAGAACAGTCTGTGGAACTTTACGAGGTTCTGGGAAAAGGAATCAGCAGAGAATGCAGCGTCTGCGGCGGGACGGGCAGCAGGAAAGACGGATATTTTTTCTGTGCTGCCTGTGGATATCAGGAGGAAGAGAAGACCAACGCCGCGAAAAATGTATTGAATCGCGGATTGGCTGGAAGGATTATACAGTGAACAGTGTTTCCTGTACCGCTGAATCACGTTCAAACAGTCTTAGCAGCAAGTACTTCGGCTTGTTTGGAACACAGCTGCGACAGAAGATCATAAGAACCGTGCTTTGGATAAACAGCGCCCCCGTCAAAAGGGGCAGAGGTTTTACCGTAAGGACCAGAGCGCAGGTTCCTGATATAAAAACAATGTACGGCATTAGAAGGCGGAAAGTTTCCGCGCATTGGGTATGCCAGGACCCCGGGAACACAAAAGGAGATTTTGTGATGTACCGGGGAGCGAAGCGGGAGAGATCTTCCACAGCATTCGGCGCTACGTTTGATGTGAATTTTGGCTTGGGCGAGTCAGCAGCTACTCAGATTAAGAGTATCCAATATAGCACGGATGGAACTACCTATAAGACCTTTGGAACACCGGCCAATGTTTATACGATTAGCGGTAAGACCGTAACGATTAAACCCAGTTTTGGCGGATTTGATGTAAATAACGAGGGACACTTGAAGGTTGTATTTGACAAGGGCGATGCAGCACTTGTCACGCTTGAGAAACAGCCATAACGCCTTACTGGCAATTGTGGTATTTCAGAAGTAATGGTATCAGGGGAATGGGTATTGCGAAAGGATATTCATTCCCCGCTTAAAGTATAACTGATTTTAAGGATAAACTTAGTTGATATGGGTAACGCAAGAGATCTGATATTTTGTAATTTTGTTGTCTGGAAAGAAACTCAGTGGTTTTGGAGTATTAATTTTAATGCGTTATTTTCCAGAAATATTGTATCCGGAGAAGTAAAGAGACAGAGCGAATACAGTAAAAAGGGTAATGGAACGGCTTATAATAATGTCGTTTTATATAACAATAAAATCATAGCGATTCCGGGCAGAGAAAGAAAGATCATGATTTGGGATCTGGAAACGGAATGTTTCCGCTATATAGATTTGGAGATTCCGTTTGTCAAGGAAGATGCGAATGCTTTTTTTTCGTATGTGGCATCGGGTAAGTGGCTCTTTATGATAGGAAATGAAATTCCATATGTTCTGAAGCTGGATATGGATGCAGAACGTATTTTGAAGGTTGTGAATTTAGACGTTCCTGTTACAAACAGAAAAGCTTATTTTAGAGACGCGGTGTTGGACGAGGAGCAATTGATCGTTCCATTGCTGGGCAAAAACACAGTGTTTGAAATAGATACAGACAATTTACAGTGGACTAAAAGAAATGTTGGGGATTCCGGGGATGGTTTTTCAGCTATCTGCAGGGGTATAGATAGTATTTGGTTGATGCCAGAACGGCAGAGCGCTGTTTTGCAATGGTACCGTGAAAGCGGCAGAATTATTGTCCACGAAATTCAAAAAGAAGGAAGCAGACATCAGGGGTTTCATTCGGGACATTTGATTGGAAAAAAGATATGGGTGTTTCCCTTCCGGGGAAATATGGTATTTTCTTTTGATGTAGAAACAGGGGAGTTTATGAAAGAGAATGCCATTAACCGTTATATAAGAGCATTGCAATTGGAAACATGCGCATTTCGGGCAGTGCAAGTGGAACGGGAACGCTTTTATTTATTGTGCTTTTGCGCAGACGAATGGGTACGGATGATATATGATCCAGAAAGAGATAAACTAGAAAAAGCAAAGCTAAAATGTGAAGTTACATATGAAGAATTATACAAAAGAGGTATAGAGGTTGTAGACGAAAAGGATTTTCCGTTAGAAAAATTTATAAACTATCTTATGGTTCATAATTTTAATGGTGGAAAAGGATTTGGTCCGACAAAATATGGTTGTGGAAATCAGATTTGGGAAACAATTCGTGGTGTAAGTTAAAATGTTATTTGGATGAGGAGTAAAATGTTTGTATCAGGTTCCATTTTTGCGGTAAAAGATAATTATAGACAATATGCAGAGCTGTTAAAAAATGCCTGTATTGATTATCTGCATATTGACATTTTCCAAAAAGATTATAATTTTCAGTTGAACGATCTGGAGATGTTCAAAGGAGATTTTCTTCCTCTTGATCTGCATTTGATCTATCAAAGTTTTTCGGAAAATGATGTGAAAGCAATCAATCATTCAAGGGCTAAATTTGTAAACGTGCAGTATGAATCACTGACGGACAAAAATGAAATAAGGAGGATCAGCGGCAAAATCAATGCAAGTTTTGGCATTGCGCTGACTGCTGAAACTCCGCTGGAAATGCTTGATGAAAATATCGACTATATTTCACAGGTACTGGTCATGTGCAGCCAACCAGGGGTTTCCGGCGCGGTTTTTAAAGAAGAAAATTATGAGCGAATCGAGAAGATACGTGACAAATATCCCACGTTAAAAATCTGGGTAGACGGAGGGATTGACAACAAGATCGCGGAAAAAGTCGGAAAATTAAAAGCAGATGTGATTGTCTCAGGTTCTTATTTATGCAGGGATTTAAAAAATATCTATTCCCTGGCATATAAATTGAAATATCTGAATGAAGAAAACATAAAGGTTACCCGGAATATGCTGCATCTTAGAGAACTGCCTGTTGTAAAAAAAACAGCAGGATTTTCAGATATCATTATCGAAATGAACCATTACCGCATGGGAGCAGTTCTGATCATGGAAAGAGGGGAATTAGCCGGTATTATCACTGACGGAGACGTCAGACGCGGGATTGAAGAATACGGAAAAGAAATTTTTGAAAAAAAGGCATTTGAATTTATGAATCAATTACCGTTCAGTATAGACTCGGGAAAAACAATGGAGGAAGTTTTTGAGAGCCTGACCCAGATGCGAAAAAGGACAGATTTTATTCCTGTAACAGAGAACGGAAAATTGATCGGCGCATTAGATTTACATGTGGGATTGTGACAGCAATTTGGTGAAATGTCAAGAGGAAAATAAAAAAGATTTTCTGGAAGAAGGGT
>CAJUDY010000077.1 GCA_910584945.1 uncultured Lachnospiraceae bacterium | reverse complement strand
TTAGTATAGAGGTCTGGTGGTTATTTTTCTATCCACTATCTTATTTGACGCTTACATTACATGTCCCATTTTTAGGATTCTTCCCCCCATTTTCATTTCTGTGTCGCCCCATCTTGACCCAGTGCATAAATTCCACAAAATGTTCAGATTGTTTACTATAGGACATATCATATATTTGAGAAATTTTAAGCTTCATTTCTGCTAAATACTCAAAATAATAACAGATGGCAAATGCAGATCTTTTGACAGTATTAGGAGAACAATTCATTACTGTTTTATGTTTTAGATATTTGGTTGGCAGCAATACCATTTTCAATGTTTCACAGTCTCGAATAAAAAAATACTTTATTCCATTGTCTGTCAGATTTTCTACTGTATATTGTCTCACTGTTTCCACCACCATATTGTTCTCGGCAATACCATGTCTCTATTTTCCTTCCAGATCATCGAAGTTTAAACAACAGCTGTCCTTTCAACATCCCTGTATATTTAACTTTTTCCGCTTCCGACACCTTAATATAAAAATCATTCCTTCAGCATCCCTGCATACTTCGCTTTTTCCGCTTCTGGTACCTTCAATGCCTCCATCGCCTGTTCTGCTGTCAGTTTCAGGGTTTCCATCAAATTCCGGATTGCATTTAATGTTCCTGTCTCCATACCACGTTCCAAGCCCTGCGCCAGGCCCTGCGCCAAGCCACGTGCGATTCCCCTCTCCTCCACGCCTTTACTCAGGTTACACATAGCTGACACCTCACTTTCCAACGTCTTCGTCATCGCGATATTAAAATCATCCCGCAAGATCTTTTTCTTCTCTTCTGCCTCTTTTTCCGAGGACAGCAGCACCCCCAGCAGCTTCAATACCCCTGTATAATTGTCATCATCTGCATGCCCCAGACAGATCATGACCACGGTCAGCAGATCATAGTTCTCTTTTCGCTCCGACACCTGGCCTATCAGATCCTCTTCCTGAATGGAGTATCTGGTGATCGTGTTCTCTCTCCTCTTCGGCGGATTGGAACAGATCCATATGGAATAGACCTTCCTTATGTTCTCGTAGTGGGTTTCTGTAAATTCCGAACCATACTGGGAAGAGATCATCCGGCTGCAATAATAAAGCGCTCGTTTGATGATCGGATAACCCGGATAAAAATCATTTTGAGCTTCCACATTGATCATCAAACGGATCATTTCCCCGGTTCCCGGAACGATTGCCAGAAAACGGATATCATAGGTGATCGTTCCTTCTTGTATCGTACTGTCCTCGTTCTTCACTCCCCGGATCTGTTCTCCGCTGTCACATATCTCTTCATCCGGATTGACCGCTGCCTCCGCGATCTGAGGGACTCCTTCTATGTATTTTTCCGCTATCTCATTAATACTATGAGTCTTATACTCTTCCAGACAGCTTTTCATGATCCAGGCCAAGATGACCTTATTGGCCAGAAGCCGTTTGCATGCCGCATCATAAGCGGCCTTTTCCCCAGCCGCTGTAATATTTTTTGCCAGTGTATTCTCAATTTCCATAAAAAAGGCTCTTTTCTCCTCTGATCTCTATTTTAACATATCTGCCTCTGATAAGCTATATTTTTCGATAAAACAGATGGAAACAGGTTCAAAGAGAGCGGCTGCTTTCTATATTGTCCGGATGTCGCTGTCCATGCATCCGCTCTCCTCCTCCTTTCACTTCCACACCAGTCATAACTTATTTCTCACTTTTGTTTCCTTAATATATGCGATCCGTCCCCAAAAGCAATATAGAACCTTTACCCAAATGTCTGTATCATTCCAGTATCCGTTCCCTTTTCTGGACCTTCCATGCTGCCGTCCTCTTCCGGTTCCACCGCCCTTCCAAACTTTCCAATCTCTTCCTGATACTTGCTCTCCGACACATGGGTATAGATATCAATGGTTGTGCTGTAATGCTGATGGCCCATGATGCTCTGTACCACTTTAGGCTGCATCCCTGCTTCAAAGCATCGGCTGCAGAAGGTGTGCCGGATCGCGTGCGGGTACATATCCTCAAAATAATGAGGTTCCCTCTGCTCCTGCACCGATTCAAACGCTTCCTGCTCATTGATCTCC
Source organism: uncultured Lachnospiraceae bacterium (assembly GCA_910584945.1). GTDB lineage: Bacteria > Bacillota > Clostridia > Lachnospirales > Lachnospiraceae > Hominiventricola. The sequence continues at coordinate 4,657 of CAJUDY010000077.1, read as the reverse complement.
TTTACTACTTTTTTGATTTCCTTTTCCGCATGGTAGCGGAGTACCGGACTTCCCATGGTGGTGACAAACACCAGGTCCGCATACTCACCGGTTGCCCTGAAACGGTTTCCCAGCACTTTTTTCAGGCTATCCGTCTTAGCTTTCTGCTGCAGGAGCATTTCCTCCGCCTCCCCGAAAAACGGGATCTTTCTGTAGGAATTATGCGTCTTGGGTGCCAGAAGGCGCAGCATCTTTTTTCCATATTCATACTGACAGGAAAGGGAGCGGTTGATGCGGAGGCATTTTCCGTTGAAATCCACGTCTTTCCACATCAGTCCCCCTACCTCTCCGATCCTCATTCCTGTCAGAAACATCAGATAAAACATTTCCTTATACCAGCTATGCTCTACCGTCTTTAAAAATGTATTCTGTTCCTCCCTGGACAGAAAGCGGCGTGTCACCTGCCTGTTTTCCCATGGAACACTGATCTCAAAGCAGGGATTGATCGAAAGGATCTGGTTATTCCTGGCAGATTCCATACATTCCCGCATTCTTCCAAGCTCCTCCCTCATGGACGAAACTGCCCGTCCACCGCTGCTCATTTGATTGATGACACTCTGAATGTCGATATTGGTGATATCACACAGCTTTCTTTCTCCCAGATATTTGCCGAATGAACCGTAAAATTTATTTTTCATGGGATAAACACTGGTTTCTTTAACTACCGGAAGCTTATACGTCTGAAACCATTCTTCAAACCATTCATTCAGCGTTATATGTTTCCTTCTAAAATCAATGCTGTTCTGTGCCTCTTCCTTTAATTCCTGAAATTCTTTTTTCAGCTCCCGCAGATTGAATCCATAGATGCTGACGTCACTTCCATTTATCTTTGTTCTGGCCTCATATCTTCCATCCTTTCGCTGATACAGACCCTTTCCCAGTTCTCTTCCCTTTAAATCTTTTCCCATTTTTGCACCCGCTCCATATAAGCGCAGTTGACTTTACATCGTCATCTGCATTTCCATGCTGGATTCTTCCCTTTTTATTCTTCTATGAATTGTCCGCTTTTTCTCCACTTTATTGCCGCTGTTATGAGCGATCCATTTATCCAACTGGATTTTGTTGGCATATACACGATTCCCGATCCGTACTGTAAAATTATTGTTTGTTTTTGTCAAAAGTTCTCTTGCCTTGGTCTCTCCTATCCCTAAATATGTACATACCTCTTTTACACTCAATAATGCCTTATCTACCTCTATTTTCTCCATATCCTTCTCCTTATCTGTCTTACATTAAGTTTCTTTTTAACTACTTTTAAAATTAATACTTCATACCAGCCGTCCCCTGGGATATACTGATTTCTTCCTGATCCATCCTGCCTTTAGGAAGCAGTTTTTCACATCATCTGAAAGTCATTCCCTCTCATTTGCCGGCTGTCCTCTGGAGCCTCCAGAAGTTCCGGTTTCTGCGCTGAGGATATCCATCCATAGTTCGTTTTCCTCATCCCCACAGCGTCAAACCGGTTCATGCCGTATTCAGCAAAATCAAAATTCCGGAAAGCCGAATCCGAACAGTCCACCCCCAGATCCTCCAGGCATTTCCTGCCATAGTGTTCATAGCTGATCTGGCTGGGATCAAACACATAACAGTCCAGCCGCTCTGTCAGCAGCAGCGCCTCCTCTATATCTCTCCAGTTCTCAAACTGCAGCACGGCCTTATATTTGATCAGCTCATTCTGTGGCATCTGCTGCAGCCTTTCAGCCAACTCATTTAACACCTCTACATCATCATAAAACTGGATCTTCTTTTCCAGAATGGGGACTGCGCTGCGGGCCTCCCGGAGCCTGCACTGATCCAGGCTTTCTGCATGAAGAGAAGAACATGCAGAGGCTTTTCTTTCTGTGCTGCAGGGAAGAGAGAGCCAGACCTTTCCATATTCCGGGTACTTCCGGTTTTCAAGCCTGACGGACAGAATTGCATCCGACCCTGTTTCCTGCTCCGGCAGATTCTGGCCATTATAGATTTCCTGCCAGCCCTCCTTTACCCGGTAACAGTAGCCTTCTTTTGTAAAGACACCCTTTTCTGTTTCCCGCAACCAGGCTCCTACCTTTTCCTTATCCAAAAACGCCAGGACCTCATTCGGAAGTCCCTGCAACATCCCTACAGATCCTCCATTCACTGCGCTCTCTCCCAGATCCGTATCGCTCACGATCCATGGCAGAAATCCAAAATACTCCAGGTTGTCGGCAGCATTGATCAGATCCTTTACTGAACACTCCCATCCCCCGCGCTCAGACTCCACACAGCTGATCACTCCCTCGCACCAGGGAATGCTCTCCCTGCCTATCTGATCGATCTTACCTGCCAGAACATTCACCTCATGGATATCCGCTTCCATCCGTGATAACCGTTCCGCCAGAAATTTCGGCCATCCGTCAAGCCTGGTCAGGCAGTAGGATCCACCTTCCGGCACTCTCACCTGTTCCATGGCATCCTGGAGCGCTGCCCTGGTCGCCGGAAGCCAAAGGGTTGCCCCATAGTATTCCGGATATTTCTCATACTCTGTTGCCAAAATTGTCACCCACATCCGCATTCCTCCTGTCTCCATGCCCTGCTTCTTCTATTCCATTTGTGGAGTTCTCGTTTTTCAGTCAGTGAAGGTCAAGACTGATCATTGACACAAAATCTCCATAAAAATCATTTCTTTCTCTGTCTTCCTGTTCCATTTTCACTTGGATATCAAAGGCTCTGATCCTTTGGAGACACCATGTCCTCCAGTTCATCCAGCCACTTCATGTCCATCTCTTTTGCCGTACAGTCGATCCTCTCGATACGGTATCCTTTCTCTTCCAATCCCTTCCGGATATCCTCCACGCAGGACTTTGAAAAACTTTCTGCTTCCGCCTCATTCTCATCATTACATCCGAACTGATATTTCAGCAGGATTCTGTAATCAGACAGAAAACGAAAAGTCAGGTCTCCGTCAATATATTGGGGCAGAGTCGGATCGTTTTCGATCACCGATTTAATGTCCTCTATAATACGAGGTTTTGCGCTTTCATACATCAGGTCGTTGAATTCTCTGGTATTAAAATTTGTATCAAGCAGTATCCTTGTTTTTACGTTATAATCCATCCATTCACCTCATAAATACATCCCCTAGGTTGGCTCCTGGGGAACCTGGCCGCTGGAAAACAAATCCATCAGGAACTTGATCCCACCCAGTTCACAGGCTTTCTGGAAAGCTTCGTCATAATTGCTGCATTTTCTCTCCGCCTTTACCTGAAAGCAGGCCTCCCCGATATGAGGGAATGCCCCTTCGTAGATTCCTATAGTCAGATTCCCTTCCGGAGTTATCCTCATGAAGCATCCATCTCCGCCTCCGGTATAATACAGCGTACCCCGCCCATTCAACCGGGTAATACGATCCTCCACCCATCGGTACTGGCTGCTGTTTGTCACAGCCTGCCACTGTTCCAGTTCCTTTTTTGTCATTTCATGCCCTCCTTTTCTCACCCTGCGGCAGAGATTATCCCCTCCAAAGGAGAACATACTTCAATCCCACACTGACGCATCCGGAGCAGAAAATCCGTAACCAATTCCTTATCGCGAGAAATTCTGGAGGAATCCAGAACCAACAGTACTTCGATCCCCCTGCTGTCCTTTGCCTCCAGGAACAGGTCCAGTCCAGGTCTCTCTAACCCTGCCATTTCTCCCATATCGCTGGAACTGCCTACGATCTCCACCCGGAGTTGTTCTCCATAGGTGTTCAACTGCTCATATTGCTTCTTTAAGGTGCCATGGCTGTCCTCCGGCGCATCGATACGGGTATAGATCCATGCTTTTTTCTTTCTGTTATCCATGCTTTCTCTTCCTCTCTCTATCTGCTTCTTTGCCCTGTTCTGACTCATTTTTTCATAGCTGTCGTATCTGCAGCTGTTTTTTCCTTCTGGATATTTTTCATCCCCAGGCTGACGATCAGTCCCCTGTCCACTGCAGCCAGGGTTGCTTTATCCAGGCAGCCTATGTATTCACGCAGCCGTTTCTGATCCAGGGTCCGTACCTGTTCCAGTAAGATCATAGAATCCCGGTGCAGACCGTGAAACTGTCTGTCTATATGGATATGAGTGGGGATCTGATGCTTTCCGTCCCGGCTGGTGATCGCTGCCGCTATGGTGGTTGGACTGAACCGGTTCCCTGTGTTATTCTGCAAAATCACAACCGGACGGATACCGCCCTGCTCACAGCCAACTACCGGCCTTAAGTCAGCATAGTAGATATCTCCACGCCTGATTTTTCTTCCTGTCATTCCTGCCTTCCCTCCTTTCTGTCAGCAAAACGACATTTCCTGTTCTTTCTTTATAAAAGCAGCGGCCTGAAATACAGACCGCTGCCTGTCTAACTTCATAAACGCACACATCTGTGTACGCAGGTTATCCGCCTTACAGCGGATTGCCTTTCCTCACATGAAAAATCGTGCTTGTTCTTCATTTTCATGTTTCGTCTGCCCCTATTCGACACTACTTCCCGGAGCCTGGGCAGTCAGTTACAACCGGCTTTGGCAGGCCGTCATGGGAATCGAACCCCAGCCAGGATCTCTGGCCGCCGCCCTCATTGCGGTTCCCTTCCTAAACCTCCATGCCCGCACACTTGGCACCACCATAAATGAAACTGTGCA
>CAJUDY010000076.1 GCA_910584945.1 uncultured Lachnospiraceae bacterium | reverse complement strand
AGAATAAGTCTATAGCCTATTTTGATTGACTATAAACTTATTATACGAGGAGGATAAGGACAATGCGGCGGTGGTGGTGCTGCAGTGTTAGAACATACATTCTATATACGGCGATAGAGGATGAAAGGTCATATTTTGTAAACACAGGAGAAAAAGATGGGAGAGCATAAAAAGAAAAAGAGTTACCGGAATGATACGCTTACGACACTGCCCGGACAGTCCGCGGGGAGCGCTTTTCGCTGGTCCATGGTAAACCCTGCGCTGCAAAAACAGGCGGGAACGCAGGGAGCCCTTGGTCTTCAGAAACGGGAGTATCTGGTGGAAGGAGCGGAACTGACCTGTTCCCAGGGGGGCTGTAACGGAAAGCTGAAGATTCCCAAAGGACATCACTATCTGAGCGGCGACCGGAAAAAAGCCAACTGCAAAGACTGTCTGGAAGATGAAAATATCCCATATTTTGGAAGCTGTATGCTGAACAAAACAACAGGCCGGTGCAAAGGCTTTATGCTGCTGGACGAACAATGGAGGAATACGGAGCGGCCATTTCACGGATTTGAAGTCGAGTATGTGGGCGGAGAACCCGCGATCATCACCAGCTCCGTCCTGCTCTGCAAAAGAGGCGGTATCATCCGTCCCGTCACATCCGGCCAGGGATATGACGGCCGTCTGAATTACGGGATGTATAAACGCCGCTATACAAAAGGCCTGTCATGGGCCGCCGGACAGAAACCGGGCAGACACCGATACGAAAAAGACCCCATCAACATGAACACCGGCAATTACATCTATGAACGGGAGGATCTGGTCACAGGCGGAAGAGTACCGCTCTCCTTCCGGTTCCTGTACAACGCTATGGAATGCGGCGAGCAGGGAGATCTCGGCGAGGGCTGGTGCCACAATTACGGAATCCGCCTGAAAAAGACCGAAGGAGATAAGAAGATCGACGTCATTCTGGAAGACGGAAGCGTGATCCCATACCGCCGAAACCTGGGCGACGCCTGGCTGCCGGAGATGGGAGATCCGGAAGTACTCAGAAGCACCGGGGACGGATATGTCTATGAGCAGGAACAGAGAACCTGCGTCTTTGATCCGGATGGTAAGCTCCTACGCCAGGAAGAGGCAGGAGGCGCAAGAACCTTCCGGTATAACGAAGAAGGACTGCTGGAATACGCTGAAAATGGTCTTGGCGCTTTTCTTCGCTACACCTACAATGAAGAAAAGCATCTGATCCAAGTGGAAGACCACGCCGGACGAAAGATCCACTTCCGGTATCAGTACGGAAAACTGCGCTGGTTCATCAACTCCGGCGGGCATACCTACACCTATGAATACAATTTCAATGGGAGGCTGGAGAGCGTCCTGACGCCCAGAGGCATCACAGGCGTCCAAAACACCTACGACGGAGTGGACCGGGTGCTGAAGCAGGCCTTTCCGGACGGCAGTGTCGTGGAGCTTCGCTACGACGATGAAAAACAGCTGACCTATATGCGGGAACAGAACGGTCGTCTGGTCACCTTCGAAAGCGATGACCGGATGCGCAGCATCCGCATCGCTACAACAGACGGAGAAGAAACCTTCGCCTACAACGATCAGAACCAGAAGATCCGTCACACCGACAAAAACGGATATACAACCGCATATGCTTATGATAACCGGGGAAATCTCAGCCGGATCATATATCCGGACGGTACCAGATACCATATGACCCATGATACGGCGGGCCGCCTGCTCACCCTGTCCGTCAATGGAATAAAGAAGCAGAAAAACGTCTATGACGCCAAAGGACGTCCCGTCGAGATTACCGACGCCCTGGGGCGCTGTCAGCGGATGGAGTATGACCCGGAGGGCAACCTTGTCAAAATCCGGCTGCCGGATAAAAACACCGTACTGCTGGAATACGATACCCGCGGAAACGTCAGCGCCATCACCGACGGCGCAGGAAGAAGAAGCCTCTATGAGTACGACGAATGCAGCCGCATCACCCGGTTTACCGACGGGAACGGGAATCGGACCTGTTTCACCTGGAACGAGGATAACCAGATCACCAGCGTGACGGACGCAGCCGGGAACCGCCGCACCTATGAGTACGGACCCAACGGGAAGATCCAAAAGGCGGTGGATTTTGACGGAGCGATCTACCTGCAGGACTACAACTGTATGAATCAGGCAGAATCCCTTACCCTTCCCGACGGAAATACGATCCATATGAAATATGACGCCATGCAAAATCTTTCCCAAAAGATATACCCCAACGGGGCGGTAATGGAGTATACTTATAACTGGCAGAACCTGCCGGAACAGATCACGCTGCCCACCGGCGGGACCATACGCCTTGAGTATGACCAGAATGGGAACCGGACTGCAGCCGTCGATCCGGAAGGAAACCGGACATTCATGGAATACGACAGCTGGAACCGGATGGTGAAAAAGACCGATCCCTTGGGAGCCGTTACCGCCTATGACTATGATCCCGAAGGACGCTGCACACAGGTGACGGATGCCGCCGGGAACCGCCATACATATGAGTATGACGCCGCGGGTCAGCTGATCCGTGAGACCGACGTCTGGGGAAACACGACGGTCTATGAATACGATAGCATGGGCCGGGTAACCGGAGTCACCGATCCCGCCGGGCGCCGGACTGCTTATACATATGATGCAGGAGGAAAACCGGGAAAGATCATCTATCCGGACGGAACCCATGAGACATACCGCTATGATTCTGCCGGCAATCTGATCCTCCGCACAAACCACAGAGGAGATTGGCAGGAATATACCTATGACTGTCTGAACCGCCCGGTCTTTGTAAGAAACAGCATCGGACAGGAGCGAAGCTGCACCTATGACGCAGTCGGAAGAGTGACCTCCGTCACCGACGCCCTGGGCCGTGTGACCCGTTATACCTATTCGCCGGGCGGAAACCTGACGTCCGTCCTCGACGCAGCCGGGAACCGGACCGAGTATGCCTGTGACCTCATGGGCAATCTCTCCGCCGTATGCAGGCATGAAGGAGCAGAGACCCTGCTGGACGCAGAGGGACAGATCGCTGTTCCGGAAAAGAAGCTGGAAACGCTTCCCCGCATGGTCCGATACCTGTGGGGACTGTCCGGAAAACCGGAGACCGTGATCGATCCCCTGGGCATGAAAGAACAGTACGAGTACGACCGCTCCGGGCGGATGACCGCAAAGACCGATGCAGACGGATACACCACCCGTTACGCATGGAATCCGGTGGGAGATCTCTGCCGGATCACATATGCAGACGGAAAAACCGCGGAATTCTCCTACAACAGCCTGCGCCAGCTGGTCCGGATCGACGACTGGCTGGGGACCACCCGGATCGAACTGGACGCTGCCGGGTATGTGAAAAAAATCACAGATCCCATGGGAAGAGAAGTCTCTTACGAGTGGGGTGCGCTGGGAGAACGCAGAAAGACCGTCTATCCCGACGGGCAGAGCGTATCCTTCGAGTACGACAACCTGTCCCGCCTGGTCCGTCTGAAAGACGGAAAACAGGAAGTCAGGTACCGTTATGATGCAGACGGACGTCTGACGGAAAAGCAGTATCCGGATGAAATCCGCACCGGATATCAGTACAGCCCCATGGGCCGTCTGAAAAGTCTGATCCATCAAAAATCCGGAACCGTACTGGAGCGGTACGAATACGAGTATGACCTCCTGGGGAACCGGACCGCACTTCGGAAAGACCGCCGCGCATCCGTATTCGCGTCCGTAACCGAACGCCTGGCCAGCGAAGAATGCGGGAATTATACCTACCGGTATGACAACCTGGACCGCCTGACAGAAGTATGGAAAGGCGGGAAACTGCAGAACCGGTACCGATACGACGCATATGGAAACCGGACAGAAAAAGAGACCGGAGAGGGAACCATTCACTATTCCTACAACGAAGCAGACCAGCTGGTCCGGGAAGAAGGGCCCGGCGGAGAACGGACCTTCCAGTATGACAGAAGAGGCAACCTGACGGCTATCCGGCAGGGAGAAGAGCTCCTCCGGCAGTATCTGTACGATGAAACCAACCGAATGGCTGCGGCATCAGACGGAATCCACTCGTCCTGGTATCAGTACAGCGGAGCCGGAAACCGGACGGGTATTCTGGAATATGCTGTAGACCCGCTAAGTCCCGGGAATCCGTTTTTGCCGGAAGCTGTGCCCGCAGGAGATCCGTCAAAACGGACAGAATATGTCACAGACCTGACCAGACCGTACCACAATCTTCTGCAGAGAATAGAGACAGCAGAAGGAAAAGAGACCCTCCAGTCCTATACATGGGATACAAACGCCGTATTCCTTCGGGAAGGAGAGCGCGTCAGCGCTTATCTGCAGGATGAACTCGGCAGCGCGGTTCGCCTGACCGAACTGAGAAGCGGTCGGCAGACGCTGTACGGCTATGACGAATTTGGCGGCGATCTTTTCGGCAATCAGGGAGAAACACAGCCCTTCGGCTACACCGGCTATCAGCCGGACCGGACCGCGGGAACCAGCTACGCTCAGGCAAGAGAATATCTGCCCTGGGCTGGTCGATTCACAGGAAGAGATCTGATCAAAGGATTCGCAGAGCTGCCGTTTACGCTGAACGAGTATGGGTATTGCTGGAATAATCCTCTGATACTGGTGGACCGGAATGGGGCGTTGCCGGAGTGGCTGGAAGACATTGGAAAGTGGGTGTATGAGAATAAAGAAACCATTAAAGATGTCGTAGTGGGTGGAACAATCATAATTGGATCTGCCGTAATTTTATCTGATGTGGCAGTTGCAGTAGGATTTGCATCAGAAACCGGGATATTAGGAACGGTTGGCGGCTATTCAGGAATTGCTGCCGCGGTTTTAGCCGGTGGACTTTCAGCTGGCGGAATTAATGAACTGACTGGAAGCGGAAGTTTTGAAAATGGTTATATAGGAGGGGCTATAAATGGTTCACTGGTATTCAGCTTAGTGCCAAAAGTGATGAATCCATACCAGGCTAATGCACTTGGAGGAGGTGCGGGAAGTTTTGTTACAGACCTGTTGAATTATATAGATAATCCAGATGCTGAATTGGAAGATTTTTTACAAAACAGGTATAACTGGTATTTTTCGGCAGTATTTCAAACAGGTGTTGGCGGGTCGTTAGACAAACTATCTTCAAGTATCGGTCTTGGAACTTCAACTGGAAAAGGATGGGATAAAATAGCGGGCATTGTGTGGGATGCGTATAAAACGGTATATGCAATAGGTGGAAGTATTATGACAGCTGGATTCGTCAAGATACTTAACAGTCCTGCAGTTTCCTGAAAATGAAAATTATCCTGTGTTTGAATTCTGATTTCCTTGAAAGACAATTTTCTCAGATAAAATACAGGATAATCCCTACTATGTGTGTCTGCATTTTGGAACAGAATGGTTGTTGCTCGATAATATCTTTATAAGGAATATTTTTATCCCAAGGTATAGATGTGAAAGGAAATAAAAAGTTGAAACAAAATTTGTCTGATAATGAATTGTTTAATAAAAAAATATATCCTGAAAAAATTTTATTTACAATAATCTTTTATATAGTGCTGATGTTTATTTGGATCGTTTTTTTAATTTATATAGCGTATAATATGGAAGGAATTGTAGTTGCAGCAGGAATGCCAGGTGTGTATCTATTATATCTTTTAGTTGAGATTAATCAAATATATAAAACACAAAAGATTGAGTTTACAGATGAAAAGATAATACTAGAGGGTAAAATACGAAAAGATCCATTGGCAAAGTTGGAAAATGACAGGAATGAGGTTATGAAAAGAGATATTTACAGGATAGGATATTCTCAGGATTTATATGGTAAAGAGATATATCATTATCATTATCAAAGACGTAAACCAAGTGAGGTTGCAATGGAGTTGAAAAATGGCAAAACCATTTTATTTGATGTATATGGATATACATCAAAGCAAAAATTATATTTTTTGAAAGCAATAACAGAAAAGGGAGATGTATTGGTAGAGGGAAAACTAAAATCTATGATGTTGTGAAAAAGATATAAATGTCTCTAATTTTTATCGGAAGCTGTGCCCGCAGGAGTCCCGTCAAAAAGGACAGAATATGTCACAGACCTGACCAGACCGTACCACAATCTTCTGCAGAGAATAGAGACAGCAGAAGGAAAAGAGACCCTCCAGTCCTATACATGGGATACAAACGCCGTATTCCTTCGGGAAGGAGAGCGCGTCAGCGCTTATCTGCAGGATGAACTCGGCAGCGCGGTTCGCCTGACCGAACTGAGAAGCGGTCGGCAGACGCTGTACGGCTATGACGAATTTGGCGGCGATCTTTTCGGCAATCAGGGAGAAACACAGCCCTTCGGCTACACCGGCTATCAGCCGGACCGGACCGCGGGAACCAGCTACGCTCAGGCAAGAGAATATCTGCCCTGGGCTGGTCGATTCACAGGAAGAGATCTGATCAAAGGATTCGCAGAGCTGCCGTTTACGCTGAATGAGTATGGGTATTGCTGGGGGAATCCAACCGGGTATGTGGACCGGGACGGACAATTGCCGACAGCGGTTGTTGGAGGGATTATCGGAGGTCTTGGAGGTCTGGCGCTAAGTGTAACTTCAGATGTGATAAATGGAGAAGATGTTGACTGGAAGAGGGGATTTAAAAATGCAGCATTGGGAGCAGCGGCGGGAGCGGCCATTGGTTCGGGGCTGGCATTTGTTTCTCTTCCGACGGTTGCAATGCAGGTGAGTGAATATAAAGTACTCGTTGGAACGGGAGCTTTATTTGGAATGATTTGTAATACATCCAATGGGGATTTAAGTTTTGATAACATCTGGAGCGGACTTACGACAGGGAGCATCAATGCTGCGTTTGTTGCGGTAGGAATTCCGAAGGTAAATGCATTATTTGGAGCGGGTGATGTTCTAGGAGGATTTGGGTTTTCGTCTCTTTATAATTTTATAGCAGGAAGTATGAGCAGTATGCTTTCAAATACCGAAAATATATTGGAAGGTGAAAATATTAGTCATACGTTTGTGAAGGCAGGGATGTCAGGTATAATTCAGGCAATAGCTTCGGGGTTTTTGGGAAACATTTTTGCAATTGCTGCTTCTGAAATAACCGGAAACACTATGGCTGACAGATTTGCCAGATAAATAATGAATAATGTATTAGGCAATGGATTGTATGGATACGGAATGGGTACATATATTTCCTCACTTGTAGGAGAAAAAGCTTTTCCTAAGGCAAGTAAATCAGTAAAATGACAGGGAGAATTCAATGGATTATATAAAACTTATCATATTTTTATTTACAAATTTCGCTATAATTATTTTTCTGGTATTAGCTGCTATGATTAAATTTGAAGCAAGAAAGAAAATATTGAAAAACCCAGAGCCCGTCAAAGGAGTAGCTTCGAATTCAGAAGTGGTTATTGGATTAATAGTATGTGCTGTTTTATGTTCATTTGTTTTTACAGTACCAGTTTTTCGGGATATGCCATATTTGTTTACACAGAATTATGCAGAAGCTAATGGTACAATCATAAGATGTGATGAAAAAGGTATTGTAGCAACTATTACAAATGAAAATCAGGAGACAAAAAACATAGAGATATCGGGTGATTATGATCTGGTTCCAGATACTATTATTGTAGTGGAATATTTACCGCATATGGATTTAAGAGTAGACTGGTATGTACTGAATCCGGAAACGATGATAAAAGAAAAACCTGAACCAGAAAAGACAGCTTTGATTGACAATGAAGCAATCCTACTGTCAGCAGGATTGGGGATTCCGGCGGTTTTGTTTTTCCTTTTTATAATATTTATAAATAAGATAAAAAAGATGTCAGTAAAAAACAAACGGATGATACTGTATATAATAAAGGCGGCTGGAATAGTGGCATTTTTATGCATTATACGATGGAGTCAGCTGTAAATGAAAAATAGAGATTCAAGTTTTATACATGGGACACAAACGCTGTATTCCTTCGGGAAGGAGAACGTGTCAACACATAAAATGGTTATATAGGAGGGGCTATAAATGACGGATTGTCAAGTGGTTTAGTGCCAAAAGTTTTTAATCCATATGATTCTAATGCGCTTTTGGGTGGTTTCTGTTTTCCTGTGCCTATTAAGAAGGTGGTGAAAAATTGTTTGAAAAAAATGTATCCTAAAAAAATTTTGCATTTTAAGATTTTTTTTGTGTTTTTCATGTTTCTTTTGTTCTTTTTGCTAATTAGTGTTGCTCAGAATTTGCGTGATATATTTATCGCAGTTGGAATACCAGCTGGGTCAACCTTACTTGTTTTTTTGGAATTTAATCGTGTATATAAGACTCAAAAGATCGAATTAAGTAATGAGATAATTGTAATAGAAGGTAAAATGAGAAAAAAATCATTAGACAAATTGGAAAATGAAAGAAATATAATAATTAAAAGTGATATTTATAGAGTTGGATATTCACGTGAATTATATGGTAAAGAAATATATAATTATCCCATTAAAAGAGCAGGGCCAAGTGAAATTGCAATAGAATTAAAAGATGGGAAAAAGATTTTCTTTGATGCATATGAGTATACTTCAATACAAAAGTTATTTTTTTTGAAATCGATAACAGAGAAAGGAAATGTACTGGTGGAGGGAAAATTAAAAGCAATGATGTCATGGAAAAGATATAAACATCTTTAATATCTTTCGACAGATAATGGATCTAACGGTATGACGGAAAATCAGTAATACCTGCATGATGACACCAACCGAATGGCTGCGGCATCAGACAGAACTCATTCGTTCTGGTATCAGTACAGTGGAGTCGGAAATCGGACGGGTATTCTGGAATATGCTGTAGACCCGCTAAGTCCCGGGAATCCGTTTT
>CAJUDY010000075.1 GCA_910584945.1 uncultured Lachnospiraceae bacterium | reverse complement strand
GCTGCTTCCTTGAGTCCACCGGGATCTACCACATCCCGCTCCTGTGCTTCCTTCGCGATAAGGGTTTTGACTGCTCGGTCATTAATCCTATCATTACTAAGAATAGCACAAACATGAACGTAAGAAAACTGCATAATGATAAATTTGATTCTAAAAAAGCTGCCAAAGTGGGGCTGGATGCTTCCCTGAAGACTTCCGTCATCCCGGATGATGAGGTCATTGACCTGCGCAACCTGGTACGGGACTACTATTACTTCAAGGACCTGCAGTCCGCTGTCGTCCTCAAGCTCACGGCGGAACTGAAAGTATCCTTCCCCGCATACCGGAAGGTGTTCAGCAAGGTCACCACCCAGACTTCCTTAAAGCTTCTGGACGCGTATCCCCTTGCGCGGAATTTTATCGCCGCACCAAAGGAAACGGTGGTGGAAATGATCCGTTCCACAGCACGCTTCGGGGAAAAGTATGCCCTGGCAAAATATGACGCCCTGTACGCCGCCGCAGAGGATGCTGCCGTTTTCGGACGTGCCCTTCAAAGCAGCGCCATCCGGATCCGGCTGTATATAAAACTCTACCGGGAATACCAGGGGCATCTGGACAGCATGCTCGAAGAACTGCATAAAGCTGTCGAAAGGCTGGAAGGAACGCCGGTCCGTGACCGGATCTCCCTCCTCCAGACCCTGCCGGGTGTCGGTTTCCTGAGTGCGGTCGTCCTGGTTGCGGAAATGGGTTCCTTTGACCTGTTTTCCTCACCCAAGAAACTCTATGCTTACTTCGGGATGGACCCTGGTGTAAATGATTCCGGCAAGTTCCATGGGGACAGGGTCCATATGTCCAAGCGGGGCTCCAGCCTTGCCAGGCGTATCCTGCATATGGCCGCCATCAACAACCTGAAAGTGGACAAAACAGCAAATGCGCCCGTGAACCCTGTCATTTATGACTATTACATCCGAAAATGTGCCGGCAAGAAAAAGATCGTTGCCGTTGGGGCTGTCATGCATAAAATCTGTAACACCATTTTTGCCATGCTCCGGGATAATAAGCCTTTTGAACTCATTACACCGGAGGAACACTGCAAACGGTACGCAGCAGAACACTCAGGAACTATGAACGCCGCTGCATGATAGAAGTCGGAATCAACTTTAAAAAATCCCATAACAATTGGGTTTATTAAAGTTACCCTTTTTTAAATCAACTGCTCGAAAAAAATTTTTAAACATTTTTCAATTTACCTATTGACATTTCTTAGCTGGACTGTTTTTGGTATTAGTTTATCAAAATTTCCCGCATTTGAGAAACACAGGATCCGTTTGTGAGGATGAGAAAAATAGAAAGCAACGGATTATGCCGATTTTTGACGGATTATGTAAAAGTGATTGAAGCAGAATTGAATCGCTGTATAATTATTTTATATGAAATGTACAGAGATGGAGTACATGATGTATCAGCCTGCTCCATTTTTTATGTAAACAAATGTACAGAGAAAAAGTGATCCAGAAAGAGGAAAAGGAATCAGTGCGATGAAAAAGCGATGGAATCTTATTTTATCCTTTTTCCCAATGCTCCTGCTGTGTTTTCTGGCGGCAGGAGTCGTTATGGCGAAGGAAGAAGATGGATACAACACCCGTGCCGGAGAGATCGTGTTCCTGCTGGACACCAGCGTTTCCATGAACACACAGGACCCGGACCGTCTGGCGGTCGATGCGGTCCGTGAGATCTGGTATGGACTTCCGGAAAACTGGCAGGCCGGTCTGATCGCGTACGGGACAGACATACAGGCCAAAGTTCCGTTTGGGACAGAAGCGCAGCAGATGGAAGAGATATTGGAGAATCTGACCTGCTCTGGTTATACCAATGCAGGAGAAGGGCTTCGTCAGGCGGTAGATCTTTTTACGGAAGATGCGGACACCGACCGGTGCATCATCATGTTGACAGACGGAGAGATCGATATGCCGGAACCTCAGGAAAAGGAAACATCCAGGAGCCTGTATGTGGAAGCAGTCACCCGGGCCAGCGAGAAAGGCATCCGGATGTACATTGTGGCGATCGGTTCAGAACTTCGGGATCCCAGAATGCATATCTTTGCCGGCGCGGAAGAGACGGACGGCGCCATTTACTGGGAAGGACAGTCGGGAACATTGTCTCAGATCATGGGGCGCATCCTTACAGAACGTCTGGATTTCCCAAAAGAGAATGTAAGAGCAGAAGCCGGTAGCCTGAGATATGAGATACCGGCCGGGACGGAGCGGGT
This sequence comes from uncultured Lachnospiraceae bacterium, assembly GCA_910584945.1. Classification (GTDB taxonomy): domain Bacteria; phylum Bacillota; class Clostridia; order Lachnospirales; family Lachnospiraceae; genus Hominiventricola. The sequence goes on along the minus strand of CAJUDY010000075.1, from coordinate 6,641 downwards.
AACCTGCGTGCTCTGGTCAGATCAGCCGATCGGAGAGATCATTGCGGACCATCCGGCCGAACATATACAGATCATCCGGGGACAGCGCTATGCCATGGTTCAGCTGTCGGCTCCGGAGGCGGGAACGATGCAGGTGCAGTACGGGGAATCGGATGGCGCTGAAATACAGGGGTATGAAATTCTGGAATATGACGCAGTCCCGGAAGTGACTGTCAGGTACCGGACGGAAGAGATTCCACGGACGGAGGAAGAGAAAAATGTTCCGCCGGTCTATGAACATAAGGTCGATCTTACGATCCGGCTTTTGGCCTCTTCCGGGGATCGTGAAAACATATGGGCGGATACGGGATTTGAAGGAAAAGAAATAACCTTAAGGATCAACGGCGAGACGTATACGGAAGTGATCCGACAGGGACAGATCCGCATGACATTGCCTGCGGACGGGATCGATCATCTGGAAGCGGCGGTGGAGGCAGATGCAGAAGATGCCGTTTTCCGTATGGAGCAGCCGGTTACGGTAGGGATCGAGAAAGTCCCGGACCCGGTGTATGAACCGGCTCCTGACTATCGGCCGCTGGCTTTCATACTCGGCATTCTGGGTTTTGCGCTGCTGATGCTGGCGCTGATCTGGATGCGAAAGAAGCATACGACGATCATATACATGGCCGGAGAATCCACAGGGAAGGAAGACAGGAAACCATCGGAGGTCAGAGACTGTCCCTATTCCGGAAAACTGAATCTGTATGTGGTCCGTACAGAAGACGGCAGGGATGTGCCGCCCCAGACGTATCGCCTGTTCGGGAGAACATCCGGCAGGCTGACCCTGGATCAGATTCTTACTTCCTGCGGAATCCGGCTTGGAAAGATTGGAGCGGACGGCATCCTTTTGTATCCGGGGCCGGATCACAGCCTGATCGTGCTGGATCAGACCGAAAGGTGTACCGTCATGCGCGGGATGGAGATTCTGAAGAAAGGTACGGGATACCCGGTGTACTATAACGCAAAGATTACCGTATCCTTTGAAGATGAACAGACGGAGCTGGAACTGCATTACCGGAATCTGAAACCGGGAGAAAGAGAAGGGATATGGGAATAACCTTCCTTTAACCATAAAATACACAAGGAGGAAGCAATCACTATGGGAAATGTGATAAAGCAGACAAACCGGACCATGCTCTTTGAGGTCATCAATCCGGATAAGCTGGATTTTCTGACTCTGGTAGGGGATGTCCGCGGAATGGAAAGTCTGTCAGACGACAAGATCCGGGAGATCAACGACCATCTGCTGGTCCACAGCTTTGATGAGCTTCTGGAAAAACTTGATCCCAAAGTATACTGCTACTACAATGCCAATAACCAGAAAGTGGCGTATCAACTGGAACGTCCGGAACAGGTACCGGAAGAGATGCTGACGGAGATTCCTCTGAACAGACAGAATGAATTCATGTCCATGCTGATGTCCATGGTAGATACCAGGAGAGCAGAAGGAAGCATCAATGTGAATTTCAAATTTGAAAAGCTCACGGAGATGATCTCACCCAGGAAAGTGATGGAAGCCATCCGGCAGAACCGGAAAGAACTGCAGTACACCTACGGGGAATACGCCAAACTGGAAGAGGGAGATCCGAAAAAGCTTGATCTGGCCGACCGGCTGAACGTGATGTTTGAGGAGGCCAGCGCCAATTACAACAACGTCATGGCCATGCTGCCGCTGGCCATCGAAGACATCAAGACAAGACTTCTGCTTGGAGACGGGACAGACAAAAAGGATAATACCCCGCTGGCGCTCGGTGTGCTGAGTATGGGAGAGCACGGAGAACTGAAAGTGCTGGAGGCGCCGAAAGCGGAGAGCACCGCTCTGGCGACCGTGGATGATCATGCGAACACCGGACTGATCGAGGCACTGAAAGAGGACTATTCGGCGCTGAATGAAGAAGGAAATGACTATGTGGCCTCTCTGGTAGCCCGGACGTTCTGCCCGCTGGCTTCCACGATGGAGAGCAGCGCCGATCTAGAGCAGGAGGTTGCCAATTATAATTCCTATCTGGAGTTTTACCGGGAGTCCAAGGACGCATTCATCAAAACTGTAAAACCGCTGATCGAGAAACTGCTGGGAGTCTGGTGTTTCTTTGAACAGTACCCGAAAAAAATAAAAGGCATGAAACCCTCTCTGCTGGTAACCAATGTGCCCAATGACCTACTGGCAAAATCCGGCAACATATCCCGGCTGATTACCTATCTGAATACGGTCAATGCGAAGAACGATTTTGGAAATACCGTATGGTATGCCATTATGCCCAATGTGTCACTGGATCAGTACAGCAAAATGAAACTGACCAGAGAGCGTTTCCGGGGAAATGCTAAGACCGAGCGCAGTGATGTGAACAGCGTGGAATCGCTGGCAAGGCTGCTGGATGTATTCAAGGACTATGGCGTGCAGTGCTTTTTCAGCTATGAGGCGGACGACAGTACAACGTTCAATGCCCTTGCCACCGAAGGGGTGGAGAAGTATGAGGACCGCTGTGCACCCCTGCGCGGCAAGCCGTACAGCGAATATGCAATCCCGTGCCTGCCCAACTTTACGATCATTCCAAAAGACAAGTCCGGAGTGGTGCTGGACAGACGTATGGTGATCAACGGAGAGACCGCAGAGCTGTCCGGTGAAAAAGAGGATATCATGAAGCTGTGGATCGACGGGGTGTATGTGGGCGCGGCTTATGTGGCGGCGGGTATCGTGGCAGCGTATCAGTGTCCGGAATATCTGAGCAGCAAATTTGGAAAGAGACGGGTAGATCCGGAACTGCCGGGAGTGAGATTTGACATGGAGGCGGACGATCATGGGCTGGTGGTCTGCACCACCATGGCAAAGGAGATCACAGGATTCACCAATTCAATCAAAAATGACATCAACCGGAAAAGTTTCGGATTCGTCTTCAGCTCCGAGAACGCAGTCTACAAAGGAAATGATATCACCAATATCATGGTCTATAAAACGAGGAATCTGATGTCGGACGGATACGTGTATGAGCCCATCTACAAGACCCAGGTCAGCAACTACATTGAGCGGATTCTGCGGCATGGGACAGGCGATTTCAAGGAGGACTCCATTGTACAGTTCTTCTCCAATAATCCCAACAGCCAGAAGAGCCAGTGGCTTGCCAGGAGAGAATATCTGAACGGGATCCTTGGTCAGGGAGATGATATCGAATATCTGATCGACGAGGACAACGGTTACTGTACTCTGAACATTACCTTTAACGGAAACGTCAAAAATCTGGAAGTGGAGATCAACCGTCTTTCAGCAGCAAAGGGATGATCATAAAAAATAAAGCATAGCGGAACTTAAATTAAGGAGGAAAGATTCATGGGATTTCGTATGAAAATCACCGGAGGAACCGAAGACATTGTTTTTGATGAGAGAAGCATTACCAGAGTGGATTTCAATTCTGCCTCGTCGCCGGATTCCAACGCCCGGGCAACGGACTTTGGAATGACGGTAAAAGTGTGGGGCAAGATGCTCTATAAGCGTGGGGCAGGCGAAGGAGACGCGACCCTCGGGCTTGCCCAGTGGTCCCAGGTTCCGTCGGAACGTCCGGACTGCTACCGGAGCGCGGAGATCACGGTGGTATCTGCTGGTCAGGTGGTAAGGCAGATCACGCTGCCGGACGCCTTCGTTATGGAATACAGCGAAGAAGTGGATGATGAGAGCGGCGTCGGAACCTTCTACATCCATATGAAGCAGAAAAAAGATGAGAATGCAGCGGCAAAGATCGAGGGCGGCTTCGGCGGCGAGTAACGGGAAACGGAAGGAGGAGAAGAGATGTCATATAAAGTAACCGTAGAAGGAACAGAAAGCTTTGAGATTGCAAAGGAATGTGTGCGGAGCGTAAAATTTACAACTGATATCCCGCAGGATTCCAACGCCAGAACGAAAGACGTGGGAAGTACGCTGACGATTACCGGAAGAATACTGACCGCCGTGGACGGAGATCCCTTTGACAGTACCAGAAAGCTGGCGCTCTGGTCTGCAGTTCCCGCCGAAAAGGCGGACTGTTACCGGAAGGTCACCGTGGAACACGTGGCAGCCGGCGTGATGGAGCGGAAATATTATTTTCCCAACGCATTTGTGGTCGATTACAAGGAGAACTTCGGGGATTCGGAAGGAACCGGAACTTTTACCTTGGTTATCAAACAGAAAAAAGACAAGCTGAACATGATCACCATAGAAGGCGGATATTCCGCTTCCTAAGCAGAAGAGACAGGGGGATGCCGGACGGGTGTTCCTCTGTCCTTTTTACGTCTATGCCGAAGATAACAGGAGGGACCGGGAGAATGGAACAGGATTATTACCGGATACTTGGAATCAGAGAAGATGCTTCCGAAGAGGAGATTAAGAAAAGATACCGCATACTGGCTAAAAAATATCATCCGGATACCAATCCCGGAGACAGGGAAGCAGAACAGAGGTTCAAAGAGGCGGGAATCGCCTATGCGGTGTTGGGAGATTCAAAAAAGCGCAGGGAGTATGATCAGAGACGCCGTGCTGAGAAGAGGACAAAAGAAAAGAGAAATTACGGGAAGAAAGAAAATCAGCAGAAGAAAAAAGCAAATCCCATTGACACGACGGAACTGTTTGAAAAGTTTATGGGGATAAAAAGATAAGGGAGGGAGCAGGATGAAGAAATGCATGACGGATCTGGCGATTGGCTGCGTCTGCCTTGCGGTCTTTGGGATCGCGTGGTTCTATCCGGAGCAGGTGAGATACCGGGATAACATTTTGTGGATCTTGGCCATTGCTGCAGCCGTATGCTTTTGTATGGCGTTTCTGGATCAGAAAAGAGAGAAAAGGCATTCGGGCGGATCTTCAGAGGCTTCCGGTACAGAGCCGGATGCAACGGGAATGGTGACAGAACTGGTACTTCTGAGCGAAGAGGATACCGAACTGATGGTGTGGAATCTGTATGGAAGAGTATCCGTATTGATCGGCAGGGATGGAAAAGACAGTGAAGCGGATATCGATCTGGGGCAGGGGCCATATGCCGGTATGGTGGACCCGGAGCATGCGGTACTGAACTATTCTGCAGGCAGCTGGTATGTGGAGGATCTCGGAAGCAGAAACGGTCTCAGCGTAAAAAAATCAGCGGACGGAAAGGTCTACCGTCTGTCCCCGGATACGCCATGCCGTCTGGAAAAAGGCGACTGTCTCCATGTAGGCATGAACCGGCTGCTGTTGAGATAGAAAAATGATCAAGACAGAAGAGAAAAAAAGGAGTAAAATACATATGAACGGAAATCTGATCCGATGCCAGAACGGGCATCTGTTTTCAGCCAGAAGATATGGGACCGTATGCCCGTACTGTAATATTGAGACTGCTACACAGGAGAAGAGAGAGACGGGCAGGGACAGTGAGGAAGTGCTGGAGGAGCTGCTGTTTACACAGGAGACCGCTCCAGTCTGCGGCTGGATCGTATGCATCTCCGGACCCCGTCAGGGAAAGGATTATAAGATCCGCAGCGGTAAAAACTTCATCGGCAGAGCGGATGACATGGATATCCAGATCCTGGGAGACAACAAAATATCCAGAAGAAATCATGGAGTGATCGTCTTCGATCCCAAGAAAAAAGAAACGGTGCTGCTTCCCGGCGACAGCAACGGCATCGTATATCTGAACGACACGGCGGTATATACGCCGACGGTATTGAGCACCTATGACGTGATCGAGATGGGAGACAGCAAATTTGCATTCGTCCCCTTCTGCGGAGAACAGTTCATGTGGGAGGAAAAAGGGACATGACCATTCCGGAATCTGTGATCGCATTTCTGCTTCTGCTCCTGTGCCTGCTGCTCTTTTTGCGCATCTTCCTGTGGTTTTCCGGCAAAAAGAGAGCGTCAGACTTCCCATCTGATTGTGTGAGCGGAGCATCCAAAACCATTGGAGACCGGGAAGTGCAGGAAGATGAGTACGGGATAAAGACGGCTCCGGAAGGGACCATGGCGGTCCTGGCGGACGGTATGGGAAAACACTTTGGCGGGAAGATCGCCGCAGGGACGGCGGTGGAAGCATTCCTGCAGATCTTTGAGGACGGGAGCGCTTTTTACAATCCCCAGTACTCCTTCCGCCGGGCATTTCAGGGAGCAAACCGGGAGATTCTGAACCGGCTGGAAGAAGAACAGGGCTGCGCCTCTGTCGCCGCTGTAATGGTCAAAGACCGCAGGCTCTACTATGCCGCAGCGGGAAATGTAAAGGTGGCCGTGTATCGGAATCAGGAACTGGTTCCGGTCACTTCCGGGCATACGATCGACGTGCTGGCAAGACAGAAATACGAAGAAGGAAAACTGACCAGACAGGAAGCGGCGGATCTTCTGAATCAGCACCGTCTGTATAACTTTGTGGGGCAGGACGGCTTCCGGGATATCGAATTCTTTGACAAACCGATCAGTCTGTACGGCGGGGAATACGTCCTGCTGATGAGCGACGGCCTGTATGAGACCGCCAGATGGAAGGATATGGAGGACTGTCTGGAAGGTGAGGGCGACTGCCAGCAGAAGGCGTATCAGCTGATCGAGCTGGTGAACCGGAGCGGGAAGCAATTTGGTGAAATGTCAAGAGGAAAATAAAAAAGATTTTCTGGAAGAAGGG
>CAJUDY010000074.1 GCA_910584945.1 uncultured Lachnospiraceae bacterium | reverse complement strand
GGTGTAGTGGTCAAGCTTTTTTGTAACATTTGTGGCTAAAAAAATCATGTCGCTTACCGTTAGGATGGATGCAGTTTCCGCCACCCTTGACAGCCGCCCAAAGGGATGTCGTCAGATACCTGCCGACGGCGATGAACTCAGGAACAGACTTTCTTGTACATCCGCCGTCGGCCATGGGAATGTAACATCCCTCTGGGCGGCTGTCAAGGGCATGCCCCTGCGGTATGAAAACAAATCAGGAGCTGAAAAGGCGGAGAAACTTTAGATTCGGTTCTTAGAAAAGGGCTTTTATTTTCTCTGGTCATGAATCAGGAAACTCTCCAGCCCTGCTTTGATAAAAGCGTCAATCGTTTTCTGTATTTTTTTCCAGTCGCTGCAGTGATTGCGGGACATGAGTTTATTAATTGCCAGGCAGCCGTTCATCTGAAAGTAGAAGACCGCCTCCGCCTCTTCAAACGTAAGGATACTGTGAGACATGAGCCAGGTAATATAGTGTTCCTTATGATCCGCCATTTTATCAATGATCCTCGTAAAGATGGTATCATCCAGGAGCAGATAACGGAACATGTTATTGCTGTGAATTTTATCACAGAACGGATAAGAACAGTTTGGAGAATCGCATTTCTGAGATAAGACATGCTCCATGACGCTGGAAGTGTCGGAGAGCATGTCATCCAGTATATCATCCAGAACATCATTCATATCATAATAATGCAGATAAAAAGTACCCCGGTTGATCTCAGCCCTGCGGCACAGTTCGGTAACCGTAATTTTTGCAAAATGATTTTTTTCGAGCAGTTTTAATAAAGTATCTTTTATGACCTGCTTCGTATATCGAATACGCCGGTCTTCTTTTTTTGTTTTTTCAGCCATGCTCTTCCCCTCTGTCACTCAACAATTTTTCGATTTTGTTCAGTAACCGTACAGATTTTCCATATTGTTTCTTGTCATTTTGATAAGAGCCATTATACTGTATCGTATAAAAATAATCAACACGTTGTTCATAAAAATGGAGGTAACGATATGGGACATATCATTGCAGTGGCCGGAAAAGGCGGCGTGGGGAAGACGACTTTGTGCGGACTGATGATTCAGTATCTGTGTGAGCATGGGAAAAAGCCGGTGCTGGCTGTGGATGCGGATGCCAATTCCAATCTGAATGAAGTGCTCGGCGTGGAAGTCGGCGCTACCCTTGGAGAGCTGCGGGAAGAAATTGAGCGGGCGGGAATGGATGACCGCTATCAGATTCCGTCCGGGATGACAAAACAGGCATGGCTGGAGATTCGGATGGCAGACGCCATTATCGAAGAAGATGATTTTGACTTTATGGTTATGGGGCGCACCCAGGGACAGGGATGTTACTGCTTTGTCAACGGTCTGGTGCAGACACAGATTCAGAAGCTCCAGAGCCATTACCCGTACGTGGTGGTGGACAATGAGGCAGGCATGGAGCATGTCAGCAGAGGCCTGCTTCCTTCCATGAAGACAGCGGTTCTGGTCAGCGACTGCTCCAGAAGAGGCGTACAGGCAGCCGGAAGGATTGCGGAATTGATGAAGGAACTGGGGATGAAGCCGGAAAAAACAGGAGTAATCATCAACCGTGCCCCAGAGGGCAGGCTGGATGAGGGCACAAAGAAAGAGATTGAGAAGCAGGGGCTGACGCTGCTGGGAGTGATTCCTCAGGATGAAATGGTCTACCGTTATGACTGCGACGGAAAGCCGCTTGTGGAACTGCCGGAAGAAACACCGGTCAAAAAGGCTTTGTACAAGATTCTGGAAGGGATGGGATTGTAGATGAGAGAGGATAAAAGTTTGCTGATTTCCTATCTGGAACAGCAGAAAATGGATGACAGTCTGATTCATGACGTAGTGGAATTCAGAGAGAAATACGAAACAGCGGAGGAAGTGCGGGAACGGGTCTATCTTCCGGATATGCTTTTTTATGGAAAAGACATTCTGGAAATGTCGGCGGCAGCGCTTCTGCAGGGAGAAAATCTTCTGCTTTCCGGGGCGAAGGCAACCGGAAAAAATGTACTGTGCGAGACGCTTGCCTGGATCTTTGGAAGACCTTCCTATGATATTTCCTTTCATGTCAATACAGACAGCGCTTCCTTAATTGGGACCGATACGTTTATCCATAATGAAGTTCAGCTTCGTAAAGGTCCGGTTTATCAATGTGCGGAATTTGGCGGCTTTGGAATCCTGGATGAAGTCAACATGGCCAAAAATGATGCGGTTTCTGTGCTCCATGCCACGCTGGATCACCGCAGACGCATCGATGTTCCGGGATACGCAAGGGTTAAGCTGCATCCGGCCGCGCGGTTTATTGGAACTATGAATTACGGATATGCCGGAACGAAAGAGCTGAACGAAGCCCTGGTATCCCGCTTTATGGTGGTGGATATGCCGCCGCTTTCGGAAGAAACCATTCGTTTTCTGCTCAAAAAACAGTTTGCAGATGTAAAGGAGCAGGCGCTTAAGCAATTCACCGGACTGTTTCTGGATCTGCAGGCCAAGGTTTACAATGGAGAGGCTTCTGCCCGGTCGCTGGATCTGCGCGGCCTGATCGCTTCCATGAAAGCAATCCGTTCCAATCTGCCGCCCCTTTCGGCAATCCGTATGGGAATCGTGAATAAGAGCTTTGACGTATTTGAAAAAGAAATGCTGGAAGATGTGATTGCGACCCGGATTCCGTCCTCCTGGACCAGGGCGGAGATCTTTGAGGGGTGACGGTATGAAAGAACGATCTTACCGGTTTTCGGAGAAAGAGGCAGAAGAGCACCGTCTGGAGATTGAGAACAGAATCCGAAATCTGTTCTGGACCATCAGCGGAGATTATACGCTGGATGTAAAACCGGATGTGAAGGCGTTTGTAAGATCCAGATCTGCAGTGCTTTACGATGCCATGAAGCAGGGAGCGTTTGCCCGGTATTTTAACTCCGAAGAACTGGCGCTGTATATGATGAAAAAGACCTGTCTGTCGGCACAGGAGAGACCTCTTATGGAACTGGCCCAGCTCTGTGTGGACGCCGCAGTTTATCCAAGGACTGCAAAGGAGCGTCCGGGGACAGCGGACATTCGAAAAAATGCCTTTGAAGATCTGTTAAGGCAGGAAGAACGTGTTTTATGTAAGACTTTTTTTGGCCAGGTCAAGGTTTTTATCATGAAAGATTATCTGGGAAGGCAATCGGGTCCGATACCGGATGCGGTCAGACAGACGGCAAAGGAGATTGCAGTTCTGGAACATGCCAAAGATACGGCGGATATCATAAACAAGATTGAAGAAATCTATAATACGATCGTTGACACAAAATTTGAAGAGCAGCATGGAAATCTGGAAACGGTGCTTCGGGTTCCGCCAAATGCTCTGGCAAGCGCGGCATGGCAGGAATGTCTGACAGATGAGCAGATGGAGGAAATCCTTAAAAAGTATCTGGCCGGACTTGGCAAGGATATGATGAGCCTGCAGATCAGGGATAAACAGCCGAAAAAGCGAACGCATACGGCCGAATCCGTAAGGCAGGAAGAGGAAGACTCCGAAATCGAAGATGAAGCTTCGCTGCAGAAGATGCAGGAATATGTGGCGTTAAACTACGGGAAAAATTATTTGTCTCCGTTGGAACAGGAAAAGAGGCGAAACCGGCTCTGTACCGGGATACACGCCAACTGTCTGCTGCATGATACAAAGGGGATCCTGCAGGACCCGGTAATCGTAAATAACCAGTATCGCTTCAACCAGCTTCAGTTTGAAAAAAACAGGATGTATTATTACAGCAACAGCCGGATCATCAAACGGAACATCAAGGCTCTGGCAGACACGCTGAAAAAGACGTTGGTTCTTAGAAGCCAGGAGGACCTTTGTCGTTCCATCAGCGGACAGCTGGCGCCGGCAAGACTCTGGAAGCTGGGGAGAACGGAAGATGAAAAGCTTTTTGACAAAAGGATTTCTTCCGGTTCATCGGAATTTGTAGTTGATATTCTGCTGGATTCCAGCGGTTCACAGGCGATAAGGCAGTCGCAGGTGGCGGTACAGGGGTATATCCTCAGCGAAGCGTTAAGCTTTGTGGAAATCCCCCACCGGGTAGTGAGCTACTGTACTTTCTGGAATCATACCGTCATGCACCGCTTTCGGGATTATGATGACGGAAAAGAAAAAAATGAGAGAATTTTTGAATTCCGTGCATCGGGAGATAATCGAGACGGACTGGCAGTAAAAGCTGCGTATGATTCCCTGTTGGACCGACCGGAGAACCACAAGATTCTGATCCTGCTTGGCGACGGAAAACCCTGTGACATCAGTGTCAGGCGTCCGGGCATCCGGCGGCCTGCGGATTACACAGGAGAAAAGGCGGTGAAAGATACAGCATTTGAAGTACGAAGGGCAAGGACGCTTGGCATCTCTGTTCTTGGTATTTTTGCAGGGAACTATGAAGATACCGCTGTAGAGAAGAGAATATTTGGAAAGGATTTCGCCTATATCAGGGATATCCGTAATTTTTCCCGTGTTGCAGGAGCCTATCTGTGCAGACAACTGGAAGAAGAGTAGAAAAGGAGGTAACTGTGAAGGCACTGAACAGTTACAAAAGGAGTAAGTAAAAATGAGTGTATTTGCAGACTGTCAGGACGAAAGAAATAAAAAAACAATTATAGAAATCGACTGTCCGGAATGTAAGGAAGAGGACGGACTGGAAGTGTTCTTAAAGGACGGCATAACGGTAGGAGAAAGCACCTGCACCGCATGCGGATATGTCATACCAGAGGGCGTAAGTCTGAAGGAATTTTTGGAAGGATAAAAGGAGTTCGAGATGAAAATAGCAGTAACAGGAAAAGGCGGTGTTGGGAAAACTTCTTTTGCAGCAACACTGGCAAGGATTTTTGCGGAAGAGGGAAGAAATGTACTGGCTGCCGACGCAGATCCGGACGCAAATCTGGGGCTGGCTCTTGGCTTTCCGGAAGAGGTCGTTGATTCGATTATTCCGATTTCCAAAATGAGAAAAATGATTGAAGAACGGACAGGGGCAGATAAAGATAATACGTTTTATGTTCTGAACCCCAAAGTCAGTGACATTCCGGATAAGTACGGAAAGCTGTATAACGGTGTCCGGCTGCTGCTTCTTGGTACGGTGGACACAGCCGGTGGTGGCTGTGTGTGTCCTGAAAATGTGATATTAAAACGGATTATCAGCAATCTGGTGCTGCACCGGAAGGACGTGGTGATTCTTGACATGGAAGCAGGACTGGAACATCTGGCCCGTGGGACAACATCCGGCATGGAGCAGTTTATTGTTGTAATTGAGCCTGGTGCCCGGAGTATACAGACTTACCGCAATGTAAAGCGTCTTGCCCTTGGCCTGGGCGTGCAGCAGGTGAGGGTGGTTGCCAGTAAGGTAAGGGATGAACAGGATGAAATTTTCATCCGGGAAAAAATACCGGAGGAAGATTTTCTGGGCTTTATTCATTACAATCCGGATATCCTCCGTGCAGACCGTATGGGTTTGTCTCCATACGATTGCAGCAGAGAGCTGATACAGGAAGTAAAAGAAATTATAAAACGGATGGAGGTGTAAATATGGCAGATGATGTGCAAACTGTCCTTGGAGGACATGGAAAGAAAATAGCATATGCGAAAGATAACATGGAGCGGATGCCCTATGAATATTACATGGAGAAATTTAAGATGTCTGATCCTGTCAGCATTAGTACAAGATTAGGGATTGTGTATAACCTTGCAGAGCAGGAATTTGTGTTCATGTTCATGGGGAGCCTTTATTATATCCATTATCCGGACTTTGAGGTCAGACATGGAAATCTGGAGACAGAGACGAGTACCTATTATCCGTTGGAAGAAGATATCTATGCCAAAATACTTGTTTTAAGATACCTTTTAAATGCCAGCGTATTTCCTCATAATGGAGAATTCCGCTCTTACAAAGAGCTTCCGCTTGGAGATTTATATGCCCGGCAGTTTCAAGGCAGATGTATCACAAGAATGAACCGTAAGTTTGGGAGCAGACTGAAAAAATTTAAAGAAATTATGGAATGTACAGGTGCGGTCCCAGTACACCTGGGGGATATTGGATACGAACTGGAATTGTTTGAGGAATTGTATCTGCGGTTTATTTTCTGGGAAGGCGACGAAGAATTCCCGGCATCTTCGCAAATTTTGTTTTCCAGTAATTTTCCGGCTGCATTTGGGGCCTATGATTTGGCAGAGATAGGAGAAATCTGTATCCATACATTTTGTGCAATCGAAAAACAATTATAACCAGTCCAGCTAAGAAATGTTAAGTATTTATTAGAAAAAATTTCTGCTGGACGGTAAAGCTGCAAAGGCGCACGAGAGGAACTTTTATGAGTGCTTTTTCAAATAAAAGTTTCTCTCATTACCGGTGTGTCGAAGAAGCTTTACCCTTTAGTGCTGTCGCGCAGCGACTTTTATAGGAGGAATGAAGATGAAAGTAGCAATATGTGGAAAAGGTGGAAGTGGGAAAAGTACAGTTACAACTTTGCTGGCAAAAGAATTAGCGAGGAGAGGCAGAAAGGTTCTTGTCATTGATTCAGATGAATCCAATTATGGATTGAGCAGGCAGCTGGGCGTGGACCTGCCTTTGGATTTTACCGCTTATTTTGGCGGAAAACAAAAAGCGATGCAGGATATGATGCTGTCCAATTTTACGCACCAGTTTTTTCATGAAACATGGGAGATTCAGGACATACCAGAAGGATATTATTCTGAAAAGGACGGTGTAAAGCTGATGTCCAGTGGGAAGATCCATACAGCCAATGAGGGATGCGCCTGTACGATGGGGAATGTACTCACCCAGTTCATAGAACATCTAGTACTTTCCAAGGGGGAATATGCACTGATCGATATGGAGGCCGGGATTGAACATTTTGGCCGGGGAATTGATAACGGTGTGGATTTGATCCTTATGGTGGTAGAGCCTTCCTATGAATCTCTGACATTGACAGGGAAAGTTTCTGAACTGGGCACAAGCATCGGGAAACCTGTCTATCTGGTGTTCAATAAAGTGGATGAGGAAAACCGGGAATGGATGAAGAAGAATGTATGTGAACGTGTGGAGATTCTATGTGAGATATCTGCAGAAAAGAGTATTGCATCTGCGGGATTACAGGGAACAGAACTTTCAAACGGCTATCCGGCAATAATCCGTCTGGCCGATTTTCTGGAAAAATGCGACAGGGGAAAGGAGGCACCAGCTCATGCTGGATAACCGGGCATTTCAACAGATGCTGCTATCTGCAAAAGAACGCATATGCGTTCATGCACCGGAGGAGATTGCCCAGAAGAGCGGTGCGGTATTTCATAAGGACAAGTCTTATTTTGAATTGCAGAGCTTAGCTCAGAGGATTCAGATTGCCTTTCCGGAGTGTAAATTCCAACCGTGGATTGATGAATGGCAGCAGCTGGTGATCCTGCATTATCTGGACCTGGCGGATGGAACGGAAGTCTCCCAGGAAATGGTTTCCTTTGGAGCATTAAAGGATGGGCTTATCCGGGGAACGAAATTTGACCATGATATGGAAAGGGCGCTTGGAGGCTTTCTGGCAGGAATGACCCAGGAGCAGCTTTGCAGGGTATGCGAAAGGCTTGGAGCACAGCTTGTAGAAGAAAGGGCGGATTTGTGTGCGGTAATTCCCTTTCTGCCCCGCTATCCCATCTGGCTGAAGGTCTGGTTTGCGGATGATGAGTTTGAGGCATCCGGGAAGCTCCTGGTAAGCAAAAGCGCAGATCATTATCTGACCATTGAGGATGCGGTGACTGTGGGAGAGCTTCTGCTCTTAAAGCTGAAGGGCATTTTTGATGAAGCATAAGGAGTTCCGGTCAAAGATGCCGCTTTCGGTATTCGGTTGGGAGACATTGAAAAAATGCTTTAAACGCTGAGGTGAATTTGCTCTGGCTGTCATAACCGACAGCTTTTGCGATTTCGGCTATGCTCATTCCTGATTTCCGCAGCATTCTGGCGGCTTCTTCCATGCGGTGCTCTTTGATGTGGGCGGCGATGGAAGTTCCATAAATGGCTTTAAAGGAGGCTTTCAAAGTAGTTGGATTGATTAAATATTGTCTGGAAAGTTCATCTATTGTGATTCGCTGCTCTATATGCTGTGTCAGCTGTTCATGGATTTTCCGGACAATGTTTATCTGTTCAGATTGATATTCGGATAATCGCTGCTTTGGCATGAGTTTTGCTTTACCAAGATAAAGAAGCAATTCCAGGGTCTTTATTTTCTGATAGAACAGCTTCCATTCTTCCGGCTGGTTATAAAATGCAGAAAAAATAGGTTCCGTCTGCTCATTTCCCGCAAGAAAAATCGGACTGTCATTCTGACAGAATTTTTCTGGCAATATGGTTTCAAAAATACGGCTGTCTCTCAACAGTTCCGGAGGATTTTTGACGGTTTCCTGTAAATCTATGCAGATAGTAAGCCCCTGGTAGATACCGCTTGGAAAGCGAAGCACGGAATCCGTACAGGCTTTCATGGTATGCAGGGAAAAATCACCCGGATTCAGATAAATACGGTTCCCGTTTTTCATTTCCCATACCATCTGTCCGGCTTTACAATAGTTAATCTGAATGATATGCGGCAGGGCTTCATGCTGTACGGAAAGCGGATCGGATGATAAGGTCAGATAACATAATTCTATACCAGGATAAAGCGGAATGATTTCGTTTGCACTTGATGGGTGAAGCCGTTCCACATCTTTTCGTATTTTCAGCAATTCTTCATTCATAGGACAGACCTCACAATTCAGGGCAGGTGATTTCCATAACCTGTTCAATCATCTGGTGCAGAAGGCGTCCTTGTTCCGTATCTGCGGCGCGGTAGTAAACTTCTTTTCCCTCACGGCGGCAGACAATCAAGCCGCTGTTCTTCAATGGACGGAGGTGGTGGGATACAGCCGGGCTTGACATATCCAACATAGCAGAAATGTTGAGGACACATT
>CAJUDY010000073.1 GCA_910584945.1 uncultured Lachnospiraceae bacterium | reverse complement strand
ATTATCGATCCCATAGCCAAGCTCAATGGCGATCTCTTCCCATCTCATATAAGACAGGTACCGCAGTTCCAATATCGTCTGAAGCTCGGCGCTCTCCACTGCTTTGATCCTGCGGATGATATCCTTCTTCAGTTCCACAAGCTTCATCATATCCTGGTTGATCTCATTCTCCAGGTCGATAATCTTGATAATGGCATCTTCCATTCTGGAACCATCCCTGTTCGGGCTCTTCGGCATATCCGAATATGTCACCGTTGCCTTAGTGGCCAGGTCATGCAGGTCTTCAATCTGACCCAGCTTGCTCTCGATCCGCTGGTTCAATCCGAACGCCTGCGATAAATATTTCTTCGCTTCCTGTTGATGTCTGTTCATAAGCTACCTCCGATTGGATTTATTTTTCTTCCCTCGGATTGACTCTGATTGTCTCACTTCTTCCTGAAGCCTCCTGATCAGATATTCCCCGTCCACGCTCGTCAGTTGCTGATACCACTGTGACCGGAAGAACCTCTCGATCTCCAAAGCCTCGCTGATTGCCTCTTTATTCTGCGGATGAGCCTTGACCTTCTTCAGCGCAATCCTGTAATCGGATACCGCCTGCAGGATAATGGCATTCGCCAGCCTATCATACGGATCCTCCGCCAGATTCTTATTTCCCACCATAGGCACTTACCTCCGCTTTCACGGCGTCGATCAGCGCCGATTGTGTCCGGTCTTTTGCCTCCAGCGCTTTCAGAATCCTCTCATCCACAGTACCGTCAGTAATGATATGGATCACCGTAACCACTCTGGAAGTCTGACCCTGCCGCCATAACCTTGCTACCGTCTGCTGATACAGTTCCAGACTCCACGTAATCCCGAACCATACGATCACATTTCCGCCTGATTGAAGATTCAGCCCGTGTCCGGCAGAAGCCGGATGAATCAGACCCACCTGAAGCTCTCCGGCATTCCACTTTTCGATGCTTTTATCAGAATCCAGCTTCTCATACACGATCTTCAGCTTATTCAGCCTCTCCATGATCCTTGTTAGATCATGTTTGAACCAATAAGCCACCAAAACCGATTTCCCGTTCGCTGATTCGATCAGATCCTCCAAAGCATCCAGTTTTCTCTCATGGAAAGCGTTTACTGAACTGTCGTCATCATAAATCGCCCCATTTGCCAGCTGTGACAGTTTCCCAGACAGCGCCGCTGCATTTGCAGCCGTGATCTCACCACCCGGAAGCTGTAATACCAGCTCATCCTTCATTTCCTCGTACTTTGACCTCTCATCATCATCCAGATAGACCTTATACTCATTGCTGATCAGATCCGGCATATCCAGATAGTCCGTCGCCTTCATGGAAATGGTGATATCGGAAATCCTGTCATAAATCCTCTCCTCCGCACCCGGCAGAGGCTTATAGGTATAAACAATCGAACCGTTCATCCTGTCTGGCTTAAAATATCCGACCCTGTACTGGCTGATAAATCTTCCAAGCCGCTCCCCCATATCCAGAAGCTTGAACTCCGCGAATAAATCCATAAGCCCGTTTGATGAAGGTGTTCCAGTCAGCCCCACAATGCGCCGGATCTTCGGTCTTACCTTCATAAGCGCCTTGAACCTCTTCGCCTGCCAGTTCTTAAAAGAAGAAAGCTCGTCAACGACTACGCAGTCATAATCAAAAGGCATCCCGCTTTCCTCAATCAGCCAGGGAACATTTTCCCGGTTGATAATATAGATATCCGCATCCGCCTTTAGTGCAGCCAGCCTCTCCGCAGCCGTTCCGACCGCTATGGAATACCGGATTCCATTCAGGTGATCCCACTTTTTGATCTCATCGGACCATGTATTCCTTGCAACCCGCAGCGGCGCTATGATCAGAACCTTTGACACCTCAAAACTGTCATACATCAGCTCATTTAAGGCGGATAACACAATGCTCGTTTTCCCCATACCCATATCTAAAAGTATGGCGGCGATCGGATTGTTCTTTATGAACTCGATCGCATATTTTTGATATTCATGTGGCCTGTATCTCATCTAAAATCCCTCCGATTTTCTCCGGATCATCAAGCACGTATACCTGAAAGCCCAGCCGTTTCATCAACTTGTGCCTGGATACCTGCAGAGGCCTCGGCACCTCTCCGGGTGCCTTGACCTCCACAAATCCGAAATGTCTTCCGGGCAGAAGCACGATCCGATCCGGCATTCCATCAAACCCCGGTGATACGAACTTTGGACAGATTCCGCCTCTGGCCTTTACAGCCCGAACCAGTTTCTGCTCCACCTGCTTCTCTCTCATATTTCCTCCATGCCCTCTCAAATGCGTCCATACATCCGCTGCAGGCTCCGCAGCCTTCAAGGTAATCCCGGATGACAGCCTTATTCCCGCCACGCGGAAATTCCCTGTCGTCTTTCATATCCCTCGCAAGGTCGCCCACCGGTGCTTTTGTGTTTATGTGCTTTTTCATCATCCATGTATAAAAGTTCATTGCGAATCCTCCATCATCGAAATTTGAGGGTGCAGGGGGTGCAGTCCATTTCCTATTCTTCCTATAAGGAATTTTTCAGTAAAAAAATCTCTATACGCGATATAGGTATAAGTCCTGCACACCCTGCACCTTTTTGTTAAAACCATTAAGCAAAATCTGTGTCTTTAGGCTGCAACCCCTGCACCCACATCCCGGATTTCTTCTTCTTGCGATTAAAACCACGTTTTTCAAGCCCCAGAACAAAATCCGCATTGGTACGTGCATACTCTCCCGTCCTCATGCAATAGGAACGGAACTCTTCATAAAGCTCCCCGGACTTGCACTCCAGACCATCAGCGACATCACAGCACTCTTCCAGGAAAATACCCATCCAGTCATTCATGCCGCGATATGCCGCAATGGCATCCAGTACCACCTTCGGCTTCACCGGTTTATGGTCATGCTCAATCACCCGTTTCGCACCTTCGATAATCCAGCCCATAATGGCCGGCGCAGCATGCTCATACAGATAATCCGAATAATTCTTGATATCAGAGCTGCCTTCGATCTTTGCGTGGAACGGGATCACGATCAGTCTTCGCCAGGTTCCATCATCCGACGCACTGACCTTCGGCAGGTGGTTCGTATAAAGCACCACGGTATGCGATGGCGTAAAATCAAACGGATCCTTGAACTTCTTCTCGCCCCTGATCTGGTCAGTCGAACAAAGCTGCTTCAGGATGGACGTTGACAGTCTCATTCCTTCTTCCAGCTCCGCCGCAATGATGAGACGCTTGCCTTTAAGCTCTGCGATCTCCGGCTTTACATTCCTTCTGCAGCCCGCCGTCAGGGCATCCGCAGATATCGCCCCGGAATAGGTGCCAAGCACCCTCGATACCGTATTCCAGAAAGTGGACTTTCCGTTCCGTCCTTCGCCATACGCAATAATGAGCGCTTCCTCATAAACCTTGCCGATAGCCGCAAGCCCCACCGTTTCCTGTACATAATCGATCAGATCCTGATCTCCACAGAAAAACAACTGCAAGGCATCCTCCCACAGGTCTTTTCCCTCATCGCCCGGCGCCGCATTCGTGATCTTTGTCAGAAGATCCGCTGAGTTATGCGCTCTCGCACCGTCCAGCCCCTTCTTCAGGTCATAGGTCGCTTCCGGCGTATTCAGGTAGTTTTCCTGCGCGTCAAACAGATTGATGTCCGTTGCCACCATAGGCTTCGCCGCGCTCTGCGTGTTGACGATATTCTTATAATTTCTGTACTTCATCACAAAGGCGTAATAAGCCTTGGCCGACAGATACGTCTTATAGGCTTCATTCAGATCCGGCGTGATCAGCTTCTCCAGCGCTTTGCCACCTGCTCTTACAACCTCTTCCGGGATACCGCCGTCAATCAGCGCCTGCATTGCAGCCGATAACTGCGACCTGGCATCCACCAGTTGCATATCCAGGAACTCTTCCACGGTCCCGACCGCCTTCTGCCTGTTCTCTCTCCAGCAGATCCCGTCATAGCTTAAGAACTCCGTTGCATCCGTATAAAGAAGCTCGCCCGCGTATTCCCTGACCAGCACCCTCGCCTCGCCGATATCCGAATAGTCATCCGGCTTTAAGGACTCGAACTCCGCATTGTACTCATCCGGCGGAATATATCCCGGCTGCGTCATGACGGTCTTCTTATAAAACCTGACCGCACTTCCCCATATCGTCGCAAGTTCTGACTGCTCCAATGGCGGATCACATCTCTTCGCATGTTCCAGGAACGCTTCCTTCGCCTTGTCCGTGATCCCGTACTTCTTCAGCACACGACCGGCGAAATGGCTCATGGCATTATTACGGTTTCCTACCGTGATCGGACCTGAGCTGATTGTCGCTTCCTGGTCATCCTCGCTCTCATAATCTGGCGTGACTTCTTCGTCCATCGTCATCCAGCCCTCATGCCAGACAACCTCGTCCGGATCAGATCCAAAGATGAACCTCGCCGCATCCAGCGCATTGTCATCAAAGAACGGAAATGTCTTCTGTATCGCCCTCTTGACCGCTACATAATGCTCAGCGTCATCTGTCTCTTCTATAGGGAAGTACACATGGAACTTCGGTCTCGCAGCCCTGCCGTCTTTTTCCTTCATATGGTTCCGGCTCGGTGCCGCTGCATAATCGACCTCATCAAAGAGCTCTTCCAGCTTCTCAAATGTGATCCATTCGGCAGGATCTTCGGAATGATCATTGTCGCAGTCCATCACGATGACATTTGACTTGATGAAGTTACTGATATTGCGGTAGTTCTTCTTAAACTCCCCGCATACATGGTCGAACCTGACCGCCTCTTTAAGCTCATCCCCTGACGTGATCTCATTCCTGTTCGGATACACGCAGTTCTTGGCGTCGGCAGTCACATTCGCCGTCTGTAAAACAAAAAACATATCTCTGCCTCCTGTTATCTCGTTATGAAATTGGTTACTATCCGCTTCTCGCCCTCGACCCTCAATGGAACCACCCCTTTCGTCTGAGTAGTAAAGCCAGACCTGGCTTTCCGAAGGTCTAGGTATGAGTCCGGGCATTTTTCCGATTTCTCCGAAACTTTTTTCAAATTTTTTTTATTTGAGGCAGAAACGCTTCCTTTTATAAAGAAAAATCCGGTCGCCATCTGACCGGAAATTTTTTTGCCCGAAAATCGGAAAACACCTCCATCTCATACCTAGACCTCCGAAAGATGCGGATACCGATGAGCTTCAGAAAATAAATTTCAGAAAAAATCGGAAAACAGCACTTTCTCATACCTAGACAACCAGAACGGTGAAACGGAGGTGCGACGATGAACAACAGAACCATTGATTAAGCCGCCCCGGAAGACAGGCCTGGAGGCGGCGGATTAGAACCTTGATAACCAAATATGAAGATAAGGAGAAAGACAACATGAGCAAAATGAGCGAATTGTCACAGATCCTGGATGATCTCATCTCCTGCGGAGAAAAGATAATCCAGACAGCAAATGCGATCAAAGAATGCTTCACAGAGACGGAAGCTCCTGCGGATGAGCCAAAGAAGAAGCCCGCAAAGAGGGAGGCGAAGGCTCCGGAACCGGAAACACCTTCCTATACGAAGGAAGACGTCAGAGCCCTTCTTGCAGCCAAGGCCAATGAGGCCGGCGGACAGTTCAAAGCGCAGGTGAAAGCCATCGTCAAGAAATACGCGGACGGCGGAAGCCTCACGGACGTCCCGGCAGACAGCTACCCGGCTCTCGTGAAAGAAGTGGAGGGACTTGCCGATGCCTAGACACGCATACCTCTCAGCCTCAGCTTCCCACAGGTGGCTCTCATGCCCGCCTTCGGCAAAGCTCTGTGCAGAGATCAAGGACGAATCTTCTCCATATGCCAAACAGGGCACCGACGCCCATGAGCTATGTGAGTATAAAGTTCTTCATGCGTTAGGCCAGGAAGTGAAAGACCCGACAGAGAATCTGGATTTCTTCGATACGGAAATGGCGGATGCCACCGATGAATACTGTTCCTTCGTTATGGAGCAGTACGAAAAGGCAAAGCAGAATTGCAAGGATCCGCTGATCCTCGTTGAACAGAGACTGGATTTCTCCAAATGGGTACCGGACGGATTCGGTACAGGCGACTGCCTCATCATCGCAGACAGCGTCCTCCAGATCATAGATTTCAAATATGGTCTCGGAATACTGGTGGAAGCGGAAAACAATCCGCAGATGATGTGTTATGCGCTTGGTGCGCTGGATACCTATGACGGGATCTACGACATCGAATCCGTGGAAATGACCATCTTCCAGCCGCGCCGTGAGAACATCAGCACTTATGTCATCAGCAAGGAAGACCTGCTTACATGGGCGGAGGATTTCCTGAAGCCCACCGCAGAACTCGCGTATAACGGCAAAGGCGAATTCCACGCCGGCGACCATTGCCAGTTCTGCAAAGTGAAGGCGACCTGCCGCAAGAGGGCTGAATACAACCTGGAGCTTGCAGCATACGACTTTGAGCAGCCCGCCACCCTGGATGATACGGAGATATCCGCCATCCTCCCCCGGATCGACGATCTGGTGGCGTGGGCAGGCGACATCAAGGAACATGCGCTCCAGCAGGCAATGAGCGGAACAGAGTACCCCGGATTCAAGGTGGTGGAAGGCAGATCCATACGGAAATACACGGATGAGACAGCTGTCGCATCCACCGTAGAAAAAGCCGGATACGACCCTTATGAGAAGAAGGTACTCGGAATCACAGCAATGACTTACCTTCTTGGGAAGAAGAGATTTGAAGAACTTCTGGCAGGCTTCATCACAAAGCCGCCAGGCAAACCGACACTTGTGCCGGAGTCAGATAAAAGACCGGCACTGAACACAGCCAAAGATGATTTTAGCGAAGAATAAGGAGGAAAAAATCATGGCAAAGAAAGTTACTATCCCTACCAAAGTTATCACAGGCGTTAACACAAGATGGTCCTATGCAAATGTCTGGGATCCCAAGAGCATCAACGGCGGCGCACCGAAGTACAGCGTCAGCCTGATCATCCCGAAGTCCGATACCGCGACCATCGCCAAGATCAAGGCAGCCATTGAAGCCGCCTATGATGAAGGCCAGAGCAAGCTGAAGGGCAACGGCAAGTCCGTTCCCGCGCTCTCAGCCATCAAGACACCTCTCCGTGACGGCGATCTGGAAAGACCGGATGATGAGGCTTATAAGAACAGCTACTTCATTAACGCCAACAGCGCGACGGCTCCCGGAATCGTAGACGCTGACAGGAACCCTATCCTCGAACGCTCCGAAGTTTATTCCGGTGTGTACGGCAGAGCCTCCATCAATCTGTACGCTTTCAACAGCAACGGAAATAAGGGAATCGCCTGCGGTCTGAATAACCTTCAGAAGATCCGTGACGGCGAACCCCTCGGAGGCAAGTCCAGAGCAGAGGACGACTTCGCAACGGCAGACGATGAGGATGATTTCCTCGACTGATAACTGATAATCAAAGCAGGTGGCGGCATCCACGCCGCTGCCTGCGACAATCTTATGAATGAGGTGAAAATCAATGACTATAGCAACAGCAATTATCACATTCTTTTCCGTAATCGGTGCATGCGTAGCAATGTACTTCCTGATCGACACCATTAGTAAAGCTGTATCAAAATCTCAGGAATACAAGAAGAAGCGAATCGACAATCTGGAGAAGATCAATGACAAGCTGGATGACATCATCCGCATTTTACACAGATAACTTACCGGGCGGCCCCGCTGCCGCCCACTTTTTATAAGGAGGACGCCATGAATACAGAACAAATCAACGATATCACTATGAATTTCAACGACCCGGAATGGATCCTGGAACACCTGACCATTGCTCTCCAGCATTCTTCAGAGGAAGCTCTTGTCAAAAGGCCCTGCGACCTTGACGGCATTGAACAGTATTTGATTCTTCAGGGCGAAAAAGAAGGTGCCAATTATTCCGTAAAGGTTGTTCCGATCATCCTCTCCAATGTGGGAATCTCTGAAAGCAAAGCCTGGGATAAGGCACTGGAAAACCTGAGCGCAGATACCCAGATTGTAAGCCTCGGTAAAGTCCTGTCAGACATCACCGGCATCTCTTACGATAATGCCGCCGAAGCAGACATCCGTTTCCATGTGATCACCAACTCGAACAAGTTCAAAGGCGCCGCCTGCATCATGAATCGGAAAGCGCTCCGGACTTTTACCCAGAAATACAACACCAATATGCTTTTCGTTCTTCCGTCATCCATCCATGAAATGATGATTGCCCCCTACGACGGCAATTACAATCTGGAAGACCTGTCCGCAATGGTCAAGGAGATCAATGAAACGCAGGTATCACCGGAGGAACGCCTGACAGACAGGGCATATATCATCTGCCTATAGGAAAGGAAAATCAATGAAAGAAATGTCAATCGACCTGGAGACTTACAGCGACATAGACATCAAGAAATGCGGTGCCTACAAGTACGCTGAGTCTGATAATTTTGAAATACTGCTCTTCGGAGTATCCATTGACGGCGGACCGGTCACAGTGTATGACCTCGCCTGCGGCGATCAGATCCCGGATGAAATCCTCGACGCACTGACAGATGAATCTGTTACCAAATGGGCCTACAATGCCGCATTTGAACGCATCTGTCTCTCCAACTGGCTGAAGCGTCACCATCCGGAATACTTTTACGGATATAGCATCCCGGAGGATCCCGCCAGCAAATACCTTGACCCGGAATCCTGGAAATGCACCATGATCTGGTCAGCCTATATGGGACTTCCCCTCTCACTGGAAGGCGTCGGCGCTGTACTGAAGCTTCAGGATCAGAAGCTGAAGGAAGGCAAAGACCTGATCAGATACTTCTGTACCCCATGCAAACCGACCAAGTCAAACGGCGGAAGAACCCGGAACCTTCCTCAGCATGACGGAGAAAAATGGATCCTTTTCAAAGAATATAACCGCAGGGACGTGGAAGTGGAACTGGCAATAAAGAAACGCCTTGCAAAATATCCGGTTCCAGACTTTATCTGGGATGAATACCATCTCGATCAGGAAATAAATGACCGGGGAATCATGCTGGATATGCAGGTGGTGGAAAACGCCATTGCCTTCGATGAGAAATCAAAATCCACGCTCATGCTTCAGATGCAGAATCTCACAGGGCTCGACAACCCAAACAGCGTGGCACAGATGAAGGAATGGCTCTCTGATAACGGCGTGGAAATGGAATCTCTTGGAAAGAAGGAAGTCGCCCAGTTTGTCAAAGCCCCTGACGGTAACGCTAACGGTAACATTACGAACGCCCTGAAGCTTCGCCTGCAACTTGCCAAATCATCCGTGAAGAAATATCAGGCAATGCAGAATGCCGTCTGCAGAGACGGACGCGCCCACGGTATGTTCCAGTTCTACGGTGCAAACCGTTCCGGCAGATGGGCCGGACGCTTGATACAGCTGCAGAACCTTCCGCAGAACCATATGACGGATCTCGCCGAAGCCAGAGCAGTTGTAAAAAGCAGTGACTATGAAACTATGCAGCTATTATATGATGATATTCCGGATGCACTCTCGCAGCTGATCAGGACAGCCTTCGTGCCCCGCCCCGGATATAAATTCATCGTATCGGACTTCTCCGCTATAGAAGCCCGCGTCCTTGCTTGCCTTGCCGGAGAATCATGGAGATCCAGAGTATTCGCCGAAGGGAAAGACATCTACTGTGCCAGCGCAAGCCAGATGTTCGGCGTTCCTGTTGAGAAGCACGGCGTCAACAGTCATCTCCGCCAAAAAGGGAAAATCGCAGAATTGGCTCTCGGATATGGCGGATCCGTCGGTGCATTAAAATCAATGGGCGCTCTCGAAATGGGGCTGACAGAGGATGAGCTTCAGCCCCTCGTCAATTCCTGGCGTGCATCCAATCCGATAATCACAGCCTTCTGGTGGGACATCGACCGCGCCGTCAAGACCACGATCACAAAGCGAATCCAGACAGAAGTTCGCGGCATACGCTTCTTTTACAAGAGCGGAATGCTCTTCATCCAGCTTCCTTCAGGACGCAGACTTGCATATGTGAAGCCCCGGATCGGCACCAATCAATTCGGCGGAGAATCCGTCACCTATGAAGGCGTGGGATCTACAAAGAAATGGGAACGCATCGAATCCTATGGTCCGAAATTCGTGGAGAATATCGTTCAGGCCGTCAGCCGCGACATCCTCTGCTATGCTATGAAGACCCTCCGGCACTGCTTCATTG
>CAJUDY010000072.1 GCA_910584945.1 uncultured Lachnospiraceae bacterium | reverse complement strand
CCAGAAAATACAAGGGATACAGCGATTTTTTAATCTACTAACTGTCAAAGACAGGTATATAAGCTTTATACAGAGCAGAGAGGAGGCATAAATATTATGCCAGTAATTACAGAGGACTGTATAGAAGTATATGAAAGCCAGATAGAATTATATCTGGATCAGTATATAACAGAGCGTAAGATAAAGAACATGAATAAAGAGACACAGAGTAGATGGAATGCAGCTCTATTATATATAAAAAAATATGTATTCCAGAATAAAGATGATCTTATGAGTGAAGTAAATCATTCCATGTATGATGAATATAAGATTAACCGTATCTGTGATATCTATATCAATCTCTGTTATGAGTATGACAAAGAGATATCTATCAATGGTTTCTCTTTCTTAACTGGAATACATATAGACACTATCTATTCATGGGGTAAAGAAGAGACAAGGAGTATTATATATTATGATTCTGAAGGTAAGAGGATAGGTAATATAAGTATCTGGAAATATAACCATCCGGGAGAGGAATATACGGAAGAACTCGGCTCTTCATGCTCCGAGGTTTACAAAAAACTTTACCGGAATAATGAAGAATCTTTAAGTAATAAGCTGATATCCGGCGGATTAAACCCCATGAAGGTGCTCCCGGCCCTTAACAGGCGTCATAACTGGAATATGCCGGGAAGCAACCGGGAAGGCGGAGAGAAGCGCCGAACCATAGAGCAGATCGAGCAGGAGCGGGGCCAGCGGTTCATAGATACAGCGCCCAAAGAGTTGCCCAAGGGAGATTTTTGACACGGTTTGTATGTCTGAGACGGACACAGCACCAGATCAGCCGGAGAAGTACCGTAAAATTGCACAAAAACCTGTAAAAACGGGCAGAAATGGCATGAAAACGACGTTCAACGCGTCGTGAAATAGTTATTTTGCGACATGTTCAAATGTTCGATAGAAAAGCCAGGTTCATAAGGGGCAGGGGTGGGGGGCTGGTGGGAAACGGCCCCCGGCGGCGTGCTGAACCCCATAAGCAATTTTAAAATAAAAAGACCTCACCGGAGAAGGAGGACAGGTAAGCATGAGAAAACGATTCCCAGTATTACATAATTTAGGTCACAGAGGAAAGAAAGAGTATATCCCGTGGGAAGTGATAGCACCCCACGAAGCGCAGGCGCATAAAAACCATGGTCAGAGTCTGGAGCGGCTGGCTGCCCGCGGAGGGTTGTCATACCGGGAGATGTATGCGGTGCTTCGGGATAAGGAGTTTGATTCCTGGAACAGAAGTGATTTTGAAGATATTTTTTATGAATTTGCCGTTTGGTCTGGTGGTAGAGGAGGGGCCGCTATGGAACAGATGACAATTCAGCAGGCGATAACTGTTGTGAGAGATGAACTTCTGATGCATGGGGATTTGTATGCTGGCTTTCGGGCAAGTATCAGCAGCACGCTGAAAGAGATTCCGGCAGGAATGGGGTTGTATGATATTGCTGAAAAAATTCTGGATGGGATGATTGGAGAGGAGACCGTATGATTTACACAGAGGAAATGAAAAGGAAAATCAATGCAATAGGATTCCAGGTGATCGAGGTCAAATATTTTATCAGACGCTTTATGAAGGCAGTGGAATCTCTGGCAGAGGCAATACAAAAGATGATCGAGCAGATTAAAGATGCTTTTGGAAGTCTGTTAGCTCTCAATGACGCAATGTGGAAGTTGCCACCGA
The DNA here is from genome assembly GCA_910584945.1 of uncultured Lachnospiraceae bacterium. Taxonomy (GTDB): domain Bacteria; phylum Bacillota; class Clostridia; order Lachnospirales; family Lachnospiraceae; genus Hominiventricola. Next base: position 8,732 of record CAJUDY010000072.1, on the reverse strand, counting down.
AGCAGAGATATGAATTTTGCCGGAAACTGGGTATTGAGAATTATCAGCATTTCTTCCAGCGGAAACAGATTTACAGGGCAAGGAGTTGTTACTGATATGGCAGAAGGATTCAAATTAGAATTACAGGATTTTTGTTCTTATTGTGGAGATTTTGAAGCGCATGTGGACAAAATCGAAGTCAGCACAATGTCTGACAGTGTAAGCAAGTATATGACCACGATAGGGTGTGAGAATGCTTATAAATGTGCCAGAATCTGCGAAAATATGAGGCGAAGAGAATGCAACCAGTAGAATTTCCAGAACAGAATTGTACATACACAGCAAAGGGCTGTATGCCCCTGCCGGCGCTTCGGCAGATAAACGAACAATTTCAGGCATCAGAGGTAACTTCCTGCTGGGAATTGTCTGATGGAGAGTTGATACTGATTTTGAATCAGATAAGAGCCGGGCAAAGACCGGCAATATTCCTGTCGTGTGTTGGCGGTCAGCCGCCGGTGACTTTGTGGGTGAGAGATAATGACATTAATTGAATATGCTGAAACCGTATCTCCGGTTCCTCTGTCAGATTGGCAAAAGAGACTTTTTGAAAAGTATGAACAGGCAGAGAAGGAAAATCGACAGTTGCTTGTATGTTTTCCGTCGAGATCTGGGCGGAGCATGACCATGAAAATCATTGAAAAATGGAAGGCAGAAAGAAAATAAAATAGTTTAGTCCGAACGTCCCCGAACGTCAGCACTGGAAAGGAGCAGGCGGAAAATGGGCGTTTCGGAAAAAACAAAGAATCTGGCAAATGGAATTAAAGAGGATATTAACCGGTATGGTGTAAACTATAAGGACTTGTCCGATCTTCTGGACATCGCTGTCGACGCTATGGACCGGGAGGATGCAGTCCAATGGGGATTGAAGGTCACAGAGTACATCAAAGAGTGCTGTGAGTATGGTATTGCGCATAAGATTGACAGCATCCCTCTGTATGATCTGGAATGGAAAGCGCTGAAATGCGAGGCACCGTATAAATTTGAGTCGTTTCTTCTGTATATGGAGAAGAACCGGCCAGCAGATGAGAAGTTTTATCAGCCGAGAATAAATCCATTAAGACAGGTTGCTCAGGCGATACAGGAACTGGCGGATGATCTTCTGGATGAGATTTTCATTAACATGCCGTCCCGTATTGGAAAGACGCAGATTGTCAAATTTGCTTTTGTGTGGTTCGGCTCACGGAATCCGGAGCTGTCCAATCTGTATACAGCATACTCAGATAAAATTACGAAGGCATTTTATACGGGCTGTATCGAGTTGATGACTGATCCGACTTATACATATAAAGAGATTTTCCCGAATAATAAAATTGTTGCTACAAACGGCGACGACGAGACAATCGACCTGAACAGGAGAAAAAGCTATCCGACCTTTACTTCCAGAAGTATTTATGGAACATTAAACGGCTCCTGTGATTGCAGCGGACTTGGGATTGCGGATGACCTATTCAGCGGCATTGAAGAGGCGGTGAGTACGGACCGACAGGATACGGTATGGGGAAAATTTGATAACAATTTCATGAAGCGTCTGAAACGCAAGGCAAAACTGATCAATATGGGCACCAGATGGGCGCTGGGTGATTGTCAGGGGCGCAGAAGGGCACTTCTGGAAAACAATAAGGAATATCGCAATCGACGCCATAAAGTGATCAGTATCCCGGCGCTGGATGAAAATGATGAGAGTAATTTTGATTATCCTTACAATCTGGGATACAGCACGGAAGACTATAAAATGTCCAGAGCTTCTTTTGAAGAGAATGATGATATGGCGTCCTGGTATGCACAGTGTCAGCAGGAACCGGTCGAGCGGCATGGGGCATTATTTACAAGTGGCGGTATGAGGTTTTACGAACCCAATAATCTTCCGGGTGGTGAGCCGGACAGAATCTTTATGGCAGTGGATATTGCTTATGGCGGCGGGGACTATGTGGCAGCTCCGATTTGCTATCAGTATGCAGATGAATTTTATATTGTGGATGCAATCTTTGATGATGGAGATAAATTTGTTACCAGACCGAGAGTCAGGGATAAGATATTACAACATAAGATTCAGGCGGCTCAGTTTGAGGGTACGATTGTAAATTCCGATTATTGCGAATGGATTGACGGAGAACTTCGAGACAGAGGGTATCGTTTGAATATGACAATGAAGCCGGCCAGCTCAAGACAGAAGAAGGAATACAGGATCAGAGACCGAGCGCCGGAGATCCGTCAGATGTATTTTTTGAAGGATGGATACCGAAGCAAGGAGTATCAGAAATTTATTCAGAATGTCTTTTCATTTAAACTGAATGGGAAAAATAAGCATGATGATGCGCCCGACAGTTTAGGGCAGTTGTGTGACATGAGGATGGGTTCCTATGCTGTATGTGAGGCCGTGGAGCGACCCTGGTGATGGAGGTGCTATGAGAAATCGGTATAGTAAAAAGGATAATCTAAGTCTTTGGAATATTTATCATGGTATGAAGAAGAGATGTCTCAATCCTAATAGTAAACGATACAAAGATTATGGCGGCAGAGGCATTATGATCTGTGAAGAATGGATGAAGGGATTCGACTATTTCGCAGACTGGGCGTATTCGCATGGGTATGAGCAGGGATTGACGATTGAGAGAAAAGATGTAAATGGAGATTACTGCCCAGAGAATTGTGAATGGATCACAAGAGCGGAGCAGGCTTATAACAAAAGAGAGTCCATTATAGTGACTTATCATGGTGAGTCAAAAGATTTGATGCTCTGGTGTAAAGAACTTGGTTTGAAATATGACACAATTCATCATCGGATCACGCATGGATGGAGTGTGGATCGGGCTTTTGAAACACCGACAGATACAGTTTCTTTTGCTAAAATCTGTCGGGAAAATGGAATAAATCCGAGAACAGCATATGACCGGATTCGTAAATTGGGATGGGACTATGAGAGGGCGATAAGCACGCCTTCCAAGGGCAGAGGTGCAAATCATAGATCTTATGGATTGTAATGTGCGAGCAGGGAGGGATATGAGATGAATAAGAGAAAATTGAGACTTGATAAATATGGGATCAGCAATAAGCGTTATAAAGAGCTCTGCGGATTCTGCGAACAGTATCCTGAATGGCTGGAGGAGTTGAAAAGCAATATAGATACCGTCAAAAGTGCCGGTGTGAGCGGTATGCCGGCGTTCTCTTCGGGATCTGGTGATCCGACATCTGCGCTTGCACGCCGCCGGGCGGAGCTTCAGAAAAGATGCGAACTGATCGAGCAGACGGCGATCCAGGCGGATGCGGATTTGTATCCCTATATCATCAGGTCCGTATGTTATGAGGAACCGTTTTGGTATTTACGGGATATCAAAGGGATGCCGTGCAGTCAAAGGTCTTTTTATGACTATCGCAGGTATTTCTTCTATCTTCTGGATCAGAACAAGAAAATGTGACCACCGCGGGGACATACTTTCGTGATATTATGATATTGTCCCAAAATGAAAAAGCACAGGAGCGCCGACTTTGAACACTCATTGCCGGTGCTTTTGTTATGCAGGAAAGGAAGTGAGACGGATGGATTCCCTGTGGCATGAGAACCGAAAATCATTCCATGAGGTGTGCAAAGGTCATTATGGCCGGAAGATGATCGTCAGCAGCCGATCAAAGATAATGACGGCGGAACAGGCGATCGAGGAACTGAATAAGGCTCTTCCATTCCATAATCAAAATCGCCGGGAGACTGACTACTTATATCACTATGTCTCCGGAGACCAGCCGATTCTGTACCGGGTGAAGGATGTCCGGCCAGAAATCAAGAATGATATTGTTGAGAATCATGCGCTGGAGATCACCCGTTTCATGACGGCTCAGAATTACGGGGAGCCCATTCAGTATACCAGTGTCAAAGATACTTCCGGGAAAACCGAAGAGATAGACCGACTCAATAACTACATGAAGACCCGGAACAAAGATTATCATGACGTGGTACTGGGGGACTGGCAGAGCACCTGCGGGACATCGTACCGAGAGACATGGAGTTGCCGAAGGGATGAGGTGGAGGACGGCGAGCCGGGGTTTGACATCTGCTCGCCGGACCCGCGGTATAATTTCATCATTTATTCTCCGGCGAAGGGAAACCCGCCGCTTATGTCCGTGTCGATCCAGAGGGACGAAGAGGACAGAACCGTCTACTACTGCACGACAAAGTCTTATGTGTACTGCATACGGGATAATGAGGTGGTGGAGGCAGAATCGTCCGTTAACGGTCATGGAAGAATTCTTCTGGTGGAGTTCCCAAACAATCCCCGGCGGCTTTCGGATGTGGAGATCGTCATCACTATGTTGGACGGGATCAATAAGGTGCAGTCAAACCGGGTGGATGGCATCGAGCAGTTTGTGCAGGCGTTTATAAAGTTTGTCAACTGCGAAATCGATGAGAAAACGTTCCTGAAGATGTGCAAGATCGGCGCATTGAGCGTGAAAACAGTCAACCCGTCCATGCCCGCGGATGTGAGCAGTGTTTCCAGTGAGTTGAATCAGCAGGAGACGCAGACCCTGAAAGATGATATGTATAAAAATATGCTTATCATTGAAGGAATGCCCAGTCGGGAGCAGAATACCGGCGGCGACACCGGGCAGGCCGTATATCTTCGGAATGGTTGGGATTTTGCTGAGCAACGGGCAAAGATCGACGAGCCAGTCACGAAGCGATCAGAGCGGGAGTTTCTGAAGATCGTCCTGAATATCCTGAAGACGAAACAGCAGATTTCTTCGAAACTGACGATTGCGGATATTGATATTAAGATCACCCGCAATAAGACGGACAATATGCTGGTGAAGGCGCAGGCGCTCACCTATCTGTTGCAGAGGGGGATTCACCCCAAGATTGCCATCCATACATGTGATCTCTGGGGAGACCCGGACAAGGTGTATGTTCAGTCTCAGCCTTATTTGGAGGTCTTGTATCAGACAGCGGCGGAGAAACAGAAAGCACTGGAAGCAGAACAGGCGCGTCAACTGGAACTGAAATCTGCGGAAAATAAAGGCGGTGATGGGATTGATTGAGGTAAGATGCAGGGGCTGCGGGCGGCTCCTGGGAAGATTTGAGGGAAAAGGCAGTGTAAAATGTCCGAAAGTCGGCTGTGGGGGGACGAATGTATTTGATACAGATACCGGGGATCATCGCTTCATACCGAAACCAGTCGGAGTTGATCTGAAGGACAGGAAGACATCCAGCGGAGTTACATACTGGAGCAGACCAGAGCGTTAGACGGCAGTTTGAGAGTAGTGTGATTTTTACGAAACTATGCGGAGCGCACCGTGTGAAAAAAGTGTATGTTTCGAGAAAAGGAGATAGAGAAAATGACAAGAGAAGATATTAAAAAGCAGTTTCCGGATGCGACGGATGAACAGATCTCAGCGCTTCTGGATATCAATGGAAATGATCTGACAGCGGCCAAGAAAAACAATGTGGAGCCGAAAGTCCTGAAACAGCTTCAGGCAGATTCGGTAGCATATAAGAAACTACAAGAGGCCGGGTTAAGCGATGAAGAGAAAATCCAGAAGACTCTGGCAGAGGCAGAGGCGACCAAGGCGGATTTTCAGAGGAAATTGAACCGTCTGGATGTGGAAAAGATTCTGGTCGGCGCCGGGCTGACAGAGGAAGACTACAAGGACCTGATCGACGGTCTGGTATCAGAGGATGCGGAGGCGAGCAAGGCACTGGCCACCAGCCTTGCAACCATGCTGACAAAGCAGAAAGAAGCTGCTGTCCAGAAGACCAAGGAAGAGTTGATGGACGGCACAAAGAAACCGGGAGACAACGGCGGCAGCGGAGGCAATCCGGACGATGACGACGAGGATGAGTCGGATGCCGCTCAGTTTGCGCAGCAGTATACTGCGCAGTATGCAACGGAGGTGTAGAGATGGCATTTCATAAAGTAGAGAGAACCTATGCAAGGCTGAATTTCCTTGACAGTGAGGTTGGCCTGGTGCAGAAGACGCGGGAGATTCCGCAGAGCATGGGAAAAGATCAGGATAACCGGAAGATCGTGGTTGGCGGTACGCCATTTCCCAGCAACGATGCAAACGCAGAGGGGCTTGTGTTTGAGACGATCGATGTGACAGATGATGAGAAGAGGCCGGGTTCCGTCATCGTGGCCGGGAGGATCATCGAAGAGAATCTTCCTGTTGAACTGGCGGAGGCGGCGAAGACGGCGCTGGAAAAGCGCGGTTTTATCTTTGTATGAGTAAAGGAGGGCAAAAGAGATGCCGGAGATTTTAGAGCTGATTAAAAATAAAGACAGGCTGGTCTATTCGCAGAATTACTCTGTGAAAAGGCCGTATAAAGGAAATGTCACGTTCCCGGACGTGAAGACGCAGCATCTGGAGGCGGAGTATTTCCGGCTTTCCCAGGGGTCTAATCTGCCGACGGCAGCAATGGTTCATGCGCTGGACACCGAGGCGGCAATCGGTACCCGACCGACCTTGGAGAAGGTGACGGTGGAGAAATTCTTCATTAAGGAGAAGATCAACCAGTCTGAAAAGACGCAGATGTATGAGAAGAACGGCGTGGACGAAACCGGGTTGAAAGCCTTCATTTATGATGATATGGGGCGGCTGGCGGATTCCGTTGTGACCAAAGCAGAGTTGATGAAGCAGGGCGTGATGTCCACCGGAAAGCTGATCATCAATGAGAATAAACTTTCCATAAACATTGACCTGGGTGTGCCGAAGGAGAACTTCGTGACTGCTGACTGGGCAGACCCGGAGCATGACATCCTTGGGGATCTGGATGGCTGGAAGAAAATCGCAAAGAAGAATGGGCAGACGATTACCAGAGCCCAGACTTCTGATAAGATTCTCAGTTATATGCAGAAGAATAAGGGCATCCAGACTGCGATCAACAGCGCCCTTGGGGTTGGCACGTTCGTGTCTGTGGCGCAGGTGAACAATTTGATGCAGCAGATGTTTGGCTTTACCATCGAGACGGATGAGGACGTATATGCAACGCTGGAAAAGCAGGCGGACGGCACGCTGAAGCGGAAATCTACCAGATTTTTCCCGGAGGATAAGTTCACCATGTATGTCGCTGGTCCCAGTGGTAAACTGGGTACTGGTCTGTGGGGTGTGACTCCGGAGGAACTGTCCTACGGTCCGTGGACAAAGAAATCTGCAAAGCAGTTCGTGACGATCGCCCAGTGGGATACGCCTGATCCGGTGGCTACATGGACGAAAGCGTCCGGTCTGTTCGTGCCGGTCCTGCCGGTTCCGGAGGGCATGATTATTGCGACGATCACATTTGCTGGGGCAAACACTGTCAGCACCCAGTCGGAGACCGCAGATGGTAAGAGCAGTACCGGGGGCGCGTCGGCGAAGTCGTAAGGAAGGGGAATGAGGTATGGAACCGCTTGTGAATGAGATTCTGGAAGATTTAACAACCGAATTATGTCTGGCAGAAGATTCTGATCTTGCGGTTCTGTCCTCTGAAGTCCGGAACGCATACAGGGAAGTGAAGCGGACCAGGAATTATCAGAGTGGTCATACTCAGGAGTTCATTGACCGGGATATGGAGAATTTTTATTCCAATATCCGGGAACTGGCCCTGTATGACTTCAATCAGGCAGGCGCAGAAGGACAGACCAGCCATTCAGAGAACGGAACCAGCCGTATCTGGAAAGATCGGAAGGAATGTCTGAATGGTGTGGTTGCCTTTTGCGGAACGATATGAGACATAGTAGTCTGTGCGTGGTGAATAACCGCAGGGCGGCATCCATTGGTGGCGGTGGGCAGGGTGTTGATAATAATGAAAAGAGAGGTATTCAGGATGAATTTTGGACAGGCATTGGAGCAGGTAAAACAGGGAAAAGGCATGAGATTGCCGCAGTGGAAAGAGGATGTTGTTATAAGAGCGCAGTTCCCGGATGAGCATAGTAAGATGACGGCTCCTTATCTGTATGTGGAAAGCCGGTTCGGGTGCGTACCGTGGAAAGAGACCATGATTGAACTGTTTGCGGAAAACTGGGAAATTGTGGAATAAATGCTTTTAATTGCTCTCCTTTTGTCGTATAATGTCGATGGAAGGAGAGCGAGTATTATATGGAAAAAGATAAAGATTACAATAGTAAAAAGAAAATGTATGATATAATGAATACTACGCAGAGTAATTATGCAAATATGTTAAAGAGATTGAATAGCAGGAAAAATTTTTCGAGTTTCGTTATAACATATTATAGTATAGTACTAATAATTTATTCTTTGACAGCTGAGTTTTTTCCTGTTTTATTTAATACAAAGTTGTCAAGCTATTTCAATATAATTATTTCAGTAGTTGTTTTGGCTTATTCATTGATTGCAAGTAATTCTAAATATTCTGAAAGAGCACATTCGGCTGAAAAAGTTTTAAATGAAATTAAGGCAAAAAAGAGAGAACTTTCTGAAAGTAATGTTCAAGAAAAAAGAGAAGAATATGATAAAATAATGGCAAGGGCAGAATATCGGTCAGACCTAGATTTCTTTAGAACACTTAAACAGAAATGCAAAGAAATTGACATTAGATGGTATATGTATAAAAGGGATATAATGAAGATAAAAGAACATGACGAGAGATACGATGAAGCAAAAAAACTAAACAATTATTTGAGTGAAAATTTTCCTTTAACACAACAGGCAAAGATAGCCTGAATTATTCACCGAACAGTATCTGAACTGATAACTGTACCATGCATCTG
>CAJUDY010000071.1 GCA_910584945.1 uncultured Lachnospiraceae bacterium | reverse complement strand
AGAGCACCTGACTCTTAATCAGGGTGTCCAGGGTTCGAGCCCCTGGCGGTGCATTAGAAGTCCTGGGATTCGCTTATATATGCGGGTTGTGGGGCTTTTTTTGCCCGTAAAAGGCTTTGCCCGGTTAGATGCCCTGATTCGTGAAAAAGGTGTCTAAGAGATTGTGCGGAAGAAGATGGGATCCAGTCTGTACACCGGGATTCCCAGCATCCGGTACTGGGCGGCCAGGGAGGAGTAGCCCTTGGTGACGGTGTAGTCGTAATGTCCCAGGAGCACCCGCAGGAACTCTAAGTTGCCGCCGGCCATCAGGTAGCTGGTCGCGAAGGTGTGCCGGAGGAGATGGGCATGGAGGCGGGGAATATCGCTCTGTATCTTTAAAACTGAAAAGATCTGTTTCAGGGCGTTTTCGCTTAACGGTACGTTGCCTCGCAGTCCCTGGAAGACCAGGCCGTCTTTGCGCTGCTGCAGGAATCGGTAGGAGGCGATTGCATCCAGGAGGAAACCGGGGATCATGGTGATACGGCTTTTGCATTCTTTGCTTACGTAGATATGGAGCAGGTTATGGGCGGGGTCTAAGTGTTCAAAGCGCAGGGATCGAACTTCCTGGCTGCGCAGGCCGCAGTCCAGCATCAGGTGAACGATGCAGTAGTTGCGGATGCCTTTTAAGGTCTTTTTGTCAAAGCAGGCATCCAGGCGCCGCACTTCCTCTTCCAGCAGGGGCTGTTTGGGGAGGGAGTCGTCTTTTGGGAGCTTTGCTTTTTTCAGGTAGTCCTGGCATAGATCCTCCTCATAACAGTAGGCCAGGAATGCCTTGACGCTCCGGGCGTAGCTGCGAATGGTGACGTTTTTACAGGAGCCTTTGGAGCGCAGGTAGAGGATATAGGCGGTAAAAATGTTGTCGGAAGGAGGCAGATCCTGAAAGCCGGTCTGCTCTGCCGGCCCATAGCTGTCTGAGATCCAGCGGAGGAAGAGTCCCAGGTGCATGGTGTAGGTGTGTATGGTCTTGGCGGCGCAGTAGACCATGCGGTCAGCGATGAAACGGTCATAACACTGCCTAATCGTCATCGGGGGCACCTCCCTCTTGACTATGCCGCAGGAATAGGTTATCATAGTCATACAGGATGCCGCTGTCTTCATCGACGAACGAGAAGCGGTGTATCTGGTCAGTTTCAAAGACTTCGGCAAGCTCATCCGCATTGAGCTGCCGGAGTTTTTTTGTCTTATAGCGCCGGGCGTTGTGAATGTCGTTGTCGTTCATGCGCAGCAGGGCCTCAAAGCAGTCCTGGATGGGGCTGTCCGCGTTGGAGCCCCGGATATAAAGTCCCAGGGTGACGGCGGCATTCACAAAGCGTTTCTGCATGGCGGAGCTGGAGAGTTTGCGGTTGTAGATGCGCACAAGCTTGACTGTCTCGGGAGTCATCTTCATGTCCATGCAGCGGGTACGGCGCAGGGCGGCCCAGAAGGGGCACATCTCCCGGCGGCTTTTTTCTATGTCGGGGTCGTATTTTGTCAGGCGGAATACTTTGTCCGTGAGGTAATCGGTGATGATCTTCCGGTTATCCAGGTAGTCATAGATCCTTTTGGTTTCCCCTTTGTTTCGGTGATCCTTGAAGGATACCAGGTCGTAGCTCTTGCTATGGCGGCGCATGGTCTGGAACTCGATGTTGATCACGTAGTTTAAGGGCGGCGTCAGTTTGTTCGCCAGCCTGATCAGGTCGTTTTCCTCTATGGCCAGATCCCCGGAGAGGATCCGGGAGACGTAGTCCACCATGGACGGATCCGTGCCGTACTCCCGGTAAAATTCCAGGCGGGCCATAAAGCGGTAGTGCCAGGATCTTTTTTCATAGGCTTTTTCGTAGACGTACTTGTCATAGCGGTTGATCAGGCCGTTCATCTGCCAGATCAGGAGGAACCAGGGCTTGTAGTTCTGCTCGATCACTTCCCTGGTTTTCTGGTAGATGCGGATAAATACTTTGTCGGATCGTCTGCCCAGGGCCACGTAGTCGATCTCGTAGTCTTCAGCGCCCACTTTGTTGGTGACGTAAGTGGCGTTCTTGAAACGGTCGACGCGCATCTTGTAGAAGTTGTCCGGAGCAAAGAAGGTTTCAGGGTCCCGTAGGTAGTTGGTATGCCAGCAGTAGTCCACACGGTTTTCCTGGACGAAGTCGATCTCGAGGCGGAAGTATTCGGCGATCCGTTTCACGTAGTCGTAAGAGTTCTCAAAGCAGTCTTTGACGCCAAACTGCCAAAGCATGTAGGAGCGGATCTGCACGATGCATTCACAGGTCACGGACTCCCCGCCGTCGGCGGCTTTGGGAACCACGGGCGCTAAGAAGATATCGAAGTATTCCGGGCAGGACAGGCAGACGGTATAGTAGCGAGAAAAGGTCACGGGTTTTAAGACCAGGGAGCGGCCTAACTGCGGGATGTAAAAGTCATCCGTGTCGAAATGCTCCCGGATATAGTTGTATTTATGCTCGAAAAATTTGCGCAGCCGGAGCACGGACTCGTCCTTTGTCATGCTGCGGAAGTCGTTCTTGAACTTCACGGAGTAGTAAAACGTGTCTATGTTGTGTAAAAACTTCTTCTGTTTGACGTCAAACCAGAATTGTTTGTCCTCTGGGGACATGTTTTCAAACAAGGTACATTTGTAGATGTTTTCCTCAATCATAAGAACCTCCAAAAATTTCGAGAAACCCTCCTTTTCTCGAAATTTCAAAATCGCCACTTTTGCCAGTATTTTCGGGCACTTGACCCTGTTGTGACTTGATTTTTGAGACCACGTATTACAGGCCCGTGGCGGGGGTGAAAAAAGTGGCCGGGCAGGCCCCGCAGCCGCCCGCGGCTGCCCATGCCTGCCCGGCCTTTTTTCCTGTTATTTACCGTCTGATTGTGTCACTTGTGAGACTAAAACAGGATTCTGGTAGAAACCGGACTTAGCCAGGTTTTCTATGACAGAGTAAGTATCATAGGAATCCCGCAGGCGCCGGTCATGGGCAAAACAGTACATACCCCTGTACTTGAGCTGTTTTACTTCCCCGTCATTGTCCACTACCGGCTCCCGGCGGATCACGACGGTGAGCACGCCGGCCAGGGTCACGCACTCCCGGATCTCCGTGCACTGGGAGCGGATGGGCTTGGCCAGCAGGTAGAAGTTCTGGGCTGTCCCCAGGATCACACGGCGGTTCTTGCGGTTCTGGGTAATCACCGAGAGCATGTCCGGAGGGAAGTTGCGGGAGGAATTGCTGGAGAACCAGTTCTGCAGCTCGTCAATGATGGCGATCACTCCCATATGTTCATTCTTATAGTTGATCAGCTGGGTCCAGTGTCTTAATTGCTCATCTTGAAAGGCAAACTTTGTATTGCTGATACACTTGGCCTTGGGGTAGGTATCCAGCAGCTCCATGGCGTACTGCATCAGGGAGATGGTCTTGCCGTTGCCCTGGCGGCCGGTGAAGATCACCAGGCCCTGGGGAAGAAAGAAGTCCGGTTTGCGGTTGTAGAGATCATCCACATACTGGCGGGGCGCGTCCACAAAGATCTTCAATAAGAGGCTGCGCTTTGGCGGTTTCCTGGCGCTGCCTTTATTTACCCGGTCGCCCTTTATGTAGCGGATCACGTACCAGATCATACAGTCAATAAAGAAGATCCCCATGACGACCAGGACGAAAAGGACCGGGTATTTCAGCCAGGCCAGCATGATGGAGAACATATTTCCAATAGTTTTGAGCATTTCTTATACCTCACTTGTGCTACAGGTTTACGCAGCGCCTTGTTGCTGCAGCGAGTTTGTGCTACAACTTTTCTTCAGTAAGTGCCGATCGGGGCCGTGCGGGGGGAAGTTGTGCTACAAGCAGGCGCGCAGCGGATCGGATCCAAGTTGATCAGAATGAACTTGTGCTACAACTTTCCCCAATAGTATTTTTATAAAAAGGGCAGCACGGACCAGATGGTTTTGATAATACTGATCAGGATCCGCCACATCTGCAGCAGAAGGATGATGGCCAGAATCGGGGCCACCTTCTGCCAGGGAAAGAAATACAGGGCGGTCCCCACAACGGATAAAAAGCCCCTGACTGCGGAAAAGTCAATGGATATATCCATCACGGGGAGTTTATCCAGGATACTTTCCAGAAAGTTAAAAACAATGTCCAGCAGTTTGTCGGTTATCATAGATCAGTCATCCTTTCTTGTAGCCCGCAGCACGGAGGCCGTTGTCATGGAGTTGCCTGCAATGATATCCGGGATCCGCTTGTACATGTGCCAGAGCCAGACGGCCCATATGATGCCGGCTACGATGTTATCCACCATGGGCTTATAGGGTTCATACCAGGCGAAGTCTATCACAATGTCGCCGCTGCCATAATTGAAGGAGCCTTTATAGCTGCCAAGGCTGATAGTTATCACCGGCGCCTTTTTCCCGGAGGCGTTCTGCAGAAAGTCTATGATGGACTCTCCGTTACCGGCCAGGGAATCTATGAAAGCAAACTTCTGGCGGATCTGGTCCAGGCGCTGGTTCGTCAGTTCCTCGTCCGGAAGGAAGAAGTATTCAAACAGTTCTTTCACCTTCTCCTGGATCCGCAGCGGCAGGGAGTTGATCTCCACCCACAGATCCGCAACCTTCTTAAGCAGGTTTAAAAAGTTGTCTTTAACATCCACAAAGCCCTGTTTGATGTTGGAGAGCTGATCTCCCAGGGCCTTCCCGATGGAATCCTTTAGGTTAGAGAACCAATTTCCAACGTTTGTGCTGAAATTCCCAATGTTTTCCTTAAAAGAGTTTCCAATGTTAGTGAACCAGGAGCCCACGTTGGTCTTGAAGGTGTCGATCGTTGTGCTCCAGGAGGAGAAGAAGGTAGAGAGCTTGTCGGTTATTAAGGTTATGCCCGATGTAAGAAGCTCGAAACGAACCTTAAGCCTTTCCGCAATCCGATCAGGGATACTAAGAATAGAATCAATAAGGGAACCATTATCACTATCTCCGTCATCACCGTCGTCCAATCCTGGCCCCGGACTGCTTGTTGGAAGGGCGACGGTCCCTGAAAAACCAATTCACCAGTATATTCCGATCCCCGGTATTTATATATATCATAAGATGAAGAAAAGAATTGACGGACCCCAATAATAACACATCGTTGACTGTCTATATAAAGATCCTGGGCTCCCTTTGAATTAAAAGTAAATTGTTCAGAATTTTCATCATAAACATAAGTAATATAATTTCCTGGGGATTCAAAAAAGGATAAAGAATTGTATTGATATATAGAACTCTCCTGATGATAGGACAACGGGGCAGAAGTCGAAACTAAATAATATTTCAGAGGATAACCTACGATATTAGAAGAGACAATGACATTATAAGTATAAAAATCCCCGTCAATAGATGCCATTACAGCATCGACATCAAAAGAGGGAGTAGTACCATCCTGGGCTGCCTCTACATCCAGGCTAAAAAATAAGCTGCCCAGGAACATACAAACAGCGATCACCAAAGGCAGCATATACCGTGTGTAGCATTTCATTTTTTCTTGTACCTCCTTCTGAGTAATAGTATCAGTGCCAGGACCGCCAGGGCGATCCGGAGCAAGTCTCTGGTTTCCAGGGCCTGGACGATCCGCAGTAGTTTATAAAGTAATTCCATGACCATTTCACATTTCTCCTAAAATGCCCCGGGGAAGTTTCCCCCAGGGCAGGATAGCGCTTAACCGGCGAAAGGGGCAGCCGTTAAGCGGAGCGCAGGATGGATCCCACAAAGGAGATACCCTTGCGCAGGGCGATGAAGGACACCATCACCGGGAAACACACCGGCAGGACGCCCACGACTTCGCTGAGCACGCCGTTTAACATGGCGGAAGTGACCACGCCGGCGAGAACGCTGCCGTTGGTCGTAGTAGCGCCAGAAAGTAAAATACCACCCATAGCTTTCCTCCTTTCCGCGCCGGCCGGGATATGATCGGTACCGCGGACCGGCACATTTAAAAAAACATGCGCAAAAACTTGTATATATAATGCAGCAGCCCCACGACCATGAAGATCAAAAGGATGCTGATACCGGTCTCCATCTGCAGTTCCAGGCGCTGGTTGGATATGAGCAGTTCCTGGTTGCTGGCGGACACTTCCATAAGGGCCTCCAACAGCTGGGTATCATCGCTGTTTTCCGCCAGGAGGCGCAGGTACTGTTCCTGATCCGCGTCCCGGTCCTGTATGTGATCCAGCAGCGCCTGGGAACTGCCGGCAGTCTGCTCCAGCAGTTCCAGCGCCCGGGGGTCCATCCCGCCCCCGGTGTAGGGGCCGGAGGCGTTGTCCCCGCCGGAGACGGAGGGCAGCTCCTGCCGCCCATCCTCCGACTGTTCGGATGTATCGAATAATTCAGTCTGTTCCATTGCCATTACCTGCTACCGGTCATTTCCCGGTCTTCTTCTCCGGCTTATCCCCTGCCTCCAATTCGGATGCGGCGGCCAGGGCACGTTCCGCCTGGGTCTCCGGCTCCTTATGCACGATCATGCCGGGCACCACCAGGCCGGGCACGACATGCTCCGCGAAACGCACGTTGGAATAATAGGCTATGTCCACCAGGCGCAGCACCGGCTTGCCGTCACTGCCAACCTTGGTTTCAAAAGTTCCCTCATATATGGCCGGGGCAACAGGCACCCGAATCCGCATGGCGCTGTCCATGGACACTTTGGCCCGCTGGATGCCTACCGGCTTGCTCACGTCATACTCGCTCTGTTCTAAGAGCGCCTCCCCATGCTCTCCCCAGAACAGGTAATGCACGGAACATCCGGCTACCTGCTTACCGTCCGCCACCATGTCGTAACAGTTGGCAAAAAGCACCAGAATCTTGGCTTTGTTTGTAAGAGACTGCATTATATCCATTGTTAGATCCTCCTTTGATCAGTTATTATGTGTTGTTATGAATTGTGAAAGGGTTAGCGGCCAGCAGCTGCTCACGCAGTTCGTTGTACTGCTGGTACCTGCGGCGGTACCAGGCCATGACCTTGTCATAGTCCCCGTAGCTACCTGTTGCCAGGCACAGGTCATAGAGCTTCCGGGGGGTATAATCGTACTTCCATAAGAGCCATTCCTGGAAGGTCTTGTACTCCCCGGACACTTCACGGGGATCCGGCCTAGGCTCCAAAGCCCAGCAGGGCCAGGTACTTGTCAAAATGGCCCAGGAAAAACATAGCCAGGCAGGCGGCCAGCAGGGTGATGAACCCCGCGATCTCATAGGCCAGGGCGGACTGTCTGGCCTTTTCCGGCAGCGCCGGGACGGGCTCGTCCGGATGCAGGCGCGCTTCCTCCCGCTGCTTTCTGCGCAGCCGGTAGAGCTTGCGGCAGCCGTAGGAATAGATGCCCGCACCGGCGCCGCCCAGGACGCACAGAAGGGGCAGTTGGTATGTACGCAATAGATCCAGGGCCCCCTGCAGAAAGCGCAGGGAAAAAGTGAATATGAATTGTAACATGTCGTTTTCCTCCTTATATGGTTGTTGTCCGCTGCCAGGGCAATACCCGGCAGGCGCTTGTATAGATCTTTGTCCGCCGGAAAGAGGGCGGCCCGGGCGGCCCACGGAGAAATCCTCCGCGGTTGTCACTCGCTGCCGCGCGGGGCTGCGCCGCCGTCTCCACTCCGGCTCTTTTCCAGGAACCCGGCCCCGGGTCGGGCGGGGCGCGGCACCAGTGCCGCAAAAGCGAAGGTTCCACTCGCCGGCGGGCGGTTTTTGGTACGGGCTGCTGCTGCGCAGGGCGTAGAGGGCTGTGCAAACCCTGCATAACCCCCCTGGCTGCCATGGATAAGCCGGTGCACGGCCCATGGATAAGCTGTGCATAACGGTGGGGCGTGTTATACACAGCTTACCCACAGCCCGCACACCGGCTTACCCACGGCAGCCAGAGATGGGGGGTTATACACCGTTTACACAGCCCCGGCGGCGCCCGGCGGAATCCACCCAAAACCGCCCGTATATAAGAGCAAAGATCAGTTTATGTACCCGTCGGGGGAGGCCCCGCCCTCGTCCGAGCCCGTGCCCCTGGAAAAGCTCCTGTCCGGGAGCGGCGGCGCAGCCCCGCGCGCGTTTCGTTCCGCGCTTGGAGATACTTTCTCTCAAAGGACATGGGGCCATGACTGCCCGACAGGGATAGTATGCTCATGGCCGCCTCCCCGGATGAGGGACCGGCAGGTCAGCACCCTCTTCCTGCAGCAGATGTTCCAGATCTATAGCGTCTTCCAGGGCATTCCCCAGGGCGTAGACGTATGGCTTGCAGGCCCTGAGGTATTTAAGCAGCCGCTCCAGTTCTTCCTTGGTACGGCGCAGGTAGTCCCGTTCCATGCGGATACATCTGCCGCGCTCACTTTCCCCGGAAGGCAGAAATTCATTCAGCAGATGGTCCAGATTGGCGGTGAAACTGTCCTGCCCCTGGGAGTCGATCAGGTCAATCTGCTCCTGGGTGAAACGCACTGTCTTATGGATCGTCTCTGTCTTCCCGTAGAGTCTAGGCATAGGAAACACCCCCTAAACGGCCAGGCACCCCAGAAACTCTTTTAACAGTATCAGTAAGATTATGACGGCGACCAGAAGATTCCCCACGGTCATGACCAGCATCATAAAAGTCTCCAGTTTCTTCTTGAACTCCAGTAACGCTTTCAGGTCTCTTTCGTCCATCGCAGGTTCCCTCCTCTTCAATGGCGGATCCTGAATCCGCATTTTCCTCTGGCTCCTCATAGGGCGTGAGGTTTGCAATATAATCCAGGGCATTCTCCAGGCATAAGGAGACATGCAGGATTTTGGAATGGAAAAGGTCATCATGCACCTTGTCGACATACACGCAGTACCAGACAAAATCAAGCCTGTCTTCATCCGCACGGATCTCAATATGGACTCCTGAGACGACAAAAGTGCTGGAGGGCATTCCCCCCGAATAATAAGTCTTGGTGACTAAAAACTTGTCACCTAGTTTCGGTAATTTCATCTTTCTCTCTCCTTTCACTCCCGGGCCTCTGACATGGCAGCCGCATCCGGGGCTATACTTTCGATCGAATTTGTGCTACAATTACCTTTAAGACGTCTTTTATATGGGAACTTGTCCCACAAGTTCAGTATAGTAGCTAATTAGCGAATTGTCAACAACTAATTCGATATTTAACGATTCTTTTTGGGAGAAACATATGTCACTTTACGAGAGAATGAAAAAGACATGTAATGAAAAAGGCACAAATTTTAAGCGTTTAGAACAAGAGCTAGGTTTTGGAAACGGAACATTAAGAAAATGGGAAAACCAAAATCCAAGTTATGATAAAGTCGTAGCAGTAGCTAATAAGCTAAAAGTTTCACTCAATTGGTTGATTCTGGGAAAAGAATCTGAAGACCTCACTCCAGAGGAACAGCAGCTTGTAGATCTATACCGCCAGGCGGATGAAAGAGGGAAAAGGAGTATTATAAGACTGGCCCAGGACGAAGCACGGGAACTCGGATTATCAACTTCTGGGACTGGATCCACCGGCACAGATAGCTAGTTGTGCTACAAACTACCTTCAGAGAGCTGCTCGAGCATGAACTTGTAGCACAAATGTGCTTGACGAGAGTCCTAAGAAGTGCTATATTGTAAGCAGGCAAGGATAAAAGATAAAGCATTTAAACAGAGAAAACCCCAGGAGTGCAGATCCTGGGGCTTTCTTTTTTCAAGGCTGGGCTGTGCTACTTATCGTCTCCATCCAACCATTTGCGTATGTAGTAGGCACCTACATTTGCCAACATGGAGACCAAAAAGGATAAAAGATAATCGAGCATTTAAACACCCCCTTTCTGCCGGAGGTGACACAGCAAAGCTATTATATCATATTCATTCGGGGAAGTACATCAAAACTTGACAGGATATGCTAAGAAGTGAGGGGGAAGTTGTGCTACAAGTAGATGCGCAGCGGGCCGGATCAGAGTAGATCAGAACGGACTTGTGCTACAAAAACATGCCTTACATGCCCTGACTCTTAATCAGGGTGTCCAGGGTTCGAGCCCCTGGCGGTGCATTAGAAGTCCTGGGATTCGCTTATATATGCGGGTTGTGGGGCTTTTTTTGCCCGTAAAAGGCTTTGCCCGGTTAGATGCCCTGATTCGTGAAAAAGGTGTCTAAGATCTACCGGCACCGATAGTTAGTTGTGCTGCAAACCACCTGGGAGAGTGTGCTGCAGCATGAACTTGTAGCACAAATGTGCTTGACGAAGTTCAAGAAGAATGCTATAGTTAGCATGTAGAGATAAGACGTTGTGATAAGAGGTCCAAACGTCAACAGCAAGAAAACCCCGGGAGTCGCATTCCCGGGGTTTTCCTGTATAACTGTGCTGACTGTTGCTTACTCATCTCCATCCAGCCACTTGCATATGTAGTGTGAAACCACATTTGCTATGATAGAGATAAAAAAACTATATAAGAGGTCCAAACTAGTCACCTCCTTCCTGCTGGAAAGAGTCAACTAGGCGTTTGCGAAACGCCAGAACCCGCATAAATACGGGATTCTCTTTGTTACA
>CAJUDY010000070.1 GCA_910584945.1 uncultured Lachnospiraceae bacterium | reverse complement strand
AGTATAGAGGTCCGGTGGTTATTTTTCTATCCACTATCTTATTTGACGCTTACGATGAAACTGCAATGGACGGTTATTCCTGGCAAAAGGCCAACAGCGGAAACAGTTTTGGAAGCGAAGAAAGAGACGGAAAGCAGAGAGCAACGTTTGCCTGGACAGTAAAGCCGAGTGGAACGGATCTGAATATCAGCCTGTGGTGGATGGCGGATGATTCTGCCGGGGTGGATATTGATTCGATTACGGTGAAAAAGACGGATGCGACGGAAGCACTTCTTTCGTTGGACTATAGTTCTGATGTCCGTTCTGAAAGTAAAACGAAGTCTGCAGATGAGACATCCAAACCGTCCGCAGAGGAACTTCCCAAGGCGGACGCCCCCGGCGTTCCGGATTCATCTGTATCCGCTCCGGCCCCCGAGGAAGAGGCCGACGCCAACGCCGAATACTCCGACGCGGCAGCCTCCGGAAAAGAGGACGCGGTACTCCCAGAAGAGGAGGCCGAGACTCCGACCGCGGACGAGGCAGAAAGTGAAGGTGAAGAAGAAACAGCAGAAAAGATAACAGACAGGATAAAGGAAGAGGAAGGATCGAAAGAAGAGAATGCTTCTGAGGAGGAAACTTCCGGACAGGAAGAAGTGGAATCCTCTGATTCCGAGAAAGAAAGTAAAAGATTACTGTAAGAATTCGAGAACGAATGATTCTTAATTCCTTGTATCAATAACAAAGACAGCCTCTTTGTTTGATGAAATTATGTTGAACAAAGGGGCTGTTTTATACAATTTACGTTGTTGCATCAACAGTTGTTCAGGCGTCCATATTTTAATTCCAGATTTACTGTAGTCATTTGGATTGCGTGTTATGATCCCATCTATTTCCTGTAGCAGGGCGACAGAAACAAGATTTTAAGTATATATGCCACAGCATATTTCTCAGTCTTTTTATAGTGCGATTTTGTAAATATCCGCCCCTTCATTTTCAAAGGAAAAGCTTCGCTCATACACGCCGCCATTTTTCTGTACAACTTTTATGGACGCTGTGTTTTCTTTTTCAACGGATATATGAAGCTCCTTCAACTTTGCTTCTCTGGCCGTCTTTAGAAGTTGATATAACATTTCTGTCGCATATCCTTTTCTTCTCTCCGATGGACGCACGCTGTATCCGCAATTTCCTAAATCTTTCAAAAAATCATTCAATGTGTGTCTCAGATCGATCATTCCAATGATTTTTTGATCGTTCTTGCGGATGGCAAAGAAGGTATCCGTGACGACCCAGTGTTCGCTTACCGTCCGGGAATCGGTGTTCCGCGTGACGGAAGTCAGCCATTCCTCATAGCTTTCAGTCTTGTCAAAAAGCTCGCTTCCGTAGATGATCTTTTCTCCATGCTGAAAATGTTCCCTGCGGTATTCCAGCGCTTTTTCCTTTAGTTCCAAAGTCGGTCTGACCAAAACAATCTCATTTTTCATATGCCCTCCCTTGGCTGTAATAGCCTTTTTATTTCCTGTGTGATTTGAGTGGGAATCTCTGGATCGATGTTCATCAATCTGCTGTACATTCGTACTCCCTGGTATGCAAATATCAGGACATGGAAGATAGATTCCGGGTCTGTCTGGTTGAATTCTTTTGTACGGATTCCATAGTGGATCAGTTCTGTCCAGGCTGATTTTGAGATTTCGTACTGCTTTTTTACAGAATTATCCTCTTTGGAAATCGACGGATTGCTGTAGAATTCATAGATCGCGAGGCTGATGGAGTTTTCGTGGTCCGTCATTTCCTTTGCGTATCTTGAGAGAAGTTCCTCCAGGATCGCGGCGGCGGGAATGTGCCGCTCGATTTTGGCAGATACTTCGTTTTTCTGCTGCTCGGAAAAAGCATACACAATTTCCAGAAAGATCTGTTCGGTACTCTCGTAATGGCGATACAACCCTCCGCGGCTAAGCCCTGTTCGCTCGCAGATGTCTTTCATCGTTACCTCTTTAAATCCCTTTTCCGCAAACAATTGATACGCTTTTTCCCGAATGTCCTGTTTGGTCTTTTCTCCTTTTGAACTCATATGCTCCCCTCCTTTCTTTTGCGACACTCATGTCACTTTCTATTATGCGACATTTGCGTCGCTTTGTCAAACAAATTTTTTGGTTATACACATTACACAGCAAACCTTTGGAAAAATCTCCCGAATACACAATTGACATTTAACTAATTCTCGCATAAAATAGTATTCAAATTTACTTAAATTTAATTAAAAGAAAGGATAAAAAGGGAAATGCTATGAGAAAAATCGGCGGGGTTCAGAAACTTACGGACAATCCCCATCTGAATCTGTATCATCTGGATGCGTATGATACCAAGGGGGCGCCTTTTGATTATTATTTTGCTTCCAGGAATGACGAGGAGAATCTGAAGCTCTATACCAAAAGCCTCTCGCCGGAGGGGATCGTGATCTATGGGCTGACCAGAGAGGCGTGTCCGCGTCTGGTTCTGATCCGGGAGTACCGATATCCGTTGGACACCGAGATCTATGCCCTTCCCGCCGGACTTGTGGACGCGGGGGAGACGCCGGGGATGGCGGCGGCGCGGGAGATGAAGGAGGAGACGGGACTTTCCTTCGAGGAGTATACTGGAGGAGACTCCTGCTTCCGCCGCCCCTTTTTTCTGGGGCCGGGACTCACGGACGAGGCAAGCGTCGCCGTCTACGGGACGGTAGATGCTCTGGAGGGAACCGCCCAATGCGAGTCCACAGAGCAGATACAGGTGGTGATGGCGGATCAAAAAGAGGTGCGGCGCATCCTGTCCAAGGAGCGGGTGTCCCTGCGGGGCGCCTATCTGATGATGCAGTATCTGCGGATGGACCCGCAAGCGCCATTCGCGTTTCTGGGATAACAGAGAACGAGAAACTTAAAAACAGCATCTGTTTAAGTGGATGCGGAACTTTAATTAGGAGTATAAATTATGGGAATCAGATACATAGAAGAAAAGAAAATCTTTCACCTTTCCACCAAGCGCACCAGCTACCTGATCGGCCTCTCGCCGGAGGGCTATGTGGGACATATTTATTATGGAAAGAGGCTCTCAGGCGACGGAAGCAACCGTCTGCTCCGCATGGAGGAAGCTCCCTTTACGCCCTCGGTCCGGGTGCGGGAGAAAGCCTCCTTCCTGGACTTTTTTCCGACGGAATATCCCACTGGGGGGATTGGGGACTATCGGGAGAGCTGCCTGGACGTCCGAAGCGAATCCGGCAGCATCGGCTGCGAACTGTTGTTCGGTGGCTATGAGATTCGCAAGGGGAAGCCATCCCTTCCGGGCTTGCCGGCGTCCTTTGGGAGTGAGGAGGAAGTAGAGACGCTTCAGATCATCTGCGAAGACGAGTTTTTTAAACTTAAAGTGTTCCTATCCTACTCCGTATTCCCGGACTGCGATGTGATCACCCGGAGCGTGCGCATCGAAAACGCAGGAGAACAGCATCTGAAGCTGGAAAAGGTGTACAGCGCCTGCCTGGATATGGACGACCGGGAGTATGAGATGCTCACCCTGGCGGGAAGCTGGGCCAGAGAGCGTCATATCCAGCGGGGGCCTCTGCAGTACGGAAAGCAGCTGGTGTCCTCTGTGAAAGGAGAGTCCAGCCATCAGGAGCACCCCTTCCTGGCCCTTTTGACGCCGGGCACGACCCAGGAGACCGGGGAAGTCTACGGCATGAACTTTGTCTACTCCGGCAACTTCCTGGCCCAGGCGGAGAAGAGCCAGTTTGAGCAGGTGCGCATGACCATGGGCATCCATCCGGAGCAGTTCTGCTGGAACTTAAGGCCGGGAGAGAGCTTCCAGGCGCCGGAGGCGGTACTTATTTACTCCGGGTCAGGGCTGGGGCTTATGACCCGCAATCTCCATGATTTCTACCGGGAACATCTGATCCGAAGCAAACATCAGTTTGCAAAGCGCCCGGTGCTGATCAACAACTGGGAGGCCACCTATTTTGACTTTGACGCCGGGAAACTCCTGGCGATCGCAAAAGAGGCGAAGAAGGCCGGGATCGAGATGCTGGTCATGGACGACGGCTGGTTCGGAAAACGGGCCTTTGACGATAACTCCCTGGGCGACTGGACTGTCAACGAAGAGAAGTTAAAATCCAGTCTGCCGGAACTGGTTGAAAAAGTCAACAAGATCGGCATGGAGTTCGGCATCTGGTTCGAGCCGGAGATGATCTCGCCGGATTCCAACCTGTATCGGGAGCACCCAGACTGGGCCATTCAGATCGCTGGAAGACGCCCCTCCCAGAGCCGGGCCCAGTATGTGCTGGATCTGTCCAGAAGAGAGGTGGTGGATTACGCCTATCAGTGTGTGGCGGATGTCCTGCACAGCGCGCCCATCGCCTATGTGAAATGGGATATGAACCGGCAGCTCTGCGATATCGGCAGCGCCTGGCTGGACCGGGAGAGTCAGGGGGAGCTGATGCACCGGTATGTGCTGGGGGTCTATAAGATGCAGGAGCGTCTGGTGACAGAATTTCCGGACCTTCTTCTGGAGAACTGCTCCGGCGGCGGGGCCAGGTTCGACCCGGGGATGCTCTACTACAGCCCCCAGATCTGGTGTTCTGACGATGTGGACGCCGTGGAGCGTCTGAAGATCCAGGAAGGGACCGCCCTGATCTATCCCCTCTCCACAATGGGCGCCCATGTGGGGGACTGCCCCAACCACGTCGTGGGAAGGAATACGCCCTTCGAGACCAGAGGACATGTGGCCATGGCGGGAGCGTTCGGGTATGAACTGGACATCACGAAGATCTCCGAAGAAGACCGGTCGAAGATCCCGGAGCAGGTGGAGACGTTTCACCGATATCAGCCGCTTATGCAGAGGGGTGACTATTACCGTCTGGCCTCCTGGTCTTTGAAGAAACCCTATGACTGCTGGGAGGTGGCGGCCAAGGACGGCTCCGAAGCTCTGGTGACTTTTGTACAGGTACTGGCGCAGCCCAATATGCACAGCCGGGCGATCTTCCTTCGAGGCCTTCAGAAGGACACGGAGTATGTCCTTGAAGATACCGGGGAGGTCTTCCTCGGAGAAGAACTGATGAACTGTGGTTACCTGATTCCGCCGGAGCAGGGAGATTTCAGAAGCAGACTGTATCATTTTGTCAGAAAGCAGCGAGAAAAATGATGGGAAAAGTAAGACTTGTGGATATCGCGGAGAAGGTGGGAGTCAGCACAGTGACGGTGCACAACGCCTTAAGCGGACAAAAGGGAGTCAGCGAAAAGCTACGGGAGGAGATTCTGGCCGCCGCGGAGGATCTGGGATACGAGAATCATAAAAAACAGAAGCTTAAAGAGGAGCAGACCGAGGATTTTCAGAAGATCGGGGTGTTGATCGCGGAAAAATACCTGGGCAATCACACCACCTATTATTGGAAGATCTATCAGGAGCTGGCGCTGGCCGCCACGGAAAAGCAGTGTTATACGACCATTGAGACGTTGAAAATTACGGAAGAGCAGGGAGCATATAAGCTTCCTCAGATGGTGCTTCAAAATAAGGTGGAGGGTCTCATCATCATTGGGGAGATCGACAAGGAATATATCCGGAGACTGAAGGCGGCGACCTCCATTCCGATCGTGTTCCTGGACTTTTACGACAGCGAGCTGGCCCAGGACGCGGTGATCGTGGACAGCTTTTACGGGATGTATCTGATGACGAAGGTGCTCTTTGACCGGGGCTTTGAGGAGATCGGGTTTATCGGCTCCATCTACGCCACCAGCAGTATCATGGATCGCTACTGCGGCTATATGAAGGCCATGACCGAACACCGGAAGAACATCCATCCGGAGTGGATCATCGAGGACCGGGACGAGAACGGCATCGTGGAGTTCCAGCTTCCCAGGAGACTTCCAAAAGCCTTCGTCTGCAACTGTGACCTGGTGGCGGGTATGCTGGTGAGTAAGCTGAACGCCAGAGGCCTGAAGGTGCCAGACGACGTGTCTGTAGTTGGATTTGACAATTTCCTCTATCCGGGTTACGTGGACATGAAGATCACTACTTACGAGGTTAATACAAAAGCCATGGTGAGAGTGGCTATCAAGAAACTGATGAAACAATTCAAGAATCCGGGCTCCGGCAGGGGGCTGGAGATCGTCTCCGGGCATGTGGTATTGAAGAACAGTGTGCGGAGACAGTGAGAAAAAAAGAAAGGGCGGCATTGCCGTCCTTTCTTTTTTTTCTTCGCTTAGCAGTATTGGGACTAATAACTTTTGGAAATTTCTTCCTCCAGTGTAACTTCCGTTATTGTTCCGTCCTCCCCGAAATCGATGGAGTAGCTGTATTTGCCGTCCTTGTAGAACAGATGATCGGCGTCATCGGTTTTCAGCTTGTAGTCTGCCATGGCTTCCTTGACGGCAGACACGTCCATGCCGGAGAAGTTGATTCCGTTGACCAGGATCGAACCATCTTCCCAGAAAGTCTGATCTTCGGAGTCGAAGTGCAGGTCTACTTTGTAGACTTTGGACATAAAGTAGGGGACCTCGTCCCGGTCCGGGTTGTATACGTACAGGTAGGCGTAGGTGTTGTAGTCTTTTCCGGCGGTCAGGAATCCGGAGAGCCAGCTGTTGCCGGGGATATTGCCGATGGGAATCCCGCCTCCGGGGACGCCGATCTCCAGGTCCACGCTGTCAAAATTTCCGGGGGTACAGTCGCCTAAGGCAACTTCCTTCTCACCCAGAGTGAGGACGGGGGCCGTGCCGCCTCCGGAACACCCGGTGACCGTCATGAGGACGGACAGAATCAGGATGGCAGTTAACAGGTACTTTTTCATAATCACAACTCCTTTGTATGTAATTTTTAAAATATTATAACATTGATGATATGTTGTGACAAGTCAATCCGCAGCTTTTATTTTGCGTTTAATTAAAAAATGGATTAAATTAAAATAATATTAAGTAGAAAATATCAAAGTAAAATGGACATATTGCATAAAAAATCATGGCTGAATCCGGGAAAAATAGAGAAAAACTAGTTTGTTTAAAATAATTATTGAAAAATCTTAAAAAAGTGTTAAAATTAAATTAACTTAAAAATGAGTGAAAAATAAAGAAAGGGAGGCTTAAATTATGAAGCTGAACAAAAAAATCATGAGTTTGGGACTGGCAGCAGCCATGACCGTACCGATGGCAGGGTGCGGAGGCGGAAGCAAGCAGGAGGCGGCAGCCCCGGTGGATCTTCCGACCATCGACTCCATTACCTTATCCACGGCGGATACTCCAGGAGATTACACGGATCTGACCGCCAGCATCAAGGTGCTGACCAACCGTACCGATATCGTGGATACGGTGTACAAAGGGTATGCAGAACAGTTCATGGAGCTTTATCCGAACATCACCGTAGAGTACGAAGGCATTACCGATTACGAGGAGTCCTTGAAGCTGCGCCTTACCACCGGCGACTGGGGCGATCTGTGCTTCATTCCCACATCCGTCAACAAGAGCGAACTGTCTCAGTACTTTGCGCCGCTGGGCGCCTTCGACACACTGGACGGCATCTACAACTTCTGCGTGGAGAAAAGCTTTGACGGAACCGTATACGGCATTGCCAACGGCGGCACCGCAGGCGGAGTCGTATACAATAAGAAGATCTGGGATCAGGCAGGCATTACAGAACTTCCTTCCACACCGGATGAATTCCTGGATGCGCTTCAGACCATCAAGGACAACACCGATGCGGTTCCGCTGTACACCAACTTCTCTGCAGGCTGGCCCATGGGCGCCTGGGACGCTTACACGGATATCGTGTGCACCGGAGATCCGGATTTCAAAAACAAGATGCCGCATATGAAGGACCCGTTCGCGAAGAGGGACGATATGACCGGACCCTACGCCGTCTATTATACGATGTATGAGGCGGTTGCCAGAGGACTGATTGAGGAAGACCCGGCAAGTACCGACTGGGAGTCCTCCAAGGGCGCCGTCAACAAGGGCGAGATCGCAAGCATGGTGCTGGGTTCCTGGGCTGTGCAGCAGTGCCGGGATCAGGGCGAGACTCCGGAGGATGTAAAATACATGCCCTTCCCCATCACCGTGGACGGCAAGAGATATGCCAGCGCGGGCGGCAACTACGGCTTTGGCATCAACAACAAGGCGACCGAGGAAAATCAGATTGCGGCGATGCTGTATCTGAAATGGGTCCTGGAGGCGTCTCCCATGTATACGGACGAGGGAAGCATCCCGGCTCTGAAGTCCGCACCCCTTCCGGATGTGCTGGCTGATTTCGAGGGCGTAGAGCTTCTTTCCAACATTCCGGCTCCAGAGGGAGAGGAAGACCTGTTTGATCAGGTGAACCTGGAGAGCGAAGTGGGCATCAACAACGACGATTATCCGGACTGCGAGATCCTGTAGTCCGCTCTTTACGGGACAAAGACGCTGGACGAACTCATGGGCGAGTGGAATGAGAAGTGGACGAACGCGCAGGAGACCCTGGGAGTGGAAGTCACCGAATAGAAGGAGGATGTTATGAGCAGTACGACAGCCGGAACTCAGAAGAGCTTCTGGGAAAAGATGACAAGCAGGGAAGGACAGCGAAAACTGATCATCGTCACGTTTATGTTTGTCCCGCTTTTACTCTTACTTGTCTTCACTTACATACCGTTTCTGGAGATGGTAAAATTCAGCTTTCAGAATGTCAAATACGGACAGCCCGGTACCTGGGTCGGCCTTAAAAACTACATTGATGTGTTCCAGAGAGGCGAGTGCTTCAAATCTCTGTTCGTCAGTGTGTACTACATGGGCGGCGTCATGGTGCAGCTGGCATTAGCACTGTTCTTCGCAACCATGTTTGTATTCAAGATCAAAGGGGCGGGCTTCTTCAAAGGGGCCATGTTCTTCCCTTACCTGATCTGCGGTATCGCGGTTGGCTTTATCTTCAAGTTCTTCTACGCGAGAGGATATGTGCTGGATTCCCTGCTGCAGATGCTCGGGATGGATATCGAGAACATTCCCATGTGGCTGCAGGACCAGAGCATCAACAACATTTCTCTGGCGGCGACCTCCGTCTGGAGATATATGGGACAGAACATGATCCTGTTTCTGGGCGCCATGATGTCGGTGGATACGGACCTCTACGAGGCCGCTTCCCTGGACGGCGCCAACAAGTGGCATCAGTTCAAATACATCATCCTGCCCAGTATCAAGTCCATCGTAGTGCTGAACCTGATCCTGTCCATCAGCGGTTCCTTAAGCGCTTTCGAGCCGCCCTACGTCATCACCAACGGCACCATGGGAACCGGTACCTACTTCGTCATCATGAACCGCCTGGCACATGAGAATCAGAAGGTGGGTCTGGCCTGCGCCATGGCCATCGTCCTCTTAGGCATCATTATCCTCTGTACGGTGGCTCAGAACCTGTTCTTCAAGTATGTGTTTGACGACGGCAGCTAGGACGAATCCAAGGCAGCCGTCCGGGCGAAAAAACGCGCGGCGAAAGCAGCGGCGAAGGGAGGAAAATAAACATGACCATCATGAAAATGAAACCGGCGACCTTCGCGTTCACGGTCTTCAAATATGTATCGATTATACTGGCATCCCTGGTGGCGCTGCTTCCGATCTGCGTCTGCGTGCTGACCGCCTTCAAGACCACAGAAGAGTACAACACCACATCGGTTCTGGACCTTCCGGCGTCCTTTGCCTACTTTGAGAACTTTGTGATCGCCGTACAGCAGGCCAACATGTTCCGGGGCTTTATGAATACGGCCATCGTTCTGGTGGTGGTGCTGATCGTCTCCATCTTCACGGGCTCCATGCTGGCCTATGTACTGAACCGCTTCAAGTTCAAAGGAAGCGGAGTGATCCACACTCTGTTCATGTTCGCCTCCCTGATTCCGGGCATCGCGACCTAGGTGACGGTGTACCAGATCATGTACAACCTGGGGCTGATCAATCATCTGTACGGCTATATGATCGTCCTCATGGGCACGGATATCATCTCCATCTACATCTTCCTGCAGTTCTTCGAGAACCTGCCGATCTCTCTGGACGAATCTGCCATCATGGACGGATGTACCTACTTCGGAGTGTTCTTCAAGATCCTGTTCCCGCTTTTAAAACCAGCGATTGTCACCTCTCTGGTGCTCAAAGGCGTGGGCGTGTACAATGAGTACTATATGTCCAACCTGTACCTGCAGGATAAAAACTTAAAGACGATCTCCACGGCCCTCTATACCTTTACCGGACCTTACGGTAACCAGTATAACTACATCTGCGCCGGCGTTTTGATCACGATCATTCCGATCTTTATCCTGTTTTTGATCTTCCAGGAACAAGTCTACAGCGGAATGGCGTCGGGGGCTGTCAAAGGATAGAAAGAACAGGTTGGCTGCTTGGGGACGGGAGATACGTGGTACCCGGACGCCGGGCGCGGGCAGATATTCCTTACAGGGACCGCTCTCGCTTAGGTGGGAGGACGCAGCGGTACTAAGTTCGTGCGGCGCGTGCCGCTTGCACTCACTAAGGACCGGCGCCTCCCAATGTCCCTTCCAGGAACATCAACCCGCGCCCGGCTGAGCCGATGGCCAGCCGGCCCAGGCGGGCGGCAGTTTATAGAGAATAGCGTTTGACAGCGTTTATTTATAATAAAAATGTGAAGCCTGAGGTTTTATTATTATTTAAGAGAAATTTTTACAATTTAGCCTGAATTATTCACCGAACAGTATCTGAACTGATAACTGTACCATGCATCTG
>CAJUDY010000069.1 GCA_910584945.1 uncultured Lachnospiraceae bacterium | reverse complement strand
CGAAAAAGGCGCTGGCGAAGAAGAATGTGGGGGTGCTGAAAAAATTCATGTAGGGCAGGAAGGAGAGAGGGTACATAGCCTGGGGGAATAGGCCGCAGGCAGGAAGGTAAGATGACATATCTGTGAAGGAAAAAGGCATGGCGGTGGTCATGCTTTTTTCGATGGTGAATTTGAAAGAAAGAACACAAAACACAGTTTTACATACCGTTAATACCGCTGTTTTAGGTAGTTGCGGGGGCGGGGCTACACTTTATGGATGAGGCGACCGCAAGCCTTGATGTGGAAAATGAGACGCTGATCCAGGAATCCCTGTCAAGGCTGATTGAGAATAAGACGGTCATGATCATTGCACACCGTATGCGTACCGTTGCCGGGGCGGATCAGATTGTCGTCCTTTCTGAAGGCACAGTGGCAGAGCAGGGCAGTTCTGATATGCTTCTGAAAAAGAACGGTATCTATGCCCGCATGGTGAAGCTCCAGACGCAGAGCCAGAGCTGGGTGATGGAATAGGTGTTGCGTTTGTCCTGCTCAAAACGAAAAAGAGTCTGGAAGCATCGGACGGTTAATATGGCTTCTGGTGATTTTCCTCCGCCTGTCCGGCTCTGCTTAGGCCGCTGTCTTGATCCGTGTACAAACTTGACAAAACATACAAAGGCAAATATAATATCCATATACCCCTAACGGTATACGGAGGTGAAACTATGAGGCAGTGTATGGATGCCGAAAATCTGCACCGCAGGCTGGCCAAAATACTTGGGCAGATACAGGCGATTGACCGTATGGTGGATGAAGATATCCCATGCGAAGACATCCTTTCCCAGATCAATGCGGCAAAATCCGCCCTGCATAAATGCGGGCAGGTTGTATTGGAAGGGCATATTAAGCATTGTGTGCGCGACGGGATTGAACATGGGGATGCGGAGAAGACCATCGAAAGTTTTACGAAGGCAGTGGAACGTTTCGCAAACATGAAATAGACAAAATGTAAAATATACCGTTTGGATTGCGGGCAAAAAAAACAGTCGCTATGACTGTTTTTTTTATATCTTGACAACCCCATACCCCTATATGTATAATATGCATATACCCCCATGGGTATGGAAAGGAGCGCCTGATATGAAGAAAACGATGAAGAAAGTAGAGGGATTACTGGAGGCTGGGGGCATAAAGAAAGACATTGTGCTGCTTGCCATATCCGGGGCAGCGCTTCTTGTAAGTATTTTTGATATGGTTCCCCTGCCTTTTGACGCGGCATGGGTTTCCATCATATTATGCGGGATTCCTATTATATTGGAGGCAGTTATCGGGCTTATTACTGCTTTTGACATCAAAGCGGATGTGCTTGTTTCCATCGCACTGATCGCATCCCTGTGTATCGGGGAGACTTTTGCGGCAGGGGAAGTGGCTTTCATCATGCAGCTTGGAGCCCTTCTTGAAGATCTGACCGTGGCAAAGGCAAGGGCGGGCATTGAAAAGCTTGTCCGCCTGACGCCGCATACAGCAAGGCGGTTAAAGGACGGGACGGAAGAAACAGTCCCGGCAGAGGAGGTATGCGTGGGGGACATCCTTCGCATACTCCCTGGAGAAACAGTGCCTGTAGACGGGGTAATCCTTTCCGGGCAGACATCCATTAACCAGTCGGTCATGACAGGGGAATCCATGCCCGTGGATAAAACGGCAGGCGATGCGGTTTCCAGCGGGACCGTGAACCAGTTCGGCGCTTTTGAGATGGAGGCATTAAAAGTCGGGGAGGACAGCTCCATCCAGAGGATGATACGGCTGGTACAGTCCGCAGACGCGGGGAAAGCAAAAATCGTCGGGCTTGCCGACCGCTTTGCAACGTGGATCGTGGTAATAGCGCTGTCAGCCGCATTCGTTACATGGCTTGCCACAGGTGAAATCATCCGTGCTGTTACGATCCTGGTGGTATTCTGTCCCTGTGCGCTGGTTCTTGCCACACCGACAGCGATCATGGCCGCAATAGGAAATGCAACAAAGCACGGGTTCCTCGTCAGGGAAGGGGATGCGCTGGAGCGGCTTTCCATGGTAAAAAAGGCGGCATTTGACAAGACGGGGACGCTTACCTGCGGGGTGCCGCGCGTCGTTGCTGTAAAAAGCATGGCAGAAGGCTGCGATGAAGATGAAGTATTCCGTCTTGCGGCATCTGTGGAACAGCTTTCCGAACATCCCCTCGGAAAAGCCATCGTAAACTCTTATCGGCAGGAATGCAGGCAGGCCCTTATCCATCCGGTGTCTTTCCGGATGGTTCCGGGACAGGGGGTTTCGGCAGTTCTGGATGGCAGGGCTGTCTATGCAGGAAATAAGGAACTGCTGGCAGAAAATAATATCAAGGTTTCAGACTGGCCGGAAGTTCATGCGTATTTACAAAAGGGATGTACGGTTACTTACCTTGCGGCAGACACCCGGTCTGTCGGATATGTGGTTCTGTCAGACACACTCAGGGCAGAGAGCGGGGAGATGGTTGCCGCCCTGAAAAGGACCGGTATAGAATCTGTTCTGCTGACAGGGGACAGCCAGAACGCTGCACAGAATATGGCGGGACAGCTTCACATTGATGAAGTGTGCGCACAGTGTCTGCCGGAAGATAAACTGCGGTATATTGAGGAATGCCAGAGGAAAGGAAAGCCTGTCTGTATGATCGGGGATGGCATCAATGATGCGCCGGCATTAAAAAAGGCGGATGTCGGGATTGCCATGGGCGGCATTGGGAGTGATATTGCCGTGGATGCGGCAGATATTGCCCTTGTGGATGATAAGGTAGGGGAACTGCCGCATCTGCTTATGCTTTCAAAAAGAATGATGGCTACCATAAAATGGAACCTTACATTTTCCATGACGCTTAATTTTATAGCGATTGCCCTGGCGGTTACAGGCATACTGAATCCGGTTGTCGGCGCTCTTGTACATAATGCGGGATCTGTCCTTGTGATTGTCAATTCGGCATTCCTGCTGAAATGGAGAAAAAGAGCCTGAACTGTTGGATCAGGCGGGAATCTACAGGGAGCTCGTGCGGATCAGAGGACAGGCGGAGGGCTGGCAGATACAGTGAGAAATAATGACTGAAAATGATACTTGGTCATAACAATCTGTACATATTGCAGAAACATAAACAACAAAGTTTTTGTGCAAAAACGCCTTTGAATTTTTTTAGATAAAGGGGTATCCTATTCTTTATAAACATACTGTTATATATATTCAGCGTGTAGCCTCCGGCGTAAATCCAGCAGCCGGGGCTATACGCTGTTTTTGTATGAAAGGAGACAAAAATGGAAACAAAAAACAATACATTTCTGATGGAAGAGCCGGTTTCCCGGCTGATGGGGAAATACGCAGTCCCCTGTATCATTTCACTTCTTGTGGGTGCACTGTACAATATCGTCGACCAGATATTTATTGCCAATGCTTCATATCTTGGGTCTTATGGAAATGCAGCCAATACAGTGGTATTTCCGCTGACGGTGATCGCTCTTGCTGTTGCGGTAATGGTGGGCGATGGCTGCTGTGCGTTTGTGAGCCTGAGCATGGGAAAAGGCAGGCCGCAGGATGCGGGCAGAAGTATGGGAAATTCCATTCTGCTCACGGTTATTTTCAGCCTTGTGCTGTGCGGGGTCTATCTTGTATTCAGCAGCCGGATCATCGCTATGTTCGGAGGTACTGTGAATGAAGAGACCTTCCGCAATTCAATGGAATATTTCTTCTGGATCACTCTGGGGATTCCTTTTTATATGTTCGGGCAGGCAATGAACCCTGTCATCCGCGCGGACGGCAGCCCGAAATTTGCCATGGCATCTACGCTTGCGGGGGCGGCAGTGAATGTGATCCTTGACCCGGTATTTATCTTTGGATTCCGGTGGGGCATGATGGGCGCTGCGGTGGCGACGGTGATCGGCCAGGTGGTGACGGCTGTTCTGGCAGTGTGGTACCTCACCCACACCAAAACCGTAAAGTTCGGCAAAGAGGATTTTAAACTGAAATGGGACATTGCGGGCAGGACGCTGATGCTGGGGATCTGCAGCTTTTTGTCACAGATATCCCTTGTGGCTGCCATGGCCGCTATCAATAACATGATCCGGCGGTACGGCGCTCTGGATGCCGTATTTGGTCAGGAGCAGTATGCACAGATCCCCATGGCCGTGGTGGGGATTGTAATGAAGTTCTTCCAGATCGTAATATCCATTGTGGTCGGCATGGCTGCAGGCTGCATCCCCATCGTTGGGTATAACATGGGCGCCGGAGCGAAAAAAAGGGTAAAAGAGCTGTTTACAAAACTGCTGGCGGCAGAGGCATCGGTTGGCATCCTGGCACTTGTCATTGTAGAATTTTTCCCGGCTTTGATGATCGGCATCTTTGGTGCGGCCAATGAGAGTACGTATTATACGGAATTTGCAGTCCGGGCATTCCGGATTTACCTCTGCATGGTTGTGTTTGCCTGTGTGAATAAGGCGGCATTCATCTTCCTGCAGGCCATGGGAAAGGCGGCGGCGTCCACCATGCTTTCCATGGTAAGGGAGATCATGTTTGGCGTTGGGTTTGCACTCCTCCTGCCGCGTTTTTATGGTCTGGATGGAGTTCTGTACTCCATGCCGGTATCCGACATTTTAACATTTTTGTTTTCCGTTGTTGTCATAGCAGCAACTTATAGGCAGTTGGACGGGAAACATATCCGGCAGCAGCCAAAGCCTGAGTACAGCTAAAGGAAGAGCGGTGGAGAATTCGGTATACTGCAGCAGAAAATAAATTTAGGTACCTTGATATTTTGTTTTTGCAGTGATAAAATCAAGGTACCTAAATAAAAGGAGGAATGATTTATGCTGGAAAATACCATTTGTCCGGGCTGTGGACGGCATTGTGATCTGGAAAAGCCTCACTGCGGCAGAGGAGAGGAATACCGCCGCACCGGGAAAATGCCGGAGCAGCAGGAGAAACTGCGGGATCAGGAAATGCATACAGCCAATGATCCGTCAGCGAGTATCAATGACAGGCTGATCATCAGTCTGCGGGATTTACATCATACCATGCGTTCTCTGTATGAGGGGAAAGCGAGCCAGAAGCGCATCCTGATCATCCTGAACGGGTCGGGAGCAATCACCCAGAGGGACCTGACGAAGCGCCTGGGGATCCAGCCGGGTTCAGCCAGTGAGATCCTGTCCAAGCTGGAAGGCTCAGGCTGGGTCGTCCGGACTCAGAATGAATCCGACCGCAGGACGACAGACATCTCCCTGACAGACAGCGGCAAGGAAATTGCGGAAGAGGCGCTAAAGCAGCGCAGAAAGCGGCATGAGGAGATGTTTTCCTGTCTCTCGGGAGAGGAAAAGCAGGAACTGCTGTCCCTTCTGGAAAGAGTCCGCGGTGACTGGAAAAAACGATATAAAGAAAACGAGAATACATTCAGAAACGGACATTGGCATGAATGCCGGGACAACTGTGAACACCATGATGGACATGGACACGGGGATGACAGCGGATATCATGACGGACACGGACATCGGGACAGTCACAGACACCACGGGGCTTCAAGGGGGCGCGGAGGACGCTGACCATGTGGAAGTATATCAGAAAGTATCTGTCCTTTGCCATTATCGCCGGCCTGTTCATGGTCGGCGAGGTGATGATGGATCTGGTGCAGCCGGGCTTCATGAGCCGGATCGTGGATGACGGTGTCCTTGGCGTCAGCAACGGGGGCAGCGCTGATCTGCGTCTGATATGGATGCTGGGGCTGCAGATGATCGGCCTTGTTCTGGTGGGAGGACTTTGCGGATCTCTCAACAATGTGTTCGTACACATATCCAGCCAGAATATCGGAAATGAGATTCGAAAGGACTGTTTTCGCAGGATCATGGATTTTTCATTCTCTCAGATGGATCGCTTTGGCACAGGCTCTCTGGTAACAAGGGTGACCAATGACATCACTCAGGTGCAGAACTTTGTCTCGCTGTTTGTCAGGGGGCTGATCCGCACTTCGCTTCTTACCTTCGGGAGCATGTATTTGATGTTCCGGCTGAATCCGGGCTTCGGGTTCATTGTACTGTGCGCTTTCCCGTTTCTGGTGGGCGTCATCGGGTTCTGCCTGTGGAGAGCAAATCCCCTGTTTTCCAGGCTGCAGGCGTATCTGGATGCTATGAATGAAATCATGCAGGAAGACGTGTCCGGTATCCGCATTATGAAAGCCTGCGTCCGGGAAGCGTATGAGAAAATGCGCTTCGGTAAGGCAAATGAGGAGCTGGTCGGGACGCAGCTGAAAATCCTTGTGATCTTTGCTTTTATGAATCCCCTTACGAATGCGATGATGTACATGGCTGTCACGGCCATTTTACTGTCAGGATCTTTTTCGGTGGAAAACGGCAGCGTCACACCGGGAAATGTTATGGCGGCACTGACCTATACCACACAGCTTCTGAATGGTATTCTGATGCTTGTCATGCTGTTTCAGAATATTTCCAGAGGACTTACCTCCTGGAAACGGGTAAAAGAAGTGCTGGAAAGCGAGCCGGAACTGAAGGATGGATCTTTCGACGGGGCAACTCAGGCGCGAGGGGAGATCGAATTTCGCGATGTCTCTTTTACCTATCCGAAAAGCACCCGGAGCGTGCTTTCCCATATCAATCTAAGGATACATAGAGGGGAGACAGTGGCGGTCATTGGCGCTACCGGATGCGGAAAGACGACCCTGACCGGGCTGATGCTGCGTTTTTATGATGTGGATTCCGGCGCGGTTCTGGTGGACGGGGTTGATGTCAGAAAATACCGGCAGCGGGCGCTTCGGGAAAAAATAGCGGTCGCCATGCAGAAAAGCGAGCTGTTCAGCATAACAGCGGGGGAGAATATTGCCTGGGGGATGCCGGGGGCGGATGAGGCGTTGCTTGCATCCGCGGCAGTTATCGCGCAGGCGGACAGCTTTATTTCTTCGATGACAAACGGGTACGATACGATGATCGCAGAGAGGGGCATGAGCCTGTCCGGAGGACAGAAGCAGCGGATTTCCGTCGCAAGAGCTGTGTTAAAGCCCGCGGAAATCTATATTTTTGACGATTCCACCAGCGCCCTTGATCTGAAAACGGAAGCGAATCTATACCAGGCATTAAAAAAGTCGCACCCGGACAGCACGAAAATCATCATAGCCCAGAGGATTGCCTCCGTTCGGACAGCAGACAGGATCGTCGTACTGGAAAACGGCGGTATCCTGGCCTGCGGCGCCCATGAGGAATTGATGGGGTCCTGCCGGGTTTATCAGGATATCTGGCATTCCCAGATGGGAGAGGAGGCGAAAGAGGCATGAGCAAAGAACAGGATTCCAAACTTGCCGAACGCAATATTCCGGGAATGATGAATCGGCAGCAGCGCTTTGCGGAGCCGGAACACGCCGACAATATCGGAGCCACAGTCAGGCGGATCGCGGTATATTTTGTGAAGGAGAAGCGGCTGG
Organism: uncultured Lachnospiraceae bacterium; assembly: GCA_910584945.1. GTDB lineage: Bacteria > Bacillota > Clostridia > Lachnospirales > Lachnospiraceae > Hominiventricola. The sequence goes on along the minus strand of CAJUDY010000069.1, from coordinate 3,376 downwards.
CTGCCGGGATGCTGGCGGTTGTGCTGTCCGGTACCGTGTGCGGCATTCTGGCGCCGGGCCTGCAGAGCGGAGCCGTTGACATCATCGCGGGGGAGAAACAGGGCGTTCTCTCCCATACGCTGGCGCGGATGCTTTCCGTCTATCTGCTTTACAGCATCTGCGGACTGCTTCAGGGATTATGCAGCGCCAGGCTTGGCCAGAATGTGGTCAGGCGGATGCGGGAGGAGCTGTTCGGAAAAATCGCGGAGCTGCCGGTACGTTACCTGGATACCCATTCCCACGGCGATGTGATGAGCCGCATGACCAACGACATTGAAAATATTTCTACCACCGTTTCCCAGTCCCTGCCATCGCTGTTTTCGGGAGTGCTTACGGTCATCGGCACCATGGCGGTCATGTTGTGGTACTGCTGGCAGCTGGCACTGCTCAGCTTTATTACGGTACTGCTGACTTTTCTGGCGACCAAATTCCTTTCCGGAAGGGTGCGCAGGTTTTCACGGAAACGTCAGCAGCTTTTGGGACAGCTGAACGGAACCGTGGAAGAAATGGTTGCCGGATACCGCACGGTTGTGGCCTATAATCACCAGGATATCACGGCGGCGGATTTCTGCGCCACGGCGGATTCTCTCACAAAAGCGGGAATTAAAACGGATGTTTTCAGCGGCGTTATGGGACCGGTGATGAACTGTATCGGGAATATCGGTTTTGTCATTATTGCCGTTTTCGGGGGATATTTTTCCATGAGCGGGCTGATTTCGGTGGGCGTGATTTCCGCGTTTATTGTCTACGCGAAGCAGTTTAGCCGGCCCATTAATGAAATCGCTCAGATTTACGGACAGATCCAGACAGCGGTTGCCGGTGCGGAGAGGGTCTTTGCCGTGCTGGATGAGGAAACAGAGGATAAAAATGGCGGGACGCTGGAGATAGGTGAAAAAGCGGCTGTGACCTTTCAAAATGTATGCTTCTCCTACGAACCGGGAATTCCCGTGATCCGGGATTTTACACTGGCTGTTCCGAATGGCAGAAAAGTGGCGCTGGTGGGCGCTACCGGAAGCGGGAAGACGACCATCGTCAACCTGCTCATGCGGTTCTATGACATCGAAAGCGGGGAAATCCGCATAAACGGGCAGAACATCCGCGATGTGTCCAGGGAGAGCCTGCGGCGGAATATTGCGATTGTCCTGCAGGATACGGTCCTATTTTCCGATACCGTCCGGAACAATCTGAAATACGGAAACAGCAGCGCTACGGAGGAACAGCTTACGGCGACGGCGGAAATGAGCCAGTGCCGGGATATGATCGGGCTTCTTCCGCAGGGTTTTGATACGGTGCTGACCGGGTCCGGCGCAAATATCAGTCAGGGACAGAGGCAGCTTTTAGCCATCGCCCGGGCTTTTGTGGCGGACCCCAAAATCCTGACTCTGGATGAAGCCACGTCCAATGTGGATACCCGCACGGAGAAGGCCATACAGGACGCCATGCACAGCATTATGCAGGGACGCACCAGTATCGTGATCGCCCATCGCCTTTCCACCATAAGAGATTCTGATTTGATTGTGGTCATGGATCACGGGGAGATAGCGGAGAGCGGCAGCCACGAAGAGCTGCTTGCGAAAAAGGGCAGATATTATGAACTTTACATGACTCAGTATGCCGGATTTGCGGTATAGAAGGAAGAATGGTGCTGCAGGTTCTGTAATTGAGAGAATTTCTCAACAGGGAAAAAGCGATGGAAAGTAGGTTTCCCATACATTATAATGAACATTACGAGGAGGGCTGCTGCATGAAAAACCACAAATTCTGGGCGTGGGCTGCTGTGATCTGTATGATTATGACATTCTACACTGGTTACAAACACAAATAAGCGAAGGAGGAATTGCTTGCTATGATGGACATGATCTGTAAATTAGACGTAAAAAAGACGGGGATCTTTGCTGCAGGGGTTCTGTTTGGGACAGCCGGTATCAAGGTATTATCCAGCAAAGACGCGAAAAAGGTATATGTTTCCTGCACTGCCGCTGTGCTCAGAGCAAAGGAGTGCATCATGAAGACGGTCAGCATCGTTCAGGAAAACGCGGAGGATATTTACGCGGAGGCCGTCCAGGTGAATGACAAGAGGACGGCAGAGGAAATGGAATTTGAAGATGAGAGCGAAGCCGATGATGATTTCCAGGAAACACCAATTTCGGAAGTATGAAATTTCGGATATTACATGAGATAAAAGGACGTCTGAGGATTCATATTTCCTGCGCGCCGATGTCATGCAGGGATGCGGATATCCTCCAATACGGCCTGCTTTGCCAGCCTTCCATTATTATGGTAAAGGTCTATGAGAGGAGTCAGGATGCGGTCATCTGCTATACAGGAGAGAGGAGAGACCTGATAAAGTGCCTCCAAAAGTTTTCCGGTGAAAAGGGTTCTGCGCCGGAACATGTATGGCAGAACTCCGGACGGGAGGTAAACCGTTACTATCAGGATAAATTGATCTGGAGGATCGTGTTGCACATGGCAGAGAAGCTTTTGCTTCCTGTACCGGTCCGGTGTACGGTTGTCTGCTGCCGGTCGGTCCGGTTTATCTGGAAAGGCGTACATACCCTGTGCCGGGGGCGGCTTGGAGTTTCTGTCCTGGATGGGACTGCGATCACTGTATCCCTCTTGCGCCAGGATATGAAGACGGCCGGCTCTGTCATGTTCCTCCTTGGAATCGGAGAGCTTTTGGAGGAGTGGACCCATAAGAAATCCGTAGATGATCTGGCAAGGAGCATGTCCCTGAACGCGGGCAGAGTGTGGAAACTCACGGATGGAAGAGAGGTTCTGGTGGATGCCAAACAGGTCAGGGAAGGAGACTATGTGGTGCTCCGCATGGGAAATGTAATCCCCTTTGACGGCGTGGTAGCGGAAGGAAACGGGGCGGTAAACCAGTCTTCCATGACGGGAGAAGCCCTGCCTGCAGCCAAGGAAAAAGGAGGGTATGTGTATGCGGGGACCGTGCTGGAGGAAGGGCAGCTGACCATCTGTGTGAAGGAGACTTCCGGTTCCAACAAATATGACAAGATCGTCCAGATGATCGAGGAGTCGGAAAAGCTGAAATCAAAGGCGGAAGGGAGAGCGGCCAGACTGGCTGACCGGCTGGTACCCTATACGCTCTTTGGCACGGCGCTTGTCTATCTTCTGACCGGGAACGCGACCAAAGCATTGTCTGTCCTGATGGTGGATTTTTCCTGCGCTTTGAAGCTGGCCATGCCAGTCTCTGTCCTGTCGGCCATCCGGGAGGCAGGCACGCACCGGATCACCGTAAAGGGCGGGACATTTCTGGAGAAAGTTTCCGAGGCGGATACTATCATCTTTGATAAGACCGGAACGCTGACCAGGGCCA
>CAJUDY010000068.1 GCA_910584945.1 uncultured Lachnospiraceae bacterium | reverse complement strand
TACAGTATTTTTAAAGGCAGAGGAGGAAGGAAGAGGAACACGGAACCAGCCGGTCAGGAGTCCGGAAGAAGATTCTGAATAATGCAGGAAGCCGCAGCGAGGATGCTGCGGCTTCCTGCATTTTTAATCATAAGAGACTTTGCCGGTCTTTGCATAAAAGGTGAAAAGATATACCGCACAAATCCCCACGATCGCGTAGATGATTCGCGCCAATCCACCGGCCCCGAACAGGAATTGAACCAGATTAAAGTTGAAAAATCCAATAAGCCCCCAGTTTAACGCACCGATGATACTGATGGTCAGGGCCAGAATATCCAAGGTTTTGTTCATTACAACACCTCCTTATCATCTGAAATTTGTAACACGCAGTTACGAAGCTTCTCATTTTTGTTCTGGGCAAATCATATGCCTGATATCAATGTTCCCCAAAATTTGAAACGTTATGCTCTCAAATTCCGGATATTTTTTGTTGACAAACTGGTTTAAAAAGTTTAAACTAAATACAGGGTTTATAAAATATAGACCGGGACGGATACAGAACTAAAAAACAGCATCTGTCCGAACAAAGCCCCGGAAGGATTTTACGGAACGAAGTGAGGGAAAATTCTTCCAGATCATGGGGCGGAGAGAGTGACAGATGCGGAACTAAAATAGGAGATGGGAAAAAATGGTTATTTATGTTATGACAGAAGCAGAAAATCAGCTGGCGCAAATCATATGGGAGCAGGAGCCGGTGGGCAGCGGGCAGCTGGTAAAGCTGGCGGCCGAGCGGCTGAACTGGAAAAAATCCACCACCTACACGGTGCTTCGCAAGATCTGCGAAAACGAAATCTTTCAGAACGAGCAGGCGGTGGTGACTTCTCTGATGAGTCGGGAGGAGTACGCCAGAAAGAAGGGAGAGCGGTATCTGGAGGAAAATTACAATGGATCTCTTCCGGGATTTGTGGCGGCATTTTTGAAAAGGAAAAAATTAAGCCGGGCCGAGATCGAGGAGCTGGCCCGGATGATTGAGGAATACAAGGAGGGATAACGGATGCAGGGAATGCTGTTTGCAAAAATATTAAAGATGAGTCTGACCGGCAGCTGCGGCATCGGGATCGTGCTGGCAGTCCGTATTCTGCTCAAAAGGTGCGGGCGGATCTATGCTTACCAGCTGTGGGTGCTGACATTCGTAAGCCTGTGCCTGCCGGTCTCTCTGCCGGGAAGCTACAGCCTGATTCCGGAATCAGTGGCGACGTTCTCGCTGGCGGTAGCGATGGAATCAAGGGGAAACGGACAGGAAGGGGCTTCGCAGGATGTGCCGGGTCTGACGGAGCCGTCGGTTACCGTGCACCGGTTGTCGCCGGAGGGAATCTCGTCAGGGTATTTGAAACGTATGACAGGCGGGATGGAGCCGAAGGAGCAGACGTTTGCCCCGGCGGCGGAAAGCGGGGGATTCGGACAAAACGGCGGGATCTCCCTGGCGGCGATGGAGAAGATATGGCTTTTGGGGATAGTTGCTTTTGGGCTGTATGATTTGATTGCCTGGTATCACATGGCCCGCCGCTGCGCCCGTTACGGTCTACCAAAGCAGAAGAAGGGAGTCCGGATCGTAGAGGCAGAAAGTGTGCCGTCGCCTTTCCTGTGGGGATTTTTCCGTCCGGTGATCTATCTGCCTTCGGGCTTAACAAAAGAGGAGCGGACTTATATTCTGGCCCATGAGACGGTCCATCGGAATCGCAGAGATCATCTGGTGAAACCGCTGATTCTGGCGGTGACGATCCTGCACTGGTTTAATCCGCTGGTGTGGCTTGCCTTCGCTCTGTGCTGTTATGATATGGAAATTGCCTGTGACGAGGCGGTTCTGGAAAATTCCAGGACCAACATTCGGAAAGCCTATGCCCAGAGCCTTTTAACCTATGCCGCCGGGCAGAATCGTTTCCTCTTAAGCCCGCCGGGTTTCGGAGAGCCCTCCGTAAAATCCCGGATTCAGAATGTACTGCGTTTCCGGAAGAAAAGTATCTGGATCTCCCTGGCGGCCGGCCTTATGGTGGGCGGGGTGGCCGTGGGGCTTCTTCACCATCCCTCGGGAGAGGAAGCGCTTCCGGAGCCGCCGGTTCAGGAGGCGGAACCGCTGCCGGAGGGGGAAGAGCCCGCGGTGGACGAAAGCGAAGGGCTGGTGGTCAACAACGGCGGAGAGATCCTCGGCGTGGCTGGAGCGTATTACTATATGGACCGGATGCCGTTGTACTCGGATGGGGAGGCGATCTACTCTTCGGTCCTGGGAGACGACGGCGTCTGGCACGTGTGCCGGTATGAGACCGACGGCAGCGGCTTCCGATGGCTGTTCGACGGAAGGATCGTGGACAGCACCGAGTACGGACAGGCCCTGTACTGTATGCTTCCCTCAGAGAACGGCAGCGGAGACACGCTTGGATGGTATGACACCCGAACTCAGGAGACCGGCAGATTTTCCGGGGAAGGGATCTCATATCTTGGAAAATATGCGGGATATCTGTACATAACCAGGCAGGAGGCGGACGGTCTGCACATCGGCCGAATTCGTGAGATCGACCGGACGAAGATGGTAGACCCGGTGAAAGAAGGAATTCCGGCGGAAAATATTCTGAAATTTTATGGGGATGAGGGTAGTAAACGACTGGTTTTTGCCGCTGAAAGCTTCGAGAAAGGGGCGGACCGTTCCGGGATTCTCTGCTATTCTTATGATATGGAGTCCGGCGCGCTTAAGAGCAGGGAGTTGACCGGCCTGCCGTATTTTTTCATGATGGACGGGCGTCTTTATTTTCAAAGGTACAGAAGCCGGGAGGATACGACGATGGAGCTTTACCGGACCGATTATGACTTCGCGGGCGAAGAGCAGATCGGAGAAGGGTTGACGCTCCTTTGCGCGGAGGAAGAGACGGGAACTCTTCTGGCAGGGAAACAGTTGGAGCTCCCGGAGTATGACCGTCTAAGCAGCCTGGTGCGCGTCTGGCCGGATCAGAAAAAGGAGCAGGTACTCCTTGACATGGAAAAGATGCTCCCTGCCGTCCGGGGAGAGGATCAGGGAGGCGATGCGGATCAGGAGGTCTCTCTCGACTGGGAATTCCAACCGGGGGACTGGGCGGCGTATTCGGATCTGAATCAGTTAGGGGAACGGCTCTATGTGACGGTCAGTCATATGCGCGATCCGCAGGATACGCCTCTTGAGGAAGTGCATCTGACCATTGATGAGCAGGGCGGGATCGGACTCTGGTTCCCGGAGGAACTGACGCCGGGCTATGAGGACGACTCCTGGTATTATGAGTCGATGGTGGGGGATCCCGTCGGCATGGAGGCAAAGGGCTGGGACCTTGAGAACGCGGAGGATGTGCGGGAGCATTTTCAGGAGCTGCCGGCGGAACCGGACGCCTCCGAGAGAAGGAAGATCTATCTCCTGGGAGAGACCGAATACTGGACGCTCTATGGAAAGGGAGACTACGAAACCATGCTGCTTGAGCGAAACGGCCGGTATACGGAGATTCACCATCCCTACATGTCCAACTACCAGATGGAGCCGGAGCTAATGGAAGCGGATCTGGATCGTGACGGCATCACCGAGCTGGCCATCTGCTTCAACTTAAAGCATGGAACGGGGATCAGCATCGACAGCCTTCTGCTGGCAGACTTCCAGAATAACGGAGCCTGGGGCTATCAGTTCCTGGAGGCGGACTTCACCGAACAGCTGACGGCGCATCTGACCTATGAGCGGACCGAACACGGCCTGCAGGCATTCATCGACGGAGCGCCGGCGGGAGCGCCCGTGGAGGACGAGGAGGGCGGACGTATCTTTCAGACCGTGAGCGTCGGACAACTGGTTCATTTTACCCTTGACGAGACGGAAGAAAAGATTCAGATTCGGGCCGAACTGGAGTTCTGGGCTCCGGACAGCCCGGGAACGGCGGAGTACAACGGCGGCGCCATCGAGGCGGATGTGAGTTGGACGGGGGAAGAGTTTTCCCTGAGAGATATCCGGTATCAGGAATTGTAATAAATATAAGAGGAACCCAACAGATTGTAAAGCAAAGGATGAATCAGTTGGGTTCCTCTTTTGGATGTCAAAGCAGTTCATGGAGCGTAGGAACAGCCGGATGAGTTTTTACACAGGAAAACCATAAATGTACTTGTCCATCCTGTAATCCTTACGTATAATATAGGTATCAGGCGTTTCGAGGAGGAATCATATGTCGTCACAGGAAGAAAAAGAATTTATTGTAAAAGCATTTCAAAAACGAATAGAACGGGGATGGATTCCCAGGCAGGACTTACTTCATACCGGCTTCCACAGAACGATTTTTACATTTGTTCCATTGTTGAAAGAGATGGGGAGCTGAGCCCGCTCTGGCTGATGATCGACAGCCCCAGGACGATGGAGGATGTGTCAGAGCGGAGGAGCAGATCGATGAGAACCGGGAAGAAACATGGTCCCTGGTCTGGTTCGACCATGAGGAATTCGAGTGGGATGAATATTACCTGGGGGAAGACGGACTGCTTCACGGATGTGAGGTCCTGCCGGATCTGAAGACGCTGTTTCAGTGGTATTTTTATGGAAGCCTGGAGGAAAGGTTTGAGCAGGAGGAAGGAGTAAAGCCGACGTATCAGTGGTATCAGGACCTTTTGAAACGATAAGAGAAAGGAAGATCTGAAGACGGTAGACAAGGAGGGGGTCTATAACATGGTGAGCAGCATTGTCTGAGCTTTTTGCGGCGTTTACCTCCATACTGGCCAAGATCGGGATCGAAGGCGTGGATTCTCATCTTGCCACGGCGATACGGACGGTGGTGATCGTACGCCTGTCGTGGGGATTGGAAAACCTTATATTTCGGCTGCAATTGACTGTGAACGTTATAAATATCCGAAAGAAAAGACACATCTCCTTCCGGATGACTGGATGAATGAGAATGAGAAAACGGTATGGGATTTTTATGTAAATATACTGGAAAAACATGCAGATGAACTGATCATGAAGGAAGTGGATATAAAACTGGATGGACAAAAGCCTGAAGTCGAAGACAGGAAGGAGGAAGACATATTATGGGATTATTCAGTAAAAAAAGAGAAGAACCACCGGCAAAAAAACAGCAGGAAATGAAGGTATACATCCAGGGAGCCGGGGGCACCATCGTCAGCAAATCCATTCTGAACGGCACTTCTCGGCTGAAGTGGCTGTTCCGGCAGGAGAGCGAACACGGAAACGGCTGGATCGCATTCGGGGATACGGACACGCAGGAGTATGTCAATGACGTAAAGAACATGGAGATCGTGGACTTTAACACGCTGGCCAATATCGAACCGGCCGTGGCGGATGTGTTCTATATGCCCATGGGCAGCGATCTGGAATTTCGTTCCGATAAAACCGGAACCTATTTTGTGGATACAAGAACCGGAAAGGAAATCCGGGAGCCGGTGAAGCATCCGGCCCAGATTGCCTTTGAGAAGAATCTGAAATTTTTAAACAAGGACATCTATCCGGCGGATTTCTTTCGGATGCTTTTTACGGAAAGTCGGAAGATCAAGGTGGTCCGGGCAGGCGAGGCGGATTTTCCAACCGGGGAAGTAGTGCTGGCAGATCCGATCGCCTATCTGGGAACCCGGTATGAGACGGTTCTTCATAAGAAAATTCCGGCCGGAAGCTATCCGGTGGAGTTGTCGGTCTGTCTTTCCCGGGTTGCCGGTCTTCGGGTCGCCGCCGCAAAACTTTTGATCAATGAAAATCCCGCAGTCTCTTATGAGATCGCCATGCCCAAAGGAAAAGAAAGAGAGGATCTTGGAATGCCTGGTGTCTTTACCTTCTTCGGAGTGGATGCGGGACTGGCCTGCTTTGCGGACAGCAGGCTTTCGGAAGAGAACCGGGCATTTTTTGAACAGTGGGAGAAGGAAAATCCGGGAAAGAACAAATACCTGGATTATTTTGCCGCCCTTTTTCAGGAGAGCAGAGAAGCACACCCGGAATTTCAGAACCAGGGCACAGGCTTTCTGGAGTGGAAGCTACCCAAAAGCGGCAAAAGGGCGGTTCTGTTTTCCAGCGGTATGGGAGACGGTATATACAGCGGTTACTGGGGAATGGATGCAGAAGGAGCGATTGTCAGCCTGACGGTGATCTTTATGAATCCCGAGTATTTTTGATGAGAAAGAGAGGTTATTATGACAACAGCCAGGAAGTATCTGAACATATTAAAAGAGCGTGAACCGCAGCGATGGAAAGAGCCTTTGACAGAATCTGCGCTTACAGAGCAGGATCTGTCCGTGATTGAGGAGGGGCTTGGGTATAAGCTGCCTGTGCCGTACCGTGAATTTCTTCTGAGTTATCAGATGCCGGAGGATTTGACTGTGCTTGTGTCCTTCTGCGGCGACTCCTACGCCAACTCTTGGGAAGACACGTTCTCCCGTGAGGAAAATGATTATGTTCCCCTGATGGAGGACAAGATCGGACCGACGGTAGAGTTCGAGTGGCACAATATCAAAGGCAGCAGCGGGCATGAGTTTCTGGAAAATCTGAAGAAAGAACAAAGCACGCCGGACGGGTGTCCATGTTTTCTGGAGGCAGGCTTTATCCAGCTTGGAAATGTATATGGATATCTGACTTACCTTGATCTGGTAAACGGCGGCATTGTCACGATCCACGAGGAGGGCGTCTATGACATGGTGATCGCGGACGGAGTGGATGGCAGCGATAAGCAGGAAGTAAGGAACTATATGGAACAGCAGCGGCTTTATATCTGCAAAGATTTTAACGATTTCCTCCGGTTTGCGTGCACCGGCGATTATCTCGATGAAAATGAAGCGAAATTCCCCACACAGGAAGAGCTGGAGCGGGATTATTGTTATTAAGGGGAAAATGGTTGATTATCTCAAAAAAGCCTTGATTTACGGGCATATAAGGGAGCGTCCGCAACTGGGCGTACATCCCTTTGAGCATCCGGCTCCATGACGGCCTGCAGGCTGCCATCGGGTGGAAGGGGGCATCTGTTCCAGCCGCCTTCCATGTGGTGCAGATGGTGGAGGACGCTTACCATGCCGCCCTTGCTTTTGGGGATTCGCTGCTCCTGCCGGACAGGTATTTCCTTACTGTGCCGGCCCTTGAAAAGCTGAAGGCATTGAACGGCAGCGGGGAGGTGCGCATGGAGATCGTCACCAAAGCGAAAAAATCCTGTACCGCATTCCAGAAGCCAGGCCCCCGCAAGCCCGGGAGGGGACGGCCGCCCAAAAAGGGGGCTGCTGTCCATCTGAAGGAGCTGTTCGTCTCCCATAAGGAGCTGTTCCAGGAAACGGAGGCGGAGCTCTATGGCAGAAAGAAAAACATCCGCTATTACTGCACCGATCTGCTATGGGGCCAGAAACTGTACCAGGAACTCCCTGGAACCGCTTTCAATCATCCGGCTCTACAGCTACCGGTTCCGGATCGAATGCACTTTCCGGGAGCTGAAGCAGCAGGCCGGCGCATTCTGCTGCCGCTTCTGGTCAAAGCATATACCAGGACTGAGCTATTACCAGAAGAAGGGGGATCCAGCACCCCTGGAGCGTGTGGAAAGTGAAGAATCCCGCAAAAAGGTGCTGGAAACGGTACGCGCTATCGAAATGCATATGGCATTGTCCTGTATAGCCATGGGGATCCTCCAGAGCCTTTCCATCCGTCTTATCGGGAAGGCCAGTTCTGGCCAGCTCCGTTACCAGAGGACACCTTCTAAAGGAAGGGTGTCGGAAGCAGCCATCATGCATTATTTACGGAAATATTTTTTCCACCTTATAAGCCAAAAGCCGGAATTTCGCATAACACAAATAATTCAGAAGTGGCAGAAAGAGCCAGATAATCAATGGGATTCTCTGGTTTTGTAGTGGTACAAACTTTCAACTCACAAGATAATTTAGAAAATATTTAATATATCCGTATTACATATTTATACATTTTATTACTTGTTTGTATTGTCAGCCAGTATACAAAGGAAACATTAAATCGTTTGAGGTAAATAAGCTATTTGTCACTACTAATGGAATCTATCTTGTTTCAAACACAGAGAACAATAGATCTAAGATTAAAAGTTATGCTTTAAATAAAATGTTGTGCATATGATTGCCTTTTGGGCATAAAACTGATATTCTTGTAAAAAGATTTCAGGGAGGTAACAGGATGGAAATCAGAGTTCTTAAATATTTTCTTGCGGTTGTCCGGGAGGGAGGCATTAACCGTGCCGCAGAGGCTCTGCACATTACACAGCCCACATTAAGCAGACAATTATCGCAGCTGGAGGAAGAAGTAGGTGTCCAATTATTTCATAGAGGTTCACGAAAAATCACTTTAACGGATGAGGGGATGCTGCTGCGGAGACGTGCAGAAGAAATTTTGTCTTTGATTGACCGGACAGAAAAAGAACTGGCCTGGCAGGAAGAACTTATAGAAGGAAGGATTGTGATTGGCTGTGGAGAGCTGGCAGCCATGCAGGTTTTACCGGAAATCATTGCGTCTTTTCATCAACAGTATCCGCTTGTCAGTTATGATTTTTTTACGGCCAATGCGGATCTGGTAAAAGAACAGATGGAAAAAGGCCTGGTCGATATCGGAGTTCTTCTGGAACCGATTGATATGGAAAAATTTGATTTTATCCGTCTGGCAGGGAAAGAACGGTGGGTGGTGTTAATGCGTCCGGACGATCCTTTGGCGGATCAGGAAACTGTCAGTGCAGGAGATCTGGAAGGTCTGTCGCTTATCCTTCCAAGGCGGACAAATGTACGGAACGAACTGTCAAACTGGCTTGGTGATTCCTTTCAAAGTACAAAAGTCCTGTTCACCAGCAATCTGAGTACAAATGGTGCGCTTATGGTGCAGAAGGGTCTGGCCTATTCGATCGTGCTTGAAGGGTCGGTGCCTTTTCGGGATAAAGAAAAAATTACGTACCGGCCCTTGTACCCGGAATTGATGGCAAACAGTGTGTTTGCGTGGAAAAAGCAGCAGCCTTTCAGTCTGGCAGCATCAAAATTCATAGAACATATTAAATGCTTTTTAGGCATAGTTTCTTATAAAAACTAAGTATTTGATATAACATAGAATCAATTCTATAATGTAGGTGCAGAAAAAAGTACGGTTTACTTTTTCTGTACCTGCTTTTTTTTGTGGAGGTAAGAGATGACTTTAGGGGAAATAACAAAACAAATTGAAGGAAACGGAAGAACGAAAGAATAAAAATAAGGATTTTGAGAAAAAACAGAGCGCAGTTATTAGAGGAGATCCATGGTAAGCAGCAATTATTAGATCAGTTGGACTATATGCTCTATGAGATGAAAAAATAAAACTGGAGGATTTTGCTATGAGTTATCAATTTTTTATTCCGCAACGAATGAAGGGGATATCTGGGACTATATGAACGGCGGTACCGGCGGCGGAAAATCGATCAAAGAAAAAGCCCTTCCGGTGATCTGCATTACGACAACGGCAGGCACTGGCACTGGAGCAGATCCATGTACCTTATCCCATGAGGAGTGCGTGGCAATTTACCACAAATCTTACCGATAAACAAGAAAGGGTGCTTTTGCTATGAGAGAGTTAGAGTATGGAACGATTTTTGAAAAAGGAATCCCGAATCCCTTCAGTCAGTATTTTACAGGAAATTCCTGGCTGGCAATGCTGGCTCAGTTAGAAGGCGTTGGTGTGGCAAATGTGACTTTTGAGCCTGCCTGCCGGAATAACTGGCATATCCACCGGGGAGAGAAGGGCGGAGGTCAGATCCTGCTTGTTACAGGAGGGCGCGGCTGGTATCAGGAATGGGGCAAAGAAGCTCAGGAACTTCATACAGGAGATGTGGTTGCCATACCTGCCGGCGTAAAACACTGGCATGGGGCAGCAAAGGACAACTGGTTTTCTCATATAGCCATAGAAGTGCCGGGAGAAAATACCTCAAACGAGTGGCTTGAGCCGGTGTCCGATCTGGATTATGAAAAATTAAGGTGAGGAGGACAGCAATAATGAAGAAATTACTATCCTTTTTGCTTAGTGCAGCGGTCATGTTATCCCTTTCTGCCTGTGGGGTAAGCAGGGCAGAAGAAAAAGAAGCGGCAGACAATATCCCGGCTGAAAGTGTTATACAGACAGATATATCTGGTGAAAACAGGATACCGGATGGAACGGCGAATACCGGAGAAGAAAATCTGATTGTTTATTTTTCCCGTATGGGAAATACGGAATACCCGAAAGGGATTGATGCGTCTACCTCCGCAAGTATTGTGATTGATGATGATACCTTTGGAACAACAGAATATGTGGCCCGCATGATTCAGGAAAAGGCCGGCGGTGATCTCCATCTGATCCAGACGCAGGAGCCTTATACAGCAGATTTTGATGAACTGCGGAATGTGAATCATGAGGAAATGGATACAGGATTTCTGCCGCCGCTTGTGGAAAGCAGTCTGGATATGACGCAGTACGATACCATATTTATCGGCTATCCTTATATGGTGCAAGGTTTTGAGAGTGTATTGTGTGCATAGCGTTTGTAAAATGGGGAAATAGGAACAGTATGCACAAAATGGTGATAATTGTATATGGTGTTGTAGTAGCTGGCTTGTAGAAGTAAGATTCTAGAAGCCAATTTTTATTTCCGGCATTAGGCAGCAGAACTTCAAAACTCAAAGGTGCTGTGGTATAATAATTACAGATTGGACAATATATGCCAATATCAGTAAACAGAATAGGCTCAAATTTGGGATACAGTGATATTGGTTTACTATATGAAGGATGAGGGAATTGAAATGCAAATAAACTGGGAAAGCTTTGCTACATATAATCATGATATACGTGGGATTCGGTTTAAGTTCGAAGACTTGTGTCGTCAGTTATTTGCTAATGAGAATCTTTCTGGAAATAAGCAGTTCAGGTATCTCCATGCTAATCCGAATAATCATGGATTAGAAACAGAACCTATTTATGATGAAACGAACAAGCGATGGATTGGTTTTCAGGCAAAATTTTTTGATCAGGATGTGCATTATGAACAGATAAAACATTCTGCAGAAAAGATAGTGGAATACTATACAGGTAAAGATGGAGTTGTTGATCTTGTATATCTTTTTTGCAATAAAGCAATTACATCCACGGCGAAACAATATGTAAATGCAGTAGAATGTTTAATAAAAGCGAATATAGATGTGCAACTCGTTACGGATACATCAGTTCTCGATCTCATAAGGCAAAGAAAGCTAAAAGAAATGAAGAAACAAGTGTAAAGAATCAAATAATTA
>CAJUDY010000067.1 GCA_910584945.1 uncultured Lachnospiraceae bacterium | reverse complement strand
TCATTATTTATACACAGTTTTTATTGAGTGCCCTTTACATAGGTTTTTCTATGGGCGTAGCCCCTGTTATCAGCTATAACTATGGGAAGCAGGACGAAAAACAGTTAAAAAATATATTTTCAATTTGTATGCGGTTCATTGTCTTTGTTTCGGTCACTGTTTTTGCAGTAGCTTTTATTTTTGGTTCGCCGTTGGTTGGTATTTTTTCAGAAAAAGGAATGCCTGTTTATGAAATTGCACGAAACGGATTTTTGATTTTCCCATTTAGTTTTCTATTTTGTGGGTTGAATATTTTTACCTCTGCCACATTTACAGCATTATCAAACGGGAAGTTGTCGGCAATTTTGTCGTTCCTGCGGACTTTCGGACTGATTACAGTGCTGCTCTCTACATTGCCGAATATTTGGGGCGTAACAGGGGTATGGCTTGCAGTGCCGATAGCAGAGCTAATCACTATGGTTGTAGCATTGGTTTTTCTTTATCAGAACAGAGAGAAGTATCATTACGCATAAAAAGAAGATGTTCATGCCGTCTGGCGGTTAATAAAAAAACCGTTGTGTGGCGGCAAAAATTTCCTGCCTACGAGTATGAACACACATATCATTTAGTATAACAAGAAAGATAATTTAAAAGCATATAGCATTTTAGATGAAGGTATTATATGGTGTGAATCTTATGTGACTCCGGCCACAGATTCAAAAAAGAAAACAACCCGTGTGAAACATGGAGGAACCTCCGAATCTCCTCTTTTAGCAGTTTCACTTGATGAGTTAAATTTGGACAACTATTGTGACATATCTAAAATTAGTAAATTTAATGAGCAAATGATTGTTGTTATGTATATATATTAAGGAGAAGAATGTTGAATACTTTTCTTTTAATGACATAGTTGCAGTGTTCAAGACTAAATTTAAACTCCCCGAGTAGGGCTCGAACCTACATAAAAATCTCCTAACAGGTACAGGGAGGAAGAAGAATTTTATCCATTGCAGCTAAGATATGTCTTGAATGAAAATCCTACAAATTTAGAGGAAAAAGAATGGCAGGATAAAATCGTCTTTGCAACACAGGAAGATATACCCAAATGGATAGAACTGGTTCACCTTGTCATTGACGGTTTCCCGCACTTGGACGAAAAACAGTACCTTGCACAGTTGCAGGAGTATATCAAAAATAAGCGGGCATTGATTTTGAAAGACGCTGATACGGCAATCGGGATTATGGCGTTTCATGAGGTGACGGGGAGCATTGATTTCTTTGGGGTACACCCACAGTATCCTTCCGAGTATCTGTTCTGGTATGCCATATTTATTATCCCGTCCGGTCTTTCCACAGCGCTGCAGGGGTTTTGCCGCAATGATGGTTCTCCGGTTCTGGTAAGTGCGGCAGTGGTCATCAGTACAGTATGCAACATCTTTGGCGACTGGCTTTTGATCTTTCCCTTTCCCATGAGTCTGAAAGGTGCGGCCATCGCCACAGGGATTTCGCAGACGGTTGCTTTTCTGATCGTCCTGACCCATTATCTGGGACATAGAGGCGTCCTGCGCTTTCATGTTCCGAAGCTGGATGGAGCACTGTTCCGGAAAATGGCGGTGCGAGGACTGCCGGAAAGCATCTCCCAGTTGGCAACGCCCGTGATGACGCTCTGTATGAACATGGTACTGGTACAGTATATCGGAGTCAATGCGTTTTCTATTATCTCTTATGTAGCTTCTTTCTCTATTGCTGTGTTCCTGGGTTCCGGCGAAGGGCTGCAGCCCCTGTTTGGACAGAGTTACGGAGCCATGGAAGAAGCAGAACTGAAAAGTTATTTTCATGCAGGTCTGACCATCAACGTGGTGGTGATTCTGGCGCTTCCGGTGATCTTCGGAAGCGGCATCATATGGTTTGCGTTTGGGATCTATGAAGCACTGGTATTGATTTCGGCAGTGTATTTGCTGAAAAGGTCGGAGCGAAACGGTATTGTATTTGAATGCGAATAAAAGTATGCAGGAATGACTCAGGACAGGGTCCGATTTCTCTTCCGCCATTCCTGCGGAGGCAGGTTCATCAGATTCTTGAACGCACGGGTAAAATGAAACTGATTGTTATAACCCACCAGATGGGCAATCTGCACGATGGGCATACTGGTGGAGCGGAGAAGCTCACAGGCTTTATTGATTCGATACTGGATCAGAAAGTCCTGGGGGCTTTTTTGCGTGGCTTTTTTGAAAATTTTGCTGAAATAACTGCGGTTCAGATCCAGATTGGCTGCCATGTCTTCGACGGAGATCTCATTCATATAGAAACTTTCGATAAAATCCACAGTGGACTGAACATAGAAATCCTGAATATTATTTTTCGGCAGCTTTCTGGCGTTGCGGGAGCTTCGGATCAGGGCGCCGAAGAACAGATAGGTATAGCCCATGACTTCGGCAGGTAGAAGGCCCGGATGGTCCACCAGATATCTCAGATGCCGAAACATTTCTGTGCGCCCTTCTTCAGAAGACGGATGGTAGATCAGCGAAGAGCGGGTAAGGCCTGCTTCCATCAGATATTCTCTGGCTTTCATGCCATCAAATTCAATCCACATATATTCCCATGGAGTGCTGTGATCTGCATAGTAATGGATAAGCTGGTTGGGTTCGATCAAAAATGCCTGCCTTTCGTGCAGATGATATTCGGATGCCTGTCCTCCATGATGCGTCTTGTAAGTGCCGCTTCCGGACAGGATACAGTGGATCAGGTAATGGTTGCGCAGTCCCGGCCCAAAAGTATGGTGCGGAAGGCACTGCTCATATCCATACTGATAGATGGTGATATCAAAATATTCCTGACTTAAAAACAGATAATTTTTCATAAAACCGGTCCCCCGTTTTGTTATTTAATATTAAGATATACCATTTTGTGTGGTACTGTCAAGATAGAGGAGAAAAACAACAAAATGGTATGTATAAAAACATACGGCTTCATGTATTGTTTTTTGGAATGATGATAAAATATCATTACAAAGCGGGAGATAACCTTGAATTTGTACTCTTTTCGGCTGCAGACGGAAAGGAGAGACAGATGACAGTGATTTTCCGACATATAAATATAAATGTTTGCAAAATGTAACAATAAGTTATTTTTATATGAAAGAGAGGAGAAAAAAGATGAATAAATGGAAACGTGTTGCTGCACTGGCATTGGCAGGAGTTACGGCACTTGGAATGACTGCATGCGGAGGAAACACAGGCGGCGGTTCAGATGCTGCGGCGGATGGGGGTGCCGGCAGTTCTGACGGTACCGGTGAGTTGACCGTGGCAATCTGGGATACCTATCAGGAGCCGGGGCTGAAGACGATCATGGAAGGTTTCACTGAACAGACCGGGATTCAGGTTAAGCTTCAGGTCACGCCATGGGATCAGTACTGGACCATGATGGAAGCAGGCGCTACAGGCGGCACTTTGCCGGATGTGTTCTGGATGCATTCCAATCAGGTTGCAAAATATGCGGAATATGACCTGCTTCTGGATCTGTCTGACAAGATTGCGGCAAGCGAAGTAACCCAGATGGACAAATTCCCCCAAGAACTGGTGGAATTGTATCAGAATAAGGACGGTAAACAGGTGGCGATTCCCAAGGATGTGGATACGGTAGCGCTGTGGTACAACAAGACCGCTTTTGACGAAGCCTCTCTGTCCTATCCGGATGAGACCTGGACCTGGGATACCTTCCGGGAAGCGGCAAAGACGCTGACGAAAGAGGACGGAAGCCAGTATGGAACGGTCTTAAATCCAAAATCCAATCAGGAGACTTACTATAACCTGATCTATGACTGGGGCGGGACGATCATCAGCGATGATAAGAAGACGTCCGGTTGGGATGATCCGAAGACAATTGAAGCCATGGAATACATTGAGGACCTGATTGCGGATGGTTCCATGCCGCCTTATACGACGATTGCGGAAAACGAAGCGCTGGCGCTGTTTGAGTCCGGCAAGGTTGCCATGTGCATGTTCGGTTCCTGGCAGTCCGACCTGCTCAGCAATGAGTATGTAAAAGAGAACTGTGATGTGGCGGTTCTTCCGGCAAAGGACGGCAACCGGATTTCGATCTACAACGGACTTGGCTGGGCTGCAGCGGCGGAGGGTTCCAATACCGAAGCGGCATGGAAGCTTCTGGAGTACCTGGGTTCGGAAGAGGCGCAGAAGCAGCAGGCGGATCTGGGCGTAACCATGTCTGCATATGAAGGAACCTCCGGGGGTTTTGTGGAGAAGAGCGAGAACTTTAATCTGCAGGCTTATGTGGATATGATGGAGCAGACAGTGATCCGTCCTTACTCTACAGATACCGTCGTAGGGGAGAATATGTCGCAGGAGAAGCTTGTGAATGCATGGAACGGTACGTCTTCCATGGCGGATGTATGCAAAGAGATTGCTGCAGGCATGAATGAGTCTTTGCAGAACGAACAGTAGGAGGAGAGACGATGTCAGGTAAGAAACAGGGGAAGAAAGAGTTGTTCTGGGGGTGGGTATTCTTCGCTCCCACCCTGGCAGGCCTCTTGATCCTGAATATCATTCCGATTTTTCAGACCATCTATAAGAGTTTTTTCCAGACCGGAGCATTCGGCAGAGGAGACAGGTTCGTGGGATTTGCGAACTATGCGAAAATGTTTTCAGACAGCCAGGTATGGCAGTCACTCCTGAACACGTTTGTCTATGCGATCATCGAGGTGCCGATTTCTATCATTATTTCTCTGGTGCTTGCGGCGCTTTTGAACCGGAAGATGAAAGGGCGTTCCGTGTACCGGACGATCTATTTCCTGCCCATGGTGGCAGCTCCTGCGGCAGTTGCCATGGTGTGGAGATGGCTTTATAACTCGGAATTCGGACTTTTGAATCATATGCTGAAATCCATCGGTCTGGGATCAGTGAACTGGATTTCGGATCCCAATATTGCGCTGATTTCCGTGGCAATCGTGGGCATCTGGTCCGTCATCGGTTATAACATGGTGCTTTTCCTGGCGGGGCTTCAGGAGATTCCGGGCGATTACTATGAAGCGGCAGATATCGACGGGGCAGGACCGGTCCGGCAGTTTCTGAGCATTACCATACCGCTCATCTCGCCCACCATGTTCTTTGTGACAACGACCAGAGTGATCGCAGCCATGCAGGTATTTGACGTGATCTATATGATGATCGACCGGTCGAACCCGGCGATTCCAAGAACCCAGTCTCTGGTGTATCTGTTCTATAAATATTCCTTTATTGAGAGCAATCAGGGTTATGGTTCGGCGATCGTCGTGCTGTTGCTCCTGATCATTATGGTCCTTACGGTGATTCAGAACAAGATGCAGAAAAAATGGGTCAACTATAATTAGGAGGGTGAAGAATCATGAGAGAGACGAAAAAATCCGCAAGGATCCTGCTGCATGCAGTCCTGATCCTTGGAGCGGTCGTTATGCTGATTCCGTTTGCATGGATGATCCTGACTGCCTTTAAATCCGCCACAGAGGCGACTCAGATCGATCCCTTTGTGATCTTACCGAAGCAATGGCTGACCGATGCGTTCATGTCTGTATCAGCAAAGATGAATTTTGCAAAACTGTACCTGAATACGCTTCTTCTGATCCTTGGAAGAGTCGTATGCGCGGTGGTGACGGCATCGCTGGCCGGATATGCGCTGGGACGTCTGGAGTTTAAAGGGAAAAATCTGTGTTTTGCGCTGGTCATGTTCCAGATGATGGTGCCGGTGCAGATCTTTATCATCCCGCAGTACCTGATGGTAAGTAAGATGGGACTTCTGAATACGACCTTTTCCCTGGTGTTCTCGGGCATCGTGACGGCGTTTGGTACGTTTCTGCTTCGGCAGTCCTATATGGCGCTTCCCAAGGATCTGGAAGAGGCGGCGGGGTTGGATGGCTGCAATATTCCGCAGACTTTCTTCTATATTATGGCGCCGCTGACCCGCTCGGGCATGGTAGCGCTTGGAATCTTCACGGCGTTGTTTGGTTATAAAGATCTTATGTGGCCGCTGGTATCCAATCCGGATCAGGGCGCTATGCCGTTGTCTGCGGCGCTTGCAAAACTTCAGGGTCAGTTCGCGGCCAATTATCCGGAACTGATGGCCGCTTCCCTGCTGGCGTGCGTGCCGATGGTAGTGCTCTATATGATCTTCCAGAAGCAGTTTATCGAAGGCATTGCCACTTCCGGCGGCAAGCTGTAAGAGCGGAGGAGAAGACCAATGTCGATCAGTTATATTGCGGAGAAGAAGCTCTTTACGATACATACGGTTCATTCCACCTGGCAGATGAAAGTTGGCAGATATGGACACTTGCTTCACGTTTATTACGGAAAAAGGACAGAAGATACCGATCTGTCCTATCTGATCCGGGAGATGGACCGGGGATTCTGCGGGTATCCTTATGAAGCCCGCGATGACCGGGGATATTCTCTGGATACGCTGCCTCAGGAATATCCCTGCTTTGGAGCGGGAGATTACCGCACGGCCTGTCTGCATGTGATCCATGCAGACGGGAGCCAGGCGGCGGAACTTAGGTATGTGTCTCATCGGATTTACGAGGGGAGATACAGCCTTCCCGGCCTTCCGTCGGTCCGTGCCTCAGATACGGAGGCACAGACGCTGGAGATCTTCCTGCGGGATAGAAATTCCGGACTGGAAGTTATTCTGTATTACGGGGTTCTGGAGCAGTCCGACGTGATTACAAGAGCCTGCAGGATACAAAACAGCGGTGAGGCGCCGATCCGGCTTCTCAGAGCGTTGTCCTGCTGCGTGGATTTTGCAGACGGGGATCTGGATATGATCAGCTTCTACGGGCGTCATTCCATGGAGCGAAACGTGCAGAGGCTTCCGGTTCCCCATGGAAGGCTGTCTTCCGGCAGCACGAGAGGAACGTCCAGCCATCAGGCGAATCCCTTCGTAATCCTCTGCGACCGCAGTGCAGGAGAAGAGCAGGGAAACTGCTATGGTATGACTTTCGTGTACAGCGGAAATTTTCTGGCTGAAGCAGAAGTGAATCAGGTCAACCAGCCCCGGTTTGTCATGGGCATCCATCCGGACGGCTTTTGCTGGACGCTGGAGAAAGGAGAAGAATTTATAACGCCGGAGGTGATTCTGACGTACAGTTCTGACGGCTTCGAAGCATTGTCCGGAAATCTTCACGATCTGTATCGGGAGCATCTGCTTCCCCGGCAGTTCAGAGACAGGAGGCACCCAGTGCTTTTGAATAACTGGGAAGTGACAGAATTCGATTTTACAGAGGAAGAACTTCTGTCATTGGCTGAAAGTGCTGCGGATCTCGGGATCGAACTGTTTGCGATGGATGACGGATGGTTCGGGGACAGGAACCGTGACGGAAGCGGCCTGGGGGACTGGACCGTCAATCGGGAGAAACTGCCGTCCGGTCTGTCCGGTCTGTCAAAAAAGATCCGTAAGATGGGGATGCAGTTCGGCATCTGGATCGAACCGGAGATGGTCAATGAAGACAGCGACCTGTATCGGGCGCATCCGGACTGGTGTCTGCATATCCCAGGACGCAGGCCGAATCTGGAGCGATGCCAGCTGGTTCTGGATATGTTCCGCAGGGAAGTAAGGGATTATCTGTTTGACAGTATCTCGAAGGCCATTGACGAAGCCGCCGCCTCTTACGTGAAATGGGATATGAACCGGAGCCTGTCCGATGTCTGGTCCGCGGAACTTCCGGCAGACCGGCAGGGTGAGACTGCACACCGTTATGTATTGGGATTATATGAATTGATGGATCGGTTCACCGGAAAATATCCGGATATCCTGTGGGAAGGGTGCTCCGGCGGAGGCGGACGTTTTGACGCGGGAATCCTCTGTTACATGCCCCAGATCTGGTGCAGCGATGACACAGATGCGATCGAACGGATCTCTATCCAGTATGGGACTTCTTTTGGCTACCCGATCTGCTCTGTGGGCGCACATGTATCTGCAAGTCCGAACCTGCAGACCGGCAGAAGCATATCTCTGAAAACCCGTGCAGAAGTCGCCATGGCAGGGACCTTCGGTTACGAGATGGATGTGAGGACGCTGAACGGCGAAGAGCGGGAACAGGTCCGCAGGCAGGTTCAGGAGTATCAGAAATACGGGGATATCATCCGGCAGGGAAATTATTATCGCCTGACGAATCCTTATGAAAATCATGTGTATGCTGCATGGCAGTTTGTATCGAAAGATCAGACAGAATCTCTGGTCAGCTTCGTCCTGCTGCATGCGGAGGCGAACCCTCCGTTCCGTCAGCTCCGGATCAGAGGTCTGAAAGAGGACGTACGGTATCGGATCAATGAGGAGGAAAGGGTCTATACAGGAAGTGCGCTGATGTATGCAGGGCTTCCGCTTCCAGTTCTGTGGGGAGATTATCAGAGCACTCATTTTTATATTCGGCAGATTTAACGATAAAGGCAGAAAATCTGCTGTTCCTGCTTTCGTATCTTATCCAGAATTACGGACAGTCTTCCTGCCGCTGTATGCCGGAATGCAGGCAGGAGATGGAAAGAGCCTGTGAATACATGGCGGGGCATTTTACAGAGCGTATCTATTTAGACCAGATTTGCCGTCACACAGGGCTGAGTAAGTCAACGCTGCTGCGGGCCTTTACAAAGGAAAAAGGTGTCACGCCTTACCGTTACCTTGAGACGATCCGTATCAATGAAGCAAAAAAACTGTTGTCCGAGGGGGTTTTGCCTGTGGAGGCAGCGATCAGGACAGGTTTTTCAGACCAGAGCCATTTTCCGAATTATTTTAATCAGTTCGATTGCTATCTGCGGTACAAAAAAGAAGGTCAACAGATTAACAGGGAGCATGGCACTGTTGAAATGGTACATTTTTTTGACGCTTGAAAGTAACAGAAAGATTTAGTATAATAAAAAAAGTATCCGCAGATGCAATAGGTAGTAGGAGAGTAACATATGGAAACAAAAAACAAGTCCAAGATTCTGATCGCAGATGATTCGGAGATGAACCGTTCCATTCTTCTGGATATGCTGGAAGAGGAGTATGAGATTGTAGAGGCTGAAGACGGAACTGAAGCGGTAGCTGCGCTGCAGCAGCTTGGAACAGAGATTGCGCTGGTTCTTCTGGATATTGTGATGCCGAAGCTGGACGGCTTCGGGGTGCTGGCTATGATGAACAAGTATCATTGGATCGAGGACATTCCGGTGATTATCATATCGGCGGAGAGTTCCTCCACGTATTTGGAGCGGGCGTTTGAACTGGGAGTCACGGACTATATCAGTCGGCCTTTTGACAATTTGATCGTACAGCGAAGAGTTACGAACACGATTCTTCTCTATGCCAAGCAGAAGCGTCTCTTCGATATGGTTGCGGATCAGATTCTGGAGAAGGAAAAGCAAAGCAGCCTGATGATCGATATTCTGAGTCATATTGTGGAGTTTCGGAACGGAGAGAGCGGACTGCATACCCTCCATATCCACACCATCACAGAACTTCTGCTTCGGCGTCTGGGGCAGATGTCAGACAAATATCAGTTCTCCCATCAGGAGATCTCTGTGATCAGTACGGCGTCCGCCCTGCATGACATCGGTAAGATCGCGATTCCGTCAGAGATCTTGAATAAACCAGGAAAACTGACGCCGGAAGAGTACGAGATCATGAAGACCCACTCTGCCGTAGGAGATGAGATGCTGGAGCAGCTTCCGTTCTATCAGGATGAGGCGCTGGTAAAGGCGGCGCGTCAGATCTGCCGCTGGCATCATGAACGCTATGATGGCAGGGGTTATCCGGACGGACTGAAGGGGGATGAGATCCCGATTGCGGCTCAGATTGTGGCTCTGGCGGACGTATACGACGCGCTGACCAGCGAGAGAGCGTATAAGAAGGCGTTCTCTCATGAAAAGGCAGTGGAGATGATCACCAACGGGGAATGCGGCACGTTCAGTCCGGAGCTTTTAGGCTGCTTCCGGGATATCGCGGATGACATCCAGAGAGAGTTTTCTTCCGGCACCGGGAGAGCGGACTTAAGCATTAAGGAGGTACGCGGCATCACGGATGAGATTCTGCACAGGAAGGAGCTGACCACTTCCGACCGGACGCTTCGCCTTCTGGAACACGAGCGGGCAAAATATCGTTTCTTCGCCTCGATGTCCAATGAAATACAGTTTGAGTACACGGCAGATCCGTCTATGATCACCCTCACGGACTGGGGCGCGGAACAGCTGGGAGTCAAAGAGATCATTATGGACCCCATCCACGACGAGGACGCGCTGCGGATTCTCGGGAAAGACGCGCTGGAAGGGCTGGGCAAGATGCTGCGGAGCACAACACCGGAAAATCCGGTGGCCAAATACAACTGTCAGATGCAGATCAAAGGGGAATCCCGCTGGTATCAGATTATCTGCAGGGCGACCTGGTCTGTGGATGAACCTTCGGAATACCTGGGGGCCATCGGAAAGGCGGTGGATGTGCACACGGAGCATACCCGGATGACGGATCTGGAGCGTGTGGCTTCCCACGACGGGCTGACGGGACTTTTGAACCGGTCGAAGGCAGAGCAGATGATCCGTGACCGCCTGTTGAATTTCCCCAACGGAAAATACGCGCTGTTCATTATTGATCTGGATTACTTTAAGAATGCAAATGATCAGTATGGTCATATTTTTGGCGACCATGTGCTCAAGTACCTGGCGCAGAAGCTGCATCAGAGCGTGCGCGGAGGAGACGTTGTGGCCAGAGTAGGCGGGGACGAATTCCTGATCTTTCTGGAGTATCGGGACGCCTTTGAGATGGCCGTGGACCGGATCTTCCACCACCTGGAAGGGGAGTATGAGGGCTTCAAGATGTCTGTGAGTATGGGAATTGCCAGAACGGACGGCGGAGTCTGTGATTATGAGACCCTGTTCCATTGTGCGGACCAGGCGCTTTACGCGGCAAAACGCGGGGGCCGGGGCCAATATAAGTTTTATGATGATTCCATGAGGCACACCCTGTCGGAGATTTCTCCCATCGACTGTGAAAGCGGCGGGGAGTGAGCGGTTATGAGGATTCCCTGTACCGTCCAAAAGGACGGTACAGGGGTGTAAAAATAATTTAAAAAAAATGAAATTTTCTCTTGCCAAATGCCGGGAAATGTGATAAGATGATTAACGTTGAAGTCGTTGTGCTTCTAAAAACACAGCGGACGAGCAACCATAAAAAGAGAAGGCTCCATGGTCAAGCGGTTAAGACACCGCCCTTTCACGGCGGTAACAGGGGTTCAAATCCCCTTGGAGTCATTTGCTTTGGAAAGAGGCAGAATGTGCCGATGTGGCTCAATTGGCAGAGCAGCTGATTTGTAATCAGCAGGTTATCGGTTCGAGTCCGATCATCGGCTTCCTGGACCCATAGCTCAGTTGGTTAGAGCTTCCGGCTCATAACCGGATGGTCCCGGGTTCGAGTCCCTGTGGGTCCACTTTTTATGAAGAAGCATTTGGAACCTTGATGGGTTCGATCAATAATGATAATCTGGCCCGGTGGCTCAGCTGGTTAGAGCGCCGCCCTGTCACGGCGGAGGTCGTGGG
>CAJUDY010000066.1 GCA_910584945.1 uncultured Lachnospiraceae bacterium | reverse complement strand
TAACTAAGCGGTTTTCAGCCACTTTCTCGGCTGTGCCGTGAATAATCTGGGTTTAGTGTAAAATGTGAGCAGCTTTGTGTAATCAGCCCGGAGCGGGGAGGTGTTCCTGGAAGGGACATTGGGAGGCGTCGGTACTTAGTGAGTGCAAGCGGAACGCGCCGCACGAACTTAGTTCCGCTACGTCCTCCCACTTAAGCGAGAGCGGTCCCTGGAAGGAATTCCTCCCCGCTCCGGGCGTGGCTGTATCAACAAAAAAGGAGAAGTATATGAATAGTGTAAAAATAATCGGCCCCTCCGTTCCGGGGGTGCCGTGGCAGGAGAGGCCGGAGCATATACACGGGGCCCCGGTGTGGAGGTATACGGACAATCCGATCATCGGGAGGAATCCGGCGCCGGAGGTGGCGCGTATTTTCAACAGCGCGGTCATGCCCTACGAGGATGCATTTATCGGTGTGTTCCGGGGGGAGCAGACGAACGGAGTCCCCTATATCTATATGGGAAGAAGCAAAGACGCCATCCACTGGGATTTTGAAGAAGAGAAGATTCCTTTTGTGGACGAGGACGGCAAGCCCTTCATGCCGGTGTACGCCTACGATCCCAGGCTGGTGAAGGTGGAGGATACCTACTATATCATCTGGTGTCAGGATTTCTACGGAGCCTCCATCGGGGTGGCGAAGACCACGGATTTTCGGACGTTTACCCGGATCGAGAACCCGTTTCTTCCATTTAATAGAAACGCGGTCCTCTTCCCCCGGAAGATTCACGGGAAATATATGATGCTGTCCCGGCCCAGTGACAGCGGACATACGCCCTTTGGGGATATTTTCCTCTCGGAGAGCCCGGATATGGAGTACTGGGGCAGACACCGTCATGTGATGGGCAAGTCCAGTGAGTGGTGGGAGTCCGTGAAGATCGGCGGAGGCGCGGCGCCCATCGAGACGACGGAAGGATGGCTTCTGTTCTATCATGGCGTGACGGGAACCTGCAATGGATTTGTGTACAGCATTGGCGGAGCGATCCTGGATATCGATCAGCCTTCCGTGGTAAAATATCGCTGCGAGAATTTCCTGCTGACGCCGGAGGAGTGGTATGAGGAGCGGGGATTCGTGCCTAATGTGACGTTTCCCTGTGCGACGATTCATGACTCTGAGAGCGGGAAGATCGCGATCTACTACGGAGCGGCGGACACCTATGTGGGGCTTGCGTTTACCCAGGTGGAAGAGATCGTCGATTATATCAAGGTGCACAGCGTGGTCCGGGAATCCGACACGGAGATTGGAAAAAGGTAGAAGCGATGGAGACATTTGTAAAAGAGATCGCCGCTCATCTCAGGGAGGAGCTGATTCCCTTCTGGGAGAATCTGAAGGATGAGGAGTACGGCGGATATTACGGTTATTTGGATTATGATCTGAAGCTGGACAAAAAAAGCGAGAAGGGCTGTATCCTCAACAGCCGGATTCTCTGGTTTTTCTCCAACGCTTACCTGCTTCTGAAGGATGAGAAGCTAAAGGAGGACGCGGAGCACGCGTTTCGCTTTTTGAAGGAACACTGCCTCGATGAGACGTACGGGGGAATCTACTGGTCATTGGAATACGACGGCCGGGTGAAGGACGATACCAAGCATACCTACAACCAGGCGTTTGCCGTCTATGCCCTGTCCTCCTACTATAACGCCGCGGGGGACGAGGAGGCATTAGAGATCGCTTACAGCCTCTGGCGGCTGATCGAGGAAAAATGCAGGGATGCGTACGGCTACCTGGAAGCTTTCGACCGGACTTTTCATCCGGCGGACAATGAGAAGCTGTCGGAGAACGGGGTGATGGCGGAGAAGACGATGAATACCCTTTTGCATCTTCTGGAGGGCTACACCGAGCTGTACCGGGTGACCAGGGATGAGGCCGTGGGGCGGAGCATCCGTTATATGCTGGATCTTTTTGCGGAGAAGGTGTACAACCGGGAGCTGGGACGGCAGGAGGTCTTCTTTGATCGGACCTGGAATTCCCTGATCGACCTTTATTCCTACGGACATGACATCGAGGCCACCTGGCTTGTGGACCGGGCGCTGGAGGTGCTTGTGGAAGCCGCATATACGGAGAAAATTCGTCCGATCACGAAGGAAATCACCGGAAATATTTATGACCGGGTGCTGGAAGGAGATTCCATGCCCAATGAGGCGGAAAACGGCGTGAAAGACGAGACGAGAGTCTGGTGGGTGCAGGCGGAGGCCGTCGTGGGATTTGTCAACGGTTATGAGAAAGATCAGAAAACGGAATATCTGGCGGCGGCAGAGCGGATCTGGAAATATATCTGCGATAAAGTGATCGACAAAAGAAACGGTTCCGAGTGGTTCTGGGCGGTGGACAAAGAGGGCAATCCTCTCAAAAAACCGATCGTGGAGCCCTGGAAATGTCCTTATCACAACGGGAGGATGTGTATGGAAGTGATCAGGAGGTTAGGCGATGATACATAGACAATATTATGTGGAACTGGAAAAACAGGAGAAGCTGCTTTCCAGAAAGAATCAGAAGAGCAGCTTCTACAACGGGATTTACGACCGCTATGAGTATCCAGTGCTGACCAGGGACCATGCGCCGCTGCACTGGAGATATGATCTCTGTGCGGAGACGAATCCGCATTTCATGGAGCGCCTGGGCATCAACGCGGTGATGAACTCCGGCGCCATCGAGCTTGACGGAAAATTTTATTTGGTGGCGAGAGTGGAAGGAAATGACCGGAAGTCTTTTTTTGCGGTGGCGGAGAGCGACAGCGGCGTGGATGGATTTCGCTTTTGGGACTATCCGGTGGTGCTGCCGGACACCTGCCCGGAGGAGACCAACGTCTACGATATGCGCTTGACAAAGCATGAGGACGGCTATATCTACGGGGTCTTCTGCTCCGAGAGCAAGGACGCCGCCGACCCGGATCTGTCCGCGGCGGTGGCTCAGGCGGGGATTGTGCGGACGAAGGACTTAAAGACCTGGGAGCGGCTGGACAATCTTAGAACCTTACGCTCTCCCCAGCAGAGGAATGTGCTGCTGCACCCGGAGTTCGTGGACGGAAAGTACGCTTTCTACACCCGGCCCATGGACGGCTTTATCGACACCGGAAGCGGCGGCGGGATCGGCTTTGGGCTCTGCGGCGACATCGAGCACGCGGTGATCGACGAGGAGACCATCGTAAGCCGAAGAGTCTATCACACCCTGACCGAGTGCAAGAACGGCGCCGGGGCGGTTCCCATCCGCGGGAAAAAGTGCTGGATTTACATCGCCCACGGGGTGCGAAATACGGCGGCGGGACTTCGGTATGTGTTATATGCTTTCGGCACGGATCTTAAGGACCCGTCGAAGCTGGTGGCGGAGCCCTCCGGCGTCTTCCTGGTTCCTTTAGGGGCCGAGCGGGTGGGCGACGTGTCCAATGTGGTATTTACCAATGGAGCCATCGCCCGGGACAATGGGGAAGTTTATATTTACTATGCCTCCTGCGACACTCGGATGCATGTGGCGGTGACGGATGTGGACCGGCTGGAGGACTACCTGTTCCACACGCCGAAGGACCCGCTGCGGTCGCCGGACTGCGTGAAGCAAAGATGTGAATTGATTGAGAAAAATCTGTGGGGCGGCACGCGGCTCATGACGGAATTCGGCAAGGAATTTTCCGGAGAAAAGCTGGCGGAGACCTGGGAGCTGTCCTGCCATCCGGACGGACCAAGTATCGTAGAAAACGGCGAGTATGCCGGGGATACGCTAAGTGAGTATATCCTGATGGAAGGAAAGAAAGTAACCGGCACAAAGAGCCGGAAGTATGAGCAGTTTCCGCTGTTGATCAAATTCATCGACGCGAAGGACGACCTGTCCATTCAGGTCCATCCAGGCGACGACTACGCTCTGAAAAATGAGGGACAGTACGGAAAGACAGAAATGTGGTATATTGTAGACTGTGAGGAGGGCGCCAGCCTGTATTATGGATTTTCCAGGGCGGTGTCGAAGGAGGAATTCCAGGAGCGAATCGAACAGAAGACCCTTCTGGAAGTATTAAACAAGGTGGAGGTGCAGAAAGGAGACGTGCTGTTCATCGAGCCGGGAACCATCCATGCCATCGGTAAGGGGAACCTGATCGCGGAGATTCAGCAGAATTCCAACGTGACCTACCGGGTATATGATTATGGAAGAAAGGGCGCGGACGGAAAAGAACGCGACCTTCATATAGAGAAAGCGCTGCAGGTGACGAACCGGATTCCGATTATGAGGAGAAAATCCTTTGAACCCCATGTGGTTTCCTGCGATTATTTTACCGTGGACAAAATCGTGCTGGACGGACAGCGGATGAAGCGGATCTTCGGCGAGATCGATCAGTCCTCCTTCGCCAGCCTGCTGGTACTGGACGGGGAGGGGGAGGTGCGCTCCCACGAGGAATGCCTGCCTGTGAAAAAGGGGGACAGCATCTTCATCACGGCGAATACGGGAGAGTACGAGCTGGAAGGAAGCTTTGAGGCGCTTCTGACCACGGTGTAAGAGAAACCAGTGTACTGACCAGATTACGTTTCGCTAAATAACTTGCCTGAATTTCCATCTGTTGTGTTGTTGTCGGTCAACGATGCCACCGCATCGCCTTCCTCCAACGTCTTGCAGACTGAAAATTCATTCCGCGTCGTTTAGCTGAAAGTAATCGGGCCAGTACACTGGGGCGGGGGGAATATCTATGGGAGCATGGCTATGGAAGATTCGGGCGGAGATCCGCAAAAATACCGCCGGAATGGACGGGAAGCAAAAAGCGGAATACATTCTTACCTACTATTGGTATCATATGTTGTTCGTTTTCCTGGGCGCAGGTCTTCTGGTCCTGCTGATCCGTCATGTGTTCTTCGGGGAGCCGAAAAAGGAGTTCGCTTGCGTGATCGTGAATCAGCGGGTGGATTATGAGCGGGATGAGCGGCTGACTTCTGCCTTTGCGGAGGCGTCCGGGATCGCGGAGGAAGGGATTCTGGTGGATTCGGATTATGTATTTTCTTATGAGGGGGTACAATTGGAAGCCGCCAACGAGAGTTCTTATGAGAAGTTTTTCTTCCGCTGGGGTTCCGGGGAGCTGGATGCGGTGCTGATGCCCGAGAGCTTTTACCGCTATTGTAAGAAGCTGGAATATTCCTTTGGGGATCTTCGGGAGCTCTGGCCCGGGAATCCGGCGAAATTGTCAGAGCTTCCATGGATTGAGGAAGAGGGAAGATATGAGGCGCTGTATGTGGAGGATACCCGGCTGATGACGGACCTGGAGCAGAGGGGCGGGGATCGGATGGTGCTGGTGTATCTGCCGGAGTCGAAGCATCCTGAGGCGGCTCGGGCATTTCTTGCATTTGCTTTGGGAGGAGAGGTGTGACATGAAAAAACTGAACATAGACAATCCGTTTTTTGAAGCCATGGGGCGGTTCGGCGATGTGATCATCGTCAACCTGCTGTTTCTTCTCTGCTCGCTTCCGGTGGTAACTCTGGGGGCGTCGTCGGCGGCCATGTACGGAACCTTCCGCGAGATGGAGGAGGGGACGGAGGGGAGCGTGCCGAGAACCTTTTTCCGGTACTTTACAGGGAGTTTTCGCAGAAGCGTACTGGTATGGCTTTTTCTTCTTTTTTCGGGAGCGCTGCTTGTATTCGACGTGATCTTCCTGGGTTATGTGGGGATGAACGGGATCTGGAAAGCGGTGGGCGTCGGAACCGGGTGTCTGATTCTCTTGCGGGAACTGGTGTTCGCGTGGTTTCCGGCGGTGCTGTCGGAGGGAGAGAAGAGCGGGATGGAGAGTTTAAAAGAAGCGGCCCGCCGGGCCGTCCTTCATCTGCCGGCGACGCTTGTGATGGCGGCGCTCAACAATGTTCTTTTGATCTGCCTGATTCTGGATGTGTATTATGTGATGGCGGTGCTGCCGCTGTATGTAGTCTTCGGATTTGGGGGGACGGCGTTTTTGAATACCAAGGTGATACGAAAATGCGCGGTTCGGACATCCGATGCAGGCAGAGATTGACAAGGCTTTCGTGAGATACTACAATTAGGAAAATAGAAACGGAAGCGAAAGGGGAAAGAGATGAATTTTAGAGAGAGATATGAACAATGGTGCAGCGACCTGACCTTTGACGAGGCGACCAGGGAGGAGCTCCGTGGGATCGCCGGGGATGAGAAGGAGATTGAGGATCGGTTTTATAAAGACCTGTCCTTCGGGACCGGAGGCCTGCGGGGCGTGATCGGGGCCGGGACCAACCGGATGAATGTGTACACGGTGACCAAGGCCACTCAGGGACTTGCCAACTATATCAAAAAGCAGAGCGGCCAGGACAAGGGTGTGGCCATCGCCTTCGACTCCCGGAACAGGTCCGTGGAATTTTCCGAGAAGACGGCGCTCTGCCTGAACGCCAACGGAATCCGCACCTATCGTTTTGAGGCGCTTCGCCCTACGCCGGAGCTTTCTTTTGCGTTGCGGGAGCTTGGCTGCATCGCCGGGATCGTGATCACAGCCAGCCATAATCCGCCGGAATACAACGGATATAAAGTGTACTGGGAGGACGGCGCCCAGATCACGGCCCCCAAAGACAAAGAGATCATCGCGGAGGTAAACGCGGTGACGGACTTTTCGTCCATCCGCATAATGGAGCGGAGCGAGGCGGAGGAAAAGGGACTTTTTAAAGTGATCGGTCAGGAGATCGACGACCGTTATATGGAAGAGCTGAAAAAGCTGGTCTTAAGTCCCGGGGCGATTCACCGGATGGCGGACAGCTTGAAGATCGTCTACACGCCTCTTCACGGGACCGGCAATCTTCCGGTGAGAAGGGTGCTCTCGGAGCTTGGATTTACCCAGGTGCAGGTGGTGCCGGAGCAGGAACTGCCGGACGGCAATTTCCCCACCGTGTCCTATCCGAATCCGGAAGATCCAAAAGCATTTGCGCTGGCGCTAAAGCTGGCGAAAGAGACCGACGCGGATCTGGTGCTGGCCACGGACCCGGACGCGGACCGGCTGGGAGTCTATGCAAAAGATACAAAGACCGGGGAATATGTACCCTTCACCGGCAATATGTCCGGGCTTCTGATCGCGGAGTATGAGCTGTCCGTGCGCCGGGAGTTGGGAAGGCTTCCGAAGAACGGAGCGCTGGTCAAAACCATCGTGTCCTCCGACATGGCGGATGAGATTTCCAAAGAGTACGGGGTCAAAGTCATCGAAGTGCTGACCGGCTTCAAATACATCGGGGAACAGATCAAGTTCTTTGAACAGAATCATTCTTATGAGTATCTGTTCGGCTATGAGGAGAGCTACGGCTGCTTGGTGGGCACCCACGCCCGGGACAAGGACGCGGTGGTGGCGGTGATGGCTCTGTGCGAGGCGGCGGCTTACTATAAGGAAAAAGGACTGACGCTGTGGGATCAGATGCTGAACATTTATGAAAAATACGGCTATTATAAGGAAGATCTGGTGTCCATCACCATGAAGGGCGTGGACGGCGCCGAGCGGATTCGGAAGATTCTGACAGATATGAGAAGTAATCCTGCTAGAATAATCGGAGCTTACAAGGTGATCGCCCTCCGGGACTATGAGGCGGACACCCGCCTGGAGCTCGCTTCGGGTAAGGTGACGTCCACGGGGCTTCCCAAATCCAACGTCCTCTACTATGAACTGGAAGGCGGCGCCTGGTGCTGTGTGCGGCCCTCCGGGACGGAACCGAAGGTGAAATTTTATATGGGCGTGAGAGAAGGCAGTCTGGAAACAGCGGAAAAGGCTCTGAAAGAACTGAAAAACGCCATGACGGAGATGGTAAAATAAAGATGGATCGGGCAAATGACCGCAGACTCGCCGCCTGTATGGACAGGGCCCGCCTGGGCGGGGAATTGACCATTGGTTTTCTGGGCGGCTCCATCACCCAGAGAAGTCTTGCGGAAAAGTGAGAGCAAAAGAGATCAGAGAGCCAGTGGAGCCAGTGGAGCCAGAGGAGGCGTCCCTTCCCGCGCCTATGACCGCCAACACTTATGAGGAGGCGAAAAGACTGACCATCCGGGGGAAGCGGTTCCCTTCTATCTGATGTCGCTGGTCATTGCGTGACAGCAAAAAATAACAGGTTAAAAATATGAAATTAAATGCGGATATTCTTTTTTACGATCTAAAAGATTTCTTTCAGGCGGAGCCATCCGGAGAGAACAATCCAAAGCTCACCCTGGATCGTCCAAGATAACTGATGCTTTCCGGGAAGCCAGTGACAGTTGTATATAAGGAGGGGATTTATATGGCAGATTTTAACAGACTTTTTGAACGAACCTGTATTGGAAAACATGGAGTGAAAAATCGCTTTGTGATCGGATTCACGGCTATGGCTCTTCGGTTATTGTCCAGTTGTCCTGCGGGCTGGGACGGAATGCGCAGATGGTTCCAGGCGGCGTCAATGTCTCCGCTTCTGAAAATCCCTGTTTTTTGATCCTTCTTCCATGACAAGAGCCTTGTCGATCGAAGAGATCCATGAGATTGTCCATGCTTTTGGCGTTGCCGCAGGGGCCTGTAAGCGGGCGGGGGTGGATGTGATCGAAATCCACGGACATGTGGGGTATCTTCTGGATCAGTTTATGACTCCGCTCTGGAATCGGAGGGGAGACGAGTACGGCGCCCAGAACTTTGAGAATAACGTGCTGATCTACTCCGGACGCAGGAAGAAAAATGACGAGATGTATGAGGAACTGGTTCAGGCCATACCGTCCGTGATCAAGATCGGGGACTGCGACAAGATTGATAACATTAAAGGCGCAATCATGGCGGCCAATATGGCAGTGAGGAAAATACAATAGGAAAGGAAAAAGGGGAATATGATGCAGAAAGATATCATGGATTTATTTGATCTGACAGGAAAGACCGCGATTGTTACCGGCGGCGCAAAAGGAATCGGTTATGGGATCACACTCCGGTTGGCTCAGGCAGGCGGCAAACTGTGTGATCTGCGGAAGGAATGAGGCGAGAGTACAGGAGGTTGCGGACGGATTTTTGTCCATGGGACTTAGGGTCACGGGCATCGGCTGTGATGTGGGAGACGAAAGGTCCGTGCAGGAGATGGTGGAAAAGACGGCTGACGTCTACGGAACCGTAGACATTCTGGTGAATAATGCCGGAAACTATCCGATGCTGAAGCTTCAGGAAACCACACAGGAGGACTGGGATGCCCGGCGGATATCGGCAACGCCTGCCTGTATCTGGCTTCCACGGCGGGCAGCTTTGTGAATGGAATCTATCTGACGGTAGACGGGGGGATGAGTAAAGTTCCTACTTTCGGATATCCGGATCTGAAGGCGGAATAAGAAAGAAGATTTTAGTAAATTTGTATTCTGACCGAAAAAGTGTTATACTTAGGACAAATACAATCGTAGGAGGAATTCGCGTATGATGTTGGAAGAATCGATCAGAATACTGGCAATGCAGGAGGAGATCCTTCAGTTTTCCCACTTTACCAATGAAGACGCCTGGGAGCTTGGCAGCCTGATGGTGTCGGAAGCGGCAAGGAACCACCTTCCGGTCGCCATCAGTATCCGGCTGAATAACGGCTATACCGTGTTTCAGTACGGATTCAAGGGAACGAATTATAACAACGAACTGTGGCTTACCAGAAAGTACAATACGGTCCGGAATGTGGAGATGAGCAGTTTAAGACTGTTTATGCTGATGAAAAAGAATCAGGAGACGCTGGAGGACCGGGGATTGAACGCGCAGGAATATGTGGCGTGCGGAGGCGGATTCCCTATCCGTGTGGCGGGAGCCGGAGTGATCGGAAGCGTGGTGGTGTCCGGCCTGGATCACATGGCGGACCATGAGTTCGCGGCGGCGTGTATGAGCCAGTATCTGCGGATTGACGGGATTCCGCGGCTGCCGGTGAGCTTTTAACCGGATATTCGTGTACTGACCGGACTGGATTCTGCCAAATGACCCAGGGTGTCACTTTTTTGTATATACTGCATAATGAAACGGGACTTCTGCGGAGGTCCCGTTTTTATTTGCTCCATGAACTTTGTATATTTTTGATAAATGGAGGGCCGCCATTTTTTTGTGAAAAATGTCCTTTGCACTTGAAAGGCGGAAAAAGTATAATATCATCTGGAAATGAAATAGTGCAAATTCAACGACACATGTGGCGCACCGCGCGTAAATCTGATTACGGTACGGGTGCTTTGGGTGTCGTTTTTTGTGCGGGAAAAAGGAGAAGCTTTTATGGAAAATAGCAATTATCTTGGTACGGAAAAAGTGGGAAAGCTGCTGTGGCAGTTTGCGATCCCCTGCATCTGTTCCCTGATCATCTCATGTCTTTATAACATTGTAGACCAGATCTTTGTGGGCAACGGCGTGGGTTATCTTGGCAACGCCGCCACCGGTGTGATCTTCCCGATTACGGTAGTAGGGTGGGGTTTAAGCCTGTTCTTTGGCGACGGGGCGGCCGCCGCACTGAGCGTTTCTCTG
Organism: uncultured Lachnospiraceae bacterium; assembly: GCA_910584945.1. Lineage (GTDB taxonomy): Bacteria > Bacillota > Clostridia > Lachnospirales > Lachnospiraceae > Hominiventricola. Next base: position 1,348 of record CAJUDY010000066.1, on the reverse strand, counting down.
GGGCGCGGGGAGACACAGGATATCCACAGGAGTGTCGGCAGTGCGGTTCTTGGGTCTTTTCTCTCTGGTGTGGTAGTGATTGTCATCGCCTACCTGTGGGGCGACGGCCTGCTGCGCATGATTGGAGCCACGGACGCAAACATACAGATGGCGCACGACTATGGCGTGATCATCTTTGCCATGATGCCTCTTGCCATGACGCAGAATACCCTTGCCTCCATCATTCGGGCGGACGGCAGCCCCAGATATGCCATGGTTGCCATGTTTACCGGTGCAGTCATCAATATCATCGGCGACCCGGTTGCCATCTTTGTCCTTGATATGGGGATCAAAGGAGCGGCATGGGCGACTATCCTGGGACAGTTTATAAGCTTCCTGATCTGTGCGGCCTATTTAAGGCGTCCGAAGACATTCCGGGTGGGAGCAGGCAGCTTCAGGCCGAGTGTGGCGCTTTTAAAGCCGGTAATGGCTCCTGGGGACTTCCAGTCTCCTGACGCAGCTTTCGATCGTGGTTATTACGGATGTCAACAATATCCTGCTGGTGAAGTATGGTGCGCGTTCCGTTTATGGCGCGGATATCCCTCTGGCGGCATTTGTGGTCATTATGAAACTCTTTCAGATTGTGCTGAATATTGCCATAGGCATCGCTGCCGGGGCACAGCCCATTGTGGGCTATAACTATGGCGCAAAGAACTATGGCCGGGTACGGGAGCTGCTGAAGCGGATGGTTCAGTGGACTGCCGTTGTAGGTCTGGTCTGCATTGTTCTGTTCGAAGCAATCCCCGGCGTGTTCATCCGGATGTTCGGCTCGGCGGATGACCCGGTTTATTTTGATTTTTCCGTGCTCTGTCTGCGGATTTACCTTTCCCTTATCCTTGTCACCTGCGTCCAGAAGGTGTGCGCGATCTTCCTGCAGTCTATCGCCAAGGCGAAGGCAGCCGCGCCGCTGTCCGTCCTGCGGGATGCGCTGCTGATTGTATTTTCCCTGCTGATCCCTGTTTTCATGGGCGTTACCGGCATTTTCTGGGCGGCTCCGATTGCGGATGTGCTTGCTGCTTTCTTTACGGCAGTGGTGATGGTCCGGATATGGAAGGAATTAGGGCAGGAAAAGAAAGTGAATGAGCCTGCGGCAGTCATACAGCCTTCCCGCCAGGGAGTGATTATCACGATTGCCAGAGAGCACGGCTCAGCCGGAAAACGGATTGGGCAGCTGGTGGCAGAAAAACTGGATATTCCCTGTTATTACAAGGAGCTGGTGGCAGTTGCCGCCCGGGAAAGCGGCCTGGCAGAGGAATTTATTGTCTGTATAATGGGGTTAAAACCCTCGCCTTAAGGCGAAACCTTTAGG
>CAJUDY010000065.1 GCA_910584945.1 uncultured Lachnospiraceae bacterium | reverse complement strand
CCTGATAGTCGGAGATCAGCCGGGACTGGCGGAAGGTGTTCCACTGGTCCGCGATAGCGGGGTAGGTGAGGATGGCGAGGCCGGTGAGGAACAGAAGACCAAATAATACTGTAAAAAGCCTATTCTTCATCTCCACTCCTCTATGAATTCCTGGCATTCTCGTCTTTGTCAGCCTGGCTGCTCTCTGTTGAAAACTCTTGTTTACGTCTTAACTTCCGGTCCATCATATACAGGAAAACACAAAAGCCTGCGGTCACAGTAAGCCCGACCTCCACCCATAACAGATAATTTGTGCGGATGCTGATACTGCCAAGAGGCACCTGTTCATCTTCCAGATTCGCCAGTTGGTAGTCCACCCGATGCCCCCGCACTAACAGACGATGACTGTTCACCCCATAGGGAGTACAGGTGAGAAGCGTTACCAGATCCATCCCTTCTTCCACCGCCAAAGCCTCTGTGTCAGTAGGTTCTACAACATTGATCTGATCCACTTCATAGCAAAGGGTCTCATCCAGTACATGCAGGAGAAAATGATCTCCTTCCTGCAATTTATCCAGATCTGTGAACAAAGAAGCGCTGGGCAGACCCCTGTGAGCAGAGATGACTGCATGCGTATTCTCTCCTCCAACCGGAAGGGAACTTCCTTCCAGATGCCCTGCCGCACGCTCCAGAATGCTTTCCTCCGTTGTATGATAGACTGGAAGAGTGATTCTGATTTTCGGAATCTCCACGGTTCCCATGATTCCGTCCCCGCCGATATTCAGACAGGACATATACTCCTCATCCGCTTCTTCCGCCGCCTCTGCGATGGCAAAGGAGTCAGGGAGGACACTTGGAAAAAGCGCGGCATTATAAGCCAGGGCTTCTCTTTGCTCTTCCTGATAATCAATGACGCCTTCGGATTCCTTCTGAGCGACCACCTGTTCATGATTGCTGATCAACTGACGCTGCCGATAATTATTCCAATAATTTGCCAGAAGCGGGTACAGCAGCAAGGACAACCCGGCCAAAAATAAAATTCCTGTCGCTATTTTACCTGTGATTTTTTTCATCCGGACTCTCCTTGCAACTGCATAATTTTTTCAGGTTTCTCCGCTCCGGAGCCAAATGCCCCGGGGCGGGAAAAGACCCTGTTTTCATCTCGCTGTCTCTGCTTATTTTGTATATTTTCTGCGGCTTGCGAAGAACAACGCCGCTGCAATGATCATGATTGCACATCCGCCGATGGTGAAGATCGTGGTACCGATACCGCCGGTGGACGGCAGGGAGGCGAGCTTGGTGTTCTGAATGTCAGTACCATTCACTGTTGTAGTATCATTTACAATAGTTCCCTGATTTACTGTGAATGTAGAAGTTTTCCCCTGCTCTGTCGCTACCGTCATATTGTTCACTTTTATGGTCCAGCTTGCAAGCTGACCTGCAACTTTCTTATCTGTACTTGTCACATAGGTTGCCTTAATCTCGATTTTGTATATATTGGTATTGACAGAATAGCTTCCCGGCGCCTTTCTCTCCTGCAGATAATAGGTTCCTTCATCAAGACCTGTAATGTACATCTGACCGGCATTCGCTGTTGTAACAATTCCGTCAAACTTCTGTTCTTTTCCGTCTTTATCCGTCCAGGTATTGTTGTAAAGCGTCTTACACTCTGCGTCCGTATACAGACCAAACTCCGCGCCGTCCAGTCCTTTTCCGCCGGTATTACCGGTCGTTTCATCAACCGTCTCACCTCTCTTGTTGATCACCCGGTCTGTAACGCTGCCCTCAATACCGCCATCAATATCAAATACATAGCTGTATACGATATCCTCGTCGTGATCTTCACGGCCAGTCATCTTAGAATCCTTTGTAAAGTTTAATACCACGTCGTTCTTGTTTGCAGTCTGGTTAACTGTAGCGTCGCCGTTTACCTTTGCTTGATAAGTAACTGTGATTTTATTATTCGGATTACTTGCATATCCATTCAATGTATAATTGTTTAATACATTTGGATCATCTGCGTGAGCCGCTTGGTAGCCATCCACGACAAAATTAATTGTAATCTTACGCGGATTACCCGCTTCCTCCGTAATGGTATAATCCGTATTATAAGCCAGTTTTTTGTCGCCAATCGATACAGTGATATCTGCCAGTGCCGTGATTCGGTCCAGACCCGCATCCATCGTATCCACAAGATTTAAAGTCGGATGTGTACCGCCGTAATAGGGAATCGGACCAACTTCCACTTTATAGTCAATCGTATCGCCGTATTTTACGGTGTTTCCTTTCTTATCTTCATTATTTTCAACAATGAATTTGTCTACCTTGGGCGTATCTGTCACTTTAATCCAGGACTGTGCTGTCGCAATATCGGTAATCTGATCACTGGAAACAGCATTCTTTCCCTCTTTATTTACATAATATGCAGAAACTACAACAGGACTGTAAACCTTTGTCTCCGCATTCTTGATCACCACCAGATAGGAACCAACCGCGACTTCGGCTGTTGCCGTACCATTTGCAATGTCCATTTTCTGCCCTGGCGTATTAGCAGCGTTAATTGTATCCATAATCGCTGTCAGCTGCTTTTCCGTGATGGTAAGCTCGCCCATCTCGCCTTCCACAACTTCCGGAAGCGTGATCGCCGGATTAACATCTTTGTATACTACATCGTATCCGGTAAACGCGCCCTCCTGATTTGCTCCCTGATACTTGGCGGTTATAATCGGATAGGCATATGCCTCCATACCAGCATCTTTTGCATCTGTAGAAAGTCCGCCGACTGAAATTGTGGCCGTATCGTCTTTCTTACCTGTAGCTGATGTCGTTATGATATTGTTTCCTTCTTTGGCCGCCATTACAGCCGTCGACATCCCCAGTACCATTGTCAATGATAAAATCATTGCAACAATTTTTTTGATTTTATTCATTTTTCCTCTCCTTTTCATTTTATAAATCTATCATTCCTATTCCATATGCGACCCTTATAGATCCTCACATCACGCTTTGCACATCCATCTCTGCGTGCTTCGGAAAATCCAAGAAACCATTCTTATTTTAACTTCCCTGCACCTCCTTACGTCTTTTTCTATATGCAATCAGCATCGCAGCCGCCATCAGCAGCACGCCGTCGAACATATATCCATAGATTCCGGAACCGCCGGTAGATGGCAGTTCATAAAAAATGGTATCATTGTCATAATAGAAGGTCAGTATTCCGTCTTTCATCACCCCTGACTGTCCGTCAATCACCGGATTTCCTTTCGTGATCACAATCGTCCAGGATGCGCCTGCTTTATAACCGTCTGGCGCTTGTGTCTCCGTCAAGGTATAGCTTCCGTCTTTGACTGGGATCTCCACAGTCACATTTTCCCACTTCACAATACCGCTTTCATCGGATATGCCTTTATAAGAGCCACTGTCGCCTGTGAGTGTAAATACCGCACCCGGCAGGACCGGATTGCCCTCGCTGCTGCTGCGTTTGACAATCTGCCATTGAGGAGCAGGGGAATTTGTTATGGTAATCTTACTTCCATCTGTTACAGTAACAGAGGATGCATATTCCACAACATAATTTGCAGTTCCAAACTTTGTCACGGCCCCGTTGTCAACACCTTTATAATAGTTGTTGCCCACCTTAAAATCGTAATCAGCCGCCGAAGCAACTTTCAATTCCTTTATGGTGTACTGCTGTATAACTGCATTCTTACCAAGACTAAAAGAAGCCTTCCAACTATTTTCTTTCTTTAATGTGACCACGTTGCTTCCATAGATATCGCTCGCCGGCTTACCATCTTTATAAAGCCCTACCAGAACAGCATCTCCCACATGTTGATCTGCGCCATCTGTCCATGCTTTTTCTACATACAGAATGCCTTTACGGGTGTTGGTAAGTGTTGTCGTAGTTCCGGATACAGATGGCGTCAGGGCATATTCCTGAGTCACATCCTTCCCGTCTCTTATCACCTGTTTTTCCGTTACGGTATACGTAATCGCTGTATGTACAGCATTTCCGTTTGTATTATAATAATAATGATACTTCGGAAGATTCGTCCATGTCCCTTTCCAATCGTTGCTGGCAGTCAACTCGATATCACGATCTTTCAGAATGTTATTGATATAACTCATATCCTGACTGCCCGCTTTTGCTGTCAGAGAAACAATCACTTTATCTGCCTGAGGTCCCACCCATTTTTTTGTTGCATTCCAACTTATCGTATCCACTTGAATAACGGGCTTTTCATAAGGCGCTGTCTCCGCTACTCCCTCCGCTTTATAGGAAAGCTGCGTCTTGTCATTGTTGTTGGAATAAAAACCTGCCTTTCCGGAACTTGTTTTTGTTGTAATTGTCCCCGGACCATCCGTATTCGCATCTCCTTTCATGCCGGTCGGATAGGACGATGTCTTATTCTGCAATTTATATTTGATCGCCAGCTTACTTGGTATTACATTAATTTGTACCCGATATGTGTAATTATTAGCTAGTTCGCCTCCTTTAAGAAGATTAACTTTAAACGTTTTTTTATTGGTTCCGCTAAAACTTATGGTATAATCCGTACCAAGAGTCAGCTTTTTGGACCCTCCGCTGGAATTGATCCGTCTCACTGTAAAATTCTCTGCTGCGACATTTTGATAAGCATATTCTACATAGTCGCTCAGCGTATCCTGAATCACTACGTTGGTATATGCCCGCCTGGTGATTTTTTTGAGAATTGCTTCAAATGTATCTCCAAGATTCTTAGCGGAATTACCGCTTTTCAGCGTTGCGCCTACTGCTGTTGCAAATGTTTTACATCTCTCTTTACAGTTGTCATCGCCTACATATACTACATATTTTCCCTCCGCATTTGCAATTTTCGTACTGTTGTTCCATTCACTGACAGCCTTCTTATAGTTTGTATTGTCAGTGCCTGTATAACCGACCGAATTGTTCAGATAGTAATTTTCAGAACAGGCACCTTGTGTCTGAGTATTACTGCCCGTCTTATATCTTGCAGTTGGAAGACCATCGGTAAGAAAAACCACATAGGTTTCATTTTTGTCACTTCTACTCGCCAACAATGTTTCTGCCTGTCGGATACCCGCCTGCCAGTTCGTTGCGACACCATATCCGCTGATTTTGTATTGATAAGTATCACTTAACTTGTTGATATTATCAATTTTTTTTGCTGTTTTTGCATCCGGTGTCTTATCGGGTTTTTTATAAGCATTGTTTGGTATTTTACTCTTAAGCCCATATTTAGTCGCTGGAAAATCACTATTAGCACCTGTAACAGCCTTTTCTGTCCCGTTAGAAGTATAATACCAGTTATTATATGGACTTCCATAATCAAAATCGCCCTTCTGGTCAAAACCTGTACTGAATTCTACAATTCCCATATTAATCGTAACCGTATCCGGACAACTGGCTTTTGCATCCTTTACCAGCTGTGTCACTGCATTTTGAACACGATTGGCATTTTGATTGCTATCATGAGTCATACTGCTGGACGCATCCACGATCAAAATAATATCAACATTTTTCGTCTGTACTTTTCCCTGCACATCCAGAGACACCGTATAGGTATTGGTAGACCCGTCACTTGCCGCGTTCCTTTTAATGTATTTATGATGTACAGGCGGTGACATTGTGGCTGCTTTGGCCGCTGCCTTTGACGTTGATGTTGATGTTGACGCCGAATACGTCGTCACCTCCGAATCTGTCCATGTCAATACAATTGCTGAAAAACTGGATGTTTCAAATTCCACTCTTTTTATTTCATTTTTTTCTGTCGTCGATATTTCTTTTAACTGCTTATTTTCTGCCAGATCAACTACTTCTTTGACAGCACCTTCCCCATCTTCTTCCAAGTGCATGACTGTCACATACAATTCATCTGTATTTTCTTCGATTTCATCCGGCAGCACTGCATTTTTGTATCTCATGGAAACTGAAACATTTCCTGAAGGCTCCACTTCTATGCCATCTGCATTTACAAATGAAATATCATATGCAAGGAATCCTGCGATTGTACATGTGGCCTCTTCAACAATCTCTTCCTCTGCTTCCAGGATATCATCTGGCCATGGTTCTTCATCCTCTGTCCCGTTATCCGCATCCAATTCTGTCCTGTCGCTTTCTTCCGCAGCGGCATCGCCGGACTCAATTATTTCTTCCTCAGTATCATCATACTCAGAAGTTATTTCTTCCCGGCTGATATTCTGAGAGAGCTTTTCCTGCAACTGTTCTTCAACTGCCTGATACTGTGCCTGTGTTTCTTCAGAATCCTTTAGAATCGGAACGACCTTTAATTCCACACCTTCTGGTATTGCACCTTCGTCTTTGGCAGTAACCAAAATTTCTACATCATCATCCTCATACCGAAGCACATTTCCTTTATACATTGTCTCAAGCTCTGTGATCTTCAAATATTCTCCGATCCCATCGTCGTTTGCTGAATATGTATTTTCTCTCACTTCATTTTCGCTGTCGCCTTCGATGACGGTGATCTCGTTTTTCTCCGCATCGTAGGAAGAAACGATTCCCATCTGCTTCTCTGTCTCTTTTTCTTCTGTTCCTTCTTCCTTCTCCTGCGCTTCTCTCTCGAAAAAGACCAGATCGCCCGCCTTCGGTTCATAGTCGTCCGGCGTCGTCAGATATTCACTGTTTTTCTCCGCCGCTTCTACAAATGCGTCATACCATTTGCCTGCATCCGTCTCGGTCGGGAAGACTTCTGCTTCTGTCAGCCCCGCATAGTACATGCAGAAATTCACAAAAGCCGCATCCCAGTCCATATATGGATCTCCGGCAAATTCTCCATAACGGGTATACCCCTTATGGCTTCCGTCTTCTGCGATCTGATAATTGTCCACGCTCTCTCTGTAACCAATCTGCATCCGGGCAGCCGTCACCAGATCTTCGCTCCAGGAATCCGTCCATTCCACATCTGCATACTGGGCGTCCCACACAGACGCATCTTCCACGTCCGCCGTCTTATCGATCAGGCATTCGTCGGTATGCTCATGCTCTTCCAGACCGCACACAGGCTGGCTCTCATAGCATTCTTCCGTGTGTGTATGCTGTTCTGCATCTGCTTCCGGATCATCCGTCTCTTCCGGAGCAGTCTCCTCCTCTGGCGAAGAAGGAACAGGCTCCGTAGCAGGACTCTCGGTCTGCTCTTCTTCACTCTCTTCCTGGCCGCACTTCAGAACTTCTTCCTGCACGTAACAGCCCTCGTCATGAGTATGACCTTCATTTTCTTCTTCTTTGCAGGTCAATGTACTTTCTGATTCATAGCAGTCGTCGCCATGAGTATGGCCTTCGCTTTCTTCTTCCTTGCAGGTCAATACTTTTTCGGTCTCATAACAATCTTCGCTGTGCTCATGTTCCTCTTCACAAACCAGCGCTTCATCTGTCTCATAGCACTCGTCGCCATGGGTATGGCCTTCGCTTTCTTCCTCTTCACAGGTCAAAGTTTTTTCCGTCTCATAGCAATCTTCGCCATGGGTATGGCCTTCGCTCTCTTCCAGCTTGCACTCCAGCACATCCTCAGTCTCATAGCAGTCTTTGGTATGCTGATGTCCTTCCTGTGCTTCCTTCGGCTCGGCAGTGTCCTGCTGCTTAACCTCTTGTTCCTCAGGCTCGGACGCTTCCTGCTCCGGTTCCTCCGATTTTGCAGAATTGTCTCCCTGGGAAGAATCTTCTTCCTGCATATTGTCAGCATCCCCATGTCCGCAGATCAGCACCTCTTCATAGCACTCATCCGTGTGCTTATGCTCTTCCAGGCCGCACTTGTAATCTTCGGTCATGGCGATGCCATACTGGGTCAGCCCGCTGGTCACGGTTCCGACTACCAGAACGACCAGAAGCACGACCGCAATGGCTGCCTTTCTGCGTCTTTTTTTCTGTCTCCTCAATTCATCCAGGTAATCTTTCATCAGTTTCTGCATCTTCTCACCTTCCTATTGAAGTTCCGCATCTTCCCTCACTTCGTTCCGTAAAATCCTTCCGGGGCTGCCTTCGGTCTGATGCTGTTTTTTTATTCAAGTTCCGTATCTGTCCGCATCATTTCCATGCGGGCCAGCGGCCACACTCTGCATGCTACCCTGCCAACAATCTGGCTGCTCTCCACGCATCCGATCGCTCTAATCCGGCTGTCCAGGGACACCTCTCTGTTGTCACCCAGTACGAAGATCATGCCCTCCGGTACCTGATAGGGGAAATCAAGTTCGCATTTTCCCGGTCCTTTTCTCTCCAGATACGGTTCTTCCAGCATCTCGCCGTTGACATATACGTTGCCTTCCTGATCGATATCTATATAATCTCCTGCGCTCCCGATGGCGCGCTTCAGAAGTACCTTCCCTCCATAATAAAACCCCATCATATCGCCTTTTTCGATTTTCTTTGTCTGATGGAGGATGACGATCTCTCCTTCCTGCAGGGTCGGCGCCATGCTCATGCCGTTGACTTTCAGCAGCATGACCAGCCTGGTTGCCAACAGTGCGGTGATGGCAGCGGCCACTGTGATGATTCCCGCGATATGCCAGAGCGTCTTCCAGAATTCATGTTTCAATTCTTCTCTGGCCAACTCCATTCTCAGCAGCTCCAGAGACGGACGCTCCTGCTTCCGCTCATCCATGAAGTAGTTTCCTCCAAGTATGCGACGTCCCTTTCATATCTCGATACTTTTTTCTATCTTCCGGGGATACCGGAATCACCGTCGCTCCCGTCGAGCTTCGGATCTCTCCCCGGGTTGTCGTTTTTTTTGATACGACAGGCTCCGCTGTCCTTTCCTGCTCCCCTGTCGGCCATCGTCCTGTGTCCGCCATCCGTCTTACATTCATGAGGTACTGGTCGGCTGCTTCTTGAGCCGCCTCGAAGATCCCGTTCAGCCGAAGGGCCGCCTCAGCGATGGAGCCTGCCTCTTCCAGTTCGATCTCTTTGGAAGCTTTCATCTCCTCGATGGTTTCTGTCAGTTCCGCGATCCGGGCGTCCTTCTGGTTCAGACGTTCGTCTTTTATGTTCAGCTTTGTCTTCAGACGCTCATAACTTTCTTCCAGAGCTTCCAGGCGTTTCCGCGTCTCGTCCGCTTCCTGCTGCAGCCGCTCGGTCTCTTCACACTGGACGACGAGCATTTTCAGAAGCTCTCTGCGATTTAGTCTGCGTAATTCTTTCTCCTCCATAGGTCCCCTTCTTTCATTCCGCCAGAATCTCATCCAGCAGCTGAATCAGCTCCATGACGCTGCGAAATACGATCTCCTGATTTTCATTTTCCCAAAACAGCCTCCCCTGCCAGGTGTAATGTTCCCGGAAAAAGATCTGTATATGGAAGATTGCCGGATGTTTCCCACCGTTGTCCGCGGACTCTACCATCGGCAGCGGCTGGTTGATGCAGTGTTCCAGGTCCACCAGGCTGTTCAGAAGCAGGATCAACTGTGAAAGGCTCTCGATCTTCTCCCTCTCCCGAAGCCTGGGATGCTGCAGGTAGCCGTCCATGATCCCGCTGTGATAGGACAGCACCGTAACCACCGCTTCCCGGCTCTGGCAGGGAACCATTCTCTCCCGAAGCATCATGCGACTGCTACCTCTTTCTCTCGTCTTTGGCTTTTACTATAACAGGGGGCGGGTAGAAAACAGGTAGAGGACAAGGGGATTTGAAAAAATACTGAAAAATAAATTGAATTTTAAGATTGACAACTAGAAATTTTTCTGCTAAAATTGTTTTGACAACAGGGAATTAAGAGAGAATTGTCCAACTGAATGTTCATCGGGAAATCATTTCCCGTAATTTCTGATTTTTCGGCCTGAGATCAGGCGATGAATCCAACGTGAATCACAAGTTTCATTTTTAAAAAATGCAGAATCCTATTGTTTTTTAGTGAAAAATCTTCTATAATAAGGACAGTTCCTCTTGTCATTTCTGCGAAGGAGGCCTATGAACCAAAAAGGAAAAGACCAGAGTCCGGCCGGACAGCCTCTGGAGGACCGGGCGCTCAAGAGCGCGGCGGCGCTTTTTGGGGAGGAGCTGCTTCCTCTGATCGGGATGAAAGGAAGGGTACTGCGGATTGCACCTACAGAGCAGGTGAAGTTGCCCCAGATGGACTACATGGAGGACTTCAATTATGAGATGGAGGACGGAAGCTTTCTTCATCTGGAGTTCGAGAGCGACCGCATTCTGATAAAGGATCTCCCACGGTATCGATCTTATGAGTCCCTCATGGGACAGCAGTTCGGGGTGAAAGTGATCCGCCTGAAGGATCAGAACGGGGATCAGGTGATTCGAGAGCTGGAGAAGCGCCAACAGGAAGGCCCACTGGCGCGGAAAGATTTGCTGAAGCTTTTGCTGACTCCGCTGATGAGCGGCAAAATATCCCAGCAGGAGCGGATCAGCCGGGGGATGAAGCTGCTGCGCCAGGAGCAGGTCAATCAGGACCCTGAAGACCTGGCGCGGATGGAATCGGTACTGTACACATGGCCATGAAGTTCCTGACGACGGAGGAGCTTCGCAACATCAGGGAGATGATGAATATGACGATTTTGGGTGAGATGATCTTAAACGATGGTATTGAAAAAGGAACGCATACGGAAAGAGCGAATTCTGTGCTGGATTTCTTAGAGGATACCGGCAGGATTCCCCGTGAACTGATCGATGCCGTACACAAAGAGCAGGATATGGAACGGCTGCGCAGGTGGCGCAAGCTCGCCGCCCGGGTGAAAAGCATAGAGGAATTCCAGCAGAAATATCTGGATCTGTGAATTTTGGTACGAAAGTCTGACAAGTGCTCCTGAACATACGCACAAATACAGACAAAGTGTAAAAGTCTTTCTCAAATCCAGAAAACCTTTACACCTTGTTCCTGTGCACAGCTACACCTCTCACTGCGCCGTCAGCGGCTCCAGCGACGACATGCGGAAGGTAATATTTGCGTTGGAATTCGCGTAGGCCCTGCGGAATTTCTGCTCTACTCTCCCGGCTACCTGCCAGGCATTTTCCACGGAAGCGCCGCTCAGCATCACGATATAGGAGCCGGCGTCCAGTCTTGCCACCAGATCCCCGGTGCGGAGTCCTTCCATGAGAACCCGCTGCAGCCTTCGCGCGTCTGTCGTGGGTGCGATCTGATCTCCAAGACTGACAATCACCAGCGTAGACGGCTGTCTGGAGCGGGCCAGATGGCGGCGTTCCAGGGCCACGATGCTCCGAAAGACTCCGAAGGTGCAAAAAAAGGCGCCGTTCTCCTCCCCGGCTTCCGACACCAGCTTCAGGACATTTTGACTGTCCATGGTATCCTGACACATACCGGCCGCCAGAACGTGCATCTCTTCCACCTGCTCCATCGGCTCAATCTCGTATTCCTGCCAGAGGGCCTTGCGGAACATCTGGTATCTCTCCACTGCCTTCTCCGGCTGCCCCAGAGCGATCAGCGCCTGCATATGATACATCACGAAGGAATCCATGCTGAAGTCCACTTCATATGCCTGCTCACAGATGCCAATCATCTCCGTCCAGCGTTCCTCTTCCTGGAGCGCTGACAGAACTTCTTTGCAGGCGTCCAGATATAAAGTCTGATAATAGTGCCGCAGCGGAGCAGTCCAATCGCTTTCATTTCCCGCCAAAAAATCGCCTTTGTACAGGGAAACCGTCCGGAAAAGCAGCCGCACACGCTCTTCTCCTTCTGCTTTCCGCGATTCCAGATATCCCTGTTCGAACTGCTCAGTATCCACCTCAATCTTCACATCCGGATTCCACATATAACAGCCGGGACGCTTCTGAAGCAGTTCTTTCTGCTCCGGAAACATCTTTTTCAGATAGCTCCTGGCCCGAAAGATCATATTTTTCAGTGCATTGCCCGGGTCTCTGCTGTCCGCCTCCGGCCAGAACTGCTCGATCAATTCTTCCAGAGAGATGCTCCGCGTATGATTCACAATCAAATACTGCAGAAAAGACAACACCTTTTTGCCCGTTTTTCCAGGTATGATACTCTCTTTGTTTCCCCCACTCGCTGTATTTCCTATGGAAAAAGAACCAAACAGTTCGAAATAGATCACACTCTTCTCACCCATATCCATTCGCCGCAAAACCCCTCCTTATTCTGCGTCTTTTTTCCCTTTTGTATCGAAAGCGCTGTTCAGAAGCCGAATCAGTTCCAACGCGCTCCGGAAATACTCTTTTTTCTGCCGGTCCACCCAGGTCACCTCTCCCTGCCAGCTGGAATGCTGCCGGTACATGACGCGTATCAAAAAGGTCGCCTGTGCGCCTCTGTGTTCAATCACCTTGTTAAATTTTTCAACTTCTTTGATTTCTTTACCGTTTGGCTTCAGCACACAGATATCCGGCCCGGTTTCATAGGCTTTGATCCTGCGTTCCACCTGGAAACTCCGCAGATTCGTGGATGCCTGAGGAAAGGAAATTGCATCATACAGCTCCTCCATCCGATTAACCGCCTCAAACAAAGAGGAAAATTCCACCGGCTCTCCGGTGTAAATGTGATACAGCTTTCCGCTTTGAACCTTTTCATTCCAGGTATCCAGACAGAGGTTCACCATATTGGAACTGTGCCATACCCGCCGTTCCTCCTGATCTCTGACCCTGACAGAACCCTTTCGTTCATATTCTGTTATCTCACATATCATGTCTTAGGACCTCCCTGCAGCTCCATACGGCCTCCAAAGCAGGCCCAAAACATGCTTGTGGAAACGCAAAAAACACCTTCTTCAAGTGTCGCAAAGGATGATACTCTGCGACAC
>CAJUDY010000064.1 GCA_910584945.1 uncultured Lachnospiraceae bacterium | reverse complement strand
TTGTAAAAAATACAAAAACGAAATAGAAGAGTTGAAAGAAATGATTTTGTAATAGTTGTAAAATGAGTTCTTAAATGGATGAAATACATTAAAAGATATGAAAATTTATAAAAGAAATCTGGAAAGTATAGGGGTGGGATATGAAGCCGGATGAGATATTGAAGTATTGCCTGGAGGAGCTGGAAGGGAGCGTCCTTGTGGAGAGCTGGGGAGAAAAAGGGATTTTTTATAATCCCGGACATGTGCTGAAAAGGGGAGTGTACATCATGTTCGCTCTGCTATCCTAAGAATAAACTTACGAGGAGGGATGATGAATGGCATTTGACTACAAAAAGGAATACAAAGAATTCTATCTGCCAAAAGCAAAGCCGGGGCTTGTGACGGTTCCGAAGATGAACTTTTTGGCGGTGCGCGGAAGCGGTGATCCCAATGCAGAAGGCGGCACATACAAAGAGTCCATCGGGCTTCTGTACGGGATCGCGTTTACGATCAAGATGAGCAAAAAGGGAGATCATCAGATCGAAGGATATTTTGATTACGTCGTGCCGCCGTTAGAAGGGTTCTGGTGGCAGGACGGGACCACGGGGATTGATTACACCCACAAGGAAAATTTTCAATGGATTTCCGTTATACGTCTGCCGGATTTTGTCTCGGAAAAAGAGTTTGCGTGGGCGGTGGAAGAGGCGGAGAAGAAAAAGAAGACGGATTTTTCCAAGGTCGAATTCCTGACCTACGACGAGGGACTGTGTGTGCAGTGCATGCATATCGGGCCTTATGACGAGGAACCGGCGACCGTTGAGGCCATGCACCGTTTCATGGAAGAACAGGGATATGTGCTGGATATCACGGACCAGCGCTTTCACCATGAGATCTACTTAAGCGATGTCCGGAAAGTCGCGCCGGAAAGATGCCGGACGGTGGTCCGGCATCCGGTCAGGAAGGGATAACACAATAATTTTATGACAAAACCGCAAAAGAGGAGTATAATACTCTCTGTAAAACACGAAAAGGAGATGGTATACCGTGAAACGCTGCATTGCAGTCGTCCGGATGGGAACTGATCACAGAGCATAACCATTCGGAGGTAATTTATATGATTCCAAACTGGAAGGTCTATCCCCGTTCACAGGGGCATAGTACGGTTTATTTGAAAAATGTAGTTGATGATCCCGCCATCCAGGTGGGCGAGTACACGATTTATGATGATTTTGTCCATGATCCCAGAGATTTTCAGCGCAACAATGTGCTTTATCATTATCCGGAGTGTAATCATGACCGGCTTAAGATCGGGAAATTCTGTTCCATCGCCTGCGGGGCGAAGTTCTTGTTCAACGCGGCGAACCATGCCATGGGCAGCCTGTCCACCTATCCGTTTCCCATTTTCTTCGAGGAGTGGGGACTTCATACGGAGCCGGAGGCCATTGCAGGAGCCTGGGACAACAAGGGCGACATCGTGATCGGCAATGATGTGTGGATTGGCTATGAGGCGGCGGTTCTTGCAGGCGTCACCATTGGAGACGGGGCGGTCGTTGCCGCCCGGGCGGTGGTCACGAAGGACGTGCCGCCCTATACCATCGTCGGCGGCGTTCCGGCAAGACCGATTCGGCGGCGTTTTCGCGACGAAGTCGTCACGGAGCTTTTGCGTCTGCGCTGGTGGGACTGGGATCACGGAAAGATCCGGGACAGCATTTCCGCCATACAGAGCGGCGATCTTGACGCTCTTCGAAAAATTGCCGAAACCTGAAGAAAAAGGAAACCAGTATGAAGATAGACAGACTGATCGGCATCCTCTCGGTACTGCTGCAGAAGGAAAAGGTGACGGCCCCGGAGCTGGCAAAGCAGTTCGAGGTCTCCAGGAGAACCATCAGCCGGGACATTGAGGACCTGTGCAAAGCGGGAATTCCCATCTGTACCTCGCAGGGCGCGGGAGGCGGTATCTATATTATGGACGGCTACCGGATGGACCGGACTCTGCTGACATCGAAAGATATGCAGATGATTCTGGCGGGACTTCGGAGTCTGGACAGTGTCAGCGGCAGCCGTTACTACAGTCAGCTGATGGAAAAGATAAAAACCGGGTCGTCGAATTTTGTCAGCGGGAAGGATTCTATCTTGATCGATCTGTCTTCCTGGTACAAGGATTCTATCGCGCCGAAGATTGAGCTGATCCAGGAGGCCATTGAAGAGCGGAGGCAGGTGAGCTTTCACTATTATGCGCCAGGCGGAGACAGCATCCGGACCATCGAGCCCTGCTACCTGGTCTTTAAGTGGTCTTCCTGGTACGTGTGGGGATGGTGCAGGTCAAGGGAAGATTTTCGGATGTTCAAGTTGAACCGGATGGATGGACTTAAGAAGGAGGAGACCGGGTTTCTTCCCCGGGAGGTCCCGGTTCCGGATTTGTCGACAGGAAAAATATTTCCGGGAGAGATTCGGGTAAAAGCACTGTTTTCCAGGGATTGCAAATGGAGGCTGGTAGAAGAATTTGGAATGCACAGCTTTGCGGAGCAGGAAGACGGGACGCTTCTTTTTACCGCGGATTATACGGACAAAGAAAATCTGATTTCATGGCTGCTCACCTTCGGGGCGAAGGTAAAAGTGCTGGAGCCGGCGGAGGTGAGGGAGGAGCTGATTCGCATTGCAAAGAACATCTTGGCGCAGTATACTTCCTGAAATCCTTATATTCCCTTTTGAATCCCCATGACATATCTTATAGCAAACCCTCTTTCGCACAGGAGGTCCAAGTTGAGACAGTGTCATGGGGTATTCGAAGGAGGAGGCGTCCGGGGGATCGGGCATGTGGGAGCGGTGTGCAGGATGGAGCAGGCGGGATGGCGGTTCCAGGATACGGCCGGTTCCTCGGCGGGAGCCATCGTGGCGGCGCTTCTGGCCGCCGGCTACACCGGAAAAGAGTTGAAAAAAGAGCTGGAGAGCCTGGACTATATGCGGTTTAAAGGAATGGACCTTCCCGATCATTTTGGGGTCGTGGGGAGGAGCTTCTCTCTGTTCCTGAGTCTTGGTATTTACAATACGGACGAACTGGAGGACTGGATGGATGAACTTCTGACCCGAAAAGGAATGCGCAGGTTCGGTGATGTGGAAAAGGCCGGGAAGCGGCTGAAGATCACGGCCAGCGATCTGACCGAGCGGCGGCTTTTGGTGCTGCCCGATGATCTGGAAACGTTTGCCCTTGATCCGGGAGAATTCTGTATCGCGCCCGCAGTCCGCATGAGTGTGAGCATTCCCGTCTTTTTTGAGCCGGTCCGCTGGAAGGATCGGTCCGGAAAAGAACATCTGGTAGTGGACGGCGGGCTTTTAAGCAACTATCCCATGTGGCTTTTGGACGATGGGAATAAGAGGCAGGCGTGCCCTACCTTCGGCTTTAAATTTATGGAAGAAAAGGAACCTTGCCGGAGCCGGTCCTGTCAGGCACAGCCCAATCTGGTGGATTATCTGAAATCCATCGTATCTACCAGCCTGGACGCCATCGACCGCTATCATCTTTCCAGGGGGGACTATGAGAGAACCATCGCCATTCCGACTGCCGTGGGTGTCGGAGAAAAACGTCATAAGATTCACGCAGTCGATTTTGACATCAGCAAAGAAGACAGCCGCGGGCTGTTTGAAAACGGCTGGAGTGCTGCAGAGCGTTTTCTGCGGACCTGGAACAAATAAAAAAGGCGATATAAGAATCTGTCTGACAAATTCTTATATCGCCTATTTAACAACGATTTCCAACGGACGAAACCTCTCTTTCTTTTCGATCTATATCTTTTTATGGTCTCTTCGGACCCTAATCTTTGGTCATCCCTGACCTCTTTGCCGTATGCAATTCCCTCTGAAATCTTTACGGTCTTTCTCGCGGGTTTTTTATTAACAAGGTATGTTCCTTTACCTTCTCAAAGCATTTCTTCGATTACCAACTGGTAATTATGATTAAAAAAGACAACTTATTCAGTTTTAAAATATGATATTACCGGTGGTCCGTACCTTCCTTTCCGTTCTATTATGGGGTGTACCGTTAAGTTTTGATTGGAATCTCCTCCTTTTCTTACTCCTTCCTTCTGGATTATTTTGTTTTCTTTTTCTCTTTTGTTGTTTTATGAGTTTATTATACCATAGAAAAATAATTTGTCAACCTATTCTTGTAAAAAAAATAAATTATCTGAGAATAATGAAAACTTGACTTTTTCCGCTGGGATGATATACTGTACAGGTCAAACGAAGTTTGACAGAATGATCCGTGTGTTCGAGACCTTCCACACGTAAAACAAAACTAAAGGAGACAACTGAATATGAAGGAAAACAAAGTATTATTTATCACCCAGGCGGCGCTGATCGCGGCCGTCTATGCAGTACTGTGCGTGGCGTTTGCGCCGATCAGCTATGGAGAAGTGCAGGTAAGAGTGGCGGAAGCGCTGGTCATCCTGCCGTATTTTACGCCGGCGGCGATCCCGGGGCTATTTGTCGGATGCCTGATCTCCAATCTGATCGGAGGTTCCATATGGC
Source organism: uncultured Lachnospiraceae bacterium (assembly GCA_910584945.1). Lineage (GTDB taxonomy): Bacteria > Bacillota > Clostridia > Lachnospirales > Lachnospiraceae > Hominiventricola. The sequence goes on along the minus strand of CAJUDY010000064.1, from coordinate 9,354 downwards.
TCGACGTGGTATTTGGAAGCCTTGCGACGTTGCTTGGAGCTTTTGGCTCTTATTATTTAAGGAAGAACAAAGTTCTTTTGCTGCTGCCGCCGATTGCGGCAAACACGGTAATCGTGCCCTTTGTACTGCGTTACGGATACGGAGTACCTCTTCCGATACCACTTCTGATGCTGAGTGTCGGAATCGGGGAAGTGATCGCCGTCGCTGTGCTGGGAAGTATTTTATTAAATGTGCTGGCCCGTTATCGGGGGATTTTGTTTCACAGGGAAATGCGTCCGATGGAATGATGTTTGAAAAAAGATGCGGGCTCGCCTTTCGATTCGGAGGCAGGGCCCGCATTGCCTTTTACTTTTTCATCTTGGACTCAAAGATCAGGCTGGCCAGATAGCCGAAGACCAGCGCGGCGCAGATGCCCGCGGCGCTGGCGGTAAAGCCGCCTTTGAAGATGCCCAGGAATCCGTCGGTATCCACGGCTTCTTTGATACCTTTCCAAAGGGTATTGCCAAAGCCAAGGAGCGGGACACTGGCGCCTGCGCCTGCATAGTCCTGCAGAGGGCCATAGAGTCCCACCGCTCCAAGGACGGCGCCGCTGCAGACCAGAAGCACCATGATCCGGCCGGGCATCAGCTTGGTCTTTTCCATCAGGATCTGCACCAGCGCGCAGATGAGTCCGCCGATCCAGAAGGCATTGATATAATCCATGAGAATCACTCCTTAATTGAAGTTCCGCATCCGTCCAGACGGATGCTGTTTTCATTCTTTTACACAGTGTTTGCAGACCGTAAAAAAAATATGTAAAAAAATTAAAAAAGACTTGCATTTTGAAAAAACATATGATATAGTAATCAAGTCGAAAGGACATGGTAGATTGGTCAAGGGGTTAAGACGCCGCCCTCTCACGGCGGAAACAGGGGTTCGATTCCCCTATCTACTGCTTATAAATAGCAGAAACCGATGAAAAGGTTTCTGCTATTTCTTGTTTTCCGGAACATGTTTTGCTATAATAAGACCGATGCGCCGGGGTACCAGGATTTTGAAGTGGAAAAATATAGGCAACTGTTCAGCACAGACCGAAGCACTTGCTGCTGAGGTCGTAAGAACATGATTCAGGAGTGCAAAGTTCCATCGCCGAAGGCGATCTCCAATGAATTTTGCATCGTAACTGTGAAGGTACTGAACGGTTACAAATATAGATAGGAGTGCTTTATGAATAAAATTGCGATTGTCACGGACAGCAACAGCGGAATCAGCCAGGAGAAGGCAAAAGAGATGGGGATCTATGTGCTTCCCATGCCGTTTTTGATCGACGGGAAGGAGTATCTGGACGGAGTGGACTTATTTCCGAAGGAATTCTATGAATATCTGGAGAAAGACGCGGATGTGTCTACCTCCCAACCGTCTCCGGAGTCGGTGATGGGGCTTTGGGACAAACTCTTGAAAGAATATGATGAGATCGTGCACATCCCCATGTCCAGCGGACTCAGCGGAAGCTGTCAGACAGCCAGGATGCTTGCGGAAGATTATGATGGAAAAGTAGAAGTGGTGAATAACCAGCGGATTTCCATTACGCAGGTTTCCTCCGTGCTGGACGCGCAGAATATGGTGAAGGCGGGAATGTCGGCTGCCGGGATTCGGGAGCGTCTGGAAGAGGAAGGCTTAAAGTCCAGCATCTATATTACGCTGACGACATTGAAATATCTGAAAAAAGGCGGAAGGATTACGCCGGCGGCAGCGGCTCTTGGCACGATGCTGCGCCTAAAGCCGGTTCTGCAGATCCAGGGGGAGAAGCTGGACGCCTTTTCCAAGGTCCGGACCATGAGCGCGGCAAAACGGGTGATGCTGGACGCGATTCGGAACGATCTGGAGAAACGCTTTGATGGTTGTAAGATGAGAATTGATGTGGCGCATACGAATAATGAGGCGGCGGCACTGGAGTTTAAAAAGGAGATCGAAGCGGAGTTTCCGGGGTATGCGGTGATGCTGGTGAACGAACTGTCCTTAAGCGTGGCGTGTCATATCGGGGATGGAGCTCTGGCGGTTGCCTGCTCAAAGGTCGCGGAAGTGTAAGGAAGCTAAGGGAAATGGGGACAGGATTCATTGGATAAGTACGAATATCGTCTGAAGGCGGAGCAGATAGACAAGCTGGTAAAGAAGAAAAACTATATAGAAGCGGCTAAGATTGCGGATACCATCGACTGGCGCCGTGTGAAGAATCTGGAGATGCTGTATGTGGTCAGCGAGATATATGAGAAGACAGAGCGGTATGGGGAGTGCATGGAGATATTGGATATCGCCTATGACCGTGCGCCGGTGGGACGTATGCTGCTGTATCGGATGACAGAGGTTTGCACGAAGATGCATAATTTTGAAGAGGCAATCTCTTTGTACCGGGAATTTGTAAAGGCAGCTCCTCACGATCAGAGCCGCTATATTCTGAAATATCAGATCTATCGGGAGCGAGGGTCGAGCCTGGAAGATCAGATCAAGATATTGAATGAGTACAAAATGCATGAATATCAGGAAAAATGGGCTTACGAGCTGGCAGCGAGGTATGATGAGGCGGGCCTTTCGAAAGAGTGCGTCCGGGAATGCGATGAATTGATTCTCTGGTTCAGCGAGGGGAAATATGTGGCAAAGGCGCTGGAGCTGAAGCAGAAGTATGAACCTTTGACGAGAGAGCAGCGGGAAAAGTACGAAGAGACGTCCGTTCAGGAATTTAATACGGACCGGTTCAACACCATGAATCTGCAGGCGGAGTTGGCGGGAAACCTGGATGAACTGCTGCAGGAGGACGCGACCATCGAGCTGCCGGAGCTGGCAATGGAAGAAGGAAATCTTCCGGAGGAAAAACCGGTAGAGTTAAAGGAAAATAGAGCCATTGAGCTTCCAGATCTTGGGCTGAAAGAAGAGGAAATATTTTCTCTTTTGAAGGAAGAGCCAGAGCCCGATCTCCGTGAAGACGGGACGATCGAGCTGCCGGACCTTGGTTTTGGAGAGGGAACCGAAGAGAACGGGCCGCCGGAGAATGAGCTGGAACCGGATTTACGGGAAGACGGAACGATTGAATTGCCGGACCTTGGTCTTGGAGACGGGATCGATGAGGCGCAGGCGAAAAGCGAGCCGGAACCGGACTTCCGAGAGGACGGAACGATTGAGCTGCCGGATCTCGGTTTTGGAGAGGAAGCGGAAGAGAACGGGCAACCGGAGAATGAGCCGGAACCGGATTTTCGAGAGGACGGAACGATTGAATTGCCGGATCTTGGTCTTGGAGATGAGACCGATGAGGCGCAGGCGAAAAGCGAGTTGGAACCGGACTTCCGAGAGGACGGAACGATTGAGCTGCCGGATCTCGGTCTTCTGGAGGAAGCGGAAGAGGAAGAGCTGCCGGAGCACGAGCCGGAGCCAGACTTCCGAGAGGACGGAACGATTGAACTGCCGGATCTTGGCCTTCTGGAGGAAGAAGCAGAGGAGGAGCTGCCGGAAGAAGAATCGGAGCCGGACCTCCGTGAGGAGGAAACGATCGAACTGCCGGAGCCTGGCCCAGAAGAGAAAATGGGAGAGGAAGGGCCGGGTGTAGAAGAACCTTCCGTTTCTCAGAATTCTGGTCGGATCAGCATCGACGAGATTCTCACCGAATGGGAGGAAACGAAAAAAGAGGCGGAGGCAATTCTGGAGGCAAACTCGGAAAAAGCGCAGATTCGTAAAGAGAAGGTAAAGCAGGAGACCGCGGAGTTGATGAAATTGATCGCCGGGGAATCCAGCGATATACCGGAGGACGTCCGGAAGATCTTAAGCGAGATGGACGAGAAAAAAGAAGAAGAGACCGTGATCACAGAGGATGACCTGCCGCCGGATCTCGACGGGGAGGACGACAGTGAGGAAGAAGAGCTGGTGATGGAAGACCTGGAGGATACAGGAGAGATCGTTGGGGCCACGAGCCCGAAGAAAACTTCTGGAACCTCATCCATGAGCATGATTCAGGAGCTTGAGCGGTCTCTGGCGGCGGAAGTGTCGGAGATGGCGGTCAATGCCGGACATTTGACGAAAGAGCAGGCACGATTGTTTGCGTACTTTACATCGGTGAAGGGGATGAGCAAACAGCTGTCCGTGCTGTTCAAAGATGCACCCAGGACCGGGAAGACGAACTCTTCCAGCGGCAATCTGACTATTACCGGAGAGCAGGGGAATGGCAAGACCACGCTGGCCATCGATATCGTGAAAGCGTTGCAGAAGCAGGGGCGGGTTGAGGGAAAGCGCCTGGCCAAGATCAGCGGACAGAGACTGAACACCAAAGATATCTACGAGATTATTCAAAAGTTAAAAGGCGGCGCGCTGATTGTGGAGAGCGCGGGAGGACTGTCCGACGCGACTCTGATGGCCTTAAGTCTTGCCATGGAAGCGGACACCGGGGGTCTTCTGGTGATTCTGGAGGACAGCGCGGAAGAGATTCAGCAGCTTTTCCGCCGAAATAAGAATTTTGCGTCAAAATTTGACCATACCATCGATATTCCGGTATTTACCAACGATGAGCTGGTGTCCTTTGGAAAATCCTATGCCCAGGAGCTGGGATACACTTTTGACGAATTCGGCGTACTGGCTTTGTACGACCAGATCGGCAGCCGCCAGACCAACGACCATATGGTCATGGTGGCGGAGGTAAAGGAGATCATCGACGGAGCCATCGAGCATGCGGGAAAAGGAAGCATCCGCCACTTGCTGGAAAAGGTAACGAAGAAAAGTATGGATGAGTTCGGCAACCGCCTGCTTCGGGAAGCGGATTTTGTGGAGTAAGCGTAAATATGAATCTGTTGACGGCAAAAGGTATATGGAAAAGCTATACGGATAAAGAACTTTTTATGGGCGTGGATCTGGGAATCGAGGATCAGGACAAAATCGGGATTGTGGGGATCAACGGAACCGGGAAATCCACACTGCTCCGTATTCTGGCGGGCGTGGAGGAACCGGATCAGGGAGAAGTGATCAAAGGAAACCGGGTGTATGTCCGATATCTTCCCCAGAATCCAATGTTTCCGGAAGGAATGACCATCTATGATTATGTGGTGACGAAAAACCGGACAGAGGACAATGAGTGGAGCATCGCCGGGGACAGCAAGGCAATCCTGAATGTGATGGGTTTCGAGGATGAGAATGCAAGGATCGATCATCTGTCCGGCGGGCAGAAGAAGCTGGTGGCGCTGGCATCGGCGCTGATGGCGGACTGTGATCTGCTTCTTTTGGATGAACCCACGAACCACCTGAACAGCGAGATGGTGCTCTGGCTGGAGCAGGCGCTGATTCAGCGAAAAGGAGCCCTTCTGATGGTAACCCACGACCGGTATTTTCTGGATCGGGTCTGCGGGCGGATTGTGGAGATTGATAAGGGAAAACTCTATCAGTACCAGACCAATTTTGCCGGTTTTCTGGAGGCAAAGGCGGCAAGGGAAGATCTGGAGCTTGCCACTTATCGAAAGAATAAAAATATCCTCCGGAGTGAGCTGGAGTGGATGAGGCGTGGCGCCAGGGCCCGCTCTACCAAGCAGAAAGCGCATATTCAGCGCTATGAGGAATTAAAAGAGATCACAAAAGCTCCGGTACAGGATCAGAAGGTGGAAGTAAGCACTCTTTCTTCCAGACTTGGGAAAAAGACGCTGGAACTTGTGGGCCTGTCAAAAAGCTATGGCGGCAGGCAGTTGATTCGGGATTTTGGTTATGTCTTTCGCAAGCGGGACCGGATTGGCTTTGTGGGGCCGAACGGCTGCGGAAAGACGACTTTGATGAAGATCATCATGGGACTGGAGGCGCCGGACCAGGGGGAGGTGACTGTGGGTTCCACGGTGAAGATCGGTTATTTTTCCCAGGAAAATGAAGCGCTTGACCCGAGGCAGAAGGTGATCGACTACATTCGGGACACGGCGGAGTATGTGAAGACCGAGGACGGTACGGTGTCCGCGGCCATGATGCTGGAACGGTTCCTGTTCGACGGGGCGCTGCAGCACACGTTCATTGAGAAGCTGTCCGGCGGGGAGAAGCGACGGCTGTATCTTCTGAAAGTATTGATGGAAGCGCCCAATATTCTGATTCTGGACGAGCCGACCAACGATCTGGATATCCAGACCCTGGCGATCCTGGAAGATTATCTGGAGCGTTTTCCGGGGATTCTGATCATGGTATCCCACGACCGGTATTTTCTGGACAAGACGGCGGACCGGCTTTTCGCCTTTGAGGGAGAGGGGAGCATCCGCCAGTATGAAGGCGGGTACTCGGATTATCTTAAGATCAGGCAGAGAGAGGAAAAGGGTGCGGACGTCTTTGGAAAGCCGACAAAAGGAAGCGCGGAGAAGACGGGGAAGGTCAAGACGGTAAAGAAGAAGTTTACCTGGCAGGAACAGCGGGATTATGAGACCATCGAGGCCGAGATTGAAGAGATCGAGGAGGCCATCGCCGCGCTGGAGAAGCAGATGGAACAGGCGGCGACGGATTTTGTGAAGCTTCATCAGCTGACGGAAGAAAAAGAAGAGAAAGAAGCGCTTTTGGAAGAAAAGATGGAGCGCTATCTGTATCTGAGCGATCTGGCGGATCAGATCGCCGCACAGAATCAGGGATAGAAGGAGCGGCTGCCGGTCACGAATGGAGGAATAACGTGGAGATGACTTCTTTGACCGTGGTGATTCCGGTCAATGCTCCGGCGTTGTCCCCGCAGAAGATCAGGCCGTTTTCGGTATCTCCTTTCACGGCGCGGATCAGTGCCTGAGTGATACAGTAGGGAGCTGTCTTAGGACTGCATTTTTCCAGACAGCGGTAGCATTTGGAGATGGATTCCCGGCCCTGTTTCATCCGTTCCAGGAATGGGTTGCGGATGGCTCTGGCAGGCATTCCCACCGGACTTTTTATGATCTCGATGTCCTCCGGGCGGGCGTTCACATAAGCCTGCTTAAAGGGGAGGGCGGCATCGCACTCCTTAGTGGTCACAAAAGGTGTGGCAACCTGGACTCCGTCTGCGCCCAGGGAGAAGGCATGGCGGACAGAGGCGGCGTCCATGATTCCGCCGGCAAGGATGACCGGGATATGGGTATGATATTTTTCCCCGTAAGTGCGGACGCAGGAGAGGATCTTCTTTATCTCCTGATCATAAGAAGCGTCAAAATCTTCCTCATACAGATGGGTCAGCTGCTCGGCGGAAAAGCCCAGATGGCCGCCGGCATGGGCGCTTTCGATCACGAGAAAATCCGCTGTCCGGTGGTGGTGGCGGTCCCACAGCTTCAGAAGAAGGCGAGCCGCTTTCTCGGAAGATACGATAGGGGCGATCAGGGTATCGCTGTCTTCCACATACCGGGGCAGGTCCACCGGAAGACCGGCGCCGGAGATGATCACGTCTGCACCGGCCCTTGCGGCGGTGCGTACATAATCTTCATAGTCCCTGGTGGCGACCATGATATTGAAGCCAAGGAGACCGTCACAGGAGCCGTTCGCTCCTGCGGCGATCGCCCTGGCTTTTTCTAATTCTGCGACCATGGCGCGCAGATTCGCTTTCTTGGAATCCTCTTCAAAGTCCGGTTCCCGAAAGCCGATCTGAGCCGTGGAGATGACGCCGACGCCGCCTTCCTTCGCGACGGCGCCGGCCAGTCCCGAGAGGCTGACCCCCACGCCCATGCCTCCCTGAATCAACGGAAGCGCTGCTTTTTTTGGTCCGATTTGTAATGCCTGTCTGTTCATAATGCTGCCTTTCTTATAGAAAATGAAGGAGGACATAGAATTCTCCTATAATTACTTTGATGTTCAAAATAATTATAGGAGAATTTGATATGAATGTCAAGACAAATCGTATTAAAAACTACATATCAAATGGATGTGACTCCATTGTCTGCATCGATGCGGCAAACGCCTTTTTCCAAAGAAATTATATTTCACCAGTGGAGAAATTGTGAAAAATGCAAAAATAACTTGACATGATATCCTCAAAATGCTATACTCATTAAACAAATAGGACAGCAATTGTATTAAGAATTGTGCAAATTGCTGACAGGCAAAAAAGGAGGGTATCTTACTATGAAGAAAAAACTAAGCATCTTGTTGGCGGCAGCAATGACTGTTTCTCTGATTGGCTGCTCCGGCGGCGGTGGAAGCACATCGGAACCGGCGGCGGACAGTGAGCCGGCAGCTGCAGAGGCAGAGGCTCCGGAAGCGGAAGCTCCGGATGCAGAAGCTCCGGCAGAGAGCGGTGACGCCGCAGCAGATGCGAAGGACAACAACGAGTACACAATCGCTACCATTGTGAAGCTGACCGGCGTTGCATGGTTTGACAGAATGGAAGTCGGCGTGAACCAGTTCGCGGCAGATACCGGCGTGGATGCTTACCAGACCGGTGCGAATACCGGCGACCCGGCTGCTCAGGTGCAGGTGATTGAGGATGCCATCGCTGCAGACGTGGATGCAATCTGCGTCGTTCCTAACTCTACCGAGTCTCTGGAGACCGTTCTTCAGAAAGCAAGAGACGCGGGGATCGTGGTTATTACCCATGAGGCTTCCGATGTAAAAAATGCAGACTATGATATCGAGGCATTTGATAACTCTGAGTACGGCGATCACTTTATGGGACAGCTCGGCGAGATGATGGGCGGAAAGGGCCAGTATACCACGTTCGTTGGTTCTCTGACCGCGACCTCTCACAATGAGTGGGTAGACGCTTCCACCGGACGTCAGGAGACGGAGTATCCGGATATGGAGCTGGTTTCCAATAAGAATGAGACCACCGAGGACTCTGATATTGCTTACACGAAGGCGAAAGAGCTTCTGGCAGCTTATCCGGATCTGGTAGGTTTCCAGGGTTCCGCTATGACGGACGCTCCCGGCATCGCACGTGCGATTGAGGAGGCAGGCAAAGAAGACTCTACCTATGTTATCGGTACTTCTCTGGTATCCGTGGCAGGTCAGTATCTGGAGTCCGGCGCGATCGATGAGATCTCTTTCTGGGACCCGGCACTGGCGGGTTATGCGATGAACGAGCTGGCTCTTAAAGTTCTCAAAGGCGAGGAAGTTGCAGACGGTATGAGCTTGGAGGCAGAAGGTTATCAGGATCTGAAGCTTGTTGACAAGGTATTCTATGGAAAAGCATGGATTGACGTAACCGTTGATAATATGGGAGATTATGACTTCTGATTATAAATCTGTCACCCTTGTCAGGACTGATATAGAGGCAGTTCCGCGGATTGGGAAACAATGAAAAATGTGAGGACTGTGATGAGATGCGTTGCAGTCCTCTTATTTTATATGAACATGATACCAGGGTCAAAAGTTCAAAAAGTCCGATGGAAGCTCGCTTGCAGGAGGATTTTTTGAACTTGGGACCCGCAAAAC
>CAJUDY010000063.1 GCA_910584945.1 uncultured Lachnospiraceae bacterium | reverse complement strand
TGGTCAAGTCGGTCACATCCGACCTGTTCCACGACCTGCTTGCAGTATATCCGGCAGGCGAGGCATGCTCCATCATGTCCATGGCAACGCTCAAGGTGATAAAGCCGTCCATCACAGCGATGAGGATGTCGACGCACTATAACCGGACATTTGTCTGCAGGGACTATCCCGGCACCGCCCTCTCAAAGAACACTGTCTACAGCCTGCTCCAGCGGATCGGACAGGATGGCTCCAGGAGGAAGAGGTTCTATCAGCGCCGCCTTGCGCAAGTGGCAGAAGACCACCACATCGCCATCGACGGCACCTTGAAGCAGGACACCAGCAGGGTGAACGACCTGTCGGATTTTTCATATAAGGCACGGGTCAGGGGCTGCCGCGATGTGTCCGTCCTGTATGCCTATGACATCGAGCTCATGGAGCCGGTCTGTGCGGAAGTGTTCCCCGGCAACAGCATCGACGCAAGCTCCTACCCGGCCTTCATCCGTGACAACGATATCCGGAAAGGCATCATAGTTGCGGATAAAGGCTTTCCTCCCAGCAGGATCAAAGAGGAGCTCAGGGAACGCCCGGAACTGCATTTCCTCACGCCGATCAGGCGGAATGACAGCCGCATATCTGAAAATGACATGCTGTCCTTTGAGGGCGTGCTCACCGGCATTGATGCCCATGTCCTCTTCAAAAAGAAGCAGATCAGGGGCGGGCGCTACCTGTATTCCTTCAAGGATGTCAGGAAAGCCTCCATAGAGGAATCCGATTATCTTGCAAGGGCGAAGGCCTCCAGGAGCTTTGACACCAAAAAATATGAACAGAAGCATTCCGTGTTCGGCCTGCTCGTCCTGGAATCGGATCAGGACCTTGACCCTGAGACAGCATATCTGTGCTACGATGACCGCTGGCTCCTGGAACTTGTCTTTAACCGCTATAAGAACGATGAATGCCTTGACCGGACGAACGTACAGGGTGATTTCTCAGTCCTGGGGAACGAGTTCGTAAACTATATCAGCACCGTTGCCACATGCAGGATCATCCGCAAGGCCAGACAGTGCGGCCTGTTGGAAAAAATATCTTACGGAGACCTGATGGATGACCTTTCTTCTGCATGGCGGAGGACGGATGCACCGCCGGAACCGAGATCAGATGACGGCTACTGGGTGCACACACTTAAGGGTGTGTTTGAAGAGCTGGAAGCACTTGGCCTTTCTATCCCGGAACCGAAACCGGAACCAAAGAAGCGTGGGCGCAAGCCTAAGCCCAAGAATTTGGAGACCATTAAGCCTAAGAGACCGCGCGGTCGCCCAAGGAAGGATACGAATCAGTCTGTCGGTCTTCTATAGTCCGACAGATTGGGAAACTTTTATTTAATATCGTTCCAGAAATTCTGCCATTGTGACAATCTCTGGCATATCCACGTCCAGAACCAGAAAATCTTTATCGCCTGTCACAAATACGTCAATGCTCTCCATAATCGCTGTTGCCAATATGGGTGAATCTTTCGCATCACGCATTTCCGGGAACTTATTCAAATCCAGTACTTTCGGTGTGTAGACCAATTCGAAAGGCAATTCCAGAAAGAAACGATCAAGAAATTTTCTTTTTGCTGGAAACTTCCGATCAGTTACGAGCTGCAGTTCTTCAACCACATAATCACATATCACAATCTGATGACTGTCTGTCAGCCGTCTTGCTAACTCTCTTGTCTGCACAGACGGAAAGAAAATCATAGAGATAAATATGTTGGTATCAAGCATTACCCGCAAGCTAATACCCCCTTACTTCCTTTCGAATCTCTTTCATATAATCCTGCATTTCTTCTTCCGTTGCAAAACCCGCCGCCTCCGCCTCTCCGGCGAACGCTTCTTCCACCCGTTTAAATGCCAGCATTGCGGAATTTTCAAAATAGAACCTGCCGTTTTCCTCTAAAATCACAATCTTATCTCCTGCTTTCAGTTTCAACGCATTTCTCACAGATACAGGAATCGTGATCTGCCCCTTGCTGGAAATCTTCGCTACTTCCATGTAATATCATCCTTTCAAAATAGCCGTTTGATTTTCTTTACTTTCTTTACATCCATATTATACACAACCGAGTGCAGAATATCAATCCATTTTCCCTCAACCCGGGTATGCATTGAAATCGAACGTCTGATATGATATCATAACTGCAAATCCCGGTCTGTTTCGTCGAACATACCGGACATAAGCGAGGGGAAAGACATTGCAATATAACATTGGCGGTTACGACAAGAATGTATTTTATGAGAGACTCGGAATGAACTATCTGGAGAAGGAACTTCTGAATACGTTTCGAATCGTTCCGTATTTCAGTATAAATGATAAAACACCCAACCTGGACGGTTGGCTGGACTTATGTGACCAGACCGTGGAAACCGGTCGGAAAGTCGTACCGCAGCATCGCTTTTCTGTACAGATCAAAACGCTCAATCATGATTACCGGAACACAAATAAGCGGAAGAATCAGGAACAGCCCTACAAATACGAATGCGACACGAAAGTCCTGAACACCGTGCTGACAAGCACCACCTTAGACCCCGTGCTCCTATTTCTGGTGGATTGGGAAAACAGGCGAATTTTCTGGAAGCATTTGTCCATGGAATTTTGCTTCTCTTCTTTGAATTCTTCTGAGCAGAAAACATTCACTCTGTATTTTTCAGACTGTGACAGGATCGATTTTTCCGACAGCGCCTGGATTGACGGATTGGTTCAAATCCGGAGGAAACACAGAGCGGAATTGACCAGCGGCACGGCAAATCTTTTTATGGTATCGAACGGCAGTCCGGAAGTGATGCGGCAAATCCGCAGAGCATCTGACACCCTTAACCGTCTGATGGAAGGGCAGCTTCTGTTTCTCCGGCAGGAGCTTTTTCCGAATACATGGAAATTTGGTATTGCCTACCTGAAAGACGAAACCGGAATGGTCTCAGCAGGCATATATCGAATTGTAACCGGGATGAACGATGAATTTTACAAGATTTTTGACGAGAACAATAACCAGATGATTTTTTCCTGCAGAGGGATAAACGTCCATGCTTCCTCCGTAGTGGAAAACTACCTGAAACATTGCGTTACCTGCTTTTTCTCTGACAAAGCATTTTCTGTACAGCTTGCCTGTCTGCCCGATCTGGTTTTAAATGAGATTCTTTTTGAAGAGCTTGACAATCAATTTCTACGTCTGCAGGATTCCGCTCCGGTAAGAACCTGGAAAAAGGGAGATCACGTTTATTTTGGATTACAAGTTGAAGAATTGACTCTGGACGAATACAACGAGTTAAAAAAGCAGGACGGTGTCACCCCAAAGTCGAACGCATGTGTCCAGGAACTGCTGCAGCGAGGCCATCAGAAATGGAGACGGCCCTGGCGCAAAAGCCTGGTTGGCACGATCGGAGAACTGCAAACTTACAAAATATCGAAGGAAACTATAGTAAACGCCGAACAACTGCATGTGCCAGACGAAATTACAGGTTGGGACTACTCTATACCTGAGGAAGAAGAAGTCCGCTCGGAAAATATCCAAACGCTGGTGAAAGGCATTCAGAATTTCTACAATGAGAGCTGTCGAAAGCTTGGAAACGCTTTCTATCAGGAAATCGGCGGCAATCAGATCTATGTATTTCATCCCATTGAGTCGGCTGGTGGACAAAAAATGAGGAGTGATCCTAATTTTCTCTTCCCCTCAGAGAAAACAGAGTATCAGGCGATTATGGAGCATCGGGAGCCATCCAGATGTTATCATGAGCTTGCATTCGAACATATTGATTTTTCCTGGTATCGGATATGGAGAATTTTATTCCAGCACATGATTCTGGGACAATTTTCGGGAAATAATATACCAGTTCTGGCGAAGTTTATTGTTTCACGATGATGAAAGTTACAGGCAGGGGGTTCCGCTTTCCTGATATAGTAAGCAGAGCTAATTTGATTCATTCCCGGGGCAGCCGAAGAGTGATCAGCTCGATCCCCTCTTCTTTTCCCAGATTCCGACTGTACAATTTCTCCACAGAATTATTCCAGTGCTCGTGCACGCCCAGATTCTCCACTGGATTCCCGTGACCGTCCGTGTAGGCTGTACCGGGGGGAGGGTCAGCCACTGATGCAGGTTGGCGCCCTCGGGCGGGCGCATGGCGTTTCCGTTGAGGAAGGACCCGAAATGGTTCTTTCCGCAGAGCGTGACTCCGTAGCTGTGTCCTTTCAAGTTTGCCAGATTAATCAGGTAATCTGCCTCCGTCACACAAGTGGGCAGGTAATTGGTCCGGCCCCCAAAATCGTGAGACCAGAGGATGGGCGCATCTTCATCCGGCACTCCATTCTCCCTTCCCACAAAACGGACGCCCAGAAGCGGGCCTTCCGTGCACATCTCTACCATGTAATCCGGATACAGACGGGAGACGTCGTATACCGTAATGTCGGACGGAGCGACCCCGGCCTCCTCCACCAGGGAAAGCAGAAGAGCCCGGAGCAGGACCGGATTGGTATAGCTCATATGGGTTCTGCCGGACGTATCGTCGTCCATCACGGCAGAGCCGTTGATGTTGGTCTTGATAGCGATCTTTTCCCCGTCCGCGTATCCGCCGACGCCGCCCCTCTTCTCTTTGCTGTAAGCAAACAAAGCTTTCCAGGCTTCCCGGGCGGTGGCGCCTCCGCCCAGAGAAGCGACGCTTTCGTCCACCATGCGACGGATTCTGGTCTCCTCAAAATGTACAGTCTCCCACCAGTAGCCGCTGCCGTCCCACTTCACCGACGCCGGATCATAAGCCCAGATCACCCGCCCGGGCAGAACGCCGACTCCGGTCCCGTAGGGTTCATGCTGCGGGTAGAGGTTATCGTAGGATCCGCTCTCCTCTTCTGCCGTCAGGTCCTCTTCCAGCAATTCCTGTTCTCCCTGCATCCTGTCATTCTCCTCTTCATCGGCCTCCGCTGTCTCCTGATTTTCCCTGTTGATCTTTTCCGAATCCGCCGCCGCACCGCACGCCGCCAGAAGGCAGGAACCCATTTGAAATTTTTCCAACTGTGCGATTGGAATTATTCATATACCATTTGCTACCAGTATATTACAAACCAACTCTCAATGCAAGCAAGTCCCTTTAAAAAACGCGGGTCGAAAAAAGATTGCGGAAGAAGCCAGATATGACGGACTGTATGCCATATGTACGGATCTCCTGGGCGACAACGTGGTCCCTATTCTCAAAGTCAGTGAAGGCCGCTCTACAGACGTACAAAGCTACCATCATGTTCTTTATTCCTCCTTCTGTTTTATACACGGATTTAAAAGCGGCAAAACGGACTGCCTTTTGGCGTCAGTCCGGCAGCGCCTGCCAACTGATAAAGCGCTTCTGTGGCAATTGTCACAATACTTTCCACATGATCAAAATCAGTTGCGCTGCTGTCAAACAACAGATTGGCCTGGGCTGGGAATTCATCATCCGCATCCCAGAAATTCAATCTCACCGGAATACAGGAAAATGCCGAAAGCTGAAATCCCGATGCAGAGATCCGTTCTCCCCGCAGTTTTTTCACTGCCGTCTCCAAAAGCGCTTCCTGTCCGGAAAAAGTAGCGGCCAGAGGTTCTAAAATCCCCTGCTGAAACGCTTTTGTAAACGGAGACGCATCCTTCAATTCCCGGAATGGAACCCATTTCCCTGTCTGAACCGCGTCTTTCCTGGCATACCAGAAAAGTGTATAGATATTCAGCCTGGGCATCACATCCACTGTTTCTTCATCCGATACGCACTGAATCGTTCCGTCTCCCCGGTCAACAGCAAATTCTCTTCCATAATGCCACAACAGCAGTTTTTCCCTGGTTTTCCTGATCTCCGGAAGCCTTCTGCAGATGTCCTCTTGATCCATGGTTAAAAATTTCTGTCTCCAGTCCTCACTTTGTTTTTCATAATTTGACGTATATTCCATTTTTTTGTCTCCTTTTCCCTTTTGATCTATTCCGGTGATGTCCGCATCTGTTTCATTCTGGTATTTACATCCTTTAAAACGCTTCCAATATCGCCGAGGATCACAAAACCTTTCTCTTCAATCTGTTCCGGCAGGAAATCATACTCCGCATTTACGGAAATATAATACGCATCCGGCAGATTCCGTGTCAGATTCCAGAATGGTTCCTGGATAAACATGGGCGTCAGCCGCCCGACGCCAAGTTCCAGAAAAAGAAGTTTCTTATCTGTATGTTTCTGGATATACTTTGAAATCTTCTGGTATTGTTCCTCGTATTTTTTTCCCTGCAGGAAGTTCCCGTAGCCGCGGACCCACGGAAAGGCCTCCGCCCCGCACTTCGGGCAGCGGGGAATCAATTCTGTCGGGATACTGGTTCCCTCCCCCATGGCCCGGATCATCTCTTCCACCGGCTTTACCGCGTCCCAGGTTCCGTCATGGCAACATTTGGAACACTGGAAAAACCGGTGGTCTCCCTGGATCTCACTGACCTGCTCCTCCGGGTAGAGTTTGATAAACTGTGTATCCTGGTTTGTGGTCAGAATGTGAAACTCTTTCCCCTTCAGAATCTCATCCAAGTCAAGATACGGCTCTCTCACCGGTGCATGCAGTGTGGTGTTAAGAAAAGTTGCTATATAACCCCAATGTTCTTCTCTCGTATCAAATCCACGGTACATTCCATCAAAGGCTCCTTTGAATCCGTATTTCTCCACGTATTTTCCAAAATATTTCCGAAAGGACGGCGTATCCCCATAATAGAAATCACCGCCGCCTGCCGCAGACAGGCCGGAGGCTCCGCCAACCACGATGCACTCTGCTTCCTTTACCTGTCTGATAAATTCATGGATCTGCTCCTCATAAGGCAGCGCTTCGCGCCGGCTCAGCTTTACCGCTGTCTTTCCGGAAGCATACAGGCTGCGGTATCTGGAATAATTCATCTGTGTCTGCAACACCAGATTTTCATAATAACTCATAACTTCATACTCCTTTCACAGCTTATCCTGCGGTTTTTCGTTGACAATCATTTTTATTCGTGTTATTTTATAAACAACAAGTTTAAGATAAATATATCATGTATTTTATAAAATTGCAAGTTGTTTTTTATGTTCCCACAATCTTTTTACGACCGTATTCACAGGGTCATGGATTAAAGGAACGCTATTCCGAAAAAGGAGGCAGAAATGAAGTATTCCACACGATTAAGCGACGCCATACACATTCTGGTCTTCATCCACCAAAGTGACAGCGATACGATCACCAGCGCCGATATTGCAAAAAGCATCCAGACAAATCCATCCTACGTGCGTCAGATTATGGCGCAGCTGAAAGCCGCCGGTATACTCTTAAGTTCCAGAGGTCAGGCAACCCCGCAGCTTGCAAAACCAGCCCCGGAGATCACTCTGCTGGAGGTCTACAAGGCGGTGGAAAAAGAAAAGCCGCTGCTGCACCTGGATACCCACACCAACCCGGAATGCGGAGTCGGTATCAACATCCAGCTTGCTTTAGCAGACTTTTATGCACAGATTCAGAAGGGTGCGGAAAATTCCATGCAGGAAATCACGTTACAGGATATTATAGAAGCCTATCTGCAGAGAATTAAGCAGCTTTAACAGTTATTTTGCTTAAGGTTCTCTCACAACTCTAGCGCAAAAGCTGTTTTCCCTTCAGTGACCTGGACAGTGATGTTTTCTCCATGTAGATACGCATATCCCATGGCAAAGTACGCTGCCTTCGTTTATTCGCTATATCGCATCGAAATCAAAGGAAAACTGCTTATCAGGAGTTAGAGATGAAATATCCATGAGATCGCTCCTC
This sequence comes from uncultured Lachnospiraceae bacterium, assembly GCA_910584945.1. Lineage (GTDB taxonomy): Bacteria > Bacillota > Clostridia > Lachnospirales > Lachnospiraceae > Hominiventricola. The sequence continues at coordinate 6,464 of CAJUDY010000063.1, read as the reverse complement.
TTCTTAGATTTAGAGTTTTGAGAGTTGACACTAAAAACTCTAAGCCTAAGTTTACAGGAAAATACCGAAGATTTCTCTACACTTTCTTATTTGACGCTTACTGTTCATAAGGATGATACAGGCATTTATGTTTATTCTCTGGCAGAGTTTACCGTACAACAGGGGGTACGAGATACTACTGACATTATGGAGAAGTACCGAAAAGGGGTATTAGGTGCCCTTCCAGATCCCGAACGGATTCGATCCTTATTAAGCCTCAAAGGAAATCGGAAGGAGGTGCCAGTTAATGGCGAATAAGCTTCCTCAAATTTTTGCAGGCAGTAAAATATGTATTATATGCGAAGGAGATGAAGAATATGAATATCTGAAAAAATTGATCTCTTTAGAGCGTGTTGAATAATGCATAAATCTGTTATAATCTATACATAAGGTTATAACAGAGGAGGATATACCATGCAGAGACAGGATTTACCAGTCACCCGGAGAGGCGATCTGACAGATGAACAGTGGAACCGGATTTATCCATATCTGCCGGTTGGACGTAAAGGGCGCCCGTTTGATAATGTACGTGATACGGTCAATGGTATCCTCTGGATCCTGCGGACGGGTTCTCCGTGGAGAGATCTGTCGCCTGTTTATGGAAACTCAGAAGGCGTATACCATCATAGCAGGAATATGAAAGTTTTCTTTTTTGGGCTGGCAGGTGGGGAAAGAGTAATACAGCAGCCAGTAATAGTTCTTCCCATTCTTGTGTTTGGTACGAAGCAGGTCGATGGAGGTATTCAAAAGTTTCAGCATCCGGTGGTTCCGTTCAATGCATTTAGCGTGATGCTCAATACTGTGGCCTGCCATTAAGTTCTGGATAAATTGCCGGTATATCCGGCAATGTGGATAATCCACAATCTGTTTGATTTCTAATTGGTATGACTACATAATTTTTCTCCTTCAAAAGTTGAAAAGTTGAAATACTGTTTTTATATTGAACAAAAGAGTACCGCGGTGTATACTTAAGACAGGCGCATGACAAGATTTTGTGCCCGCGTATCGCGGGTGTTGACGAAAATGGAAGGGAGTTTTGCTCCTCCATCTGATACGATGTTACGGTGTTCGGAATCGTCGTTGAGCGTAATGAGTTGTCATGCGCCTTTTTATTCAGGAGTATACATGATGATAAAATTTTGTGATCTTGCATCAAGAAATGAACTGGCGGATTTTCTGCTGATTCCAAGACAAAAATTGACGTATGTGTTGTACATCAAGAAGGGTGAGAGTTATTATCAGTCTTTTAAGATACCGAAAAAATTCGGCGGTGAAAGAGAGATTAAAGCTCCAGCGGGAGATTTGAAATTCATACAGAAGCGGCTTGCAGATGTATTATGGAAATACCAGTTGGAAATCTGGAAGGATCATAAGGTAAAGCCGAATCTTTCTCATGGATTTGAGAAGGGAAAAAGTATTCTTACCAATGCAAAAATTCACAGAAATAAAAGATATGTATTGAATATGGATCTGGAAAATTTTTTTGACAGTTTTCATTTCGGGCGAGTGCGGGGATTTTTTGAAAAGAACAGAGATTTTCAATTACCGTTGGAGGTTGCCACGGTTATTGCTCAATTAACCTGTTTTGAAGGCAAATTACCTCAGGGAGCTCCCACATCGCCGGTGATCACAAATTTTATGTGTCAAATACTGGATTATCGTCTGCTGAAAGCAGCAAAACAATACAAGTTGGATTATACCAGATATGCCGATGATCTCACTTTTTCCACGAACAATCAAAATTTTTTAGAATTAAAGGATCAATTTTTACGGAATATTCAAAAAGAAATTCATCGCGCAGGGTTTCAAATCAATGAAAAGAAAACCTGTTTGTTCTATAAAGATTCCAGACAGACGGTAACAGGTCTGGTGGTAAATAAAAAGCTTAATATTCCACAGGAATATTTTAGAACGACAAAAGCTATGGCCCATTCTTTGTATACCAAAGGGGAATTTACCATAAATGGCCAATCAGGTACCGTCGAACAGCTGGAGGGACGATTTTCTTTTATCAATCAGTTGGACTGGTACAATAATAGGCTTGATCATCAGATTCATGAAATCAGTACATTATCCGGACGGGAAAGAGAATTCCGGCGCTTTCTCTTTTATAAATATTTTTATGGTAACAGCATTCCGATGATTGTCACGGAAGGGAAAACAGATGTTCGATATCTGAAGTCGGCATTAAAATCTCTTTATAAAGAGTATCCGAAGTTGATCATAAAGACAGCAGACGGACAATACAAATTCAAGGTTTCTTTTTTTAAAAGAACAAAAAGACTGCAGTATTTTTTGGGAATTCGTCTGGATGGAGCGGATACCATGCAGAATATTTATAAATATTTTATAGATGGAAACGCCAGAGATAAGAAAAGATATCCCAATTATTTCAAATATTTTTCAAAAACGGGGAGATATCCTCATAAGCCGGTATTATTGCTCTTTGATAATGAACTGGAAAGCAGCCGCCCTTTGTATAAATTTTTATCAGAGTATAAATATACAAAAGAACAGAGGAAAGAATTACAGAGCAATCTTTATTTGAAGCTGCAGGAAAAGGGGAATGTATATGTGTTGACGAATCCGTTGGTTGATGGAGACAAGGAATGTGAGATTGAATGTCTTTTTTCAAAAGAGGTACTCGGACATCGGATAAATGGAAAGGAATTCAGCAGGAAAGATAAATATGATACCGAAAAATGCTACGGAAAAGAAATATTTTCTCAATATATATCCTCTAATTATGAAAAGATAGATTTTAGCGGTTTCCGGCCGTTGTTGAACGTGCTTAATTTTGTCGTGGCATCCTATTCTGATCAAAAAAATTAAGAGAGGGTTATGATTAACGAAGAAGGATTACGCGGCCGACCTTCCAATGGTCGGCCATTCTTTATTTTCTAAAGCCTCAAGTTAGATGCCATAGCAGCATTTATCTTTCCATCCAACATCTGCATTGTTCGATTCGTTTTCCGTTATCGCCCTGTTTTTCATCATAAGCAAATTGATTCAGCAGCCCACAGGGGAAGTCTTTACACTGTCCGCAATGTGCATGCCCTTTCGCCTCGCAGCAGGACTTTACCGGACAGGCGTCGCCCCAAAAAGGCTTTTCGATATTCAGGCAGCCCTTACAGCCAACCTGTTCCTGATAAGCGCATTCGCTGCATAAAATTCCGCATCTTGATTCGATCATAGATTGTATCCTCCTTTTTTCGACATTATAATACATAGAACATGACAGTTATGTGTTATGTTCGTTTAGAGAAAATTTAGAGAAATATCTGTTACACTGATGGAAACCGGTTGAAGCAGGGATGTTCAGAATGAAATACACTTGGATGACAGGAGGAGAAAAATGCAAAGCGTAATGAAAAAAATGATCCTTGTAGCAGCGACCGCGGTGATTGCGATGGCGATACTTACCGCCTGTGCAAAAACTACAGAGCAAACAGAGGACCATGCCGCGGGGGCGGAAGCTCAGGATACGCAGGCCCCGGCGCAGGAGGAAGGCGGGAACGGACCGGCTTCCAGGGCAGACGGCGGAGAGAACGAACCGGTGTCCGGTGAAAAGGACGGAGAAAACGGGCAGGCTTCTGAGGGCGGAGAGGATAGCGCATTTCGTTATATCAACGAGGGCAAGGATCTGTACGGTGATATCGTGGAAATTGGGGAAAATCAGTTTAGCGTGACGGAGATCTATATGGAGACCGGAGATGACGGCGCTGAGATCATGACGAGCATCGCTTCTGGAATGGAGGAGGAAGCTTCCAAGATTACGGTGACCTATGATGAAGACACGAAATTCGTCAAACAGAAGATCTGGGACGGCGGCGCAGGCCATGAAGAAAAAGAAGGTACTGCCGCGGACCTGAAGAAGGGCTTTACGGCGGAGATGAACGGAAGCTATGAAGGAGACGTCTTCCATGCCACGGAGATTCTGATCGTGGAGGTGATTCTGGAGTAAAAGGACGTTGAATGGCGCATATGGTATCCCGGTCTCCCAGAGCGGAAACAGCGGTCTACAGTGCTTCCTCCAGCGAAGGATAAAAATACGCCGCGGTTCGTATTTTACTGCGGGTATCGCTGTCCGGCAGTTGCTCCGCCACGTCGCCCATTCCGTCGAATACATCCGGGGCGACCTTGTGCCAGTTCTGCCTCTCCCCGATCCTGCAAGATTTTTCTGTTCATATGATTCTTCCGCATTTCATCGATTTTGAAAATACCCGAATCTTCCATAATTTTTGAGAATTTCTTGAGATTTCTGTGGTATGATAAGAAAAACTCTGTGAAGGGGATATCAATGAGGCAGAAATTACTGATCGTGGACGATGAGCAGGGAATTGTGGATATTATGAAAAGCTATTTTTCGGCAGAGTATGAGATTCTGACGGCCTGTAATGGACCAGAAGCGGTCCGGATGGCGCAGGAACAGCCGGATCTGATTCTGCTGGATATCAATATGCCGGGGATGGACGGCCTCTTGGTCTGCCGGAGCATTCGGGACCATGTGAGCTGTCCGATCCTTTTTCTGACCGCACGTGTGGAATCCGCGGACCAGATCCTGGGATTTCAGGCGGGCGGGGACGACTATATTGTAAAGCCTTTCGATCTGGAGGAATTAGGAGCGAGAGTGGCCGCGCATCTTCGAAGGGAACAGAGACGGCAGAAACCTTCGGCGGTAAAGTTTTTTGGGACGCTTGCCGTTGACTACGCTGCCCGCACGGTGACGGTGGACGGAGAGCCGGTGGCATTTTCCAGGCGGGAATTTGACATTCTGGAGCTTCTCTCCCTGCATCCCGGGCAGGTATTTGACCGGGAACATATCTATGAGAGCGTCTGGGGGATCGACGGAGAGGGCAGCAGCGACGTGGTGATGGAGCATATCCGGAAGATCCGGGCAAAGCTTACGACCCGCACATTTACCAACTATATCAAGACGGTCTGGGGGTGCGGATATCGATGGGACAGCTGAGAAATATGGGATTGAAGCGCTGCTTTTTCCTGTTGTCCGCACTGAGTCTGACGACGGCGCTGCTATTGATGACAGCGACCATTTTGCTCTGTACCAGGATTGGGAAGCAATATCCTCATGGAGGCGTTTCCATAGAATCTGGCGGTGAATTTAAAAGACTGCCCGAGCCTGACCCGGAGCAGCGGCGGATCTTGCTGCTGCTGGATGTCATCCAACTGTTTTCCGTGATTCTGTTTCCCGCCGGAGGGTTGGGCGTCGCCGGAATTTTGTTTTATCAGCTGAAACTAAAGCGCCCCATCGCCGTTCTTAAGATGGGAACCGAACGCATCCGGAACCAGGACCTTGATTTTACCATACCGGAGACGTCGACGGATGAGCTGGGACAGATCTGCGCCGCATTTGAGTTGATGAGGGCGGAGCTTTTGAAAACAAATCGGGAGCTGTGGCAGCAGGCGGAGGAACGAAAGAGGCTCAATGCGGCCTTCGCCCACGACCTGCGAAATCCCATTACGGTTCTGAAAGGAAGCATCCGGCTGATGAAAAGCGGACGGGAGGACGAGCATACTCTGGAGCGGATGGACCGCTATGTGCAGCGGATCGAACAGTATGTGGAGGCCATGAGCAGCGTTCAGAGACTGGAGCAGCTGAACGTGCGGCCCTGCGAGATCGTCGGTTCCACACTTCAGGAGGAACTGGAAGAGACCGTGCGCCTGCTTGTCCCAAAGCTTGAGATCCGGCTGTCCATACCGGATATTGGAACCATCCGGATGGACCATGGGATCTTCCTGACCGTGGCGGAAAATCTCATTGGAAATGGGGCTCGTTTTGCCCGTGAGAAAATGGAGATTCGCCTTGCGCTGGCCGGGGATCTTCTGTGTCTTACCGTTGCAGACGACGGCCCGGGTTTTCCCGAAGGACTGGTGAAGAGGGGGCCAAAGCCTTTCGGAAAAATGGAAGAAAATCCGGAGCATTTCGGCATGGGGCTCTACACAAGTGGTCTGCTCTGCCTGAAACACGGCGGAGAACTTCGCCTTGAGAACCGGCCGGAAGGCGGTGCAAAGGCGGCGGCATTTTTTCGGGTAAAATAAATAACCTTGAGCGTTTCTTGAGATTTCTCCGTTACACTCTCCTTATATTGTAATAGGAGAGTGTATTTTTTATGAAGATCGAAGCAAAAGAGCTTTCAAAGATTTACGGAAGAGGGGAAAGTCAGGTGACGGCCCTCGACCGGGTTTCCTTTCGGATCATGCCGGGGGAGTTTCTCTCAATTATGGGACCGTCGGGCAGCGGGAAAAGTACGCTGCTTCATCTGCTGTCCGGATTGGATGAGCCGACTTCCGGCTGTCTGACCTATGACGGAAAAGATATTTACCGTCTTTCGGACCGGGAACGGTCCATATTCCGGCGCAGGAGCATCGGTTTTGTCTTTCAGCAGTTTCATCTGCTCCCGGTC
>CAJUDY010000062.1 GCA_910584945.1 uncultured Lachnospiraceae bacterium | reverse complement strand
AGGCAGCATTTATACAGGCTTTGTTTGAAAATATCTGCTGGGAAAGTTGAGTTATCATTTAACAAATTTTAATTTTTAAATCCAACCTGTCCATTCATCAATAATGGCAAAAGAAAATCCCTCAGTGAAGCCAGTTCTTGATTTTCTTTAATTATTTTACTTTTCTGCATCTCAATGTCCAACATCAATTCTGCAAATTTATTCAGCACTCTATCATCTGGTACTTCCAATTTATATTTTTCAATACCAGTAAAAATCAATCCCAAAATATTGGTTCCATTAGTAAATCCAGCAACATATTTATGAAAATAATCTGTATTGAAAAGTCTGTGAAGAAAGTATTTTATATTGTCCTTTTTTACTTGTATTGTTGTTATGTGATGCGATGTAACAATATCACTGTCAAATATATCAGGAACTAAAAATGCTTTTCCTATAATATCTTTTTTATAGTCTATTGCTGTTTGTTGAGTATTACACATCAGTAAGTCAAATGGTTTCACAATTTTGTCTTCTGTATATTGTCCTGAAAATATTTTTATTCCTTCCTTTTTGTAACTTCCATCTATGTTGAAAGAGGCTAAATTTATCATCGGTACACCATTACCTTCGATGGTTTTTGAATTATATGATATTCCTCTTTTTGATGTAAATAAATTTCCGAGAAAATCAATTTCCCACCCTTCCGGGATTTCCCTTTTCAATTCTTCGCTCCAAACCATTTTCCCATCGGATGATTTATATGTCTTTCCATCTTCATTTGGAAATTCAAATTGCAAAAACCAGTAATCGTAAATAGTTTTTGCCATTTCTTCAAGTTCTACGCTAATAATTTTATTGATTCTTATCTTATCATCAATTGCACCTAATACCCCTGCAATTTTATTTTGAATAGATTCATCAGGTATATTTATCTCAATATTCGCCAAATTATTCTGATTCAATTTAGGTTGGGCCGATCCTGTCACATATCTCCGCAAATCCAAAAAATTTAGAATATAATAGATATATTTTAAATTATATCCCTTCTTTTTACCAAGTATGTGTGCATGATTATTTACCCAGAACTTTCCCTGAACCCATATTGCAATATTTTCTTTCAATGACTTTAAATTATTACCATCTTCAGCAACTAGGACATATTCTCCATCAAAAATATAATCATCCACATAGTCTATAATACCCTGTGCACCATAGTATGGATATATTTTATTTTTATTTCTCCGCTGTTTCTCAGACAGGGGAATTCTTTTCGAATCCAAAATTTCAACACAATCACATAATTTACTCATATTGCAATTCCTTTATCTTTTGCTCTATATCTTTTTCCAAAATTTTCCCTTCCGCAAACAGCTGATCAAGTCTTTCCGCATACGCCCTCATCCTCTGCTGAAATGCTTCCTCACTGAGCTCCACAAACTCAATCTTTACTTCAAAATACTGCCCCGCAGACAGGGAATAATTTTTCTCCGCAATCTGTTCATAGCTGACCGATACGCTGAAGTCTTCCACCACATCCTGATGAATGAATGTATCTTCTATTTTTCTGACTTCTTCCGGACGAAGCACCGTTTTCTGGTTCTTTCCCTCTTTCCTCTTCTCGCCCAGTTTGGAAGCATCGACCAGCATAATGTTTCCATCCTGATTGGACTTGTCGATAAAGAGGACTGACACATTGGTTCCCGTATTGGCAAAGATATTGGAAGGCATGGAGATCACGCCCTTCAGCCAGTGTTTATCGACGATGGTCTGACGGACGGTTTTCTCAATCCCGGACTGTGCTGTGATGAATCCTGTCGGAACCACAATCGCAGCTTTTCCATCCGCTTTCAGGCTCCAGAGAATATGCTGGATAAAGCACAGATACACTCCCATGGATTCTTTCTTTTTGTTGGGAATCTTCGGGACTCCTGCAAAGAATCTTCTGATTCCATCCCTTACTTCTGAATCCGCCCACTTCTGTTCAATGGCATTTCGTGTAGAGGAAAAATCCATCTTAAACGGAGGATTTGAGGTAATGTAGTCAAACTGCCTGACGCCTGAGCCCGGGTCATGCGCGATCGTATAATGAGCCGGCGTATCCAGTGTATCTCCCTCAATAATATTGTCCAGACTGTTGGTAAGCCCGTTAAGCAGCATGTTCGTTCTGAGAAATCGGGAGGATTTGCCCGAGATGTCCTGTGTATAAACCTGTGCCCTGTCTCCAAAGCTCCCTTTTCCCAACGCATTTGCAAGGTGGAGCACCAGTGACCCGGAACCGGCCGACGGATCATATACATCATAGATCTTATCTTCCACAGGCGACATTTCCACCAGAATCTTTGCGATAATGGCAGAAATCACCTGCGGCGTGAAATATTCTGCATATACGCCGCTGGCTACATTATAATCTTTGATCAGATATTCGAAAATAGCACTGTAAAAGTCAAAGTTGTTCCTGAATGCTTCCCCAAAGTCAAATTTATCCTGGCTGATGATTCCAAAGATATTCCGTGCAAAATTATTTCGTCTGGACGCTTCCACATTTTCTGTAATTCTGGTAAACAGCGGCTTCCTTCCGCCGTCAGCGGTATCAATGCTGAACTCCTCATTTTCCGGATAGTTGGAGATTCTCTCCAGAGCGTCATCATAAAGCCTGTAAAACTGATCGTTTCCCACTTTGTTAATCAGGCACTCAATGGTATCCTCATACTTAAAAGCCACATCCTGCGGATAACTGTCATAAAACCCTGCAAACACATCCTCGTCCTGCAGAACTTCTTCCACACCCATATCCATATCTTTGGCAAACTCTTTCATATTCGCCATAAATTTATCGTTCAGAAACTTATAAAGGAATACAGAAGTAATCACCACTTCCTCGCTTGCCTGATTGGACAAGCCATTCGTCTGGCAAAGTCCTTTCATTTCATCGATCATCTGTTTGATCTTATTCTCTAATGTAAAAATGTCCGGCATCTATCGGTTCTCCTGCTATTTAAACAACTGTATATTTGTGTACAGATCATAAAGCAACGGTGCATAAAAGCTTTTGATTTTTTTGTGCAGATCCTCTTTTAACAGAGTTTTTGTAACTTTTGATTTTACGGAATCGGCAAAGTTTTTTCTGCCCTGAATCGTCACGATCTCCTTATCCAGCGCATCTTCTACCGCACCGTATATAATGACCAGCGTTCTCTCAATCTCTGACCGGTCGGCGGGATACGTGCCTACGGCGTCCTGATATGTTTTCACAAAAGCATAGTTACCGCCGTAAAGCTTTGACAGCCTCTCATTTTCATAATTGATATTTCTCGCTCTTTCCAGAGCCTCCAGAAGCTCATCCGTGATCGCATCCAGATCACTTAAGTCTGAGATGGACAGATCATTGAAAATCTTCTGCAGAAGCTCGTCCAGTTTTCTGATCTTGATATCTCCTTTATTTTTGTTCTTCTTTATCTCATTCTGGATGTCCTGAACGACTCTGGAAAACCTCTGGAATTTCGGGTTGTCCTGCGTGATCTGCCCCAGGTCCATAATGATGATCTTCACTTTTATAAATTCATACAGGATTTCCACAACTTCTTCATTGGAAATCACGTCCATCATATCCACCGTATTCCTGGAGAGATTGACAAAATCAATTCTTTCCTGTGTTGCCTTCAGCAGTTTTTTGTTCCTTTCGGAATCAATCTGTGCCGCATAGTCCATCGCTCTGGAAAGAATAAATTCTGTACGGCATTCTTTGATGCCGTTTAACAGTCTCCGGATCTTCAGCAGTGTTTCTTTATTGTAGAAGGTAAGCTGTTTTGAAAATCTTTCCAGATTATCGGTAGAAATAATGTCTTCCAGCTCTTCTGTGTATCTGTGATACTTCCGGTTAATATCTTCCTTATCAATCACCAGCCCGGAAAGGGAGCCTTCATTTTCACCGTTTTCATTCAGGTCTGCTTCCAGTTCTTTTATGTAGGCTTCGATCGTTTTATCATACTCCTGTTCAATATCTACAAAGTCAACGATATAACCATATTTATAAACTTTCCCGTTCGGAGATTTGTACGGCCTGTTGACTCTGGATATGGTCTGCAAAAGCGACTGCGCATGGGGGCCGCGCAGAAGATACATCTTTTTCAGACGTTTTACGTCATAACCCGTAGTCAGCATAAAATTCACAACCAGCATATCCGGAGCAAGCGTCTCTCTGAAATCCAGCTGATGGTTTCTATTTCTCTTCTTCTGTTTCGGATCGTCCGTGTCTGTAATGACCAGGCCTGTATTCAGTTTTGAATTTGCCCGGAACCACTCATGCACTTTTTTTGCCTGAGGGTTCGTCCTGCACACGATCATGCCCCCAATGGACGGATCAGAATTCTGCAATCGAAAGTTCACAAAATCTTTTTCAATAAAAGCTCCCAACGCGTTTACATAGGCGTCTGATTCAAATACATCTTTGTCTTCCAGCTGTTTATCTTCGATTTCCAGATTCTTTTTAATTTCTGATTTTGCTACCGTATCAATATTTTCCTTTTTAATTCTAAGCGTATATCCGTCCGCGATAGACTTGTCATAGAAATATTTATGGATATAGTCCCCAAATTTCAGATTGGAGCGCTCTTTTCTCGAAAGCAGCGGCGTGCCGGTAAGTGCAATATAAACCGCATCCAGATCGCAGGTCATGAGGTTTTTGAAAAATTCCCCGGTAGAAGAATAACTTCTATGTGCCTCATCCACAAAGAAAATCCGCTGCACGTTTGCTTTGTAATCGTTCTTTGCTTCCGGCATCTTTCCTTCAAATTTCTGAATATTCACCACACAGATTTCGCCGATTGCTTTACTGCCGACATCTGTAGAAAGCGTCTTGTTCAGCTCTTTGGTAAAGCTCGCCTTATCCTTACAGTTTACAGCCCTCAATCCTCTGTTTTTAAATTCCGTACTGGCCTGTCTAAGTAACTCAATCCTGTCCACTACAAAGAAAAATCTGGTACTGATTTCTTTCTTTGCATAGTAATCCCGGATCACCCGGTTGGAAAAGGCGGCAATTGCTGTCTTTCCAGAGCCCTGCGTATGCCAGATGATACCGCCCTTTCCGCCTGCTTTTAGTCTCTCAATAATTTTTCTTGTTGCGAAAAACTGAGGATAGCGCATAATGTGCTTCTCTGGAATCCGGCCATCGATAAACATGATTCCATACTGCAGATAATACAGAAATCGTTCCTTGTCAAATACAGAAGTTACAAAACGGTTGCACGGAGTCGTCGCTTTCAGGTTCTCGGCAAACTCCGGCGTATCTATTTCTTCCGGATTGTAACCGCAGTCTTTCATCACGAATTTTATCATATCTGTCTCAATTTCTTTATACGAGTATGTATCGTGGTACTGCTTATCATCTTCTCTGAAAAAAGAAAAACCAGTGTTCTTTCCATTGGGCGTCGTATAAAAGGAACCTGCCTTTACATCTTCTGCATCGTCCTCTTCTTCATACTCCATATTGTTGGAAAAAGAAACAAACTGAATCAGATTGAAGAATTTCCGGTAATCCGGATTCTTCAGTCTCCTGTTTATCATCCGGTCAAATTCTTTCTGAATGCCGCCGTCATTATTGGGCTTCTTTACTTCCAGAAAGGCAAGGGGCATTCCATTGATCAAAATATTGATATCCGGACGGAAAGATCCTTCCTCTGTTCCTTCCACAATACTGAATGGCAGTTCATCCACGACTGCAAAATCATTCTTTGTAATGTCGTCAAAATCAATCAGTCTCACCCGGTCTTTGGGATCAATCAGCCAGTTATAGAACTCTTTTCCCATATCATTGTTTTTCAGTACATTGTAAATATCGGTAATGATACCCTTTATCTCATCATAAGTAAATGCTCGGCCATTGATATTTTCCAACGCTGGTTTCCACCTGTTTACAAATATTTTCGTATTGAAATCAATGTCAATATCATCCGCTTTCAAGGATTGATAATGGTAACCCAGTCTTAAAAACTGAATCGTAGCTGGAATCTTCACTCGCGTATCTTCATTAAATACTGGCATTCTTTTATCCTCTTTCTCTTTGGTATCCGCTATCTACCTGTCAACATTTCCAGAACACCCACATCCACTTTTTCCTTCCTCCATTCTGTATTGACCACACCATATCACTCAAACATATTTTAGTCAATTATGATTTACTAAAATATAATATACGAATCAATCTCGTACCCACTCCCCAAGCATCTCCCTCACGCGGCTGCTGATCTCGCCGATCATCTCTTCACACGTCTGCTTCTTCAATCCCGCCTGCACCCCGACGGCCAGCAGTTCTTTCGTTCCCGGATTCCGTCCATTGCCATCCACGGTCGTGGTGTGTTCTCCATAGTAGGTCGAACTGTAGGTAAGGTCATAGGCAGGACTTAAGCTCCAGGTATCTGTCTTCTCGTCATGCAGCCAGGAGAAATTTTTCGAGTGATCATCCCGGTTATGGGCGAACACATTAAAACACATTCTGCGGAACATGCTCTCCATCTCTTTCTGATTATCCCTCGTCAAAATTTTCGTCAGTTTCATAAGACTGTGGTAGTCCAGACTGGGCTGGCGGTAATCCAGTTCCAAAAGTGCGGCGGCGGTCAGCATGTGAATCCGTTCCCCTGACGGTCCTCTGTCAAATCTTTTGGTGCCAAAATATCCGTCGCAGACATTCGAAGCAAACAGCCTGGTCTCGGTCATAGGAATCCCGCATTTTTTTGCGCAGATGGAATATTCATACTCCATGCGTCCGGGAGACTGTCCGCAAAGCAGCCAAACAACCCCTGGAAATAATCTTTCACAGGTATAAACACCTGCTTTTTCAAAGGAAGAGAAAAGGGACTGATGGAAAATCCGTTCTCCAGCCAATCGTCCGCATATACAAACACCACCTTGTGCTCTTTGGTCACAGCCAGCGTTCCAACCAGCCTCTCTTTATAAAATACCTGCAGCTTCTTATGAATTTTCACGGATGACCTCCTCAATACTCTGATACGGAACCGCTGTAAAAAGTCCTTTGATCTCATCTCCGCAGTCCAGAGCCATGGCGATCTTGGTCAGGGACTTCAGTGAGATCTGCCCGGACGTCTCGAATCTTTTTATGGAGCCGTAGCTGACGCCGCTTCTGCGGCTTAATTCCTCCTGGGAGATCTTCCTGCGCCTCCGGATATTTCGTATCCGTTTTGCAAGCTGCTCATTGATTTCCTCTGCAGTCTCCCACACCAAACCGTCCATCGAATCACCTTTCCTTTTCAAAAACAGTTTATATTTTATCTATTTATCTGTATTTTATCCGTTTTTAGATGATATATGATCTATTTTATTTTACCCTGTTCGCCTGCCTTTGTCCAATGGTTTTAGGGAAATCAGGTGAATTTTCCACTTGCTCCCCTTGTGTCAAATGCATAAATACGATAAAATAAATGCAGACACAGGACTCATATCGCAAAGGAGATTTTTCAGATGGGAAAAATGACCGTATATCATGGCAGTTACACCATTGTCAGACACCCAAAGATTATAAAAGGTAGAAATACAAAAGATTTTGGTCCTGGTTTTTACTGTACCGTCATCCGTGAGCAGGCGGAGCGCTGGGCAAGACGTTACGATACCCCCATCGTAAATGTCTATACGGTACGGCTGAATACAGACTTACATATTCTGGAATTCAAAGAAATGACAGAGGAATGGCTGGATTTTATCATCCATTGTCGGCACGGCATACCACACCGTTATGATATCGTCATCGGCGCCATGGCAAACGACCAAATCTACAATTATATTGCCGACTACATGGACGGCATCCTCACAAGAGATCAGTTTTGGTCTCTCGCGAGATTCAAATATCCCACACACCAGATAAACTTTTGTTCCGCCGAAGCATTAAAATGTCTTACTTTTGAATCAGGAGAAGAAAAAAATGACTGGAAGAGAAGATAAAAAAGAAAATGATCTGTTTTTCACCTGTAGTCTGATCGACTACATTGCAAGGAGAACAAAAAACAGACGGACAGACATCGTGGACGCCCTGGGCCGGGCTTCCGTTGAAAAAATATACGAACTCGCTGATATCTATCACAGTGACAATATCGACACCGTCAGCGATCAGTTTATTGTGAAAGCCGCAATCTCCGACGGAACCTTTGACAATGTCTCCGACGCGCTGTATGCCGTTCCCAGCCACTGGGATATGGGGAAAGTTTATAAGCGCCTCATCCTGGGCATCTCCCGAGAGAGGAACCTGTCTGTTATCGATGCTTTATTTGAAGCCTACCATTCTTTTGTCAGTGATAAACTGGATGATTACAACAGCAGCTTCTATTATGATGCCCCGCAAAATATTTTAAACGCTTTTCTGGAGGGAAAACTGGAATAAGAACCGCCTGCCAGCGGCGATCAGGCGCTGGCAGGCGGAATATCGCGTTGATCATTCAGGAAAGGAGCGCTTCCCAGGGTTTTCCACGGTTCCGCTCTTTCCTCCGGTTTTTTTACACAGATAGATCTCACCGATCTCCATGGACTTGTCCAAGGCCTTGCACATGTCATAGACCGTAAGCAGGGCCACGCTCACACCGGTCAGCGCCTCCATCTCCACGCCGGTCTTCCCGGTTACTTTCACGGTACACCAGCAGTAGACGGCCAGTTCCTCCGGAACCATCTCAAACCGCACCCGGCAGTTGGTGATCGGAAGGATATGGCACATGGGGATCAGCTCCGCCGTCCGCTTGGCTCCCATGATCCCCGCCGTGGTGGCAACGCCCAGCACGTCTCCTTTCCCCACTTTTCCCTGTTCGATGGCCTCATAGACCTCCTGGCTGACCACAATCCTGCCCGCCGCCGTCGCCTCCCGGACCGTGTCCTGCTTCCCGGTTACGTCCACCATCACCGCTTTGCCGTTCTCATCAAAATGTGTAAGTCCCATCATTCTGTCCCCCTGTCAAAATTTCTTTCTTTGCGAGTACCAGCTTCTAAGCTGTCTTCTGCTCCAACTCCTCAATCCTTTTTTCTAACTGCTCAATTTTCTTCAACAGCAGGTCCAAGGTACTGGTCTCCAACTTACATGCATATACATCATGCTGTATAGAATCCAGACGTTCCTCCAACCTGTCAAAACGTCTGTTGGTTCTGTCTTCCACCCTGCCAATCTCATCTATAATCGCGTTTACCATCGTTTTCATTTCCTCATTCATACACTTCCTCCAATTACAAACAGATGTTTGTTTCTACATCTTACTGCGTAATATGGTAAGTTAGCAGCGCCCGGCTCTATGATTTTCCTGCTGACAGTTTATCATATTGTACCGGATTCTTCAATCCAGTAACCGAATCTGCGACAAAAAATACCGCAACCGTCACATTTTTAACGGCTGCGGCACCTTTTCTGTTTTCCGAAATTGTCACTGGCAGCGAATCTTCTTTCTGAAAACCCTACCGATCCCTGCGCAGGAGATCAGAAGCAGCAGGCACCAGATCTCCGGATGAGCGTTGTCTCCGGTCTTGGCGCTCTGTATCGGCTGCGCGGCGGCTGTGTCGGCAGGTTCGACGGACTCATCCGAGGAGTTGCTTCCCCTGTGCGGCCTGCCGGAAGGACGACTCTGCTCCTCAGAATCCCGGATTTCCTTCCAGGTCAGAAGGATCGGCGACAGGCCGGTGACATCCATGCGAAGCCCCTCGCTGGTCTTTGTCACCTCCGGCGTCTCCACTTCCCCCGGCGTCTTTCCGAAGTCATCGGTGGTAAACATATGGGCCGCCTGAAAATCATGGGTATCCCTGCCGGTTCCCTGGGGATAAGGAAGGATGACCTGCAGCCTGCCGTCCGCCGGGAAGTTGGAAGCATCCGCGATCTCCCACTGACCGCTGCCCGGCCTGCGCACCAGAAGCGTCACATCATAAAGCGCCATATTTTCCTGAGGAAACGACTCCTGCTTCTTTAGGATCTCCATCTTTAAGACAAATGCGATCTTCTCCGGAGTATCCAGTCCCTTCTCTAACAGCGTCCGGGGAATCTCCTTCATCCCCTGCTCGAAGATCAGCCGGTATTCCGGCTGCTGCGTATCAACCGGAGGCGTCGGCTCTTCCGTATCGGCAGGAGGCGTTGGTTTATCCGTGTCGGCGGGAGGCGTCGGTTCTTCCCGCTCCTCTCTGACCGTGACCGTGCACTGCGCGGTCTTTCCTCCTTCTGAGGATGTGACGGTAATCACCGCCGTGCCGACTGCGACCGCTGTCACCCTGCCGTCCTGGTCCACCGAAGCCACCTCCGGATGATCCGAGGCCCAGACCACACCCTGCTCGGAAGCATCAGAAGGAGAGATCGTCGCGTGAAGCAGAGCCGTCTCTCCCGGCAGCAGAGACAGGCTGGTTTGATTCAGCTTCACGCCGCTTACCAGAATCTCCCATTCGGCCGTCAGCGTCACCGCATGCTCCGGCATGACAAAGGTCGTCTGCGGGGACGCGGGATCTGCCAGAACCACGTCCCCGGATACGCTCCAGCCCCGGAACCGACAGCCCTCCCGCGCTCCGGCATCCACCGCAACCTTGACTCCCTTCTGATACAACCCCCTGCCGGAAGCGCCGACGCCCCCTTCTGTGACGGTTGCTATATAATATATAGCTGTAGCATCACTGCCCACCTGAATCTTTCCCGTCCCGCTGATGTGCTCGGCAAGCTCCTGAAGTGTTTCATCGGAAACATTCTCCGGAAGAAGCAGCGTTCCGTTCACCGCCAGATCACCGTCGATCTGGAGATACTGGGACAGGGTGTCCGTCGTCACATTGGTTTTCGCATCTACAACCGCGCCTGACTCAATGGTCAGCGTTGCGCCCTCCGGAACCTCAAGGGTCCGGTCTTTGCTTCCGCTTCCGGCAACACCCTGTCCCACCGTCAGCATCTGTCCGGACTGGATCACCGTATTTCCGCTGGCGATATTGTTGTAGGAGGTATCCAGCATTTCGATTACAAATCCGTTGACGATCCCGGTGTTTTCCAGCACAGCATCATAACCGGTTATATGAACTACAGAAAAATTTCCTGCCGTATTGATTGTTCCGCTGTTCTCCAGACGGAACTGATTTTGGAATACTGCCGCAGGCAAAAGTTCCATCGTTCCTGAATTCTGAACCGTTCCTCCCATCTTAAGCGTTTTATTGTAATAGTTATAAACTCCGGCTCCATCCAATATTCTCAGAGTTCCCTGATTCACCAGCGTTCCAACAGACTGATTGTCTACGCTGACTCTACAGCCAATCTTGCACCCACCCGGAATCTCCACAACCATTCCTTCCGGAATCGTGCAGGTTGCATTGCCATAAAGCCCCACACGAAGTTCCATTCCGGAATAAAGCAGAATGCGATCATTCCATGTGACATTTCCCAGAACATGTCCATTTCCTACTTTGGTGATCGAATCTTCTGTCTCGTTATAAGTACAATCCATATACCAGACGCCGTCACCCCGTAACTGCGGAACATATTCCACATTTTTAAAATACACCACCGCATCCCGGATCAGCTCTGTACGCCCGGATACTAACGGCAAACCTTCATCTGAGCCGGTATTTTCTAAATACAGGGTACCGCCCGTCATAGAAAGATGACCATAGCTTAAAGTTCCGGAAGCATTTTCCGTACTTGTATTTCCAATTGCCCTGACATCACTGGAAAGAAGCTCCACTTCTCCCGTCGCAGCGCCGATTGCGGGGCCCTGTCCGCAGGTCAGGAGCACATGGCTGTCTTTGATCATGATCTCGCCCGCATTCTGCAACCCGATCGCACTGTTGCTTCCACTGGCGTTATCACTGCTCTTCACTTTTACGTCCTCGCAGTTCTGAATTGTAATTCCGCCGCCCGCCTGGGTAACCCAAAGCCCTTGACTGCCATAAGTGATGGAGAGTCCTCCCACCTGGTCGACCGTGATCGCTCCACCCGCAATGATTCCACCCCCACTGCTGTCGATTTCCAAGGATCCGGACCCGCGAAGCGTCACGCAAGCGCTTATATCACTCATATAGATCCCATTGCTGCTCGCCTCGATCCGATTCTTTCCCTCCAGCACGATCTCCACCGGCACCGGCATCCAGATACCCGTCCTGCACCCGGTGATGCTTATATTTCTGCAAAGCAGGCTCCCGCTGACCACCTTGCCTCCTTCCACCACCGGCGTCCAGACGATCTCGCCGTCTCCCGCCGGATAGGTAGTCTCTTCCGTCGGAAGCTGATTCGCGCTATCGAAAACCAGTCCGGTAGACGACACGTCTTTCGGCTCCGCGCTCAATGCGGCCAGCCCATAGGCCACAGACTCTTCAAATTTCACCGTCAATTCCAGCGGTTCTGCTTCTTCCGTTAGCGCATAGCCTTTCGGAAGGACCGCCCGGAACTGATAGCTTCCGGTATACGCGCCCTCTTCTGGATATGCCTCACAAATCCAGTCCTTCAGCGTAACCGGCTCTTCTGCCTCTTCGACCGTCGCCTGAATCCCCTCAGGCAGCAGCGCTTTGACTTCTTCCAATGCAATCGGCTGCTCTTCCTCCGCCTCGGGCAGCAGCAGTGCGCCGTCGGTCAGACTGCTTTCCTCATCCGCCCAGGACCAGGAGGTGATACGCTTCTCCGTGGTCGTCTGAGATTTTTCCTGCTCTGGCTGATCTGCTTTGCTCTCTTCCTCCGGAATCTGATCTTCACCGACGCCCGGCTCCTTTTGCGCTTCCTTCACGTCTGTCTCGCCAGGGTTGCCTGTGTCCTTCTGATTCTGATCCATTCCCTCGGCGGAAGGTTCTTTCGGTACGTCCGGAATTTCCGCATCCGTTTCCTCTTGCCCTCCGCAGATCTTACATATGTAAGTACAAGGCGCCCCTTCTGCCGCCTCCTGATAAGCACAGTCCTCTGCATGCCCTTCCGTCTCTGCCTCTTCTCCGCCGTTTTCCTGATCCTGGCGCTCCTCTGTTATCTCTTCAACGTCTTTATATCCGCAGGTACAGTCGACGCCTTCCTTCGCCTCCCGATAGCCGCACTCCTCATCATGCTCCGGATGGTGTTCACACAATCCGCTTTCCGCCCCCGCTTCTTCTTTTTCCGCGGATTCCTCCGCATACAATCCTAAAAGTTGTAAAATATATACTATAAATGAGCAAATAACATAAATCGCACAAAAGTATAGAGACATTTTCGATTTTGATATATATTGTTCTTACCACAGTAACAATTCTTCAAAAAGGAAAATGTCTCATGGGTAAAAGTATATATCATTCACAGGTAATTTACAACTGTTTTAAAAATCTTCGGCTGGGTCTCTTTCTTTCCGATGTCCACCTGAAGCATATCATGGCTGTCCTCACAGCTGTTTTCGTGCAGGGGTTTCATGGAAAAACGGTTGACTTTGCTGCCTGCAGTCCCTGTCACAGAACCACCGTTGCACATTTTCTCAATCATGGCAAATGGGATGATGCCTCACTCGAGAAAGTTCTGAAGCGTATGGTCACACAGATCATCTACAGGGAATCCATGATTTCTGGAAAACCTGTATTCTGCATCGCAGATGATACGATCTCTTCGAAAACAAAGCCTTCGTCACGGGCTCTGCATCCGATTGAGGATGCGTATTTTCATCAGTCTCATCTGAAACGCAGACAGGACTATGGTCATCAGGCGGTTGCGGTCATGCTTTCCTGCAACGGTATGGTACTTCATTATGCAACCGTCATGTATGATAAATCCCGTTCGAAGATTCAGATTCTATGCGACATTGCAGAGGAGCTTCCGCAGACGCCTGTACCATCGTATTTTCTGTGTGACAGCTGGTATACTTCCGGAAAGATCATGGATACTTTTATCAAAAAAGGGTTCTACACGATAGGAGCACTTCGGACAAACCGGGTCCTTTATCCCTGTGGAATCAGGCAGAAAATCAGCAGTTATGCACTTCATTTTCGGAAAACAGATAAGGAGGTCCGCCTCGTGACAGCCGGAAACCGCCAGTATTATGTTTACCGATATGAAGGCAGCCTGAACGGAGTGGAAAATGCCGTGGTGCTGATCAGCTATCCAAAGGAAGCGTTCCATAGTCCGAAGGCACTGCGCGCATTCATCTGCACGGATGTTTCACTGGAAACCGAAGAGATACTGAATACGTATGTGGAACGCTGGCCGATCGAAATCTTTTTCCGTCAGAGTAAAGGAAAGCTGGCCTTCAACAAGTATCAGATCCGGACATCCAAAGGGATTCGCCGATACTGGCTGTTGATGTCGCTGGCACATTTGATCTGTTGTACAGGAACCGGAAAGTGTCTGCCATTTGAAAAGGGATATGCCATTTTCCAGAAACAACTCCGGGCAGAAAAGATAGAATACATCTATCAGTGTGGTGTCAGGAATGCTTCCCTTGAGGATCTTTTGACTCTTGCAGGATAAGTTTGTGCATTTTTCGGAATTTGCTCAATTATAGATATATACTCAAAACATCAACTGATAGTCACCCCAAGTTTTTGTAAATAAAGCTC
>CAJUDY010000061.1 GCA_910584945.1 uncultured Lachnospiraceae bacterium | reverse complement strand
TGCGTCTGAAAGAGGAAAAGGGCTTTGAGTATTACCTGCTCCGTTATACGCCGGAACGGAAAGACCCAGATTCTCCTTATGCGGGTATGCCGGGGATGAGTTGGGCAGGTCCCAGGAACCGCTGGTGTACGTCCGTGTTGAAGACGGCGGTGATTGGCAGGTATCTGTCAGGGCTTAGAAAGAAATATGACATTGTGCAGTATATCGGCATAGCGGCGGATGAGCCGCAGAGAGTGAGGGAGTACCGGTATCCCCTGGTGGAATGGGGGATGACAGAGAAGGACTGCTTGGATTACTGCTATGTGCGGGGGTATGACTGGGGCGGGCTGTACCGTTTGTTTGACCGGGTGTCCTGCTGGTGCTGCCCTCTGCAGGGGCTGGAGGAACTGCGGACGCTGCGCCGGGAGTTTCCGGAGCTGTGGAGCCGGCTTCTGGAATGGGAAACCAAAACCTGGCGGAATTTCCGGAAGGATTTTTCCGTGCAGGAGCTGGAGGTCAGGTTCCGGTTTGAGGAAGAACGGATACGGGAGGGAAAACGTATCCGGGGGAAGGATTTTTTTAAGGAGCTGTATGGGAGGTTGGGCAGAAATGGAGACAGGGCAGAAATATAATATCGTCTATGTCGATCCTCCGTGGCGGTATGATAATAAGCGGGTGCAGGGCGGAGCGGAGAAGCATTACGGGACAATGAGTACAGAAGAGATCTGCGGGCTGCCTGTGTCGGATATCTGCGCGGAAAACTGTACGCTGTTTTTGTGGGTTACGTTCCCGCAGTTGCCGGAGGCCCTGCGTGTGATGGAGAGCTGGGGGTTCCGGTATAAGACGGTGGCTTTCGTGTGGCTGAAACAGAACCGGAAGTCTCCGGGCTGGTTTTACGGTCTGGGGTTCTGGACTAGGGGGAATGCGGAGATTTGCCTGCTGGGAGTGAAAGGGCATCCCAGGCGTAGGTCTGCCCGTGTCCACCAGTTTATCATTTCTCCTCTGGAAGCGCACAGCAAGAAGCCGGACGAGACGAGGGAGAAGATCGTGGAATTGATGGGAGACCTTCCGAGGGTGGAACTGTTTGCAAGGCAGCGTGTCCCCGGCTGGGAAGCGTGGGGGAATGAGGTGGAGAGCAGTGTTGTCCTGGAACCGGAAGGAAGCGGAAGAGAGAAGAGCGGGGAGGTGGACTGACCATGGGAAGGCTTACGTTTCTGGATATCTGTTCGGGGATCGGCGGGTTCCGGCTGGGGCTGGAATGGGCCGGGCATAAGTGTATCGGGTATTGTGAGTATGATAAATTTGCAAGGGCTTCTTATGAGGCCATGTATGATACGGAGGGAGAATGGAAGGCGGAGGATGTGACGAAGCTGACGCCGGAAGAGATTCCTTATGCGGATGCGTGGTGCTTCGGGTTCCCCTGCTTTGAGGCCGGGACGCTGGTGATGACGGACCAGGGGTATAAATGTATTGAGGATATTCGGGAGGGAGACAGGGTGCTGACGCATAAGGGCCGGTTCCGTCCGGTGGTGAGGCCCATGAAGCATAGGGCCGGTGAGATTTATGAGCTGGATGTTTTCGGCGTGGAGAATCTAAGAGTGACCGGGGAGCATCCGTTTCTGGTAAAAGACGGGGATTCTGCCAAATGGAAAGCCGTACAGGAACTGGAGGCAGGTGATCTGATCGCGGTTCCGGTGAATAACAAGGCAGAGTTGCCAGAGTGGGACGGGATTACTTATGAGCGGCATGGGAAAGAATATAAGCTGGATAATCTTGATTTGAATAGCCCTGATTTCTGGTGGTTCGTGGGCTGTTACATGGGGGACGGCTGGTATCGTGTCACCAAGAGGAAGAATGCGCCTGATAATTACCGGGTGGTGGTTGCCTGCAACGAGGAAAAGCTGGAACGGCTGAAAAGGCATGTGGACGGAATGTTCCGTTACAGCGTGGCGAAGGAGCGGACAGCTTATAAGGTGCATTTTACGAATAAAGAGCTGACGGTGTTTTTGATGCGGTTTGGGAAAGGCGCGGGAGGAAAGCGGCTGACGGATGCGGTTTTCGATCTGCCGGAGGATCTGCTGCGGGCGTTTCTGGAAGGGTATTTTGAGACGGACGGGTGCATTGTGGGAAAGTATCGTCAGGCATCCACGATTTCCAGGGAGCTTGCTTATGGAATCCGGGACTGTGTGCATAAGGCGTACCGTATGCCCTGTGCGGTTTACAGAAATAAGAGGCCGGAGACCTGCGTGATCGAGGGCAGGACGGTACGGCAGCATGATTTTTATACGGTGAGGTTCAAGGAAGGGCGGTCTGAAAGGGACGGCTCTTTTTTCATGGACGGATATGTCTGGTGCCGTTTCAGGGGCAGCAGGAAGGTCCCGTTTGACGGATATGTCTACAACATGGAGGTGGAAGATGACAATTCATACACAGCAGGAGGGCTGGCAGCCCACAACTGCCAGGATATCTCCATCGCAGGAAAGCAGAGAGGGCTTAGAGGAAAAAGAAGTGGAATCTATTACAGCATTATTGACCTCATCAAAGGCAAAGAGGAAAGTGATAAGCCCACATACCTACTTGTTGAGAACGTTAAGAACCTGTTATCAGTCAATGCAGGATTCGATTTTGCCGCCGTTCTCTCTGAAATGGACGAGGCAGGGTATGACGTGCGGTGGCAGGTGCTTAATTCTAAAGACTTCGGAGTCCCGCAGAACCGGGAGAGGGTATTCCTTATCGCAGTTCTTAGAAGCAGAGGCGGACGGGAAATATTACCTGTCACCGGAGAAGACGGCGGAGCTCTTAAAGAGGTTATAGGCGGGATGCAGGGATACCGGGTGTATGACCCGTCCGGGGTTTCGGTGAGTATCGGGGCGAATGGCGGCGGCATGGGCGCGAAGACCGGGCTGTACTGCGTGGGGAATGTGAACCCCAGCGGGAGGGGGATGAACGGATGTGTCTATGACGCAAAGGGGCTTGCGCCGGCTGTCACTACAAACAAGGGGCAGGGGAGCAAGGTGTTTGTGGACCAGACGCTGAACCATCCGAAGGTCACGGAGACCGCGCGGTGCCTGGTGGCATGTTATACCGGCAGGCTGATCAACTGGCGGGCGGTCAATTCCGGGGTATTGGAGACGGAAGGAGCAGAGCCGGGAGATGGGGACGCCGGTGTGCCGGAAGCCAGGGCGGTGCTGACGCCGGGCCGGGTGGAGAAGCGGCAGAACGGCAGGCGTATGAAGGAGGCCGGGGAGCCGATGTTCACGCTGACGGCGCAGGACCAGCATGGGGTTTATCTGACAGAAGAAGAGTCCGGGGATGCGGAGACGGCGCTGCCGGTGAGGAACGGCACGAAGCAGGGGTATGACCTGGCTTATCCGGGGGACGGCGTGTGCCTGTCGTATCCGAAGAGTGAATCCAGGCGGGGCCGGGTTGGAAAGGGCTGTTCGCAGACGCTGGATACGGGGTGCATGATGGGGACGGTGACGAAGTGCGGGAAGATACGGAGGCTGACGCCCCGTGAGTGTTTCCGCCTGCAGGGGTTCCCGGATGGGCTGTATGAGCGGGCGGCGGCTGTCAATTCGGAGACACAGCTTTACAAGCAGGCCGGGAATGCGGTCACGGCGACGGTGGCTTATGCGGTCGCCATGGCACTGCCGGAGAGCCGGGAGCTTCTGGCGCAGATGGAGGCTGTGTGGGAAGAGTTCGGGGATTCCGTGCGGGAGGCTGAATGGAATGGCGCTGATGGCTTTGTGCCGGGGACGGCATGGGAAGACTTTGGAGATTCTGCGGAGGAAATAGAGCAGGAAGGCTTTGAAGATTGTTTGTGTGAATCAGCATATGAAGGTTTTAAGGACATGGAGAAGGAAATTTTTGCAGGAAAGGTTCTTGGAGATTCCGGGACGGGGCCTGATGAGGATTTTGATTTTCTGAATTAAAAAGACTGTGCGTGAGCCGGTACGGAGGGAGGTGAGTGCGGTGGCGCAGAGAGGGCGGAAGCCGAAGCCTACGGCGGTGAAGGTGCTGGAGGGGAACCCTGGGAAGCGGGGGCTGAATGCGGGGGAGCCGAAGCCGGAGCGGAAGGCTCCCAGGTGTCCGGGGTGGCTGGAAGCGGAGGCGAAGAAGGAGTGGAAGCGGATGGCGAAGCAGATGGAGCTGCTTGGTATCCTGACGGAGATTGACATGGCGGCTTTTGCGGGGTACTGCCAGGCGTATGCCAGGTGGAAGGAAGCGGAGGAATATATTTCCGAGCATGGGGCGATCATGGAGACGCCTTCGGGGTACTGCCAGCAGGTCCCGCAGGTGTCCATTGCGCAGACTTACCTGAAAATCATGAACCGGTTCTGTGAGCAGTTCGGGCTTACGCCTTCTTCCCGGAGCCGGATCGTGGTGGATGCCGGGGAGGATAAGGAGAGCGACGCCATGGAGCTCCTGTTGTTCAAGGGAGGCGGTGGATAGTGTTTGACGAGGCGAAGGCGCAGAGGGCGGTGGAGTTTATCCGCTGCCTGAAACATACGAAGGGGAGATGGCGGGGGCAGGCCTTTGACCTGCTGCCGTGGCAGGAGACGATCATCAGGGACGTGTTCGGGACGGTGAAGGAGGACGGGTTCCGGCAGTATAATACGGCCTATGTGGAGATCCCGAAGAAGAACGGGAAGTCGGAGCTGGCGGCAGGGGTGGCGCTTTACATGACCTGCGGGGACAATGAGTGGGGCGCGGAGGTTTACGGCTGTGCTTCTGACCGGCAGCAGGCTTCCATTGTGTTTGACGTGGCGGTGGACATGGTGGACCAGTGCCCGGCGTTAAAGAAGAGGATCAAGCCGGTGATGTCGGTGAAGCGGCTGGTGTATAAGCCCACGAACAGTTTTTACCAAGTGCTTTCTGCGGAGGCTTATACGAAGCATGGGCTGAATGTCCATGCGGTGATCTTTGACGAGCTGCACAGCCAGCCGAACCGGGAGCTGTTCGACGTTATGACGAAGGGTTCCGGGGATGCCAGGACACAGCCTTTGTTCTTCCTGATCACTACGGCGGGGACGGACCGGCATTCTGTCTGTTTTGAACAGCATCAGAAAGCGGAGGACATTTTGTGCGGGAGGAAGATAGACCTGACGTTCTATCCGGTGATTTACGGGGCTTCTGACGATGCGGACTGGACTTCGGAAGAAGTGTGGCATCAGGCGAACCCGTCCCTGGGGCATACGATTGACATTGGTAAGGTGCGGAATGCGTGTATGAGTGCCAGGGACAATCCGGCAGAGGAAAATATTTTCCGGCAGCTTCGGCTGAACCAGTGGGTGAAGCAGTCCACACGGTGGATGCAGATGGAGAAGTGGGATGCCTGTGCTTTCCCGGTGGACGAGGGGGAGCTTCTGGGGCGGGAGTGTTACGGTGGGCTGGATCTGTCCAGTTCTATTGATATCACGGCTTTTATGTTGGTGTTTCCGCCCAAGGACGATACGGAGAAGTATGTGTTCCTGCCGTATTTCTGGATACCGGAGGAAAACATGATGCGTAGGGTGCGGCGTGACCATGTGCCGTATGACGTGTGGGAGAAGCAGGGGGTTCTGGAGACTACGGAAGGGGATGTGATCCATTATGGGTTCATTGAGAATTTCATAGACAATCTGGGGAAGAAATTTCGCATAAAGGAGATTGCCTTTGACCGGTGGGGAGCGGTGCAGATGGTACAGAACCTGGAGGGGCTTGGTTTTACGGTGGTTCCGTTCGGTCAGGGCTTCAAGGATATGTCGCCGCCGTCCAAGAGGCTGATGGAGCTGGTGCTGGAGAAGAATATCGCGCACGGAGGGCATCCGGTCCTTAGGTGGATGATGGATAATATTTTTATCCGGACGGACCCGGCAGGGAACATCAAGCCGGATAAGGAGAAGTCCACGGAGAAGATTGACGGTGCGGTGGCGGCAATCATGGCGCTTGACCGGGCGATTAGGCATGGCGGAAGTACGGGAAGCGTGTATGACGAGAGGGGAATTTTGAGCTTTTAGCCTGATGGGACTGAAAAATTAAAAAATCTTTTGATTATGGGGTTGACTCTCACACTATGGTATACTCTAAAGTATGATTGAGCTCAGGAAGACACATATATGTGAGGTGGAACGAATGTTAAGGATAGGAGATTTTTCAAAACTGTCAAGGATTAGTATCCGTATGCTCCGGCATTATGATGAAATAGGAATCCTTCACCCGGAATGCGTGGACGATTTTACAGGATACCGCTATTACAGCGAGTCCCAGCTTCCTCTGGCCGGAAAGATACAGGCATTAAAAAGCCTGGGCTTCGGGCTTTCCATGATAAAAGAAATACTGGGCAAATATGAGGATGTACAGGAAATGGAGCGGTTCCTGATTTTGAAACGGAAGGAGCTGGAAGGGGAAGCCAGAGAGATACGGCAGAAGCTGCAGTTTCTTGACAGTACATTGAAATGGATGAGAAAGGATGGTAACCTTATGGATTATAATGTGACATTAAAAACATTACCGGAGCGGTACGTTGCAAGTGTGCGGCAGGTGATCCCTGCTTATGACCAGGAAGGGCTGTTATGGGAGATTATGTGCCGGGAACTGGAAGGACAGAATGTGCAGCAGGCAGCGCCGTGTTATGGGATGGCGATTTTCCACGATGAAGGGCATAAGGAGCATGACCCGGATGTGGAGATTCAGAGTACGGTTGTGGGAACATATCAGGATACGGAGCATGTGAAATTTAAGACCGTGCCGCCTATTCAGATTGCGTCTGCCACATATAAGGGCGGTTATGACCAGATTTCGAGGGTGAATGCGGCTGTTGCAAACTGGGTGGTTGAGAATGGGTATGATTTTAACGGGAAGTCATTCTGTATCTACCATGTAAGCCCCAGTGACACATCTGACCCGGAGGAAATGGTCACGGAAGTCTGTTTTCCGGTAAAAAAGAAATAGCAGTGTGTTGATTTGGACATATAGGGGGGCGTCTCTTCGGAGGCGCTTCTTTTTTGCTGATTTTTAGGAGGCGTGTATGAAACTGGCATCTATTTTAGGTATCCGGGGTGCGAGGGATAAGCCGAGGGACAGTTACGGGGGTACGGCTTATTCCTTTTTGTTTGGGCGGAGCAGCAGCGGGAAGGTCGTGAATGAGCGGACGGCCATGCAGACCACGGCGGTCTATTCCTGTGTGCGGATTCTGTCGGAGGCGGTTGCTTCCCTGCCGGTGCATTTGTACCGGTATGCGGGGAGGGGGAAGGAGCGGGTGTATGACCATCCTTTGTATTATCTCCTGCATGACGAGCCGAACCCGGAGATGACTTCTTTTGTGTTCCGGGAGACCTTAATGAGCCATCTTTTAATCTGGGGGAATGCCTATGCGCAGATCATACGGGACGGCGGGGGCCGGGTGCTGGGGCTGTACCCGCTGCTGCCGGACAAGGTGGAGGTTGACCGGGACGATAAGGGGGAGCTTTATTATGTCTATAACCGGTACAGTGACGAGAACCCGAATTTTGGGGAGTACGGCAGGGTGTATCTTGCGCCGGAGGATGTGCTGCATATCCCCGGGCTTGGGTTTGACGGGCTGGTGGGGTATTCTCCCATTGCTATGGCGAAGAATGCGGTGGGGATGACGCTGGCCTGTGAGGAATATGGGGCGGGGTTCTTTGAGAACGGGGCCACGCCGGGCGGCGTGCTGGAGCATCCGGGGGTGTTGAAGGACCCGGCGAAAGTGCGGGAGAGCTGGCACGCTGTCTACGGGGGTTCTAAGAATGCGGGGAAGGTGGCCGTTCTGGAAGAGGGCATGAAGTACCAGCAGATCGGAATTCCGCCGGAGGAAGCGCAGTTTCTGGAGACCAGGAAGTTCCAGGTGGACGAGATTGCCAGGCTGTACCGGATTCCGCCGCATATGGTGGGGGATCTGGACAAGAGCAGTTTTTCCAACATTGAGCAGCAATCTTTGGAGTTTGTGAAGTATACGCTGGACCCATGGGTGATCCGGTGGGAGCAGTCTTTACAGAAAGCCTTATTGCTGCCGCAGGAGAAGCGGGAGTATTTTGTGAAGCTGAACGTGGACGGGCTTCTGCGGGGGGATTACCAGAGCCGTATGAACGGGTATTCTGTGGGGCGGCAGAATGGGTGGCTGTCTGCGAATGATATCAGGGAGATGGAGGACATGAACCCGATCCCGGCGGAAGAAGGCGGGGATCTGTACCTGGTGAACGGGAATCTGTGCAAGTTGGAAGATGCAGGGCTGTTTGCGGGGAAGAACCTGCAGGAGCAGGAGCCGCCGGACGGGAGGATTTCCCGGCAGGGTTATCCCAGACAGGGCAGTGAGGCATGGGAACATGAAAGCATAAAGGTATAAAGGCATAAAAGCAGAATAAAGGAGTTTTGGAAGCTGGCAGTCGGAGATATCTGGCGGCTTTTTTTATGCGTCGATTTACGAGAATCGGCGGGAAGTGTTTGGAAAATCGGGAAGTGAGGTGCAGGGATGAAGCGGAAGTTTTGGAACTGGATACGGAATGAGACGGACGGGGAGAGGACTTTGGTATTGAATGGGGAGATTTCGGATGAGACCTGGTACGGGGACGAGGTGACGCCGGCGCTGTTCCGGAAGGAGCTGGATGCAGGGACGGGGGATATCACGGTCTGGATCAATTCTCCGGGCGGGGACGTTTTTGCGGCGGCGCAGATTTACAACATGCTGATGGAGTACAAAGGGGATGTGACGGTGAAGGTGGACGCTCTGGCGGCTTCGGCGGCGTCTGTGATCGCCATGGCTGGGACGGAGGTCCTGATGTCCCCGGTGGGTATGATGATGATCCATAATCCCATGACGATTGCCATTGGGGACAGTAAGGAGATGCAGAGGGCGGGGGAGATGCTGGACGAGGTGAAGGAGAGTATCATGAACGCCTATGAGATCAAGACGGGCATGAGCCGGGCCAGGATTTCCCATCTGATGGATGCGGAGAGCTGGTTTAACGCAAGGAAGGCGGTGGAGCTTGGGTTTGCGGACGGGGTTCTGCGTGGGGACGGTACGGAGGATAAAGCTAGGGGCGGGGAGCCGGAGGGCGTGATGTTTTCGCGCATGGCGGTGACTAATTCGCTGCTGTCTAAACTGATACCGGAGCATAAGGAAACGGAGAAGAAAGTTCCGGTGGAGCAGTTGGAGAAGCGGTTACAGTTGTTATCACATTAAATTTATGGAGGTATGAAGATGAAGAAGATTTTGGAGTTGAGGGAGAAACGTGCGAAGGCATGGGAGGCGGCGAAGGCTTTTCTGGACAGTAAGAGGGGCGAGGACGGCCTTTTGTCGGCGGAGGATACGGCTGCTTATGAGAGGATGGAGCAGGAGGTTATGGATCTGGGGAAGGAGATTGAGAGGCTGGAACGGCAGGCGGCGATTGATGCGGAGCTGAACAGGCCTACTTCGGAGCCGATTGTGAATAAGCCGAACAATGACCCGGAGGGGGACGGGAAGAAGGGGAGGGCTTCGGATAAGTACCGGAGGACTTTCTGGAATGCCATGCGGCGGAAGAGTTTTTATGATGTGGAGAATGCCCTGCAGGTGGGGACGGATTCGGAGGGCGGGTATCTGGTGCCGGACGAGTTTGAGCATACGCTGGTGGAGGCTCTGGAGGAAGAGAATTTTTTCCGGGGGATCGCTACGGTGATCCAGACTTCCAGCGGGGACCGGAAGATCCCGGTGGTTGCCACGAAGGGGACGGCTTCCTGGATTGACGAGGAGGGGGCTTACCCGGAGTCGGATGATTCTTTCGGGCAGGTTTCTATTGGGGCTTATAAGGTGGCTACGATGTTGAAGGTGTCGGATGAGCTTCTGAATGACAGTGTGTTTGACCTGGAGGCGTATATCTCTAAGGAGTTCGGGCGCAGGATTGGGACGAAGGAGGAAGAGGCGTTCTTTACCGGGGACGGGAAGGGGAAGCCTACGGGGATTTTTAATGCTGCGGGCGGGGCTTCTGACGGGGTGACTACGGCAGCGGCGAGTATTACGTTTGACGATGTGATGGATCTGTTTTATGCGTTGAAGTCGCCGTACCGGAGGAAGGCGGTCTGGGTGCTGAATGATACGACGGTGAAGGCTCTGCGGAAATTGAAGGACAATAACGGGAATTATATCTGGCAGCCGTCGGTGCAGGCGGGGCAGCCGGATATGATCCTGAACCGGCCTTATTATACTTCGGCTTATGTGCCGGAGGTGGCGGCCGGGGCGAAGGTGATGGCTTTCGGGGATTTCTCTTATTACTGGATCGCGGACCGGCAGGGGAGGTCTTTTAAGAGGCTGAATGAGCTGTTTGCGGCTAACGGGCAGGTGGGTTTCCTGGCGAGCCAGAGGGTGGACGGGAAGCTGATTCTCTCCGAAGCTGTGAAGACTATGGCGATCAAGGGGAGCAGCGCCGGGGCGTAAGGTTTCGGGGTGTTTTGGTTTTAAAGGCAGGAGGGATACGGGATGGCGGTTGTGACGCTGGAAGAGGCGAAGCGGTATCTCCGGGTGGACAGCGGGGACGAGGACGGGTTTATTTCCGGGCTGTTGGAGACTGGGGAGAGTATGTGCGCGGATATGGCGCGGATGGAAGCGGAAGAGCTGGAGGGGCATCTTCCTATGGCGCGGATTGCTGTTCTGTATGTCACTGCGTATCTGTATGAGCACAGGGAGCAGGCGGACCATGAGGAACTGGTACAGACGCTGCGCTCTCTGTTGTTCGGTATCAGGAGGGAAGTGTTCTGATGGCGGAGTGGAGCGGGGGCAGCGGCAGCAGGGACGGCGGCGGCTTCCGGAAGGGGTATCCTCTGGGGGAGTGGAAGGAGCGGATCACGATCCAGAGAAGTTCCCTGGGGAATGATAAGGCCGGGAACCATGTGCTGGTCTGGGAGGATTATTTCTGCTGTTCGGCTTTTGTGAACGGTCTTTCCGGGAAGGAGTATTGGGAGGCGGCGCAGGTGAACGCGCAGAGGGATATTTATTTCATTATCCGGTACTGTTCGGAGGTGGCTGATATGGACACGGAGCATTACCGGATTTTGTTTCGGGGGCAGGTTTACAATATCTCTTTTATTGATAATGTGCGGTATCAGAATAGGATGTTGAAGCTGCGGGCTTCTCTGGCGAAGAGGTGACGGGATGGCTGACAATCGGAGGGTGTCTGTGGACCAGATGGCGGATACCATTATGGATGGACTTATGGAGTATGCGGAGCTTGCCGCGGACGTGATGAAAGACTGTGTGAAGAAGGCCGGGAACACGGTGAAGAAGGAGACGCAGGCGGGCGCTCCGGTGAGGACCGGGAAGTATAAGAAGAGCTGGGCGGTGAAGCGGCAGAGGGAGACTTCCAATACGCTGGAGATGGTGGTACACAGCAGGAACCGGTATCAGCTTACCCATCTTTTGGAGAAGGGCCATGCGAAGCGGGGCGGCGGCAGGGTGAGAGCTGTTCCGCATATTGCCCCGGCGGAGGAAAAGGGCATCCGGGAGCTGGAAGAGGGGATAAAAAGGGGGCTGTCCAAATGAGCCATGAGGGCGTGCTGGAAATGATGGAGGAAATGGGGCTTCCTTTTGCCTATGACCATTTCGTGGAAGGGGAGGCGCCGGAGCCGCCGTTTGCGGTGTTTCTGTATCCCGGGGCCGATAATTTTTCGGCGGACGGGATTGCGTATTTTAAGAAGAATGAGCTGGACATTGAGCTTTATACGGACTTGAAGGACCCGGAGCTGGAAGAGGCTGTGGAGGCGGTGCTGTTGAGGCACGGGATTTTCTACGGGAAAAGCGAGGTGTGGATTGAGTCGGAGAAGCTGTATGAGGTTCTGTATGAGACGGAGGTATAGACGATGAATAACAAGGTGAAGTTCAATATCTGCAACTGCCATTATGCGCTGCAGAGGGCGGCGGAGGACGGGGAGATGACGTTTGATACGCCGGTGGCGATGCCGGGCGCGGTTTCGCTGGCGCTGGACCCCAACGGGGAGCCGGAGTCTTTTTATGCGGACGGGATTGAGTATTATATCATTGCCAACAATATGGGCTATGACGGGGATCTGGAGCTGGCGCTGATTCCGGAGAGTTTCCGGACGGATGTTTTGAAGGAGGAAGCGGACGGGAATGAGGTGCTGGTGGAGAACGCCAATTCGGAGACGGGGGCTTTCGCGCTTTTGTTTGAGTTTGACGGGGATATCAGGAAGATCCGGCATGTGCTGTATAATTGTTCTGCCAGCAGGCCGAAGATTGAGGGGAAGACCAATGAGGAGAGCCGGGAGGTGCAGACGGAGACGCTGACGGTGAAGGCCAGGCCGCTGGCAAGCGGGTATGTGAAGGCGAAGACGGGGAATAAGACTTCGGCGGAGACGTATGAGGGTTGGTATAAGAGTGTATATCTGCCGGTTCCGAGGGCGGAGGCCGGCGGCGGTGTCGAGGAAGAGGGACAGGGTTGAAGGAGGCTGAAAGGGTATGAGTATTGTGAGGAAGGTCGGGATTGACGGGAAGGAGGTGCTGTTTAAGGCATCGGCGGCGATCCCGAGGATTTACCGGTTGAAGTTCCAGAGGGATATTTATAAGGATCTGCGGATTCTGGAGAAGAGCATTGGGGAGGGGGATGAGGAGCGTTCCAACTTGGATTTGTTTTCTTTGGAGATGTTTGAGAATATCGCTTATACGATGGCGAAGCACGCAGACCCGGCTATCCCGGACGATGTGGAGGAATGGCTGGACGGGTTTAATACGTTTTCGATTTATCAGGTGCTGCCGGAGCTGATCAAGCTGTGGGGGCTGAATGTGAAGACGGATGCGGAGGCTAAAAAAAACTTCGGCCAACAGAGCGGGAGATGACTACGCCGCTGTTCCTGCTCCGGTGTGTGCAGCTTGGGATTTCTATGGCGGATATGGAGCTTTTGTCTATTGGGCTGGTGAATGATATGTTTGTGGAGAGCCGGAATGACGAGTGCAGGTATGCGGAGATTGGGACGCAGGAGGATATGGACCGGTTTTGAAATCTGATTGATATGGCGGCCTTTTTCTGCTATAATTTGGTGGTGGAAAAAGGCTGATAAATAAAGAAGGAATTGTTATATTGTGAAAAGGGGAATTTAATTGAAAAATAAAAAAGGCACACTATATATTTCAGGTGTTATTGCTATAATAGGAATTGTAGGATTTATTATTTTACAGTTTCGCTGTTATGAGTTGATAGGTATTTCGGGCGGAACAGAGTTCTTATCTAATCTCAAACAGTTGGGGATAGTTATAACAAGTGGTTTGTTTACAAGTGCTTTGGTTACATTTTTGATTTCTGCTGTTGAATATAGGAATGAACGGGTAGAAGCCTTGGAAAATATGTATTTAACGGCAGAGGATTTAGAACGGGAGTTTTTGAAAATAAAATACTTTCTTCCAGATGAGCCGAAAGAACTTGTGCAAAGTGTTTTAGGTGAATTGGATAATAATGAAAGTGATATGAGATTCAATAAACATTTAGCAGAAGGTACTGCAAAGTTTGAGAATCAACAAAAAGCAGATGAAGTATACAGTCGTAATTATATGAAGTTAGATTATGATGCGCAAAATGCGTTTAGAGATTATGTATGGCAAAATACGGATGAAAGAACAAAAGAAGTTTATAAGGAACCTTTTCAAATTAAGGAATATTTGGATGAAGAATGTAAAAAGAAAATAGAAAAATATAGCAGACAGTTAGAAGATGCTATGAGATCATTTTTGAGATTTCAGGAAGTGCGCACGAATGCATTAACAGCGGCATATGGGGAAATGGATTTTCTTTTTGCTAATAAATCTATTCGTAATCGTATATATGAAAAACTGTATCAAAGACTTTTGAATGAAGTGAGGCTGATAAAAGAAAAGAATTTTCATTTTCAATTATATTTTGATGGGAAAGGTGGAAATAGGGCAGTACAATGTTCTTTTATATGGGAACTCCAAGATAGTCTGCTTAGTGAAGACGAAAACTGTTATTATCAACAGTTCAGCTTTGATTTGGCTGTGGAAATGGTGCAGGTATTGGTGTATGCGAATGGAAATGCTAATATGGGTGAATTTCCAGAGAAAAATAGATATATGCTTTGTACTAAACCGGGATATTATCAGCGGTTACAAAAACAATGGGAAGAAGATAATGGGGAAAATGATGAAAGAGAGGATAACTAATGAGCCAGGATAAAAGAGCCAAATTATTGAAAGAAATAAATGATATTGTACAGGAACAAGGACATATTAATAAACTTCTGAATGAGAATAATATGCAGGAGCTGGAGAACTATTTGGGAGGCGAGTTGACGCAAAAGCATTTTGTGGAGAAATGTATTCATAACATGGCGAGTTCCAGTATGCCTAGCACTATCCAGGAAAATGCAAGTAACGCCTATGGTTTTTTAGAAAAACTAAAAAGAGAAAAAGAAGCGGAACTTGCAAAAGAGACTTTAAGTTCGGATAAATAGCAATAAAGAATTGAAAACAGAATAGGGAAGATTTTTACATAAGGCGTTTGTCAGGAATGGCAGGCGCTTTTTGTTGCATTTTTATGGGAGCCGGGGTGGCTCCTTTTTTCGTTGGAGAAAGG
>CAJUDY010000060.1 GCA_910584945.1 uncultured Lachnospiraceae bacterium | reverse complement strand
GAGTGAAGAAGTGCGTATCTTTCTTTTATCTGTATGTGATTTTGAAGGTATAGAAAACCAGGCTGTTTTGCCTGGTTTTTTTGTCTTAAGAATTCTGAATTATTTCTTAAGCCCATTGATTTTTTGGACAATTCGTTTTATTGTTAATATAAGGAAATCATGAGGGAGGACAGATCATGAAGATAACGACGATACAGATAAAAAGAACGGTGATGCTGCTGGTAGCGGGACTTTTGTGTGCGCTGATGTTCCATACCGTATTTTTTGCGGATGCGGCGGGAACCACGGGTACGGTAAAGAACCGGATTCTGAACGTGAGAAAAGAGGCGTCCACTTCTTCTTCGATTGTATGTAAACTGTCAAAGGGAACGAAAGTGTCGGTTGTGTCGGAAACGACGGGTACGGACGGCATGAAATGGTATAGCATATCCTTCACCTACAATGGAAGCACTGCCAAAGGCTATGTGCGTGCGGACCTCTTGAATGTGACAGGCGCTTCTTCCAGTCAGATACAGACCTCGTCCACGGATAATGCCGCGGCCAACGCGGAGGTGCTGTATGTGAAGAATGCCTCGGTCCGAGTTCGAGATGACCCATCTACTGACTCTGCCATCGTGGCGGGACTGGTAAAAGACAATGCGGTGGATGTGAGAGGTACGAAGACGGGAACAGACGGAAAGCAGTGGACGAAAGTGTCCTTCACCAAGGACGGAAAGCGGATTCACGGTTATATCCGTTCCGACCTCTTGACTTCGAAAAAACCGGCCAATGTCGTGGATACCTCTTCCGCGAATAACAATCAGACTTTGAGTGCGGAGAACGGGGATACCCTGTACGTAAGCGCTTCTGCGGTCCGGGTCAGAGAAGAGCCTTCTGCTTCTTCCACGATCATCGCGAACCTGTTAAAAGGAGACGAGGTCAGACAGAAGTCCGTGAAGACCGGAGACGACGGAAAGCAGTGGACGAAAGTGTCTTTCTCCATTAACGGGACAAGATATCGGGGTTATATCCGTTCAGATTATCTGACGAAGAGCAATACATCCGGTTCGTCAAGCGGAAGCAGCGCTTCGGCGGAGGACAGCGATACCAGGTATGTCACGGCCTCTGCGGTTCGGGTGAGGGACGGCGCGTCCGATGCCTGCGATGTGGTTGCCAATTTGCTGAAAGGAGATAAGGTAAGCTATCGTTCGGTGAAGACCGGAGGCGACGGAAAAGAGTGGACCAAGGTGTCCTTTACGATCAGCGGAACAAAATACCATGGCTATATCCGCTCGGACTACCTCTCTAAGTCAAAGCCCTCCGACAGCGGCAGCCAGAGCAATATCGCCTCCGGCAACAATACTGGTACGAACATGGACAACAGCGGGAAGACAGGGACCACAAAGCTTGCGGTGATCAATGTCAGACAGTCAGCCACCACCACCAGCGGGATCGTGGCGAAGGTGAAGCAGGGCACAAAGGCGACCATCCTGTCCGAGACCACCGGAGATGACGGCAGAACATGGTACTACGTGAGCTTAAAGCATAATGGAAGCACCGTCAAAGGATATGTGCGCTCGGATCTTTTAAATCTCTAAGTGTCATATCACCAGAGGAG
Source organism: uncultured Lachnospiraceae bacterium (assembly GCA_910584945.1). Taxonomy (GTDB): domain Bacteria; phylum Bacillota; class Clostridia; order Lachnospirales; family Lachnospiraceae; genus Hominiventricola. The sequence continues at coordinate 13,298 of CAJUDY010000060.1, read as the reverse complement.
AACTGTAATGTCCAATTTCGTACTGCGTTCGGAAGAACACCTGATCGGCAGCGGTCATGTGTCATTGAAACAGAGGCAGGGGCTGTTCTGGGGAATGTTTCACGGAGAGCTCTATGTGACAGACCAAAGAATCTGCTTTTATATGGAGATGACCGGAAGTACAGTCCTGGACCTTCCACTGTCAGAGCTCAAAGGATATTCGGTCGGCTACTCCTTCTTCCTGACAGCCGTTCGGATCTACAGCTGGGAAGGAAAAGAATATAAGATCACCGGGGCCCCGGCAAAAGAAGTGCAGGAGTGGCTTCGACAGGCAGGAGTGCCTTTGATCGAAAATGAAAAAAACTAAAGGAGGGCGTTGGCCCTCCTTTTTAGTTGCCCCGAATACGAAATCATAGTATAATAGTGAAACAAACAGCGGAAGCTCGAGAAGTGCACAGATCAATGAGTGAGTCCCGCAGGGGATCAGGAATTGATCTCCACCCGTGTACTTGGAGGGCTGTAGCGGAACTTATTATACGAGGAGGAGAGGACATTGAGCGTGAATTTTATCTTGACAGGCAAAAAGTCCAAGACGTATGAGTACGATTACGAGGACTATGAAGAGGGGAACAAAAGCGCAGAGACGCTGGTGGAAGATATTCTGGCGGACCCGGAGCTGCCGGAACTGACCGAACTGGTGATCGGAGACTGGGGCGGCGCCTGGGAGGATGACTGTCAGGCGATCATCGACGGGATCGTGGAGCATGCGGACCGCTTTTCTCATATCGAACATCTGTTTATCGGAGACATGGATTATGAGTCCTGCGAAGTCTCCTGGATCATGCAGGGGGATTACAGCAGACTGTGGGCGGCTCTGCCGAAGTTAAAGGCGCTGACGGTGAAAGGAAGTACGGATCTGGTTCTGGGAGAGATTCGTCATGAGAATCTGGAGGAACTGACCATCATCTGTGGGGGACTGCCGGAGGAGGTGCTTGCGTCCATCCAGGAAGCGCATCTTCCGAATTTAAAGAAGCTTCTGCTCTATCTGGGCGTGGAAGATTATGGCTTTGACGGAGATCCGGAGCGGATTCGGACGTTTCTTGAAAAGTCGAATTTCCCGAAGCTTACTTACCTTGGTCTGACGGACAGCGAGATTCAGGACGAGCTGGCGGAAGTGGTGCTGAACAGCAAGTATATCAGCCAGATCAAGACGCTGGATCTTTCCATGGGTTCTCTGACAGATCAGGGGGGAAAGCTGCTGCTGGAAAACCTTCCTTCCTATAAGAATGTGGAGATTCTGGACGTCCACTATCATTATATGAGTGAAGAGATGGTGAGAAAGCTGGAAGATCTGAACCGTCTGCATATCGCTGTGGATGCCTCGGAGCGGGAGAAGCCGTACACTTCTTCTTATGACGGGGAAGTCTACCGCACTCCCATGCTGACCGAATGAGACAGGCGGTCCTTCTGGGCAGCCGGGGAGGCAGGCGGGCGGCGTACTTACAGAAAGCGGCGGAGGAACAAAAGATACCGCTTCAGATACTGGACTGGAGGGACTGGGGCGGAGAGATTCCGGAGGGAGAACTGTTTCTAAAGATCGATCCGCCTCTGTGGGAGAGCAGCTCTCTTACGGATCTGGACCGGCTTACACGGGAATACTTACGGGAACTGTCCCTTTTGGCCGGGAAGGCGGAAGAACGGCCGGTGGAATTTTTCAATACGCCGGAAGTCATCGCAGCGCTTCTTGATAAAAGACAGTGTAAAGAGCGGCTTCTTGGGGAGGGGCTTCCGGTGACCGCGCTTTTGGAGTCCGAAAAAGGACCGGAGCATATGCGCGATCTGGACGGGCTTCTGGAGGCGATGAGGCGAAGCGGCGTTTTTCAAGTCTTTATAAAGCCGATGCAGGGCTCCGGGGCGGCGGGAGTGTCCGCCTTCCGGCTGCAGCCCGGAACCGGGCGGATGAGTCTCTATACCTGCGCCCGGTATCTGCCCGGCGAAGGAATTGTAAATACAAAGGAGCTTCGGAACTACAGGGAACCGGGAGAGATCCGACGGCTTCTGGACGGAATTCTGGAACTTCCCTGTGTGGTGGAACGCTGGTACGCCAAGGCGTCCCAGGGCGGATACTCCTACGACCTCCGGGCGGTGGTGCAGGAGGGCCGGGTGGATTATGTGCTGGCCAGGCTGTCCAAAGGGCCGATCACAAACCTGCAGCTCAATAACCATCCGCTGCCGGTGGAGGCGCTGGGACTTCCGGAGCAGGTACAGGAAGAAATTGCCGAGCTTTGTAAAAGAGCCCTGGCCTGTTTTCCGGGGCTTGTCAGCGCAGGCATTGATCTGTTGCTGGAAAAGGGAAGTCTGTCGCCCAGAATTATCGAGATGAACGCCCAGGGAGATCTGATCTATCAGGACATTTTTCAGGAAAACCGGATTTATCGCCGACAGGCGGAGCGCATGAGCCGCTGGCTGTACGGATCGGATTTCCCAGGAGACAGGAGAATGAGAGAAAATGAGTGAGTTGCAAAGGCAGACCACGGAAAAAGAGGTGCCCCTTGGACTCTTTCGGGTTTCCGGGGAGAAAAAAGTGCCCACAGTGGATATGAATCAGGTAGTGGGGACAAAGGACATCCTGTTCCTTTGTCTGGACACGCTGCGTTACGACGCGGCGGCGGAAGAGGAAGCTGCAGGCGGCACGCCGGTACTGAACCGATACGGACCCTGGGAGAAATGCCAGGCGCCGGGGAACTTTACCTGGCCGTCCCATCACGCCATGTTTGCAGGTTTTCTGCCCTGCCGTTATGACGCGAAGCATGTGGCGGACCGGGAGCTTTTATTCTTTCCCAGGTCCATTGGCCTTGGAAACCGGGTTCCGGAAGGCGCCTATGGTTTTTCGGGCAGCACCATTATGGAAGGGCTTGAGAAGGATGGTTACGACACCTGGTGCGTGGGCGGAGTAGCCTTTTTTGACAAGCGCTCTGAAATCGGGAAAGTCTTTCCGGGATATTTCCAGAAAAGCTACTGGAATCCCTCCTTTGCATGCCCGGTGAGGGAAAGCACGAAGAATCAGGTGGATTTTCTTCTGAAAAAGATAGACAGTGCGGATTCAGAGAAAAAGATTTTTCTCTATCTGAACGTGGATGCGATCCATTACCCCAACGCCTTTTATCTGGAAGGGGCAAAGGAGGACAGCTATGAAAGCCATAAAGCGGCTCTGCGGTATGTGGATCAGGAGCTTGGACGTTTGTTTGAAGGCTGGAAAACACAGCGCGGAGGCGCCTTTGTGATCTGCTGCTCGGACCATGGGACTTGCTACGGGGAAGACGGCTGTCAGTTCCACGGAATCAATCATCCCATCGTCAACACCATTCCATACAAGCACTTTTTCATCTAAAGGCGGCGAATCATGAATCCATATCTGCAATATATGTACAGTTATCCCCATAAGACGGCGTATCGTTCCCTTTCGGGGATTTCGCTTGGAGACTATGCGCTGATTCTGAAAGGACGGGGGCATGGGCTATATTTGCACCTTCCTTTCTGCCGGACAAAGTGCGGCTACTGCAATCTGTTCTCTGTGACCGGACAGAATGAGGAGCAGATCGACCGTTATCTTTGCGCCGTGGAGCGGCAGAGCAGGCAGTATCAGACGGTGCTTCGAACCGTGCAGACAAGCTTTTCCGAGCTGGTGATCGGGGGAGGAACGCCGCTTCTTTTGACGGCGGCACAGCTTCTTCGGACCTTTCGGATGCTGGAGGAGCATTTTGTCTGGGACCGGGACCGGGCGCTTGTCATAGAGACCTCTCCGGGCGAGACGACGGGAGAGAAGCTGGCGGTCCTGAAGGAAGCCGGGGTTACAAGACTCAGCATGGGGATTCAGAGCTTGTGGGACGAAGAGCTTAGAACTTTGAGAAGACAGCACAGCGGGAAGCAGGCGCTGGAGGCGCTGTCGCTGATCAGGGAGTATGGATTTTCCTGTGTGAATGTGGACTTTATCTACGGGATACCAGGGCAGACCGTGGACAGCCTTCTGACTTCTCTTGGGCAGGCGCTGGCCTTCGAGCCGGAGGAGATTTTTCTGTATCCGCTGTATGTGAAGCACGGCGTCCGGCTGTTGAGAGAAGGTGTGGCGGCAGATCCGGAATCTGCCCTTTTGCAGTACCGGGAGGCAGGCGCGTATCTTAGGGCGATGGGGTTCCGGCAGGACTCCATGCGGAGATTTGTACGGGATGCCTGTCCCCGGGAATATCTGGAATGCGGCTTTGGTACTTCCCTGGCTCTTGGCTGCGGCGGGAGAAGCTATCTTGGGAATCTGCATTTTTGCAGTCCTTATGCTGTTACCAGAGAGGGCTGCCTGGCGCAGATTCAGGCTTTTGAGGAGACAAAGGATTATACGAAGATTACCCACGGCATGATACTGGAGGAAGAGGAAGAGAGGCGAAGGTACGTGATCCGCCATCTTCTGATCCGCCCGGGACTTTTTCTTCCCGGTTATCAGGAGCATTTTGGAACCAGTGCTCTGGATGATTTTCCCATCCTGAAGCGGTGGGAGCAGGAAGCTTATGTCTGCCAGGAGGGCGTGTATCTTACCCTGACCGAGGTGGGACTGGAGCGCTCCGACTGGCTGGGGCCCATGCTGATCTCCGAAGGAGTGAGAGAAAAGATGGAGGAGTGGGAGCGTATCCATGAAGGAACTTGAACTTATGTATCGGGGCAGTCTAAGGAGCTGTAATTATCAGTGTTCTTACTGCCCCTTTTCCAAACGCCGAAGCTCGGATCGGGAGCTTTTGAAAGACCGGGAACAGTGGACGAAGCTGCTTGGGCGGCTGGAGGAAGGAGCAGAAGGAGGTTCCATTCGAAGTTTTCTGCTGGTTCCCTACGGGGAGGCGCTGCTTCACCCCTGGTACTGGGAGGGGCTGGCGCGCATCAGCAGGCTGCCCGGGCTCAGAGGGGTTGGGGCTCAGACCAACGGAAGCTTTTCGGTGGAAAACTCGCTGGAACTTTTTTGCCGGGCAGGAGGCGACCTTGACAGGCTGCGCCTGTGGATCTCCTTTCATCCGGAGATGACCTCCGTGGAGGAATTTGTAAAGACCTGCCGACGGCTTCATCGGGCAGGAGTCCGTCTGTGCGTTGGCGGAGTGGGCGTACCGGAGAATCTTCCGGCTCTTAAGAAATTGCGCCGGGAGCTTCCGGAGGAACTATATCTTTGGATCAACCGGATGGACGGAATGAGGCGGGCCTATACGGAGGAAGAGGCGGAGGCGTTCCGGAGAATCGATCCGTATTTTCCAAGAGAGCTGGCCATGGTTCCCGCAGACCCAGAAGAGTGTCAGAACCGGCGGTTCCTCACGGGGGACGGCAGGGTGGAGATCTGCAACGTCAGCCATAAGGGGAAAGAGGGCCAGTGCGTCAGCAAGCGGTGTTCCTGCTATCTGGCCTATGGCGGGAGAGCGCATTTTATGAACCGGATTCTCTTCGGTCCGGAGCCGGTATTTCGGATTCCAAGGCGGGCGAAGGCGGTATTTCTGGACATTTGCGGGACGCTGCTTCCCGGGGACGAAGCGCGGAGGGGCGTAGCCGGGCCGCGCGCCCGCGGTCGGGAAAGGATCCCGGGATGGGTCCGCTCGGGGCTTGAGGGACTGAAAGGCGATGGGATTCCTCTTTTCTTCGCCACCACTCTTCCCTATGGAGAGGCGAAAAGACGGTGCAGGGAGATTTGGCCGTTGTTTTCCGGCGGCGTCTTCGCGGGAGGCGGACATGTGGTGATCAGAGAGGGCGGTAAAGTCCAGGAGACGTATTATCCTATGGACCGGGGGGTCCTTTCGGCGGCAGGGAGCGTTCGGGAAATTTATGGCGGTCGGTTATTTACTTATCGGTCGAAAGCAGGAATCTACAAGGTTACGCTGGTTCGGGAGCATGGAAGGCTGTGGGGGGAGGCGGAGGTGGCAAAAGCCCGGGAACTGCTTCTGGAACATGAAAAAGGGATCAGGGTCTTTGCGGAGGGAGAATGTCTGGAGATTGTGGCAGAGGAGACTTCTAAGGCGGAGGGCGTCCGGAGGATCTGCAGGCAGCTTGGGATTCGTCCGGAGGAGGCGGCCGGAGCCGGGGACGGAGCGGAAGACCAGGGGATGATGGAGCTTTTTCAGGAAAGCGGGTTATAAAAAGAAAAGAATTGAAAATCCGGGCGGACAAGAGTATACTACTTATAAGTAAAAGGTTACGGCAGGTGAGGAAGAGAGGATGAGCGGGAAGAGGAAAGAGGAACTGAGCTGTATCGAGCAGGAGGTTCGCGGAGCGAATCTGGTGTTGGTTGGACTGGGAGAGGAGCTGCCTGGAGACAGGAAGCAGGCATTCTGTAAGGGTCTGGCGTGGCTGCTTGAGACGAAGGATTATTTTCTTGTGAGCCTGTGGGACGGCAGGGAGGAACTTACGGCGGCGGGGCTTTTGTCAGAGCAGATGACGTTTCCGCTGGCGGAAGAGGAGAAAGAGAGCTGGGAACGGTATCTGCACTGGCTTTCCTTCACTCTGAATCAGAAGCTCTGCATCCTGGAGCTGGGCGTGGGATTTGCCTATCCGCAGATCATTCGTTTCCCTTTTGAGAAGACCTGTTACTTTAATCAGAAAGCCAGGATGATCCGGATTCATCCCCGGGTACCTCAGCTGTCCGAGGAGATTGCGGGGCGTGGGATTTCCATACAGGCAGATCCGGTATTGCTGCTGGCAGAGGAGGACAGGGAATGACAGGTTTGATTGATTATGACGCAGGGAATATCCGAAGCGTGGAGAAGGCCCTTTTAAAGCTGGGCGAGGAGGTATGTATTACCCGGGACCGGGAGACGCTTCTTTTGGCAGACCGGGTGATTCTGCCGGGAGTGGGGGCGTTTGGAGACGCCATGGAGCACCTGCACGCCTACGGACTGGTGGATGTGATTCACGAGATCATAGAGGAGAAGACGCCGTTTCTGGGGATCTGCATGGGACTTCAGCTTTTGTTTGAGCGAAGCGACGAGGCGCCCGGGGTCAGCGGACTTGGGATCTTAAAAGGCGAGATTCTCCGGATTCCGGACCAGGAGGGCCTTAAGATTCCTCACATGGGGTGGAATTCCCTTGCGTTTCCCCGGGAGGGAAGGCTTTTTCAGGGTCTTCCAGGGACACCTTACGTCTATTTTGTCCACTCTTATTATCTGAAGGCCGGGGAGGAGTCGGTGGTGAGTGCGGTCACTCATTACGGGGTGGAGATTCATGCTTCCGTGGAGAAGGACCGGATCTATGCCTGCCAGTTTCATCCGGAGAAGAGTGGCGAGATCGGGCTTCAGATACTGAGAAATTTTGTGAATATCGGGTAACATTAGGAGACGAAAGCGTATGCTGACAAAAAGAATCATCCCCTGCCTGGACGTCAATAACGGGCGGGTAGTAAAAGGCGTGAACTTTGTGAATCTGAAAGACGCCGGGGACCCGGTGGAGATCGCGGCGGCCTATGACCGGGCGGGGGCGGACGAACTGGTGTTCCTGGATATTACCGCCACCTCCGACGCCAGAAAGACCGTGGTGGATATGGTGCGTAGAGTGGCGGAGACCGTATTTATTCCCTTTACGGTGGGCGGCGGTATCCGCACCGTGGAAGACTTCCGGGAGCTGCTTCGGGAAGGCGCGGACAAGATCTCGGTGAATTCTGCGGCGATCATGCGGCCGGAGCTTATTCGGGAGGCGGCGGATAAGTTCGGGAGCCAGTGCGTGGTGGTAGCCATCGACGCCCGGAGAAGAGAAGACGGAAGCGGCTGGAATATTTACAAAAACGGCGGACGGATCGACATGGGAATCGACGCGGTGGAGTGGGCGGTCAGAGCCTGCGAACTGGGGGCGGGAGAGATCCTCCTGACCAGCATGGACTGTGACGGGACCAAGGCGGGCTATGATATCGAACTGACCCGGACCATCGCCGAACGGGTGCCGGTTCCGGTCATTGCCTCCGGCGGCGCAGGGACTTTGGAGCATTTTAAAGAGGCGCTGACCGAAGGAAAAGCGGACGCGGCGCTGGCGGCTTCCCTGTTCCACTATAAAGAACTGGAGATTCGGGAGGTCAAAGAATACCTCAGAAAGGCGAACGTGCCGGTTCGGATGTAAAGAAGAAAAGACAAAGGAGAAGACCACGATGGGAATGATACAAAATGACTGGCTGGAGCCATTGAAACCGGAGTTTTCCAAACCATATTATAAAGAACTGTATACAAAGGTTCAGGAGGAATACAGTACCAGACTGATCTTTCCTCCGGCAGACGATATTTTTAACGCCTTTGATTTTACGCCGCTGTCAGAAGTGAAGGTGGTAATCCTGGGTCAGGACCCCTATCACGGCGACGGGCAGGCCCACGGACTTTCTTTTTCCGTCAAACCGGGAGTGAAGATTCCGCCTTCTCTGGTTAACATTTATAAAGAGCTTCAGAGCGACGTGGGCTGCTATATTCCCAACAACGGCTATCTGGAAAAATGGGCCAGACAGGGCGTGCTGCTTTTGAACACGGTGCTGACCGTATGCGCTCATCAGGCCAATTCGCATCGGGGCATCGGATGGGAGGAGTTCACCGACGCGGCCATTCGCATCCTGAATGAACAGGATCGTCCCATCGTTTACCTGCTCTGGGGCAGACCGGCCCAGTCGAAGAAGTCCATGCTTCATAATCCGAAGCATCTGATTCTGACGGCGCCGCATCCAAGCCCCCTGTCCGCTCATAACGGGTTCTTTGGCTGCAAACATTTCAGTCAGGCCAATGAGTTCTTGGAAAAGAACGGTCTGAAACCCATCGACTGGCAGATTGAAAATCGATAAAGAAAGAGGATGTGCAGATTCCACTTTTGGAAGTGCACATCCTTTTTATATCTCTTTTACGCTTCTTTACGTCGTTCGGTGTTTTTTTCCAGATTTTTGAAAGCCGTGCTCAACATCAGCTTGATGCGGTTCAGCTGGTTTACCTCGCTTGCTCCCGGGTCGTAGTCAATGGCCACGATATTGGCTCCGGGATGCTGGCGCCGCAGTTCCTTGATCACGCCTTTTCCGACGATATGATTCGGGAGGCAGGCAAAGGGCTGGGTGCAGACGATATTCTGAGTACCGTTCTCGATCAGCTCCAGCATCTCGCCGGTTAAGAACCAGCCTTCTCCGGTCTGATTGCCGAGGGAGACGATCTTACCGGCCATATCCGCCATATGGTCGATGTCGGAGGCGGGAGCGAAATGGACGCTTTTTCGCAAAGCTTTATCCGCAGGTCCCCGGAAGAACGTAAGGGCCCGGATGCCGAGCCGTCCGTTTCTGGCGGAGGATTTCTTCTTGCCCAGGAACTGTGCCCGGAACTCGGTGTTCTTGAAGCAGTAGAGCAGGAAGTCCATCAGATCCGGCACCACCGCTTCGGCGCCCTCGGACTCCAGGAATTCCACCAGACCGTTGTTGGCGGATGGAGAGAACTTGACCAGAATCTCTCCGACGATCCCCACCTTCGGCTTCTCCTCCCCGGTCACCTCGATCTGGTCGAAGGTTTCCACGATGGACGCGCAGAGCTTTTTGAATTCCGACCAGGAAGGATACCTTTTCCCAAGAAAGACCTTGCACTGGCGGTTGAGCTGCTCGTAGGTCCGGTTGGACTCTCCGGCGTTCTTCTCGTAAGGCCTGGTGTGATAGAGGACCTTCATAAACAGATCCCCGAACACGAGGGCGTAGAGGGCTTTCAGGAGTATGATTGGCGTGTACTTGAAGCCTGGATTTTTCTCCAGTCCGCTCAGATTGATGGAGATCACCGGGATCTTTGGATACCCCGCCTTTTCCAGGGCTCTCCGGATGAATCCGATGTAGTTGGAGGCCCGGCATCCGCCCCCGGTCTGGGAGATCAGAACGGCGGTCCTGGACAGGTCGTATTTTCCGGACAGGACTGCCTGCATGATCTGGCCGATGACAATCAGAGAAGGATAGCAGGCGTCATTGTTTACATACTTAAGCCCTAAGTCCACCGCCTCTTTCCCGGCTTTGGGAAGCACGTCGATCTTAAGTCCGCAGGAACGGAACGCAGCTTCCAGCAGATTAAAATGCAGCGGGGACATGTCGGGGCAGAGAATCGTGTAGTTCTTACGCATCTCTTTGGTAAAGACCACCCGCTGGTAAGCGGAGGACTGGACGCAGCGAGGTTTCTGCTCCTTTTTACGGACCCGGATGGCACAGAGCAGGGAGCGGATGCGGATTCTGGCCGCGCCCAGGTTGCTGACTTCATCAATCTTTAAGCAGGTATAAATCTTGCCGGAACCACTTAAAATGTCGTCCACCTGGTCCGTGGTGACGGCGTCCAGTCCGCAGCCGAAGGAGTTGAGCTGCACCAGATCCAGATCGTCTCTGGTCTTCACAAAATTCGCCGCCGCGTAAAGGCGGGAGTGATACATCCACTGGTCCATGACCCGAAGGGGCCGCTCTTCCTTATGAAGATGGGAGACGCTGTCCTCGGTGAGCACGGCCAGCCCATAGCTTCCGATCAGCTCCGGAATCCCATGGTTGATCTCCTTGTCTATGTGATAGGGCCGTCCGGCAAGAACGATGCCGTGGGCGTGATGCTCTTCGATCCACTTTAGCGTTTCTTCCCCTTTCCGGCAGACATCCAGGCGGACCTGTTCCAGTTCGGCCCAGGCCTCTTTTGCAGCCTCTGTGATCTCAGAGGCGGTCATACCTTTCTCACCTTCGAATTCCTCGATCAGACGGGCGGTCAGGATCGGAAGACTCTCAAAGCTTAAGAAGGGATTGCGGAAATCATAACGGCCGGACTTTAATTCCTCCATATTGTTCTTGATATTTTCTGCGTAGGAGGTGACGATGGGGCAGTTGTAATGATTGTTGGCCTCGTCAAATTCCTTCCGTTCATAGGGCACGCAGGGATAGAAGATAAAAGGAATATTGTGCTGCAGGAGCCACTTGACATGTCCGTGGGCCAGCTTGGCTGGATAGCATTCGGACTCGCTGGGAATCGATTCAATGCCCTGCTCATACAGCTCGTGGGTGGACGCGGGAGAGAGCACGACCTCATATTTTAAACTGGTGAAAAAAGTGAACCAGAAGGGGTAGTTCTCATACATGTTCAGGACTCTCGGGATTCCCACAAGCCCCCTTTCGGCCGCATCGCCCGTGAGCGGCTGGTAGGAAAACAGCCGTTCGTTCTTGTAGGCGAACAGATTCGGAGCCGGATTTTCTTTTTTCTCTTTTCCAAGTCCCCGCTCGCAGCGATTACCGGAGATGTAGCGTCTGCCGCCGGAGAACTTGTTGATTGTCAGACGGCAGTTGTTGGTACAGCCGCGGCATTTGGTCATGGAAGTGGAGTAGGTCAGTGCCCGCATCTCCTCTTCCGGCAGCATGGTGGTTGTCTGACCTTCGTAGCGCTCCCTTGCGATCAGGGCGGCTCCAAAGGCGCCCATGATGCCGGCGATGTCCGGCCGGACCACCTGGCAGTCCGCGATCTTTTCCAGGCTTCGCAGCACGGCGTTGTTGTAGAAGGTCCCTCCCTGGACGACGATGTGCTTTCCAAGAGAGGCGGCGTCGGATACTTTGATGACCTTAAAGAGGGCGTTCTTGATGACGGAGTAGGCCAGGCCGGCGGAGATGTCGTCCACCCCGGCGCCTTCCTTCTGGGCCTGTTTGACCCGGGAATTCATAAAGACCGTACAGCGGGTCCCCAGATCAATGGGATTTTTGGCAAAAAGCGCCGCGTCCGCAAAATCCTGAATGGAAAGGTTCAAAGATTTGGCGAAGGTCTCGATAAAGGAGCCGCAGCCGGAGGAGCAGGCCTCATTGAGCTGCACATTGTCCACCGTATGATTTTTGATGCGGATGCATTTCATATCCTGTCCTCCGATGTCCAGGATGCAGTCCACATCCGGGTCAAAGAACTGGGCGGCATAGTAGTGGGAGATCGTCTCCACTTCCCCCTCGTCCAGCCTAAGCGCCGCTTTGACCAGAGCTTCCCCGTAACCGGTGGAACAGGACCGGACGATGCGCGCTTTCTTTGGAAGGCGGGCATACAGATCTTTTAAAGCTTCCAGTGTAATATGTAAGGTACTTCCGTTGTTATTATGGTAGAAAGAGTAGAGCAGGGAGCCGTCCTCCCCCACCAGGGCGATCTTTGTGGTGGTAGAACCGGCGTCGATGCCAAGATAACAGTTGCCTTCATAGGAATCAAGATCCTTTTTGACCACCTGGGACCGGGCGTGTCTTGCCTCGAAGTCCGCGAAAGCCGCCTGGTCTTTAAAGAGGGGCTCCAGGCGCTCCACCTCAAAGGCGATCTGAATGTGGTCGTCCAGTCTCCCGGCCAGCTCTTTTACCGGGACTGTGGTTTCCCCTTTGGAGAGAAGCGCGCAGCCGGAGGCGGCGAACAGGTGGGAGTGCTCCGGAATGATGGTGTGTTCCTCATCCAGCTTTAAGGTACGGATAAAGGTCTGCCGAAGTTCGGACAGGAAGTGCAAAGGCCCGCCCAGGAACGCCACATGGCCCCGGATCGGTTTGCCGCAGGCCAGGCCGCTGATGGTCTGGTTTACCACCGCCTGGAAGATGGAAGCGGCCAGGTCTTCTTTGGTCGCCCCCTCGTTGATCAGGGGCTGAATGTCCGTCTTGGCGAATACGCCGCACCGGGCGGCGATGGAATAGAGAGCCTGATAGCTTTTGGCATATTCGTTGAGGCCCGTGGCGTCGGTCTGCAGAAGAGAGGCCATCTGATCGATGAAGGAGCCGGTGCCTCCGGCGCAGATGCCGTTCATCCGCTGCTCCACATTGCCGCCTTCAAAATAGATGATTTTGGCGTCCTCTCCGCCCAGCTCGATGGCCACGTCGGTCTTCGGGGCGTAGGTCTTCAAAGCCTCCGCCACAGCCACGACCTCCTGGATGAAGGGAATCTCAAGATGTCGGGCCAGGGTCAGTCCGCCGGAGCCGGTGATAACCGGGTGGACGGTGATCTCTCCCAAAGTATCCGCGGCCCGGGTCAGAAGAAGGGAGAGCGTCTCCTGAATATTTGCAAAATGCCGTTCGTAATCGGAAAAGAGAATCCGGTTGGAATCCTCCAGTATGGCAATTTTTACAGTGGTGGAACCGATATCGATTCCAAGTCGGTAATGTTTGTTCATATCTCTGGCAGAAGATCTGCCTTCACCTCACATCATTTTTCTTTTGTTTTTTCGTGCATATTATAATCGAAAGAGAGCAAACGCGTCTATAAAAATGCCGTTAAGATTTGTAAAAATGTCTTTTCCACGGAAATCAATTTTCAATAATATCGCAAATGCAGGATGGATCAAGCAGACAG
>CAJUDY010000059.1 GCA_910584945.1 uncultured Lachnospiraceae bacterium | reverse complement strand
CTTCTTCCAGAAAATCTTTTTTATTTTCCTCTTGACATTTCACCAAATTGCTTTCAAGTTCTGCAGCTTCCCTTCCTGACCCCCTGGTCTGGGAGGATTTTCAGCCTCTTTTGCGTCTGCAAATCCTCCCGGGTTCCGTCCGGTCCGCTGCTGTTTTTCAAGTTCCGTTTTTAAAAAATACACCCAGACTGCAGGATGATATTTGCATAAGGCGTAGTCTCTCCGGTGCGGATGACCGCCCTGCATGCTTTTGTCATCTCTTTCAGCTTCTCATGGGATACATATTCGACCTCTACGGTCGGTTCCTCTTTCTTTTCCTTTTTGAAACCCGTTTCGCAACCGGTTTCAAAAAGGGCAAAGAACTGTTTGATCTCCTGTTCCAACTCCGGATTGCAGGTGCGGATCTCTTCCGCCAGAAAGATCTTCTCGATCTTCATATCCCCTGCCACTTCCTTTAACACTTCCATAAAAGAAGGCTGGCCGAAGCGGAGCGCCAGATCGATCCGCTCGGTCTCCTCCGGAATCGGGAGTCCACAGTCTCCGATACAGATCTGATCGGTATGTCCCATATATGTAAGCACACGGGAGATCTCGCTGTTTAAGATTCCCTGCCTCTTCATGACCCCTGCCTCCTCATCTCCTGCTCCACTTCCTCTGCCGTGGGCATACCGGTCTGTGCCCCGAACTTTTCTGTGGACAGGCTGGCGGCAGTATTCGCATAGGCAAGCGCTGTCTTCAGATCGTCTCCCATGGCTCTGCGCACGCAGAACGCACCGTTCAGCGTATCGCCTGCACCCGTGGTATCTTTCACTTTCGCCGGTCTCGCCGGTACGTTCAGAACCTCTCCCGACTTCAGGCATGCAGCCACTCCCTTGGAACCCTGGGTAATGATCAGCTTCTCCGGATACTTCTTAAGAAGCTCCTCCATGGACTTCCCTTCCCCGAAGATCAGCACCGCCTCATGCTCGTTGGGCGTCACATATGTCACCTTCTCAATGATATCCATAGGTACCTCCGCCGCCGGAGCAGGATTCAATACGGTCTGGATTTTTTTCTCCGCGCAGAAATCCACCACATAATGTACCGTATCCAGCGGAATCTCATGCTGGAGTACCACCATGTCATAAGTCTCGAGGACCGGTTTGATCTCGTCGATGTAAGCTCTGTCCACCTTTCCGTTGGCTCCCGGCACTACGACGATTGTGTTGTCATTTTCCGCCACAGTGATCATGGCGATCCCGGTGGATACCTCCTTAAGAACTTTCACATGTTCTGTCCGAACACCTGCTTTCTTCAGATTCTCCAGAAGCTTCTGTCCGCTCTCGTCTTCTCCCACACAGCCGAACATCTCTACCTCGGCGCCCAGCTTTGCCATGGCAACTGCCTGGTTGGCTCCCTTGCCGCCCGGTATATAGCTGATGCTGTCCCCTCTGAGGGTCTCTCCCTTGTGGGGGATTCTCTCTGCAGTGACAGTCATATCCATATTGATGCTCCCCACTACTGCAAGTTTCATGTTTCTTCACTCCTTTCCATTTGGGTCCCGCATATGTCCTCACTTCACCCCGTAAAATCCTTCCGGGGCTGCTTTCGGGCAGATGCTGTTTTTCATAGGTTACTTGACACTCCCCTTTTTGTGGTCTGGCGCTCCACAAGAGAGACGTCCAGTATATTTTCTTTTTGAAACGGCAGGCCCTGACCACATTTCATAATGATCTGAACCGCCAATGTTCCCATCTCTTCGATCGGCTGATTGACCGTCGTCAGCTCCGGCGTAAACAGCCAGCTGAACCGGATGTTATCGAAGCCGATCATCTGCACATCCCCCGGCACCTGATATCCTTCTCTGGTCAGGATTTTATATGCGGCGATGGCTACCATATCGTTGCTGGCAATGATTCCGTCCACCCGGGGATATCGTTTCAGAAGTTCTCCTGCCGCACGAATCCCGTCTTCGTAATCATACAGGCAGTCGATACACTGCTCCCGGATGCCATACTTCTGGCAGATCTCCCGATATCCCTGATACCTCTGCTTCCCGCTGGACACCTCCAGAGGACCTCTTAAAAATACGATATCCTTACAGCCGCAGTCTAACAGATGACAGACGGCCATCTTGCCTCCTTTATAGTGATCCGCTTCCACATAAGCGCTCTCTCCGCTGCCGGTCAGCTGCCGGTCCACCACCACCACCGGAAGTCCGCAGTCCGCGATGGCCTGTCCAGTCTTGCCGCTGTAGGTCAGGAGGATGATCCCGTCCGCCTTCATCTGATCCAGCATCTGAATGTTCATGAGCTCCTTTTCCGTATTGTTATTGGAATTACAAAGCAGCATCTTGTAGCCGTTCTTATAAGCTTCCTCTTCCACGGCTTTGGCCAGCTCGTTGAAGAATGGATTCTCTATATTGGGCACGATCACTCCGATGATCCTGGACGACTGCTTGAACAGCGCTCTCGCCAGTTCGTTTGGTCTGAAACCTGTTTCACGAATCGCCATGAGGACTTTTTGCTTCTTCTCCTCATCTACATTCGCCGTACCGTTCATCACCCGTGATACGGTGGAAGGGGAAACACCTGCTATTCTTGCCACGTCCCGGATGCTTGCCATCTGTTTCGTTTCCTCCGCTCTCCTATTTGAAACGCGTTTCATCACTGTCTCAAGTATATAGTTTGCACGTCATTTTGTCAATATGGTTTTCATTTTTCAGCATTTCCAACAATTTTTAAGATCAGAAATTGTGTATTTTACACAAAGAACCGCTTTAAACAATCTGCTCACCGTTCCCTCCATGAATCCGCCCGTTCATGACAAACACAAAACTCTGCGGACATATCCGCCGATATATCTTTATATCAGACGATTTGACAAAAGGCAGGTGACTCCTATGTTATCCATCGCCGTATGCGATGACGAAGCGCTCCAGTGCTGCACGCTTTCTAAAAAAATACAGGTAATTCTCGAGCAGATGCATATCCCCTGTACCGTCCGGCAGTTCTACAGCGGGAACGCGCTCCTTGAGGAAGCCGGACATTTTGACATTCTTTTTCTGGATATCCTCATGCAGGGGCTTGACGGAATGGAGACCGCCCGGATCTTTCGGCAAAGTTCCTCCGACCAGATCCTGATCTTCATCTCCTCCAGCCGGGAATATGTATGGAATGCTTATGATGTGGAAGCTTTTCACTATTTACTAAAGCCGGTAGACGATCAGAAATTAGAATTGATTCTGCAAAGGGCCGTTCAAAAAATAAGAAAACATCCCCGGGAGTATCTGCTCGTCCACCGGGAACGGGAGCAGAAGAAAATATTCCTGAACCATATCCGTTATTTTGAGATCCGCGGCCGCATGATCGACGTCCATGAGACCGGGGGATGCTTTACCTACTACGAACAGATCCGTGTCCTGGAAGACCGGCTCGGGGACAAAGACTTCTTCCGATGCCACAAAAGTTTTCTCGTGAATCTGAACTATGTGGACTCCTACCGCCGTCAGGAGCTCCTTCTCGACAACGGGGAGAGAATCCCCATCGCCAAAAGAAGATACGACGATTTCTGCACGGAACTGCTGGCCTGCATGAGAAAAAACGGAGGTATCCTGTGAAAGTATGCTTTCTTCCAACAGAATTTTTCTTCCTGCTGCCCGGTCTTGCAGTCTCTGCATGGGCCGCCTGCCGGTTCTGCGGGGAGTACCTGACGCCCCGGGATAACAGAAAATGGACCTTTCCGGTCTGCCTTTTCCTCAGTCAGATCACTCTTGGCCTGGTCTGGGAAATTGCCGGAGTTCCTTCGGTCTCCTATCTCTTCTTTGTCTTCCTGAAGCATCTCCTGTTCCTGGGAACCGTCTTTTTATGCTTCCAGTCGCCCACGGCGAAAAAACTGCTGACTGCTTCGGTATTGACCGCCGCCGCCACATTAACCTCAAATTTCTGCGAGTCCTTCCTGTGCTGCCTGGCACTCTTTGCCCTGCACACCCTGCGGCAGGACCCGGCGCCTTTCCTGGGACAGCGGGAAGCAGTCTTGATTCTCGGTATCACAACCGCCGCGGTACTCCTTGTCTTCCATGAGATCCGGACTCATCTGGACCTTGACGTCCTGTTTTTTGACAGAAGCAGAACATGGCATGGAATCCTGTCCGTTCCGCTCCTTGGGATTACGGCAGTGATCGATATCGCCAACTGGAGCGCCGCCAACGGCATCCTGGTCAGGAGCCGCGTCGGCCTGGGTGTCTATTATGACCAGCTCTTCAGCCACGGAGAACTGTGCGTTCTGACCGCTCTGTCCATGTTCGCCGCGGGATGCTGCCTTTTTGGCATGGAAAGAATCTGCAGGGAACAGCGAAAAAGCACCCGGTATCACGCACAGATCTCTGCCTTCCAGATGCTGGAGCAGCAATACCGCCAGTCGGAACGTCTGCGCCACGACATGAAAAACCATGTGATCGCCCTGTCCGGCCTGCTGGAACGGGAAGAATGGGCCAGTCTCCGGGACTATCTGCTTCATATGGAACAGTGGGCCCATCTGGGAACCGGGGAGGAGGCCACCGGCAGCAGCGCCGTGGACGCCCTCCTGTATCAGAAGCGAACACTGGCCAGGGAGAATCACATTCGCTGGGAATGCGACGTACAGATCCCACCTACTCTCGGAGTCCACGAATTCGACCTGTGCGTGCTCTTCGGCAACCTTTTGGACAACGCCCTGGAAGCCTGCGAAAAACTTCCTCTGGAGGAAGACCGATATATCCGCATCCAGGCAAGACCGGTGAAACAATGCTTTCTATTGGAAATAACGAACCGTACAGAGTTAAAAAATATGGATCAATTTCGTTTCAAAAGAAAGCACCCCTCCAAAGGCCGCGGAATCGGTCTTTGGAATGTGCAGGATGTACTTTGTAAATATGACGGCACGCTGCATGTAGATCTGAAAGAGGATCTCTTTATGACTGCGCTGCTGCTTCCGAATTGCACCCGTGATCGATCTTATCACTCTTTGTAACCCTTGGTATTTTTTATGATATTGATCAATCTGCTCGTTCCAAGCCTGTCCGCTCCAAGGCTCATAAATTTTTCCGCATCGTCGAGGGAAGAAATTCCCCCTGCCGCCTTCACTTTCACATGCTTTCCAACATGAGCTTTCATAAGCTCCACGTCGGCAAAGGTGGCTCCTGCAGAAGAAAATCCGGTAGAAGTTTTAATGTATTCGGCGCCTGCTGCCGTGACAATTTCACACATTTTGATTTTTTCATCTTCTGTGAGAAGACATGTTTCAATAATGACTTTCAAGAGCTTTCCATTGCAGGCTTCATGAACCCGGTGGATTTCGTCTTCTATCTCCTGATATTTCTGATCTTTTAAGAAACCGATATTGATTACCATATCAATCTCCTCGGCGCCGTTTTCAACCGCGTCCTTTGTCTCAAAAACCTTTACTGCTGTTGTACTGTATCCATTGGGGAATCCGATAACGGTACAGATCGGTAATTTCCCGTCTACGTACTCCGCGGCCTGCTTTACATATGCCGCCGGTATACATGCGGACGCCGTCCCGTATTCCATGCCCTCATCCAGGATTCGGCGAATATCTTCCCATGTGGCTGTCTGTCCAAGCAATGTATGGTCCAGACATTGCAAAATCTCTTTTTTATTCATCCTCTAATTCCTCCTTATTTTAAGTTCCGCTTTCGCCCTCTTTGACTTATTGTACTCCGTGATTCCTTCTCCGTCAAATATATTAAATAAAGAAAAAACCGCTTCTTCCCGCATATGACAGGAAAACGGCTTTTTACAACAGAAGGCTCACGCAGAGCTTTCTGCCGTCGAAAAAGAAAGTAAGGGCCAATCAAAAGGCCAAAATATAAAATCAGGAGGTCCGATCCATGAATATGAAAACCATAGAAGGGCTGGTGGGAGCCAGAGCCAATATCGATCTGTCCGACACCGCCATGGGCGTCTACCAGCAGGCCAGACAAAAAGGGGATACTGCCACCGCCGAACGGGCGCTTGGATACGCCGGAGACATGGTAAACCAGGCAGAAGCCTATGAAGCCAAGGCCGATGAGGGGATGAAGGCGGACGCCAAAGAATTGGAAGAAAAGGCAAAAGCCGATCAGGAAAAGATCATCGAAAAGCGAAAAGAAGATCGAAAAGAACTGGAAGCCCGGATCGAGCAGAGCCGTACGCCGGACAGCGATACGGTGGAGATCAGCGGGGAGGGAAAAGCGGTTTCGACGGAAACCCAGGCGCCGGAGTCGACAGAAGCTGCAGGTACAGCCGCCGATCCGGCAGAGCTGCCGCCGGTGGTCTATACCAGCGCCGGGGAAGTGCTAAGCCAGGAAGTGACGGCGGAGGCGGAACTTTCGGTGCTGGCGTAGAATAGGAAAGCGGAAATGCCGCACCATATATTCGGGACATCTCACCCGAAGTACCCGGTAAATGCAGCCGCATTCATCGAGTACTTCGGACGTGTGTGTCCTATGAATTTGGTCTGTTCATCTGCCAATTTACACCTTTCATCACACTTAGGATCGCCTGTTTTTCTCTATCGTTCAAATAAGCTTCATTCAATCTGCTTTTATTATATTTCAAATAAGAGTCCTGTGTGTATTCTACTAACAGCTCTGTAAAATAGCGCTCCCAGCTAAAATATTCCCGACTTTCGATAAAATCTTCCGGATGATTCAGTATGTCCTTTATCGCCTTCCCGTCAATCAGTCCGGATTTCAAAATCAACCACTCAAATGACTCCGGCAAATAACATTTTACTGTCGGCTTATGACGCATCAGCTGATACAATTCGTTCATTTCCGAACCAATTGCCGCACCGTCCGCAACCACCAATGCAGGTTCATCTCCCAACTTACCTGCGATCGTCTTCAGATTGGACTTCCCTCCCGCACTGATACAGGCGATCTCATTCTCACCGCAAATTTCCTGAAAAAACTGATAACCGGAATGAGAATCTTCCGCTACAACCGTCTCCGGCTTTTGTTCATCCGTAAATGCATCTGCACGATAGATCCGATATAATTCATTATAGGTTCGTCTCAGGTCGCGGTATTTACCGGAAGAATGAATACCATAGATCTCATCTACCGAGTATGGCAGATTCGGCAGGTCTTCTCTTGTGATGATCACAAAATAATTGCTGGAAGTCTTTATCGCAGCAGCAAACTCCTGGGATTTCACGAATCTGCTCTCTTCATCTAAAAAAATGATTTTCTCATGAATATTCGGCAGTACAAGATTCCAGTCCTTCCCGCCAAGCGTTCTTACAGGACGTTCACAATGGACTTCAACTCCCGAGCCATCTCCAAACAATGACGCCTGTTCCAGAAGGGCAATCAACCTGGTCTTTCCTGTCGCGCTGTCTCCGCGAATGATCGTAATATTCCGCCTGATATCCAGTTCGTAGCGAAGTCTGTTATTCTGCACAACGATATGATATTTTCCCTTCATACTTCAACGCTCCTTTATCTTCAACGCCTCTTCCAGATATTCTCCATAGCTGTGAACAGCCAGCCCTGTATTGAGCATCACGGCTTCAAACGTCGGAACAGAACTGAAGTCCATCACATGATGCAGATTGATCGTCAGGTCCTTCCTCTTTCCGATCTCTACGATCCATTTTGCACAATTATCCCCACAGGCTGAAGCGTTAAAAATCCTGCCGCTCTCATCAAAGGCCATCAAGATCAGCGTTTTGACGCCGCCGGAAATCTCTTTCGTGGAAATGGGCCCGAGCACCGGACTTTGGATCAGGTGTACAGCAACGACCTCCGACTGATCAATCTCTTTGATCATCGCAACCGCCAGAGGATCTGTGATCCACTCATCTTCATATTGATTGTCAAAATAAGTCGGCGGATGGTACACTGCGTTTTCCACATCTCCAAATATGATTTTCAGCATGGTTTTGCTCTTCCTTTCATTTAGACATCCCATAACTCATTATACCAGATTCATCAGGCATGGCAACTTCCTTCGTTTAAAGTCCATGTTCTTACTGTTTTGTCAAAGGAAACGTTACCTGCCAGTTTCCCTCAATCGTTCCACCATTGCAGGTCCAGAATTCTCCCCATATCTCACAGGCTTCCAGTTCCTCAGAAGTTACAGAAAAAATGTACTCCTCATAGCTGTCCTTTTGATCCTTATCCCAAAAGGCTGTATTATATTGACAGTGCAGGACTTCTCCGCTCGGACTTTTCAGATAAACCTCTCCATGGTTATCCGTCTCAAGAATCCGATCATATCGGATCTGCACATGGAGCTTGCCGTCCACGATTCCGTAACCGGTGAGAGTAACCCCTTCCTCCAAAACAGAAGCCGACGCTTCCTTCGGTCTCATCAGCCGCGGATCGCTTTCTTCAAAAACGTCCAGGTCCCTACCGCTCCCGCCCCGAATATCCGGGGCTTCCATCAGGTCACTTATCAACGGTACATTCCCCAAATCAATCTCTGTAAGCTCTCTGTCACTGTGCTTTTTCCCGGTCAGTATTTCATTTACGGAAAAAGTAATCTTATCTCCAGGAATCAGCGCCTGATCCATCTGTTCAATCGTCAGCATAATAAACGCCGTCTTCGTCGCGGCGTCATATTCCACCAAGGAACATCCGCCGATCTGATCGTAGGGGGTATGAATGCTGTAACTGTCAAAAAGGTCCGTCGTCTCATCAAGACGCTCTCCCGTCATATCCTGCATAGATACCAGGATCTTTGCATTCGCCCCTTCAATATCCGCGGCAGCCACTTCCATCTGAATTCCCTGATCTTCACAGGAGACATTGACCGGCTTCAGCTTCTGGGCCATCGACGGCGAAACCGCATACAGCCATTCGTAAATCACCCCATTGTCCGCGGCTGCCAGAGCCGGAACCGCGCCGCAGAAACACAGACTGATACAGGCCGCGGCCGTCGCCCATCTTTTCCAGTGCGTGGTTTTTCGCGGCTTATAGGCATCCACCTCATCAAGATACTCCGGGCAGATTCCCGATATTCCGTGATACAGATCTTCTCTCTTCATATTTTAACCCCCAACTAAGCATGCTTTCAGACTTTTCCGAAGTTTCCGCATTTTCTGCGCCATCTGGTTTTCCGTACAGCCATGAGCTTTTGCCAGATCTTTTACCGCTTCGCCGTAATAATACCTTTTGACAAACAAAACCCGTTCTTCCCTTGAAAGACTGCCCAGCCATCGGTTGATCGTTTTTGACAACTGCCGATGGGCAAAGTTTTGTTCCACATCAAAGTCAGATGGAATACATTCTTCCAGCTCGTCGAGCATCACTTCTATTCCACAGAAGCGTTTCTTAGCATGATTTTTTCTATATCGGCTCAGCGATATGTCTCTGACCAGTTTCCCAAGAAACGCTTTGAATGACACGGGAATCGTCGGCGGAATCTTATTCCACGCTGCATTCCATGTGTCATTCACGCATTCTTCCGCATCTTCCCTGATCGTGAGTATGTTCTTCGCAATACGGAAACAATAGGCTCCATACTTGCTCTGGGTCTCCTCGACCGCTCTTTCATCGCGCTGAAGATACAACTCCACAATCTGTTCGTCCTTCACATTGCTTCTCCTTTCCTGCTTATTTTTAAGGCCTTCCTATATAGAGCCGCAAAATGGCAGGAAATATTGGGGGTTTTATATATTTTTTCTCATCTGTGTCATCGGTGCCAGTTTTGGTGCCATTGGTGCCAGTTTCGGTGCCAATACTCTCATAAACAGTATCCTTTTTTGCCATACCCTTCGGGTTAAGCACTCCGTGAGAAGTTTGACAGGTTGCTTTTGATATCTATATGTTCTGTCAGGAAAGTAATCAGCATTTATTCCTGATCCGCTTCCCCATATACATAGTCCTTGAAATAATCTGTCTCCTCCTGATGATCCAGCCATAACTCAAACCACCCCAGGAAATCCTGCCGCTCGCAGCAGGGCTGGACGCCTACATCCGTAAAATTCCAGACCTCTCCCCGGCATTTTCCGGTGATGATCAAATGATAGCTCATGCCGCACCCCAGATTGATCAGTTCCATATTCCCCCGATAAACTTTATGGTTCTTTTCTTCCTCGATGATATCAAAATCCCTTTCGTCGTCCTCCCAAATCCAGAACTGATCAAGAAGAAAGGGAGCGGCAAGTTCTTGACATGGACTGCTTTCCAAACCATTCAGACGGCAAGTTTCAAACATATGTTCGCATCCATTTCCAACCTCTTTCAAAAACATGCGGTATGCCTGGGGCAGTTTGATCTTATGGCATTTTTCAAACGCCGCGATCGTTTCTTCCGAAAGGCATTTGCCCATTTTAACAGAAAGTGTATTTACTTTCTCCTGAATCCGTTTGATCACTTTTTCATAATCCTTTGACTCATATACTGGCATATCTGTCGCTCCTTCTATCGTGATTTTTTGCCCTTTGGCTATCCCATAAGCCAAAGATTATTCGCTTATCTAGGCCTGATAACGAGAACGCTTTTCAGCGGCGCATGAAAGATTGCTTTCCCCCATGGTACGGTGACATGAAATTCGCTGCCATCCAGATCAGAAAATGTAAATGTGCCGACGTCTGTCACCTCTTCTTCCCAGTCATCAGAAGGATAAACATGAATCGTATGTCTGCTCAGTTCCTGCGTTTCCATGTAAAACAGATTCAGCTCCCCAAATTCATAGTACCGATCTCCATTTTCGTCTGCTTTTGCATTTTCCTGATACCATGCCCCGGTGCGAAAGGTTTGAACCAAAATCCTCTCATCATTTACAAAGCTGTAATTTGCTTCCTCTCCATATAAATATCCAGAATCGTATATCAGCTTTAACTGATTACCCTCAATGTTAAACAGACAGAATCCTTCTTCACATTGACCTGAAAAATAAGAAAAGACCACATAGTTCTCAGATGGAGAAAGCGTAAGCCACCCTCCGCCATAACCGCTGGAATGATAAGGAACCTCAAATCTGCTTTCTGCTTTATCATCGGAAGCCAAAGACAGAATGATATCATCATCGTCTTCCAAAACAACTTTTCTGTTGTCTGATAAAAATACAATCTTTGTTTCTTCCATAAATAAAATCCTTTTTCAATGCTGTTTTATGTTCTACTGGAAGTAAAGACCAGTTTACTGTTGTTCACGATCCGTCTCCTTCGAAACCTGACGCAGATTTTCCAAAGCTTCAGGCGCATCTGCAAAAATCGTTCCAACCGTCCAGCATGTCTCAAAACTCTGGCAGTCTCCGCACGTTGTCACCCCTTTTTGAACCGCACATTGGCGAATCGCGCAAAGGCTGTCACAGTATATAGTCTTCATTCCGTCAACACGGCAGCCCTCACAATTGATATGCTCGGGCAGAATCGGCACGTTATTTAACTTGGCCCACAGTTTCGCAGTTTTCTCACGCAGCGCCTGATCGTCGTTGATCGTTGCAAGATAAGCGTCACATTTTTCACAGTCCAGTCCGCAGTATGCTATCATATCCTTCATATATATGTTCCTCCTGAAATTTCATTTTGGTTTTTGTTCAGTTACACGGTAAGTTTACCCTTTCTGTTTTATCCTGCATCGAAGCCATGTTTCCCTGTTCATTCTGCGGGAATTTTCGTCCCATACTTCTTTGAATTCCTCTTTAAAACTTGTAATATATGTTATGTTCTTAAGATGTTCAACCAGCTTTCTATTATATTCATTTCCATATAACCTTTCTTCATGTCGGCGCGTTCTATCCGCAAACTTCTGATAATCCTCTCCAAGTTCTTTAAAACATTCGGAAATATCATCCTCGTTAAGAATCTGAATTTGATTAAGAAATAAGGCATATCGCTGGTCTTCTTCCAAGACCTCCCATGCATTCTGGTAAATTTCTTTGGTCAGTTCACAATCTACATTCCGTAAATACAAAGCAATAGAAGAAGAATATGGAATTACCGCTTTCTGTTCAATAAACCGAATTTTTACCGTATCATCAATCATCTCACTGATAAGGATCTGTTCCAGTTCCTCCGAACTAATTGTATAATCTTCTAACTTTTCTAAAACAGACTCATAGTTAGTTAATAATGTTAACACATACAAATCTGGATGAAATTGTTTGATATCCTCGGCAAATTGAATAGAAAAATCAACAAATTTCTTTACAATCAATATTTTCACATGGCTTGCATTGATTGAATTCAAAGCTATCGTACATTCAATTTTAGGCACGCAATTCATAAAACGATCAAAACATTCTTCTCCCAATTCACTCTTAATTATCTCCTCTACTATTGACAGATCGATATTTTCAGGACATTCGTCAATCTCCAATTGTCCAATACTATATTCTATATAAAAGAGTAATTCCTCTGTTACACCAAACTTATTCCAATATTTAAATAAGTTGTCCCAGCTGGCTTTTAACTTTTGATTTCTGATCCATGCATTCCATACTTGTTTTATGGAATCAGGTTCCTCCCGCAAAACTTCAGAATAACAGTTATTCAGATCATCTAATACTACATTTTCCTTTTGAATAATTTCACAGGCATGTTCAACCTCTTCCACTCTTTTCAAAAGATCCAAAATAGACTCCAATGATTCCTCTGTATTTGTCTCCAACTTTAGGAAGACATTTTCTATATACTGAGAAATATCCCATTCAATTCGTTCAAGCAAAGAATTATATGCCAACTCTCTTATCTCAGTATAGTTTCTCTTTAAGAGATGTTCTATTGCTTCTGGTTTTTTCCTTCTAAAAATACATTGAATCATTTCAATATTAACATCAAAATATCCCTCATCAAATATCCAGTTTAATAATTCTTCATTGCATACATCTGTATTAAAATTTTGAAATACAATATCGCATTCTTCAATGATACGTTTCATTCTTTCTAAGGGGAGTCCTATTGTACACCTCAATATATCATTCTTTTCCACAAAGTATGCTTGTAGTTTCTTATCTTTATTCAAATTGATGATATCTTCTATTTCTGCGTTATTGCAAATAAGATTTAAGTATTTATCTTTTCGTTCTTCTGTTAAAATCTGGCTGTCATAAATATAATTCCACATATTTTTCCAGAATTTTGCCAATACAGCAACAAATAAATCCGGATTTTTTGCTTTGTCTATATACTCATCTATGAATCGCCAACATAATTCCGTTTCATCTGACAGCTGTTTTAACAACTGGTCTCTTTTTTCTAAATAATCGCCGTTCTCTAAAAGCACATCAAGAAGAGAAAAATTCAGTGCTTCTTTTTGCTCAAATTCAAACAAACGCAAGTTTTTTATAACCTGCATTACCTGAGTGAGAGGATAACTAAATTCCATGGAATCATGATTTCTTACATTTAAAATAAAATTCATATCATCTCTGGTAAGACTATTCTCATAAAAATAATTTACATAATTCGGATATTTTTCATCAATAAACCCATTACGCAGCATAAATACAAGCAACTTGTTTTCTTTTACATCCTCGGGTAAAATTTCCTCGGTTTGATATGTACATAAAATTTCTTTTAATGGCAATGAACCCAATCGGCGAATTTCATTATCTATTTCTTCAATTTGCTTTCTATAATCCTCTTTTATTTCCGGTAATTTGAGAACAATATTTTTACATCTTTGTTTATAATTTTCTATCTTATCCAAATTATTTTTATCAAATATTAAATTGTGACTATAATAAGAGCCTTTAGGCCAATAATTAACTGTTCTCATATTTTCAATTTTATCTATATCAAAATCTTCTTTTAAAATTTCATCGAATCTGTACGAATTTCTACCAAACTCTACCGATTCTAACATACCCTTTCTTTCTGTCATCTGGAACATCATTACCATCTTTACTTCTTGTAGGTTTTCAAGTACATCCTTCTGTGCCATCTCCATTCTTTCTAAAATAGCCTTCTTTTTTTCTTCCAATTCATTTCTTTTAGGTTCCCAAAAATCTCTTTTTGACTGAAATGCATGTTGTACAATCCCACTTCCAGACTGCAATTGTGCAAAGTCCTTTGGATAAATATTTTTAAATATCATTAAAGACATCATAGATTGATCTTTTAAATTAAGTTTTTGACCCTCCTCATTTCCTGAATCCTGCAAAATTTTCTTATATGTAATAAATTCATTATAAATATTGTCCAATATTCGCATATCACTGATATAGGGTCCTGTCATTTCAATAAAATCAGTATCCAATTCCAGATCATTATATATTTTCTTATCTTTTTCAATTCTCGCTAACAGGATTTCACTTGAATTTGTCGAAGTTATGTAAGGAATAACCGGAAGTATAAATTCAAAGAATTTTGTTCTTTCCTCATTTAAAAACATGTCGTCTCTGACCGCATATATAAATACAATCCGTTTTTTGATCTTTTCATAATTATTGAGAATCGTATTCAGTTCACGTAATTTTACAAAAATATCAATTATATTAAAACGGTCCAAATCTTCAATAAACACCGCTTTATATCCTGTTACTTCAAAAAAGTAAACGATTTCATCTATATTTTTGTTAAATATGGATTCATCTGTTACCTTCTCCGTCGTCGCAGTCGCATGATCTGAGAAATTGATTTCTTTTATATGTATTTTAGATAAGGCGAGCCAAATCGTCTCTGTTACCAAAAGTACAAAAACAACCAGAAGAAAAATTCCTATTGCAAACGCCCATCCCCTTGTACAATTATAGTTATCAGATGCTATTTTTATATGATTTTCAAATACCATCCCTATGTCATTATATAAAAATCTCAATAAAAGATATCCAAAACCCATTAAAAATAATATTACTAAGGCAATCTTCTTTCTTTTTACAGGATATAATTTTCTATATCTGCTCTGTGGGATTTTTTTATGGTTGACCTTATAAAATAACTGTTTTAAAATTCCTATTTCGAGCTCCGATTCTATATCATCATTTATATCATCGTTTTTATTAAGTGTTAGAAAATTGGCTAATGAAATATTTACAGCTTTCAATTCTGGATGTTTTTTTATATAAGAATTAATAATACTGCTTTTTCCAGAGCCATATGGTCCCGAAATCGCAATATTATAAATTTGTTCATTATTAAATGCCCAATCCAGCGCTTTAAAATACTCTGAGTCTTCTCCGGAAATATCTTTTGGTCCTAGATCTTTATATCTTATATTCTTTTCATTTGAGTTGATCACAAGCTTTTTTCTGCTGCATATAACTTTCACTCTTCCGACAAGTTTTCGGATATTTTCACAACTGTTTTTCCAAAAATCCTTTTTCAGCATTTTTATTCCTCATTGTAAACCAAAATCTTTTAGTTAAGATATTATCATCTCAACTTTCCCACCAGTAAAACTGATGCAAATGCTTGAATTATCAAGCAAAAAATGTAATAAATTCCTGTA
>CAJUDY010000058.1 GCA_910584945.1 uncultured Lachnospiraceae bacterium | reverse complement strand
ACAGGGGCAGTCTGCGCTTTTTTGGCTACCCGGAAGGTTGTGTTTCATAGTAAATCAGAGCAAGAATTTTCTGTTCCATTTCGGACATTGTTTTTTTCTGATTAGGGGCAGTCGTCTTATTGTTTGCAATGACATTTTTACCTTCTCCTTGATGAAGAAAATGTGGATGTATCAGAAGAGTGGTACAGAATGATAGTCGTTCAGGATCTGTTTCAAAGACAGGCTTAGAAGAACCGTTTCGTTCCAATGCATTTAAGATTTTTCGGAAACCGGTATTGCGCCCCTCTGTTAAATACACGGTAAGTTTGCAGTCCTTCTTCCGTAATGGAACGGTCCGCATCGGGATGGCTGACAATCTCGCTTCACTTGTTGAAATATATTTCGTGACAGTCGCTTTTATTTCTTCTGTTCTATCTATTATATTCATAACAGAGAGGAATATCAAGATTTTCCCCCAAAGTTTATTATGTTGAGAAGCCTACAGAGGGAGCGGTGTAGATCGGCGGAACGGACCTTTCCAGACTGAACCAGACGGAGGCGGCCATTTTCCGGCGCAGAACCGGTATTGGAGCTCTATTTTGACGGCAGGGGTTCTGTTTTTTCAAACCCCCCGTATTGCGCGGCAGATCGGAGGAGAGGAGGCGGGAATTTGCAAGATATATGTCGGTCGGACTGAC
The DNA here is from genome assembly GCA_910584945.1 of uncultured Lachnospiraceae bacterium. Taxonomy (GTDB): domain Bacteria; phylum Bacillota; class Clostridia; order Lachnospirales; family Lachnospiraceae; genus Hominiventricola. The sequence goes on along the minus strand of CAJUDY010000058.1, from coordinate 16,547 downwards.
GCCGGGGGAACTTAGTCAGTTTGGCAGAGGTTCTTAAGGATGATACAATGATGTAAAGACATAGTTGATTTCCATTCAGGAAGGGTTTCCGGCTGTAAAATTTGCGGAACTTATTTTGAATTCCGAAAATTTGACGGAATCAGGCAGATGCCTGAGAAACACCTTGACAAACAGAGGCGTTTTGTCATAAAATGCGTTTTGATAAACAAAGAGGTTTATTCCCGGTTGGGAATAGACCTTTTTTGCGCAATGGGGCGGTCATGCGGCGGGAAGCCGCAGGTCGTCCTCTTTTTATGCTTATTGGGATACAGGCGGTTCCGTAAGACAGGAATTTCCACAGAAAGGATGAAGAAGATGAGATTAAATCCGAAGGAGCAGGAGAAGCTGATGCTCCATATGGCGGGCGAACTGGCGAAGCAGAGAAAGGGCAGAGGCTTAAAGCTCAACTATGTAGAGTCTGTTGCCTATATCAGCTCTGAACTGCTGGAATATGCAAGGGACGGGAAGACCGTGGTGGAGCTGATGGCTCTTGGCAGGAAGCTGCTGGCCAAAGAGGACGTGATGGAGGGCGTGGCGGACATGATCCATGAGGTGCAGGTGGAAGCGACGTTTCCCGACGGCACCAAGCTGGTGACCGTACACGATCCGATTCAGTGACGATATGGAGACGAGGAGGGACAGGAAGATGAAGATCGGCGCAGTGATTCCGAAGAACAGAGAAATCATTTTAAATGAGGGAAAAAAGACCAGAACGCTTCTGGTGAGGCATACCGGCGACCGGCCGGTGCAGGTCGGTTCCCATTTCCATTTTTTTGAAGTAAACAGGCAGCTGGAGTTTGACCGGGCAGAAGCCTACGGGTATCGCCTGGATATCCCCTCCGGGACGGCCGTTCGTTTTGAGCCGGGAGAGGAAAAGGAAGTGCAGCTTACGGAACTGGGCGGCGCCAGGCGCGTCTACGGACTGAACGACCTGACCGGCATGCAGGCGACGGAAACGACGAAGGCTCAGGCAGTGGAACGTGCAAAGCTGCACGGATTTATCAGATAGAGGAGGCGTAAGAGTATGAGTTACAGAATATCCGGTGAAAAATATGCGATGATGTACGGTCCTACCACCGGGGACAAGGTGCGTCTGGCGGACACGGATCTGATCATTGAAGTGGAGAAGGATTATACGACCTATGGAGACGAGGTGAAATTCGGCGGCGGAAAGACGATCCGGGACGGTATGGGGCAGTCGGTGAAGACCTGCAGCAAAGACGGAGATCTGGATCTGGTGATCACCAACGCGCTCATTCTGGATTATACCGGGATCATAAAAGCGGACATCGGCATCAAGGACGGCAGGATCGCAGGAATCGGAAAAGCAGGCAACCCGGGCATCATGGACGGCGTTACGCCGGGAATGACCATCGGGGCGTCCACGGAGGCGCTGGCGGGAGAAGGACTGATCGTGACGGCAGGCGGGATCGACAGCCACATTCATTTTATTGCGCCGCAGCAGATCGCATGCTCCCTGTACTCGGGCGTGACGACCATGATCGGCGGCGGCACCGGCCCTGCGGACGGGACCAACGCCACAACCTGCACGCCGGGACCGTGGAACATCCGCATGATGCTGAAGGCGGCGGAGGAATACCCCATGAATCTGGGATTCCTCGGGAAAGGAAACTGTTCTGACGAAAAACCGATCATCGAGCAGCTGGAAGCAGGCGCCATGGGCATGAAGATTCATGAGGATTTCGGTTCCACGCCGGCGGCCATCCATCACTGCCTGAATGTGGCGGACGAATATGACATTCAGGTGGCGATCCATACGGACACCCTGAATGAGGCCGGATGTGTGGAGGATACGCTGGACGCCATCGGCGGAAGGACGATCCATACTTTTCACACAGAGGGCGCCGGCGGCGGACATGCGCCGGATATCATCCGCGCGGCGGGAGCGAAAAACGTGCTTCCCTCCTCCACCAATCCCACCATGCCGTTTACGGTCAACACGCTGGACGAGCATCTGGACATGCTGATGGTCTGCCACCATCTGGACAAGAATATTCCGGAGGATGTGGCGTTTGCGGATTCCAGGATCCGTCCGGAAACAATCGCGGCGGAGGACGTGCTGCACGATATGGGTGTTTTCTCCATGATGAGTTCGGATTCACAGGCCATGGGCCGGCCGGGGGAGGTCATTACCAGGACCTGGCAGACCGCTCATAAGATGAAGCTGGAGAGAGGGCCTCTTCCGGAGGACGAGGGGCATGACAACGACAATTTCCGCGCGAAACGGTACGTGGCAAAATATACGATCAACCCGGCGATCACCAACGGGATCGCGGATTATGTAGGCTCTGTGGAGGTGGGAAAATATGCGGATCTGGTTCTGTGGAACCCTGCGTTTTTCGCGGCCAAGCCGGATCTGATCATCAAGGGAGGCATGATCATCGCCTCAAAGATGGGAGACGCCAACGCTTCCATTCCTACGACCCAGCCGGTGCTGTACCAGCCCATGTTTGCGGCCCACGGCGCGGCAAAGGGAGAGAGTTGCCTGACCTTTGTGTCCAAAGCGGCGTTTGACGGCGGCGTGAAGGAGAAATACGGCCTCCAAAAAACCGTGGTTCCGGTGAGAAACTGCAGGAACATCGGGAAATGCGATATGAAGCTGAATGACGCCGCGCCTGAGATCCAGGTGGATCCGGAGACCTATACCGTGACGGCGGACGGAGTGAAACTGGAATCCAGACCGGCAGAAACACTTCCGCTGACGCAGCTGTACAGTCTGTTTTAGCGAGGATGATAAGAGGAGGATCATATGCTGGGAGTATGTCTGCTGTTTGTGGGAATCGTACTGATCAATAACGGAATCTGTGCGCTGGCGGGAACGGACGGGAAATCGGCGGCGGTCATGAACATTTTGACCGGAGGCCTGTCCCTGTTCATCAACTTCACCAATCTGGCGCTGGGCAACTATTATGCGGCAGGGACCGGTCTTTTGTTCTGTTTTACCTATCTGTGGGTTGCTGCAATGAATATTTTCGGGCTGGACGGAAAGCCCTTTGCCTGGTTTTCCAGCTTTGTGGCAGTCAATGCCGTGATCTTCGGCTATGTGGAGGGAGTCGCCGGGAGCGCTTCTCTCGGCATCGCGCCGGACTGGAGATGGGCCGCCATCTGGTGGCTCTGGGCGGTTCTCTGGGGCTCTTCCTTTGTCACGGATATTATGGGGAAGAAGCTGGGGAAATTCGTGCCGTGCCTTCAGGTCTTTGAAGGAATCGTCACTGCCTGGATCCCGGGAGTCATGCTTCTGCTGGGGATCTGGTAGGAGCGGCGGTTCCCTGCGGACCGCCTGGAAAATAGAAGAAAGAGGTCAAATGGATGATATGCGATAGAATACTGGGCAAGACGGACGATGCAGCGTTTGCAGGACGCAAAATCGACTATGTGGATGTGGAATGGCACGAGGCGTTTACAAAGCTTCACCGAAAAGTGTCTCATATGGGAGAGGACGTGGGTATCCGCATGGGAAACGAGGTGCTGAAGCGGGGGCTGAACCAGAATGACGTGCTCTATGCGGACGAAGAAAAGGTGATCGCCGTCAATATTCCGGAGTGCGAGGCGATCCGGGCAGAGGTGTCGAAAGATTACCCGGAGCAGATCGCCAGACTGTGCTATGAAGTGGGGAATACCCATACGAGCATGTTCCGCGGAGAGGACGGGTTTACCTTTTACATGCCCTGTCATGAGGCGCTTCTGAAAAAGCTTCTGCAGATCCACGGAGTGACGGCCAGGAAAGTGCAGGTGCGGTTTGATTTTTCCAAAGCGCTGTCGTCTTCGGTCAATAACCATCACCATTAGGAGCAGCGCATGGACGAAAGAGAAAGAAGAAAACAGTTTCTTTTGCTGCAGATCAACGACGCGCTGTTTCCCATCGGAGCGTACGCCCATTCCTATGGTCTGGAAACCTGCATTCAGAAAAACCTGGTGTCTTCTGCAGAGGAAGCCGGCGACTATATCCGGCGACGGATGCTGTACGGCTTCTGTTATAACGAGCTTCTTACGGCAAAGCTGGCGTACGGGTATGCGGCGGCGGAATCACTTTCGAAACTTCGGCGGCTGGACGAACTTCTGGAGGCTTCCCGCATCCCGAGAGAGACGCGGGAGGCGGGAAAGAAACTGGGTTCCCGGTTTGTGAAGACCGTTCAGAACATGGATATTCCGTATGAGACCGATATGTTTTACCGGTACTGTACATATGAAGAAAAAAGGCTGCCGCAGCATGCGGCGGTATACGGCGTCTTCTGCGCAGCGGCCGGGATTTCTTATGAGGCATCGATCATACATTATCTGTACGCTCAGACATCCGCCATGGTGACCAACTGCGTGAAGACGGTCCCGCTCAGCCAGACAGCCGGCCAGCGGCTGCTGTATCAAAGTCAGGCGTTCTTTCAGGAACTTATGGAGCGTCTGGAAGCACTGACCGAGGAGGATCTCTGCCTGTCCATGCCCGGATTTGACATCCGGTGCATGCAGCACGAAGGGCTTTATTCCAGGATCTATATGTCCTGATCCTGAACATACGAGGAGAGATAAATATGTCTTATGTAAAAATCGGAGTGGCCGGTCCGGTGGGCTCCGGAAAAACTGCGCTGATCGAGGCGCTGACGAGAAAAATGGCCGGAGAGTTCAGCATCGGCGTCATCACCAATGATATTTATACGAAAGAAGACGCGGAATTTCTGTGCAGAAACAGCGTGCTTCCCATGGAACGGATCATCGGCGTGGAGACGGGGGGATGTCCTCATACGGCGATCCGGGAAGACGCCTCCATGAATCTGGAAGCGGTGGATGAGCTGACGGAGCGTTTCCCGGATCTGGAGCTTTTATTTATCGAGAGCGGCGGGGATAATCTGTCGGCGACCTTCAGTCCGGAGCTGGTGGACGCTACGATCTTTGTGATCGACGTGGCGGAGGGAGACAAGATCCCCAGAAAAGGAGGCCCTGGAATCACCCGTTCGGATCTGCTGGTTATCAATAAGATCGACCTGGCGCCGTATGTGGGAGCGGATCTTGGGGTTATGGAGCGGGATTCCCGGAAGATGCGGGGCGGCAGGCCTTTTCTGTTCACCAATATAAGGGAAAGCTCCGGCGTGGACGAGGTCATCGGCTGGATCCGGCAGCAGGTGCTGCTGGAGGGCTGCCGGTGATGGAAAATCAGTTTGGAAAGATTTCAAAACTGAATCTGGAAGCGGAGTATAAGGACGGCAGGACCGTGTTAAGCGACGTATCCTTCACGGCTCCCTTTAAGATCATGCGGCCCTTTTATGAGAAAAAGGAACGGATGTCTGTGATGGTCCTGACTGCGTCCGCCGGTATTCTGGCGGGGGACTGCCAAATGATCCGCATTCATGTGAAAAAGCATGCGTCCATGGAGCTTCAGTCCCAGGCGTACGAGAAGATCCATCGGATGGATGATGGATTCGCGTCCAGAAAGATTCTGGTCCGCGTGGAGGATCAGGCGTCTCTGCATTATATGCCTTTTCCGGTCATTCCCTTTCGGGATTCCGACTTCCGCAGCGAAGCGGAGGTGGAGCTTGCCGGGCCGGAAGCGGAATTCGTCATGCTGGATATTTTAAGCTGTGGGAGAGCGGCCCATGGAGAAGCGTTTCTGTACCGCAGGTTTCAGAACAAAGTCACGGTCCGCCGGGAAGGAAGGATTATTTACCGGGATTTTGCCAGATATGAGCCGGAATGGATGGATATGCAGGGCTTCGGTCTGTATGAGGGATACACCCATCTGGGTAATCTGCTTATCTGCGGGCGGCCAAAGACGGAAGCCTGGATCCGGAAGGCGAGGGGCAGGCTGGAGGAAGCCGAAGATGCGGAAGGCGGCGTGACGAGGACGGCATACGGCGATACCGCGGTCCGGGTTCTGGGGAGAAGCGCAGAGAAGGTGACCGCGCTGCTTCAGGAGCTTGTCAACATAGAAGAACCCTGACAGGAGGCTGGGCTGGTTCAGCGGGTGGATGCGTTGAATCTCTATCTGAAAGATATCTACAGAGAAAAACAGATCATAAAGGACGGGATCGTTCCGGAGGATTTTAACCTAAGAGTTCCCTCCGGGGCGTCCTATCCCATGATTGCCCGCTTTTTGGAAGACCAAAAAGCGTTCCTTCTGTTGGCGGCGGCGGTTATCCTGTGATATGATGAAAAGCAGGAACTTTTAAAAATGGATTGGTCACACAGTGGAATGATCACCGTCTAATGATACATACGGATAAGATTCTGCCATGGAGTGCCGCAGAGTTTACAGCCGGGAGCGAGTATGCTTCTCATCGGCTTTCCGTATCAAATATCATTGGCACTTCAGAAAAGAGGAAGCATGCATACATTTACCAATGAAGAGTTATGGAACCTGATTCAAAAAGCAACGGCAGGAGACAAGCCGTCTCTGGAGACAGTAATGTCCAGTGTGCAGGATCTGGTATTCAACCTGTCCCTGCGCATGCTGGGAACTTTTCCGGATGCGGAGGACGCCTCCCAGGATATTCTTTTAAAAGTCATGACACATTTGTCCTCTTTTAAAGGGGAGAGCGCTTTTTCCACCTGGGTATTCCGCATTGCGGTCAACCATCTGAAAGACTATAGAAAACATATGTTCGCCAAACTTCCTTTAAGTTTCGAATTCTATGGAGACGATATCCGCAATGCAAAGACAGAAGACATACCGGATCTGACCCAGAACGTGGAGCGGGCAATTCTGGCCGAAGAACTGAAGCTGTCCTGCACCAACGTGATGCTGCAGTGCCTGGATACCGAGAGCCGGTGTATCTTTATTCTGGGGACCATGTTCAGGGTGGACAGCCGTATCGCCGGGGAGATTCTGGGAATCACGCCGGAGGCTTATCGAAAACGCCTGTCGAGAGTCCGCAAAAAGATGGCGGATTTCCTGTCAGAGTACTGCGGCGAATACGGAAAGGGAACCTGCCGCTGTATGGACCGGGTGAACTATGCCATTTGGAGTCACCGGATTCATCCCTCCAAACTTGACTTCCAGACCGCGGTTCCCGTTCAGGTGACGCTGGATGTGAAGGAGGCCATGGAGGAGATCGACGATCTGTCCCAGGAGTTTTCCTTCTGTAAGACCTACCAGCCGCCGGAGAAGCTGAAGCAGTTTCTCAAAGAGTTCTTGGAGGGGCATGCTTTTTCCGTGGTCGGGAACAGTTAGAGGGGAAAGACTTCCGTTTTGGCAGATAACGGCGAAAAATCTTTCCTGTAGAAAATCCATCGGGTGAATAAAAATGCAGATATTTTACAAGACTTTTACAACCTCCTGTTCTATAATGACTTTGACAGGGAGGAATTCATATGAGGAAAGAGATCCGGACCGTTGTCTATGATGAGGCGCTGCGGGTGGAAGCCTACCGCTTTGAAGGGATCGTGCAGCCCTTTCCCAATCATTTTCATGAGCATTATGTGATCGGTTTTGTGGAGAACGGGGAGCGCTGTCTGACCTGCAGGAACAGGGACTATATGATCGGACGGGGGACGGTGCTCCTGTTTCATCCGGGAGAGAACCATGCCTGCGTGCAGACGGATGATGGCACGCTGGATTATCGGGGCCTCAATATCGGCAGGGAAGTCATGCTTGATCTGGCGGAGGAAGTGACAGGAAAGCGGGAGCTTCCGGGATTTTCGGAGAATGTGATTAAGGATGCGGAGGTGATCGGCTGCCTGCGTCCGCTGCATGAAATGGTGATGAACGGCAGCAGTGATTTTGGGAAAGAAGAATATCTGCTGCTCCTGTTGTCCTGCCTGATACAGAATTACGGTCAGCCTTTTGCGCAGTGTATCCCGGAGTGCAGAGAGGAGATTGAAAAAGCCTGCAGATGGATGGAGCGGCGTTTTGCGGAGCGGGTCTGCCTGGATCAGATCTGCTGCGAGACGGGACTTGGCAAGTCCACGCTTCTCCGGGCGTTTACAAAGTCAAAGGGGATCACTCCCTACCGCTATCTGGAAACCGTCCGCATCAATGAGGCGAAAAAGCTGTTGGCAAAGGGCACGTCTCCTCTCGATGCGGCGATTCGAACCGGCTTCTCGGATCAAAGCCACTTTACCAACTATTTTACCAGTTTTATCGGACTTACGCCAGGTGTGTACCGGGAAATCTTCTTGAAGAATCCTTTTGATTCCGAAACCCTGTAAAACAATCACAAGGAGATCTGAAAAATGAATTTGCAAAAGGAAAAATGTGTGATGATCATCGATGGAAACCTTCCCCTTGGAATCATCGCGAATACGGCGGCGATCATGGGGATCACCCTGGGGAAGAAGCTGCCGGAAGTGGTCGGTGCGGATGTCCGGGACCGGACCGGCAAGGAACATCTGGGGATCATTGAATTTCCTGTCCCCATTTTGCGGGGAAATGGGGACAGGCTCAAGGAAATCCGGGAAAAATTGTACGAACCGGATTTTAAAGATCTGACGGTCGTTGATTTCTCTGACCTGGCCCAGAGCTGTAAGACCTATCAGGAGTTTACGGAAAAGATGAAAGGTGCATCGGAGGAAAACTTAAGTTACTTCGGCATCGCGGTCTGCGGTGCGAAAAAGAAAATCAATAAACTTACCGGCAGTATGGCGCTGCTTTAGCAGTTGGAAGGTTATAGAAAGTTGTAAAATTGAAGCAGGAAATATGAGGAACAGACATCAATTTTTAAAGTATTGCGGTGATGCGATAAAATATAGTATGCCTATTTTGGCGGTATTTTATCTGTGCCTGTGCTTTTCCATGCGTCTCACTGTACGTGAGACTTCTTATGCTGAGGAAGATTGCATGTTGTATTATATGGTAAATGTGGATGGCATGAAGGGGCTGGGACATAGTATTTTGATGGTTGTGGATGAGGAAGGCTGTGGGAGAGTGCTTAGTTTTAACGGCATGCAAAGATCGCTCTCAGAGTGCCTTATGGGGAAGAGCGGTATCGGGAAGCTGAGCGAGGGGACTATGGACGCGAGAGGGACAGAAGACTTTCTGCTCTCGGGCAATCTGTGTCTGGATGGCGACCAGCTTGCGGATAATTATGATATGGCATTGTACAGACCGATCACGGCGGAGGATTATCAGGCTGTTTTCAAGCGGGCGGAGCCGTACAGGGAGGCGGAAGAAGGGTTTGCCGCCCTGTATCAGAAGTGGGCGACGGAGGAGGATGCCGCTGAAAAGGCGGAGTATCATCAGGAGTTGGAGCAGATGGGGGAGGATGAAAATCTGCCATTGTATCAGATCTATACCAATAACTGCGATCATGCGGCTAGGGTAATGGCATCTTCGGCTGATCAGGATTTGCTTGACTATACATATAGTGCATGGCGTATGACGCCTAACGGGAATCTGAAAGCTTTTGGTAAGAGGGCGGAAAAATGGGGTGTTATGACGCTGGGGGAGCAAAGCCTGCAGGAGCGGATTCTGCTGTTTCTGGTAAGTTTTTGAAGTCCTCTCTATTTATGGAGGTGCGAGGCTCTCCGGCGGACGCTGCTTTTTTGGCTATTAACATTTCAGGTTATTTGGGTTATAATATATTTTAAACTTATATAGATTTCACAGTGGAAGTACACGAAGATTACAAGGATCAGCGCTGCCACGGCCAGAACCAGAGCTACTGCCACATCCGTCATTCCGTTTGTGTTATTCTAATAAAGGTAAAACATACAGAAATGGGAGGAAAACAATGTATAACATCATGAAAAGAATATGGATGATAATGCTGATCACCATCCTGGGGACGTCTGCCTCTCTGACCGGCTGCTCGAAGGATGAGCCTGAAGATACGACGATCCGGATTGGTTCTCTGAAAGGTCCCACTTCCATGGGACTGGTGGAACTGATGGATCAGGCTGAAAAGGGAGAAGCGGGGGCCGATTATGAATTTACCATGGCGGCCGCGGCGGATGAGATCAACGCAGCCTTTTTAAAAGGTGATCTGGATATTGTCCTGATTCCCGCGAATGTAGCGAGCGTGCTGTACAACAAGACGGAGGGACAGGTGGCGGTCCTCGATGTTAATACGCTGGGGGTTCTCTATCTGCTGGAGAGCGGGGAGACGGTTCAGTCGGCTGCCGATCTTAAGGGCCGCACCATTTATCTACCTGGGAAGGGGACCACGCCGGATTATGCGATTCAGTATATCCTGGCTCAGAACGGCCTTGCTCCTGAGGATGTGGATCTCCGGTATAAGTCCGAAGCCGCCGAGGTGATCTCCGCCCTGCAGGAGGAACCGGAAGCTCTGGGACTTCTGCCGCAGCCCGCTGTGACGACTGCGTGCATGCAGAATGAGAACTTGCGCATTGCCCTTGATCTGACCGAAGAATGGGACAAGGTAAGTACAGACGGCAGTCTGGTTACCGGAGTCACCCTGGTCCGGCGGGAATTCCTGGAGCAGCACGAAACGGCGGTGCAGGCATTTCTGTCTGCCCATGAGGAGTCTGCGAAATTTACCAATGAGAACATAGAAGAGGCAGCCGAATTGGTGGCGGCTTTGGAGATCGTCCCCAAGGCGCCCATTGCAGCCCAGGCGATTCCCTACTGCAACATTACCTGTATGACGGGAACGGACATGCAGACCGCCCTGTCCGGTTATCTGACGGTTCTTGCGGAGCAGAATCCGGAAGCTATCGGCGGCGCTTTGCCGGCGGAGGATTTTTACTATTTGCCGTAACTTATCCGTTTTGACAAAGGAGCCGAATCATTTTATGAAAATCTTATTAAGGCGGACAGGGATCGTTTTGTCCTGGCTGGTTCTGTGGCAGGCGGCATCCTGGCTTATTCACAGACCAATCTTCCTGGTAGGCCCATGGGAGACCTTGCTGGCACTGATACGGCTTGGAGGACAGCCGGCTTTCTGGCAGGCGGTATGTGCTTCTCTTACAAGAATCGGAACCGGGTTTGCGCTGGCATTTTTACTGGGACTCCTGTGCGGCAGCGCGGCGTATGCCCGGCCGCTCTTAGGAGAGATCCTTTCGCCCGTTGTCACGATGATCAAGACCATACCGGTGGCTTCCTTTGTCATTCTGGCGCTGATCTGGACCGGCGCGGAGCATCTGGCGTCTGTGATCTCTTTTCTGGTGGTATTTCCGATGATCTATCTGAATACGCGCGCCGGACTGGAGGCCGCGGATGCAAAGCTTCTGGAGATGGCTCAGGTCTTTCACGTTCGTCTGGCGCCGAAGATCTGGCATATCTACCGTCCGGCCCTGGCTCCTTTTCTCCTGAGCGCCTGCCGGATCGCACTGGGGATGAGCTGGAAATCGGGAGTGGCGGCGGAAGTCATCGGTACGCCGGATCATTCCATCGGCGAGAAGCTGTATATGGCCAAGATCTTTTTTAGCACCGATGAGCTTTTTGCCTGGACCGCCGCGGTGATTTTTTTGAGCTTCCTGTTCGAGAAGCTGATCCTCTGGTTTCTCCGGCATGTGCTGGGAGATGCGGCAAACAGGGAGGGGCAGAGCATATGACTATTCGAATCGAACATCTGAGTAAATCCTACGATCATATCCCCATCTTCCAAAATGTCAGCCTGGAGCTGGAGGAGGGAGGCATATATTGCCTCATGGCGCCTTCGGGAGCCGGGAAGACCACGCTTCTGCGCATTCTTATGGGGCTGGAAGTCCCGGACGCCGGAACAGTGGAGGGTCTTTTCGCCCGGCCCGTATCCGCGGTCTTTCAGGAGGACCGGCTCTGCCCCCATCTGAGTGCCGCCGGGAATATCCGTCTGGTGAATCCTGCCTGTTCGGACGCAGAGCTTCGACAGGAACTGCTCACTTTGCTGCCTGCGGACAGTCTAACCAAACCGGTCTCTTCCTTCAGCGGGGGCATGCGCCGGAGAGTCAGCCTTTTGAGAGCCATGCTGAGCCGGGGGGAGATTCTGCTGTTCGACGAACCCTTTAATGGTCTGGACGAGCAGATCCGGCAGAAGGCGATCTGTTATGTACAAAAAAGAAGAAATCATCGGACGCTTCTGTTTACCACGCATCATATGGAAGAAGCCAGAGCCCTTGAGGCTTCCTGTTTTCTGTGGGAGGAAAATGCGCTGACCTGGCGCGCAGGTATTCAACTACTTAAGACGGGGCAAAATACGTAGCGAGATAAGAGAAAACGTTCAGGAGTGGTTCTTATGTGCGGCAGATATTATGTAGATGATGAAACGGCCAGAGAGATCGAAAAGCTGATTCGGCAGATGGGCGAAAAGAAAAGACAGGAATCCCTGCGGGCGGTGGGCAGGATGGCGGCAGGAGACATCTATCCGGGAAAAGACGCGCCGGTGCTTTCATGGACGGACGGTTCCATAGGTTTGGGATGGCAGCACTGGGGATTTCCCGGCTATGAGGGAAAGAAGCTGATCTTTAACGCCAGATGCGAGTCCGCGCTGGACAGGCCTCTGTTCCGGGACAGTATCCGACGCAGCCGCATCGTCATCCCGGCCGCCTGGTTTTACGAGTGGAATCCCCGAAGAGAGAAGAATACCTTCTGCCGGAACGATGCGCCGATTCTTTTTATGGCAGGGTTCAGCAGACGGTATGAGGACGGGGAGCATTTTGTGATTCTGACTACCGCGGCAAATATTTCCATGGAACCGGTGCATGACCGGATGCCTCTGATTCTGGAGCGGAAGGAGATTGCGGAGTGGATGCTGGATGACGCAAAGACCGAAAAAATTCTGCATAAGACCCCGTGTCTGCTGGAGCGGAAGACAGATTATGAGCAGCTGAGTCTGTTTTGATAGATATTTTAATTACGATTTTTTCTGCTTCCCTTTCAGATTAAATTAGATAAAATGTATGAAAACGGGTGTAGAAGGAGGATGAGGAGAGTGGATCTGGATAATCAGTATGAATATGCAGTGGTTGCCATAAAACAGGCAGTTGAAAAAAGTAGATACAGGGCTGCAAAAGCTGGTAATGCGGAGTTATTGTCTCTTTATTATGGGATTGGGAAATATGTTTCTGAGAATACAAGAAATGGTGTTTGGGGGACAGATGCAATTAAGACTATTTCTGGCAGATTAAAGGCTGAGTTGGTAGGAATCAGAGGTTTTTCGGAGAGCAATATAAAAAATATGCGACAGTTCTATGAGGAATGGAGACCTTATGTAAATCGCCAGCCATTGGCTGACGATTTAGATGTGAATGGCGAGGGTTTATTGATAGCAATCCGTCAGCCGACGGCTGGCGATATAAATTGGAATGAATTTATATCGTTGGGTTTTACACATCATATAGAAATATTGTCTAAAACAAAAGAGATTTCTGAGCGTTTATTTTATATCCATGAGTGCGCGGTCAGAGCTTGGGATAAATACACTTTAAGAGAATATATTAGATCAGGACTTTATCACAAAGAGGGAAATTCATCGAATAATTTTGTAAATGTGCTTAATGATACACAGTTCGCTGTAAAGGCAACAAAAGCGTTCAAGGATAACTATTTGTTGGATTTCATTAATACAGAAAACCTTGGAGAGGCAAGTGAGGACATTGATGAACGAATAATCGAGAATCAGATTGTAAACAATATTAAAGAATTTATCATAAGATTTGGAACAGATTTTATCTTTATGGGAAATCAATACAGGATCGAAATAGCTGGCGAGGAGATGTTCATTGATCTTTTATTTTTTAATCGGGAACTGAATTGTCTTGTTGCGGTGGAGCTTAAAACAGGCAAATTCAAACCATCGTATTTGGGGCAATTAAACACTTATTTAACAATCTTAGATGATAAAGTTAAGAAAATACATGAGAATCCTTCGGTGGGTCTGATATTGTGTAAAGATATGAACAAAGCATTCGTAGATTATGTAATAAGGGATTATGATAAGCCGCTGGGTGTTGCAACTTATAAAACATATAAAGACATGTCAGATGAAATGAAAAAAGCTTTACCGAACGTAGATGACTTGAGAAAACTGTTGCTTAGTGAAGAACAGGAATAAAGGAAGATATTGGAAAATATGGATGATGTAACGGATACAGTGAAAGCAATAGCATCACGACTGAGAAAAATAAATGAGATGGCATATAATCAGTATAAATTTATTGTATCTGATTTATGCAGTAGAATTGCACCAGAAAATGAAGTTGAGTATACACTGGATAGGATGCTTGATTTTTGCGGGGATGATGCAGTTTTAGGATTATTTAAGGATGTATGCAGATATTATTTTAATATTTATCCGGAAATGATAGCATATCAGATCAATTCATACCGCGAAACCTGGGATACGGAATGATCGGACGGGTTTGAATAACAGATATTACCGCTTGAAATAAGAACATACGTTTGCTATTATAATCACACAGGAGGTGAACGTATGTTTGGAAAATATTATTTTTCATATTGACGTCAACTCGGCCTTCCTTTCCTGGGAGGCCGTTTACCGTCTGACCCATAAGGGAGGAAAGCAGGACCTGAGGAGGACCGTCTCGGCGGTAGGGGGAGATGTGACCCTGCGGCACGGGATCATTCTGGCAAAATCCATCCCTGCGAAGCATTATGGAATCAAGACCGGCGAGTCCATTTTGGAGGCAAAGAGAAAATGCCCGGGGCTTTTGCTGGTTCCGCCCAACTATGGTCTGTATGAGCAGTGCTCGGAAGCGTTCATGGAAATTCTGCGGGAATACTCCGACGCCGTGGAGCAGTACAGCATTGATGAGGCATTTGTGGATATGAGTACAAGCTGTCATCTGTTCGGCACACCGGAGGAAACGGCTGTGCAGATCAAAGACCGCATCCGGGAGGAGTTGGGTTTTACAGTCAATGTGGGCGTTTCCAGCAATAAACTGCTGGCAAAGATGGCGTCGGATTTTCAGAAACCGGACCGGGTGCATACCCTGTATCCCTACGAAATAAAAGAAAAGATGTGGCCGCTTCCGGTATCCGATCTGTTCTTCGTGGGACACGCCACGACCGGGAAGCTGCTGTCCATGGGCATCCATACCATCGGAGAACTGGCAAAGGCAGACCCGGCTTGGTTAAAGAAACTGCTGAAAAAGCAGGGGGAGGTGATCTGGGGCTTCGCCAACGGGATCGACCTTTCCCCGGTGTTGTCCTGTCCAGCGGCCAATAAGGGATACGGAAACAGTACCACAACGCCTTATGACGTGACGGATCTGGAGACGGCACAGCGGGTGCTTCTGGCCCTCTCCGAGACCATCGGGAACCGCCTGCGCGCGGATCGGGTGCAGATTTGTGAGGTATCGGTGGGCATCCGGTATGCGGCCCTGCTGGACGGAAGATTTCCCGGCGCTTCCCACCAGAAGTTTCTCCCGGACCCGACGAACCTGACCGTGGAGATTTATGAGGCCGCCTGCAGTCTGTTCCGGGAACTGTGGGACGGAAAGCCCATCCGTCATCTGAGCGTGCATACGGGCAGAGTGAGCGGAGCGGATTCCGGCAGGCAGGGGAATCTGTTTGAAAAGATGGACTATGAGAAGCTCTCCAGGCTGGATGAGACCGTGGATGAGATCAGGAAACGTTTTGGAGCGGATGCTGTCATGCGCGCTGGGTTTCTGAATCAGCCCATCGACCACATGAGCGGCGGAATCTCAAGGGAAAAAAGGTCGGTAGACTATGACCGGATCATGAAGGAGGGGGTGGCGGAACATGGCTGATCTATTATCTGACGGAAAATCGGTGGGTGATTAATTTTCGGTGTGAAGAAGGGCCTTTGCACCCTTTGTCAAGATAGGGAAAGTATTAACAATCTCTGCTTGCAGCCGATATATAAAGAAAAAGATCCACAAAACTGCATCTGTCTGAATGAAGCCCCGGAAGAATTTCCAGGGGGGAGTGAATGACGGATGCGGAACTATCACAGAAGGGATTTCCCAAAGACCAGGCTGGAAGAACAGTATGCCGGTCAGGAGGAAGTTCTGGCGGAAAAGACAGAGAAGCTGGATCATCTGACAGCGGGCAAAGGGATGAAGCATCTGATCCGGCAGTCGATGGAAACGTATTCCCCTTCTTTGAATGGCCGGTGATTAAAATTGACATTCGTTTCTCCGGTAATCATCTGATCGTCCGCCAGATATTCTATGATGGGACTGAACATATATTTGCCCCTGCGGGAATAATCGTGGTAGCCGACGACCCGGCCCTCCGCCTCCGCAGAGTAGGACTGCTCCTTCCTGTATGCGGAGCGGATCATGCCGACGCCTAGAATGCCAAAACCGAGCAAAAAATCAATAAAAAAAGAATGAGAAACACATGCTCGCCTGATTTTTTGCGGGCTTGTTTTGAAGCTGCAGTTTCATGAGAGGGGTCAGAGATTGATTGGCGCATTGGTATTCTCCTCAGAAATTCTCCAAGATAAAAAAACCCCGGAACCCGTAGGTTACCGGAGTATGATCCTTCGCAGTATATAAACATAATGTATCAATTCAGATACGTTTTGTCAAGCAATATTCTCTGTTTTGCTAAACACGAAAAACCGCTGAAAACGCAACACAACACGGAAATCAATTTTCAATAATATCGCAAATGCAGGATGGATCAAGCAGACAGC
>CAJUDY010000057.1 GCA_910584945.1 uncultured Lachnospiraceae bacterium | reverse complement strand
CTGCACAGTTTCATTTATGGTGGTGCCAAGTGTGCGGGCATGGAGGTTTAGGAAATAAGGTAAACCTATGAGTTCTCTTGATCTGCCCTTATGGGAACAGTTTTTATTTACTTGTGAGGATCACCTGCTAGGTGATCTGATTCTGTCTCTCTGGCTTAGCGCTCTTTTTTATACGCCCTCTGTAAGATCGCTTTCCAGAAAGCTCCCTCTGCTCCTTCTTTTTGCGCCTGTGACCGCGGCGGTCAACTGGGGCGCCGCCAGAATCATTCAAAATGTTCCGCTTATGCTGCTGCTCTATCTGCTCAATGCTCTATTTTTCACCTTTTGGAGTATGTGGGTCTGGCGTCGCCCCTTCTGGCACTGTCTGGCGGCCGTATGCATGGCCGGAATGATGGAAAGCTCGCTCTCCGTGATCTTTACCCGCCTTATATACGCCTGTGTTCCCACCCTATCGCCGGAACAGGTCTCTCCTTTTACGACCATGTGCCTGCTCTGGCTCACGCTCCCGCTCTTTCACTTTGCCCTTTCTACGCTGCTTGGGCGGCTGTGGCCAAAAGAACGATTCTGCGTCTATCTGGAACACGTCGGCGATCCCTGGCGGACCGCTCTGCTCCTGGCGGCGCTGGATGCTGCTTTCGTGGTACTCAATCATATGCAGTACGGCGTCGAGACCGCCTATCTGGCGGAGTACCTTCTGGTAGCCGCGGTGATGACCATACTGGTAACCGCTCTGGTGCTCCATCTGGCACTCCGGAACATGGACCTAAGAAAGCTGGATCTCCAGGCGGACATGCTCGCAAGACAGCAGCTCTATGCGCGGACGCTGGAAGAACTGCAGGAAGAACTTCGGACCTTTCGTCATGACTGCCGGAATCTGCTCGTCGGCCTGACGGACGGACCAGGGGACGGACGGCTTTCCCGCTCTTTCCAGGAACTGGAGACCGGCTTTGAACGCCGCCTGGGAGAAAAGATCCGCGCGGCCTCTCAGATCGGGAATCTTCGCATTCCCCAGATCCAGGGCCTGCTTTTGCATAAGATGGCTTGGATGGCAGAACAGCATATTCCCTGTCATCTGGAAGTCCTGTATCCGGTGGAACATGCAGCCATGGATACCTGGGACCTGGTCCGCTGCCTGGGCATCCTGACCGATAACGCCGCGGAAGCAGCGCGGAAAACCGCGCGGCCCTGGGTGGAGATCCTCCTTCTGCAGGAAGGACCAGTACTCACGCTGCGCGTCTCCAACCCATGGACCGGGGGCGAAGATCCCGCGTGCTTCTGGAAAGAGGGCTGGTCCACCAAAGGAAACGGGCGGGGAACAGGACTTTTCAGCTATCAGAAAATCCTGAAAAGATATCCCGGAGCGTCCTCCGCCACCCGCTGGAGCGATGAGATTTTTATACAGGAACTATCCATAGAAGAACCGGGAGGCAGATTATGATCGATATTTATCTATGTGACGACGACGCATCCGCCCGCCGCCGGATTCAAACCATCCTGGAGAAAAAGATCCTGATTGAAGACTATGACATGCGGGTCGTATGCAGCGCGGACAGCGCCGAAACGCTTCTTATGGCCCTTGGGGACCGGCGGCAGAATATCTATCTTCTGGACGTGGAGTTAAAAGACGGCCAGTGGGACGGTTTTCTGCTGGGTCGGGAGCTTCGAAGAAGAGACCCCCGCGGTACCCTGATCTATATCACCAGCTACGGCGATCTGGCCCCCAGGACCTTTCAATACCATCTGGAAGTCTTCGACTATATCGTGAAAACGCCGGACCGGCTGGAGGAATCCATCTGCCGCTGCCTGGAAGCGTTTCAGAACCGGCTGCTTCTGGAACGCCCGACGCCGGTACAGGTATACACCCTGCAGACCGGGAGCTCCCTGCGCCACATCCCGATGAATGAGATTCTTTTCTTCGAGACCGCCCCGAGATCCCATCACGTCCTGCTCCACACCCTGGACAGCCGTATGGACTTTCTCGGCAGCCTGAATGAGATCCAGGCCAGTCTGGGCGAGCGGTTTTTCCGCTCCCATCGGGCTTATCTGGTGGCCTTTGACAAAATCCAGCGGGTCGATCTCCGGCGCGGAAAGCTCCTGGTTGGCGAACGGGAATGTCTGCTCTCCCGGACGGCTGGACGGGAGCTTCGGAAACGTATGGACGCCAACCGGGTTCCATTCGGGAACGATTTGACGCCGTTTAAGAAATAATTCCCGCCTTCCGCTTTTTCTCTGCTATACTCTCTTTACCTGCGGAGACATCCGCAGCACACACTTTATATAAGGAAGAGAGTCACATGAGAAAGACAAACATCAGAAAATTCATCACTGCCGCCCTCCTGTCCGCCCTGCTGACGGGATGCGCCGGAAATACCGCCCCGGATATGGAAGCCGTGCAGACGGACCTTGACGCCATCGCCATTCCGGAGCAGACCCGGGTGGTGGGCCTTGGAGAAGCAAGCCACGGCGTCAAAGAATATCAGGAACTGAAAGCAGAGGTGTTCCGGACTCTGGTGCATCACTATGGCTGCAGAACCTTTATCATCGAGGGGGATTTCGGAAATGCGCTGAAGGTGGACGCATACATCCACGGCGGAGAAGGAACCGCCAAAGAAGCGGCGGCCACGATCGGTTTTCGGATCTACCGCACCAGGGAAATGGCAGATCTTCTGGAATGGATGCGCGCTTACAATGAGACCGCACTGGCAGGGGAAGACCTGCATTTCTATGGGATGGATATGCAGCAGGCGGACAACAGCAAGGATTATCTCTTCGGTATATTAAGACAGATTGACCCGGAACTGACCGCGGAATACGAAGAAACATTTGCCTTTCTGAACGACGACGCGATCTATGATCTCAGTACGGACGCCTTTGCCGAAGGAATGCCGGAAGCGGAAAAACTTCTCAAGAGTGTGGACGAGAGGAAAGAACAAATTGTGGAAGTCTGCGGCAGCGAAGCTTTCGAGTTCGCAAGAGAATGCGCCAACAGCATTTACAACTGCTGTGACATCCGCAAATCCAACAGCGAGTACAACGAAGTTCGCGACGGCCACATGGCGGAAAAAGTGCACTGGTTCCTGGAGCACGGTGACGGAAGCCTGCTCTTCATCAACGGTCACAACGGACATATCGCCAGAGTCAACACCTCGCTCTACGACTGCATGGGCAGACAGCTAGCAGAAGACCTGGGGGACGGTTACTTTACCATCGGTACGGACGCCCGGATCACCACCTTCAACTCCCAGACGGACGACGGCTTTACCGAAACCACCGCCAAAAATAAAAACGACCTGAACGCCCTGGCCGCTGACGTGGAGGGCACGCGGTATTATCTGGACTTTCAGAAGGCGTCCTCCTGTGACGGCTGGGAGAAACTCCTCTCCGGCACCCAAAGGATCACCTCCCTGAACGTGGGAAGCCTCACGCTCCTCAAAATGTTCTATACAACGAAAATTGTCCCGAATGAGACCTTTGACGGAATGATCCTCTATGATCAGGTGGGGCCTACGACGGTGGAGCTGTGACCGGCGCCTATGAAAGGCGCGTCAGTATCTTCTCAAATTTCTTCTCCGACAAAATTTCATGGGTCACAAACTGACCGTTATAAAAGAGAGAAAATGTGTTAAAGGGCGAGGGTGCATTCTGTGCATCCTCTCTGGTCCTTATATGGACTGATCGGAAAGCAATCTTCCGAGCCTTGGCCATTTCTTCCAATATCGGCACATACTTCGCCGTAAACGGACATTGGCTGGTATAGTACAGCACAAATCCTTTCGGCAAATCTTTATGCCCGCGCACGGCGTCCCGGAAGCAGGGACGCCCGCTGCCTTCCTCAAAAGGCAGATACAGAAGTTCAAAGTAAGGCTCTGCTGTATCGGCCGTCTGAAATCCCTTGTATCCCATATATTTGGGATCAGAGAGAAATCCCATTTTCTTTTTAGAGGACAGGAGCACAAGTCCCTTTTTCCCCTTTTCTTTGCTATCTTCAATACACGCGCGCATCAGGAGATTGGAATATCCATGCCCTTTGAACTGCCCGGATACCCACAGACAATCGATGTACATATACCCCTCCGCCTCTATGGGCGCCCAAGCGTATTCCGCAGGGATGTATTCGATAAAGCATTTCCCCCGGACATTCCCCTTTAAGAACACAAGCCCCTCATCCAGCCTGTCGTTCAGCCAGTCCTTTTTGGACATCACCTGTATATCCTTGTTGTTGGATATGGCTCAGCAGATATGCTCCTCATCAAGGTTTTCGTGTGTCAATTTGATAAGTTCCACGACTCTTCTCCTCGAGGCGTTCTCCTATGATGTACGTCGGTGAAACTGTGATCGTGCATCAGTATTTTCTCAAATTTATTCTCCCAATTTCAAGAATCATAGACATTTTAGAGGCAGACATTCATAATGGTCTAAAAACCAGGAGCGTGTCTGTCTATGAATACTTTAAATGATTATGTCGCGGAATATATCGAATATTGTGAATACCGAAAACGGCTTGACCGTAAAACACTGAAAGCTTATCGGATTGATCTGAAGCAGTATATGGATTATCTTCAAAATATCTCCGAATTCTACTCCAAAGATAATCTTGATCAATACATCACCCATTTACATAAGCAGTATAAGCCCAAGACCGTCAAACGAAAGATCGCAAGCCTCAAGGCATTTTTTCATCATATGGAATATAAAGAAATTCTGTCCGAAAATCCGTTTACCAGACTGGATATCCGCTTTCGAGAGGCAAAGCTTTTGCCTAAAACGATACCTTTTCACATTATACAAACATTTCTCTCTACCATATACCGGCAAAAAGAACAGGCCGTCTCAGAATATCAACTTCGCTGCTGCATTCGGGATATCGCTGTGATCGAACTTTTATTTGCGACTGGTATACGCATATCTGAATTATGCTCTCTGCGCCCATCAGATATCGATTTTGTCAGCAACAATCTCCTGATCTATGGCAAAGGAGCCAAAGAGAGAATCCTGCAGATTGGCAACCCGGAAGTTCTCTCGGCCCTTTCTCTGTACCATAAAACGTTTAAGTCTGATATTGATACCTGCGGATATTTCTTTGTGAATCGACTGCATAAGAAATTGTCAGATCAGTCTGTTCGCTATATGATCACGCACTATGCCAAACTTGCCGGAATCGAACAGCACCTGACCCCTCATATGTTCCGGCATTCCTTCGCAACCCTGCTTTTGGAACAGGATGTGGATATCCGATATATCCAGAGAATGCTGGGCCATAGCTCCATCAGCACGACAGAAATTTATACACATGTGTCGAATGTGAAGCAGAAAGATATTCTGGTTAATAAACATCCACGGAATTTTATGGAGGTGAATGAAGGATAATTTAGGATTATCGGTGAGAGATAGTTCGGAGTTATCCATTGGTTTTTGTGATGGAAGACTTATCAATAATCTATCGTTATCCTTCGTAAAATAATTGAGGAGTACAGATGCACTATTTAACTGAAGAATATTGGGGAAATTTTATAAAGGAAATAAAAACAAAAGATGGAAAGAGAAAGGTTGTACATGATGGAATTGAATTTGAAAAGCTTATAGGAGAATTGTTAAAATTATTATACCAAAACCAATGCGTTCACTGGAAAAAAACAAAAATGACACATGATGGAAGCAAGGATTTTCTGGGCAAAAAATCAGATGGGTCATATATTTGGGCGGAGTGCAAAAATTATAGGGATAAAGTTTCATTGAAGGTTATTGCTCCTACCCTTGTTATGGCTGAAATTAATGATATTCAAGAAATATTAGTTTTTAGCTATTCTGCTATTAATTATAATACAAAGAAAAAGCTTTTATATTATGCTAACAAACGCGAAAAGAAAATTTATTATTATGATGATGAGAATCTGGAAAGGCTACTCTTTCGTTTCCGTACAAAACTGTTTCCTAAATTCTTTCGATCATATAAAGGAACTCCGCAGACTCCTTTATTAGTTGAACCATATGTTTTTTCATGCAGCATGCCAGGAATATACTATAACAACGAAGAAGAGTTCGCATCATCTACATTTAATATAAAATTAAATGAATTAATGTTTATTGGAATTGGAATTGCCAATAACAACTATATAGAGAAAATTAATGTAAAACTCTCATTTGATAACTGCAATGATTTAGAATATATGGAAGTTGTTGACTCATCTGTCAATGTGAAGGAACAGTATAACTGGAATAAACAAATTGCTTTAAATCCAGGGGAGGCGAAATTTTGTAAACTGTATTTTAAACCAGTTCGCTTTAAGAAAGAACTTTCACTTCCTTCAGTTAAATTAAATTATTTCACTTCTAAAATTCCATTTAAAGTAGTTCATTTTAAAAATGTAACATGTGATTATTTATTTAGAGTACCATTAATAGGTTCTTGTTATGTCCAAGCTTTACAAAGCATAAACGACAATACAATAAATAAAAGCAAAATGTCATTAGCTTATTTTTATGGGAAAAGTGGTGTTGGAAAAAGCAGGATGCTTCAGGAAGCTTTAAGTATCTATGTTCGTAACCATTATAATGTTTTAAATTTTACAATAGATGCATTAGCAAAAGACTCTTTATATATGCTTCGTGAGATTATTTATTTTATATATAATCTTACCCCTGAATTGGTTATTGAATCTTTGAAAACATATCAAGCAGAAGATAGTCTGTGGGGATCCGATCAGTTAGAGATTATTAATCTTTTACAAAGTGCTATAGATGAAGACATTTCTGATTTTTTATATAAATTGGCAAGATATAAATATCTAATATTCGAAAAAATACTTGCTCAAAAAAATGTAATTATCATAGATAACATTCAGTTTGCCGAATTCTTTTTTGTGGATTTCCTGTATGACTTGTGTGTGTATGCTAAATCTTATCAACGGAATACAAAATTTGTACTTGTACTTTCGTGTAATACTGATTATTATTGTAGCCCTCCGATAAAAAAATTACAGCTTTTAATTACTGAAATATCAAATCAATCGTATATAAATATATTTGTACATGAAGTGGCGGGAATGAAGCGAAATGATTTAGCATTAGGTTATTTAAAACAATTAATTCAAACGGAAGACGAACGTAGTGATATATATTTGGAAATAATTGTAAAGAAAGCAGATTATGTTCCTAAACATATCGAAAATATTGTTGAATATCTTTTAAATAAAAAAATATTGGATATCGAAAATAATTATTTTATAATCAATAATCTCAAAGATTTTTATGATATAGTTGACAGTATGCCTGTGTCATTTTCGAAAATTTTTCGGATGCGTTTTCAGCTTTTCTTGACTAATGAAAATTTGTCAGAAAATTCGGTGGTATTGGTAATTTCAGCAATTCATTTTTTGGGCTATATAACGAAAGAACATATGATTAACCTTTGCTTAGAGTTAAATATATTGCAACAATTATTACAATATGGATTTATTGAATTAAACAATTTAAGAGTATTTCAATTTAGTCATGACTTATATGAACAGTTTTTTATAGATAACTATGCTTTAGAAGAAATATTCCTTAATTACATTATCGAATCTGAGACGACAGATAAGATAAGTTTTTGTTTTTGGCAAAAAATTTTAATTCGATTAAAACAAAAAGATAATGTTTCTCAAATATTAAGATATATCTTAGAATCTTGGTGTTATTTATCAGATCAGATACCATATAATCTAAAAAAATATTTTTATTCCCAAGTGGTTTCTTATTTATCTCTTAATAGACGATATGCTAAAAATTTTGAGGAATATATGGAGTGTTCAAGAGAAATATGCCTAGATGCAAAAAATAAATTGGGGATTAATTATTCTAAATTACTTTTTGAATCGATTTATAACGAAATTGAAGAAATGGATATATGCAAAAGAGAAAAATCAAAAGGATACCAGAATTTTGTTTATGAGTATTCTGAAAATCTTCTTCAGGGCAACATTAGTAAAGCAATAACAATTTATAAACAGCGAATTAGGTATTTGTCTCAGGATTATGATGGAAATTATGAATTAATTGCTCGTCTCTACAATAGAATTTACGTATACTATAAAAATAAAAAGGCTGAAAAGGAAGTACATACATATTTAAAAAGATCTATGGATATATGCGTTCAAAAAAATTTAAAGGGACTATTTATTGAAAACTTATATGATGAAGGAAATTATTATTTATATGAACCTGAAAAAAAGGAGCGGTTAATTGAATGCTGGTCTCAAGGATTTGCGCTATTCGAAAGAAATTGTGATACTTTAGAATATTTAACATTAAATTCGTTAAAAAAGAAAATTCAGGTAGATTTAATCTGCAATAAATATGATGATATTGAATATTATTTAGAACAAGCTTTCGATTATGTTGAAACTGGACAATTTAATCAGCAAACATTATTTTTTAATGCAAGTTTATATTGTCTTAAGGCAATATATGGATTACTCTCAAAGAATATCAATATAGATGAAATACGCCATTTTATTGATATGGCCGGAAAGTATTATATACTAAAAAATAATGAGAAACCATATACTGTACATTTTTTATACGCAAAGCTTGCCTTTACAAACGAAAAGTATCAAGAAATGCTAGGTTATTATGCAAATGCATTGCATGAGTTATCTAAAAAGCACTATCATTATAAACATATCAAAAAAATAATTTTAGATGATTGCAGTTATAAAATTGGATTACTGAAAATGAGATGCACAAATTATAGTATAAATTATCATAGTCTTTCGGAGGAACTTATACAAGAAATCCACAAATTAGAAAATTTGTCTGATAAAGAGTTGGTAAATTATTTAGATTCATTTGAGAGTATTTCTAATTTGACTAGCCAAAATAAAAAAGAAGGTTTTGTCTATTAATCTTATAAAGGGGCCCCCCCCCTTTATAAGACCAAATCCTGAATTTCCTTTTGAGTAAGAAAATTTCCATTTACATCTATTATAATATCATTTTTACACTTTCGTAAATTCCACCATATAGCATTGTTTCCTAATGAAGTAAATGAATCAACAAAATATATAAAGGGCTCTCTTATATCTAAATGCGACATAGGCAGGAATTCATATATTTGTAATTGTGTGGGATTTCTATTTCCTATATTAATTACATAAATATCATAGAAAACTATGCCTAAAACTTTTTGAATATTTTTCACAAAAAAATCCGAATCATTTAAACTAGAGAGATTATATAAATAATATCTCTTTTCTAATTTATGTGTTTTCTTAAATTCACCTCCTGAATATGATATAAAGTCTTTTATATCATATTCCAAAAAGTTATAATCTTTAGCAAAAAACATGGCTTTTGAATCTCCACGTAGGTAACTGTACTCTGTGTTTTTAATATTATTAGTTGAACTACTTCCTTTATGATATATAAATGAATCTGCAACCACCCATGTTTCATAGCCTTTTTTCATAATTTGTATTCCATAATCACAATCGCAACAGATATACGGCATCGTTTTATCCATTCCACCTACTTTTTCGTAGAGATCTTTGTATGTCATCATGACAGCTCCACATGCTGACATTACTTTTCTATCTGACAATGCAATAGGATGATTAAATGGTAATCCTCTCATTGGATGTAAAATGTTTTGAGGCGAATATGCAATTCCAAAATCAATGATTCTATTATTTGTTGGATTAATTAACTTAGGGCTTACTGCACCAATTTTATTTGAACTGAGTAGTTTGTTGAGTAATATTTGATACCAGGTGCCAAAACAAAAAACATCTTGATCAAACATTGTAATGATATCACCGGAAGCATAAGAAACCCCCAGATTCATAGCCTCTGAATATAGCATTGAGTTTGCAATTTTATGTATAGTAACCTGGGATGAAGGATACTCTATTTGAATTTGGCTTTTATCTGTATTGTTTGCAATAATTATAACTTCTACATTATCTGGTATTGTATTAAGTAGTAATTTCAAAACGTAATAAAGTAATTCTTTATTTTTATGATAGGGTATAATAATACTCTGCTTATAATCGGATAAATTGTTATTTATATATCGCATATTTCTCCATCCCATTCTATTTTATTTTTTCTTAAAAATTCCTCTTCTGTATAATTTAAACAAATTAAGATGTCATTTTGCAATTCGAAATCAATCATTGTTCCATGAATTAAGTTTTTGTTACCTAAAAAATTTCTAATATCTGCTTTTACTTCTTGTGCCCGTTTGCTAACAGGGATGATTCCATATTTAGTAATATATAGTTTTGGAATTGGCGCTGTATCTTCTACTAAGATAATTATAACTTTACCATATCCGCATTCGGAAAGTTTTATTTTGGCTTGATCAAAAGTAAATTGGTACAATTCGATCATTTTATATAGTGTTTTTGTCCGATTCCATACAGTTTCATATACCCCTCTAATAATAAAGGAAGACGACAATTTCTGAATTATATATGGATAATATTCTATTGCGTTATGCCATATAAGAAATAACTGTAATTCCATAAGGGTCTCCTTAATTAATACTTTAGAAATGAAGGATAATTATCAATTATCTCACCGATAATCCTAAATTATCCTTTGTTCGTTCTTATTATATCCTTGTTACCCACACATTTCAACCATCATTTACCAAATTAGCGCAAATAACGCCTTATTTCGCTAAAAGATTATAAAAATTCACACAATATCGAGACTTGTAATGGTCATATCCTCCGACTGGCCCAAACACCCCCGACCTCTACTCCATAATATCGAAAATTCAAAAAATATTTTAAAATCTACCGTGGTAAAATTACCAATGGCATATTTTTGAAAGAACTATAGCAATCCAAAATAATACAGCACTTACTTGACATAGGGGTTATGATAGAGTCAAGAGGTGATTGCTATGCTACATAATGAAACACGAAAACTACTTATTTGAAGCCTGGAACAAAACCCATAATGCAAAGGAAGTTGCAGAATGCTTTTCCGTAAATACCAGCACGGTTTATCGTCTGGAAAAAAAAATGCGGGAAACCGGCTCTGTGGAAACCAGGTTTTCTCTACGCGGACGTAAACCTGCCCTGAGTCAGACGGATATTCACAATATCGACCGGCTGATACAGGAACAGTCCGATATTACAATCCATGAAATACGGGAAAACTCCAGTTACAGGTAAGTGATGAAACCGTCCGCAAGGCAGTCCTGAAACTCGGATACGTTTATAAAAAGAAGTCCCTCCATGCTTCAGAACAGGAGCGTCCCCGATGTCAGGGCCAAAAGGGAAGCATGGAAAAAACATATACCAGAGAGAGGCGTAAATAACCTGGTATTTCTGGATGAAAGCGGCGTCAACACGAATATAACAAGGTGTTACGCCCGTTCGAAAACCAATGAGCGTGCAGTGGACAGTGCGCCTGTAAATACGCCGTGCAGCACCACGATCCTGTCATCCATATGTCTGGACGGAAAGACGGCCCATACGGTTTATCAGGGCGGTACTACAACGGAACGCTTTGCAGAATATCTGGAAAACATTTTACTGCCGACATTGTCAGGAAATGACATCATTATTATGGATAATTTGCGCTCCCATCATGCGAAAGTGGTCAAAGGGATTCTGGACTCATCAGAAATCAAATATCTTTATCCTCCGCCTTACTGCCCGGATCTGAACCCAATTGAAAAAATGTGGTCAAAGATCAAAGCATATTCGAGAAAAGTGAAAGTCCGTACTGCGTCAGAATTACCGGGCGCAATAGAAAAGGCATTTTCAACTGTCCGTCCTTCAGATTGTTCAGGGTGGTTTCGTTCATGTAATTATGTGCAATAATTTGTTGGATTGCTATAATTGGCAACAATCTTATCAAAAAGACATCTTTTGGGACTATCCATTTGATAAAGAGCGTTCATGAATCGAACGTGTGAAAACACAAATATTGGAAAATTTGAGAATCATGCCACAAGAATACCGGCACCTCATAACTCTTGTACCGCCTTCCACATAGATCCGATGGTTAATGCTGTTGTAAGTAAAGGGATTAAGGTTGGATCGGCATACTTTGTTTGTTCCAGACAGACAATACTTCTCGCAGTCAAAGTCGGCCTTTCGGCCAGTCATGCTTCGCCTTGTGTGGTCTGCTCCATTACATCTTAACAAAAGGCTTTAACATTGCTATACTGATACATACCGAATGAATGTATGGTGAAAATTGGTATATGGCTCGCAACAAATATCCCGATATAACAAACGAAAAAATATTAGATGTATCACAGCGGCTTTTTCCTACAAAGGGATATGACCACACTACCATTCAAGATATTGTAGATAAACTGGGTGGACTTACGAGAGGCGCAGTCTATCATCATTTTAAGTCAAAAGAAGAGATTATGGACTCTTTAATGGATAAAATGTTCCATGAAAAAAACGTTTCATACAGTGAAAAGCCAAAAGAATTTGAACGGACTGCAAAAATGAAAATGGCAATGTCATTAAACCAGTCAGACAAGAAAAAGATGAATCTTTCATTACAGGCAATACCCCTTCTGAAAAATCCGTGTATGTTAGCCGGAATGATGGAACCTAACAGGCAGGTACTTAGTCCATTTTGGCTGGAACTTCTCACAGAGGGCAACAGGAACGGTTCGATTTATACGGAGTACACCAGGGAACTGTCAGAATTGATCCCTTTGTTTGATTTATGGCTGACACCATCAATTTATCCTGCAACCTCAGAAGAAAGATATCATAAATTCATATTTATTAAAGAATTATTTGACAAAATGGGGCTCCTGCTGATTGATGATGAGATCATGGAAGAGGTAAAGAAAATACTGGGAAACATGGAGGTAAAAGTTGGAAATGAATGTGGTTTTTTTACATGGATTAGGGCAATTCCCCTCAAGCTGGAATGAAACAATTTCATATCTGCCCGAAGATACAAAAACATACTGCCCGAACTTGTTTGCCTTCCGTACAGCCAGAGCGATCACGTATCAAAACATATATTTTTCCTTTGAAGAATATGCCGACAAGTTTCCAGAACCTGTAACGATTTGCGGCATTTCATTCGGCGCCGTTCTGGCATTGAACTATTGTCTTAACTATGCTGAAAAAGTTCAATCTTTGATATTGATTGCACCGCAATACAAAATGCCAAGGGATCTTTTAAAATTTCAAAATATTTTATTCCATATCATGCCGGAAAAGTCTTTTCTGGAAATCGGTATAAAGAAACAAGAGATGATTCACCTGACAAGTTCCATGATGATATTAGATTTTGAGCAAGATTTAAGAAATCCGTATTCCGTTTGAAATCACCCAAACTACCGACCCATTTTTCTCCGAGACGAACATGGCCTATGTGAAGAAATCTGCCCAGGAGCTGAGAGCCAGAAAAAGCGCCACCCTTGACCTGATCGAAGTGGACGATGAGTGAAAAATATGGTCAGACGATTATTGGGAGGGCTATTTCTACTGGCAAATTTTTGCAGGATACAGCCCCCCTATGTCCATGCGGCAGGTCACGATTGTTTTGGAATGGGTGCCTGGCAATCACTTCCAGATACCGCTGCGCATCCTCTACTCATATCACTTCTTCTAATAGAAATCGATCATTGTATATGACTACTGATTTTGCAATTATATTTTTGAAACGAAATAACCCCCTATAATGCCAGCCACGGCCAACAAACATATTCTATCTATGGCTATACCCCAACAAATTCCGAAAGCAAATATAACTACTATTATGACAAATACCCCATAAACATATTTAGTATTATATTTTCTTTTACTATTATTATAGTCTTTTTTATTCTTATTTTCATCCAACTTAATATTTATCTTTTCGTCTAAAATTTTTATTTCATATTTAATTTGATATTCTTTAGTTTGACCTGACTCAATCAAAAAAAGTAATGATGGAAATGGAGTAAAAAAAACTAACATAAATACTACAATTACTAATACGAACAATAAGGCTAATACAAAATATAATGTCATTAGTATAATAAAATTATCTTGCGTAGCAGGTATAGACTTTAATTCTTGAAACATTGCTGTAAAATCAGGTAAACTATTAATTTTATTACAAATATAATTTACCAATAGTCCAAAAACTATAGTTATTATAATTGGAAAATATAAAATATTTTTTCTATCAATAGAATTTTCCAACTTGTATTTTCTACACATCATATCATTTTCTGGAATTTCGTCATTATAAAATTTATCAATTCTTTTCTGTAATTCTAAATTTGTCTTATATAAATCATATTCTTGCATATTTCTTATTCTTTTTAGATCTTTATCCAACTCTTTGTATTTCATTATAATTTTCCTCTTTATGCTTAATTGATGCTATATTTTTCACTTATTGTACCTTTCTCCGTTCCATACGATCCGTCTGACAGTCGGGGACAGTTATAAATAGTAATTGAACAAAATATTTACCAATTGTTCATATACCTTTAAAATATCTGGAATCAACCAATTATCTTGTTCATACCATCCAATATACAGATGATAATAATATGCAAGTCCTGTCCACCCCTCTTTTTCAGGTCAAATTAATTTCATTATTTCATTAAAGTATCCATCCCATATGTCAATTTTTTCAACAACAATATTATTTTCCATTAAACAAAAACGCCAGTGATCATTTTCAAGAATTTTCATCTGCTCTGGAATTGCTGTACCCAACATATTAGCTCGCTTTGCAGCTTTCCACAAACTTTCATCTATCCATTGATCACTTAACAAATTTTATTTATTGATATCCTTTAGCCATTGATTTTGCATTTATAGATGCATTTTCCGGTACCTCAATTGAAGACCCACCATTTTTCCGTATATCCCTAATGGGGCTTTCGTTTTATACAAGTTATGTAAAACGAGCAAAATGGAAATACACATCTTTGCCCCCTGCCAACACTTGTCTGTCCGTCAAATACCTGACTCCTTTCAGTCATCTAATAAATGTTCAAATTCCGATATTATCTCTACCTCAACACCACTACCTCTAAATATCTCTGCCAATTCTTTTGCAAAAGCAATTTGTACCTCTAAACTTAATTCTTTTTCTTTTGGATAAAAATCCATATTATATTCGTAATACAAATATGCATCTTCTTCAGATATTGACATTGCTTTATCGAAATCTTCGTTATAATTAAGCTCTATATTATTATTATTCAAAATAAATCTTTTGCTGTTTACTGGTAATTCTGACAATTCTCTATATCTCTTCATTAATATATTCCGTATTCTATTTTTATTTGCATTTACCGCAAGCCTAAAAGTATTAGAAATATTCCACATTATGTAAATCCCTCCTCCAATAAATGATTCTTTTTTGCAAAGCAAATCCTTGCTCATTATAGAGAGTCTCTTCATGAAATCTCCCTCCAGCATATAACGAAATTAGCAAATCAATAAATTGTATTCGTCCTTGTTATACATAAATCTGTTGGAAGATTCCTTTTTTATATCCATAATATAAGATCTCTTTATTTTACTATAAATAAAACACTTAATTTTTCTTCCATTCTAATGCAGGATAATATGCATATCTCTGACAAGTCTATTGAACCCTTCGAATTCCTTTTATAAATTTTACTATCTATTATTCCGGACGAGCCAGCCGATAGGTGAAGATCAGCTCCCCTTTTCGGCTTTCACACGTTCTGCCGTAGATGGTCAGTTTCCCGCAGGCATGGGCTTCCCTGCTCTCCACTTCGTAGTTGAGAAGGCGGCCTCTGCCATGGCTGCTCCCCTCCACCACTGCCGTATACTCCGTCCACTCCAGTTCCACCGGCGCTCCGGTCTCCGGGATTCCGACGGATACCCGGGCCCCGCCTCCTGCCCTAACCGCCACCTGACGGAACAGCGCTCCGTAGCTCATCCCTGTATCCTGCCAGGAGCGGTCTCTTTTCGCCAGATCCATCCGGATCGTCCCGGAGACCAGCTCCAGGCGCATGGTCTGTACGCCGTTTTCTTCTGTAACAGATCCTCTGCGAATCATGCCGGAATATACCGGACGTTCTGCGCCAGCCCGATAGATGGTGACGGTACGGTCGCATACCGGTTCGCCAAGAAGCCCGGCTGCCTTCCCTGTATCCATGCGGCAGGTCACCATCGCTGTGGAATGGGCGCCCGGCATCTCTTCCATCCGGAATTCCAGGACCGTTCCGATCCCGTTCAGTCCCTCTGTCCGGAGATCGCCTGTATGGATCACGGACATTTCACGCACCTCCCTTACCGGGTACTGATCTCTGCTTTACATTTTAAAATGCTTTGAATAACTGTTTGTAAAAGCCAAAGACATGATTTACAGATATCCAGTTTAAAATAATCAAAGCAGTTTACTCCCAATCGCTTCCAGATACCGCTGTGCATCCAGATATGCTTTTAAAAAGTTTTCCTGTACCAGATCCTTTTCCGCTTCGCTTACATATTCAATACTGTATTTTTCACTTATTGTACCTTTCTCCGTTCCATACGATCCATCTGACAGTCGGGGATCGTTATAAATAGTAATTTTATGGTCATTTAATATTTCCAGAGCTGTTATACAAATGTGTCTTTTGGAAAACTGCCTGAATCCTCTTCTTCCATATATTTTTTCAAAAGCTGTTGATTCGTTTTCTACTGCCAAAGGGTCCTTGGATATTTCATCCAGCAGGCTCAGAATATATTGAGATATATTATCCCATTCTTCGTTGCTCACCTGTATAATCGGCTCTGCTGCTACTCCAAAACCAGCTTCACTCAGCTTATACGGTACTAATATTACATTTTTGCTTTTGTCTATGTAGGCGCTTATACTTAATTCAGTCATCGAGTCAGTCTCCTTTACTTTGTAATATACACTTTAACTTCTATTTTTAAAGTCGTCGCATATGCTTTCAGACTTTCAAGAGCCGCTCTTTGTGCTCTTGTCAATTCAACGTTGGGTAAAACAATATTTAAGCGTTTGATATCATATGATGTCTGATTTATACGAATTTGGGCCCAATTTTTTTTAGTAAAATTGTTTAGTTTATTTATATCCTGTTTCATTTTATTTAACCAGTTTTTTGCATCCAGATACGAAGGCAATGTTGTATCATAGCTTTTGTTGCTTGACAGAACTTTACCATAAAGGCGATCCACCGTCGGAAAATTATGACACAGATTATTTCTGATTGCTTCCGCCTCATCAATGCGATTCCCCCGGGAGAACTGGCCATCATTCCATACACTGGATGGTATATCTTCCAGCCTTTCATCCGCATAATCAAAAAGCTTTTCATCCCCTCCTCTCAACCTCCTGGCCCCCGCAGCCAGCACCGCAGCCAGCACGCCTTCCTGGAACATCCGCTC
>CAJUDY010000056.1 GCA_910584945.1 uncultured Lachnospiraceae bacterium | reverse complement strand
ATGGGTTATCTGTACAAAATATGTTTTGAGTAACTATTTCACGACTTTAGGGATACAATGCCGGGCCGGACATCGTACTCCAAAGTACCGCCGCCAGCATCCAAGCCAGCGTGCGTTTCCACCTGTTTTTCATTCCGTCTCTTCCTCCTCGCACTTTCTACATATATATCCCATTTTATTTTTTTCCGCCTGTTTGTTCCAGTTCCATATTTGAATATTTCTTATACAAAATTCGTACTTGACAAATTCAGCTTTTTATGCTTATTCATATTAGAGAGTCCACAATGAGAAAAATCAGGAGAATATCCTATGGAAGAACTGCGAATTGCCGTCTGTGAAGACAATCCGGAAGAATTTGAGAAGCTGTTCCTGTTAATTCAAAACAGCGGGATGCCGGTCCAAACCGGTATTTATGAAAATGGAGAAGCATTTCTGGCAGAGTATCATCCCGGGCTTTATGATCTGATCCTGATGGACATCTATCTCGACGGAATCTCCGGCGTGGACACGATCCAGGCCGTCCGCAGTATGGACCCGGAGATCCCCGTGGCTTTTATCACTACCAGCAAAGAGCATGCGCTGGAAGGATACCGCCTGAATGTGGCGCGGTATATCGAAAAACCAGTCACCGGCCAGGCGGTCGCCGACGTCTTACAGCTGGCATGCGAAAAAAGCAGAACGCCCCCGGTGTTCAGATCCTTCACAATGGAAAGCCCCTGTCCGTTCCCTTCCGCAAGATGCTTTCCATCGAACAGAAAGCACATTATCTTCTGTTCCATCTGACAGACGGACAGACGCTGCGTTCCCGGGGAACGCTGGATAAAATCGAGAATTCCTTCGCCGCCCTCCCTTTCCTGCGCTGCCATAAAAGCTATCTGGTCAATCTGGCCTTTGTCACTGGACTGGACAGGGAATTGATGATTTTCCGTATGGTGGACGGAACGAATGTCCATATCCGCAGAGAAAGTCTGAAAAAAGCAAAGGACGCATGGGAGACTTATCTCTTCCAGACCGCCAGAAAGGACGGAAGAAATCATGCATAAAATCATTCCCTTCTCTATGTCTTTTCTCATCCTGCTTCTCTTCGCAGGCGTATACTTCCATCCTTCCCGGGAGGCCGTACGCCCCCAGGTTAAGGAGCTGACAGAATGGACCATGGAAACCGGAGCATCCGCCGCAGACGTCACGCTTCCCTGCACCCTCCGCTGCTCTGACATGTCATCCGTCACGCTGACTGCTCAGATCACGCCCCGCCCCGGCGACTGCCTGTATATCAAGTCTGTATACACTCCCTTCGAGATCTACGCGGACGAGACGCTGCTCTTCGCCTATGGACAGCCGGGGACTTATCCGGCGTTTCTCCTCGATCCCCCCACCGTCGTAAAGCTTCTCCCGCTCCCCGGGACCGGAGAGCCGGTCACTTTACAGCTTCGGTACCAGGCCCCCACCCAGAGAGGCCGCATGACCCTGCATCCGGTCTTTCTGGGAGAACAGAATGATCTTCTGACCTTTCTTTTTACCAAGATGGGCTTCTCTTTGCTTTTTTCGATCATACTGATCGCTCTTGGCGTCCTCCTGCTGCTGATCGCCCTGATTCTCACCCGCTTTGATGAGATCGGCAGACCAGTCCTGTGGCTTGGACTTTTTTCTTTTCTGGTGGGCGTCTGGATTCTTGGAGAGTGCAATCTGACCAGTATCTTTATCCATAACCCTCCGCTTCTGTACCTGATGGCTTTTATTGGAATGTTCACCCTGACCATCCCGCTCCTACGCTGCGGCATAATCATCTTAAATCCCCGCCACCCAAAAGTGCTCTCCTGCACCTGTACCCTGATGGAGCTGGCTGTCATCGGAGCGGTCATCCTGCAGCTTCTTGGCATTGCGGCATTCTCCAGAACGATGTACCTGTTCCATCTGCTGATCCCGCTCGCCTTTATCCTCTTTGCCGGCTGTATTCTACTGGAAATTATTTATAACCGGAACCAGTTTGCCATCCTTTTCCTGATTCCGGCCTTAGTCCTTACGATCTTTACGCTTCTGGAACTTATGAATTATCATCTGTTTCACCCGCCCTTTCAGATCACATTTTTCTTCCAGCTCGGCATTCTGCTGTTCATCGGAATGATGTGCGTACTGTGCAGTTATTTTATACGCTGTATGCTTTTACATCAGGCAGAAAACCGCCAGCTCTCCTATGAGTTGGCCTTGATCGAAAAAGAGACGGAAGCCCGGAAGACCCAGTATGCCATCCTCTCCGAGACGGCCGCCTCCATCCGGGCCCAGCGCCATGATCTGAAGCACCATCTGGCCGTCATCCGAGAGTATGCCGCACAGCATCTGGAAGAAAAACTTCTGGATTATCTAAACGCCCTGACTGCGGATATCCCTGCAGACCCCGCGGACAGACTTTGTGAAAACGATGCGGTCAACGCGGTGGCCGGCTATTATCTGTCCATGGCCCGAAAAGAAGGAATCCCTTCTGTCTCACTGTCCCTCTGCATTCCTTCCGACACCAGAGAGGTGTCGGAGACCGACCTGTGCGTCATCATCGGCAATCTGCTGGACAATGCCATCGCCGCCTGCAGGGAGCAGACCCGGGGCACGCCCTTTATCCGCATGCAGAGCCGACTGAAATTCGGAATCCTGACCATCACCATGGACAACAGCTGCCAGAATGTACATCCGACGGCGGACGGCTCCTTCCGTTCCCGGAAACCAGGCGGGGGAACCGGCCTGATCTCCGTTCGCTCCGTGGCAAAGCGATACGGAGGCAGCGCGCGGTTTGAAGTCAGGGATCACGTATTTTCCTCCTCGGTATATCTGTATCTGGAGAAACCGTGAGACAAAAAATACCGCAACCGTCACATTTTTAACGGCTGCGGCACCTTTTTAGATCTCTGCAATATCCACCAGCGTCAGTTTCCCGCTGTCCGTATTCTCCAGGGAGGTCACCAGGGCTTTTGCCGTGTCGATGGCGGTGAGGACGTTCACGCCGGTCTCGATGGCGTTTCGGCGGATGATGAATCCGTCGTGGCCGTGTTCCACGCCCTGGGAGGGGGTGTCGATGACCAGATCGATCTGATGACCCAGAATCAGGTCCAGGATGTTCGGGGACTCCTGCTCGATCTTGCGGGTCATACGCACCTGCACGTCCGCCTCCATCAGGGCCCTGGCCGTTCCCTTGGTGGCGAAGATATTGTAGCCCAAAGCCTCAAAGCGCTTGGCGATCTCCACCGCTTCCTCCTTGTCCTCATCCCGGACGGTCATAATCATGTTCCGGTGTCTGGGCAGACGGATTCCGGCGCCCAGAAAGGCTTTGTAGAGGGCCTCATGAAAGGTCTTCGCAATTCCCAGACACTCTCCCGTAGACTTCATCTCCGGCCCCAGGCCGATATCCGCCCCCCGGATCTTCTCAAAAGAGAAGACCGGCATCTTCACCGCAAAATAATCCGCCTCCGGCTGAAGGCCCGGCTTGTACCCCAGGTCCTTGATCTTCTGCCCCAGGATTACCTTGGTGGCCAGGGGCACGATGGGAATCCCGGTCACCTTGCTGATATAGGGCACCGTGCGGCTGGAGCGGGGATTTACCTCGATCACATAGACTTCCTCCCCCACCGCGATAAACTGGATGTTGATCAGTCCGATCACATGAAGGGCTCTGGCGAGCTTTCTGGTGTAGGATTCGATGGTTCCCTTGACCCCCTCGCTGATGCTCTGGGCCGGGTAGACGGAGATGCTGTCCCCGGAATGAATGCCGGCCCGCTCGATGTGCTCCATGATGCCCGGGATCAGGATGTCCTCCCCGTCGCACACCGCGTCCACTTCGATCTCCTTACCCTGGAGATACTTGTCCACCAGAATCGGATGGTCCTGGGCAATCCGGTTGATGATGCCGATAAATTCCTCCACATCCTTGTCCCCGATGGCGATCTGCATGCCCTGACCGCCCAGCACATAGGAAGGACGGACCAGCACCGGATAACCGAGCCTTCGGGCCACCTCTTTTGCTTCCTTTGCGGTGTAGACCGTATCTCCCTTAGGGCGGGGAATCCCGCAGGTTTCCAGAATACCGTCAAAAAGCTCCCGGTCCTCCGCCGCGTCCACATTCTCCGCCGAGGTTCCCAGGATCGGCACGCCCATCTTCATCAGCGCCTCCGTCAGCTTGATGGCGGTTTGGCCGCCGAACTGGACCACCGCCCCGTCCGGATGCTCCAGATTCACGATGTTCTCCACATCCTCCGGGGTCAGGGGCTCAAAGTACAGCTTGTCCGCGATGTCAAAATCCGTACTGACCGTCTCCGGATTGTTATTGATGATGATTGTCTCATAGCCCTCCCTGGAAAACGCCCAGGTGCAGTGAACCGAGCAGAAGTCGAACTCAATGCCCTGCCCAATGCGGATGGGTCCGGACCCAAGCACCAGCACTTTTTTTCGGCCGCTGGTTTCCGCCGCTTCATTTTCGCTGCCGAACACAGAATAATAGTAGGGCGTGGTGGCGGCAAATTCCGCCGCGCAGGTGTCCACCATCTTGTAAGCCGCGGTGATCCCGTATTCCAGGCGAAGCTTTTTGACGTCCGCCTCTTCTCTTCCCGTCAGCCGGGCGATGACCTGATCCGGGAATTCCAGCCGCTTTGCCTCCTTTAACAGTTCCTCTGTCAGTTCTTCCGTCTGAAGCGCCCGCTCCATCTCTACCAGAATCGCCAATTTATCGATAAACCACAGATCGATCTTCGTAATCTCGTGGATTTCCTCATAAGCCATCCCCCGGCGCAGCGCCTCCGCGATCACCCAGATCCGGCGGTCGTCCACCACATAAAGCTGCTCTGTCAGTTCCTTTTCCGTCAAATGGCTGAAATCATAAGATAACAGGCTGTCCACATGCTGCTCCAGGGAGCGGATGGCCTTCATCAGTCCCCCTTCAAAGCTGTCGCTGATGCTCATGACCTCCCCGGTGGCCTTCATCTGAGTGGTCAGCGTCCTTCTGGCGCTGATAAATTTGTCAAAAGGCAGGCGGGGCATCTTCACCACACAGTAGTCCAGCATGGGCTCAAAGCTGGCCATGGTCTGCCCGGTGACCGCATTCTTGATCTCATCCAGGGTATAGCCGACAGCGATCTTCGCCGCCACTTTGGCGATGGGATAGCCGGTGGCCTTACTGGCCAGAGCGGAGGAACGGCTCACTCTGGGATTGACCTCGATGACGCAGTATTCGAAGCTTGCAGGATGCAGGGCAAACTGCACGTTGCAGCCTCCCGTGATCTTTAACTCGCTGATGATATTCAAAGCGGAGGTCCGGAGCATCTGGTACTCCTTGTCCCCCAGTGTCTGGGAGGGCGCCACCACGATGCTGTCCCCGGTATGCACGCCCACCGGGTCGATATTTTCCATGTTGCAGACGGTGATCACATTGCCCGCGCCGTCCCGCATGACCTCGTACTCGATCTCTTTCCAGCCCGCGATGCAGCGCTCCACCAGCACCTGCCCCACCCGGGAGAGGCGCAGTCCATTGGTCAAAATCTCTTCCAGTTCCTCTTGATTATGAGCGATACCGCCGCCGCTTCCTCCCAGGGTGTAGGCGGGACGGAGCACCACCGGATAACCGATCTGATTGGAGAATGCAACGCCCTCTTCCAGACTTTCCACTACCAGGGACGGCGCCACTGGCTCCCCGATCTTCTCCATGGTGGATTTAAATTCCAGGCGGTCCTCCGCCTTCTTGATGGTCTCGGAGGTGGTGCCGATGAGCCGGACTCCTGTTTTCGCAAAAAATCCCCGCTCTTCAAGCTCCATGGCAAGGTTTAAGCCCGCCTGGCCGCCCAGGGTCGGCAGGACACTGTCCGGCTGTTCTTTTAAGATCAGCTGCTCCACCACTTCCGCCGTCAGCGGCTCAATATAAACCCGGTCCGCGATGTCCTTGTCCGTCATGATGGTGGCCGGATTGGAGTTCAGAAGCACCACTTCGATGCCTTCTTCTTTCAGGGAACGGCAGGCC
The DNA here is from genome assembly GCA_910584945.1 of uncultured Lachnospiraceae bacterium. Classification (GTDB taxonomy): domain Bacteria; phylum Bacillota; class Clostridia; order Lachnospirales; family Lachnospiraceae; genus Hominiventricola. The sequence continues at coordinate 11,547 of CAJUDY010000056.1, read as the reverse complement.
TGGGTTCCCGCGTAGTCGAATTCCGCCGCCTGTCCGATGACGATGGGACCGGAACCGATCACCAGTACTTTTTTTATCTGTGGATTCTTAGGCATCTTTGTTCACCTCCATCATCTTCAGAAACCGGTCAAAGAGAGAACCGGAATCCTGGGGTCCGGGACATGCTTCCGGATGAAACTGAACCGTGAAGATATTTTTTCCTATATAAGAAAGACCTTCATTGGTTCCGTCGTTGACGTTCTGGAACGCCGGAACGGCCACTTTGGGATCAAGGCTGTCCGGGTCCACTGCGTAGCCATGGTTTTGGGAAGTGATGTATACCCGTCCGGTATTCAGATCTTTGACCGGATGATTGCCGCCCCGGTGACCATATTTCAGCCGGTAGGTATCCGCCCCCGTGGCAAGGGCCATGAGCTGATGTCCGAGACAGATGGCAAATATGGGAAGATTGGTCTCATAAAGTCTGCGGATTTCCCGGATGATGTTCCCGCAGGCTTTAGGGTCCCCCGGTCCGTTGGAAAGCATGATACCGTCCGGATGAGAAGCGAGCAGCTCCTCTGCGGAGGTAAAAGAAGGATAGACCGTGACTTCACAGCCACGTTTATGTAGAGAACGGGCAATATTGCGCTTTGCGCCAAGATCGAGAAGAGCAACTTTATAGCCGTCGCCCGGAAGCACGTATTTCTCCTTACAGGTCACTTGGGACACTTCGTCCCCGGTGGCGTATGCGGCAAGCTTCTTCTGGACTTCCTCCATCTGATAGTTCTCGTCTGTGGTAATCATGCCGTTCATCGTGCCGGACTCCCGGAGGATTCTGGTCAGTGCCCGGGTATCAATGCCGCAGATGCCCGGAATCTCATATTTTAAAAGGAAGTTCTGAATCGTATCCTCAGACCGGAAGTTGCTCGGCATCCTGGACAGCTCCCGGACGATAAAACCGTCCGCCCAGGGTCTTTCGGACTCCATATCCTCCAGACAGATTCCGTAATTGCCGATCAGCGGATAGGTCATAGCCACCGCCTGTCCGGAATAAGAAGGATCGGTCAACACTTCCAGGTAGCCGGTCATGGACGTGTTGAATACAATCTCGCTGACCGTTTCTCTGGCAGAACCGATGCTTCGGCCGGGGAAGACATGTCCGTCTTCCAGAATAAGAAATGCTTTCATCTTCTCACCTTTTCCTTTCCAAATGGACTGTGCATGGCACTCTCTTTTTGGCTGGCCTCTCCATGCCCAGCTCACAGACTTCGTCTGCTCGCTGGCGGGCTGCGCCCTATACCGTCCAACGGACAAGACCGCTTTCGTGCAAGCACGCGCAGTCTCGTCCGTTGGACGGTGCATGGCTTAAAAATGTCCAAACTTTCTGTATTATACACAAAAGGCAGGGGTTTGACAACCCCCGCCTTTACATTCCATAAATTTTATGCAGTTAGATCTTGCTGTACCCGAATCCGTTGACGATCGCGTCGATCCGCTGTCCGGTCTTGCACATGGGACAGTCCTTCTCGTCAAAGGACGCATATCCGGTCATATCGTCCGCGTTGAAGATACTGTTGACCTCCACGCCGTGGGCTTCTTTGACAAAGCTGAAGATGGAAGCGATTCCCTGCACCTTGCCGCCGTAGTACTCCACGCTGCGGATCGCTTTTTCCAGCGTCACACCGGTGGTGATGGAAGTGGAGAGGATCAGGATATTCTTGTTCTGAACCATGATCTTGGAATTATCCCGGAAGATCATCTGTCCGTTGATGTCCTGCTCCGGAGCCGTGATGTAGATGGTGTTGTGCTGATTCAGGCACATGATCCCTCCTCTTGTCAGTTCCTGGGCCAGATAAGCGCCGATCACCTGGCAACTGTTGAGACAGATGATGGTATCTACCACCGTGTTGTTCTCATATTTTCTCGCCAGAATCTTTGCGGCCGCTTCCGCCTCATTTTGACGCGCCTGAAGCGTGGTCAAGTCCACATAATAATTAATGTGGGAATGAGAGGTCACAAAATGTCCCGGAATGACCTTCAATGCTACCCTGTTATCTGCTTTTGAGTGAATTTTAAAAATTCGTTTTTCCATATACGGAATCCTCCTTTACCAGTTATTCGGAGACCGGCGATTCCTGCAGATCTCCCTTCCTGCTGTCTTTATAGATATTATACATAATGTTAAGAAAATTAGCAAACTTTTTATGCAGATTTTCTATAACATTTTTCAACCTTCTCTCCTGTCTTTGAAAATATTTTACCATATGCGTTCTGCCCTGTCAAAATCAAAACCGGATGGGAACAGAAAAAAAGCCGGACGCAGCCAGGGAGGGGCCCATGCATCCGGCTCTTTACTCTATTCTCTTGACGCCAGTCTCTGGATATGTACAGCCAAGTAAGCGACCTCCTCGTTGCTGATCGCCCGGTTATATTCCCGCAGAATCAGCGTCCGTACTTTCTCCGCACAGGAAAGTGCTTTGGGATATCCCTGCTCCACCTGGACATAGAGAAAGTCGTCCGGCGACTCCAGCATCCTGTCTGTGAAAAAACGCTCTGCGAAATATTGCATATGACTGATGAAGCGGGAGTAATGCAGACTCTCCCTGTCCGGCTGGCATTTCATGGAGTAGGTGACCAGCGTCACCACTTTCCCAATAAGCTTTGCCGCCCGCATGGCGTCGTACTGTACTTCTTCCTCTTTCTGAGCGTTGATAATGTGAAAAGCGATGTTGGCCGCTTCTTCCAGAGGAAGCCGTATGCCCAGCTCCCGCGCAACGATGTCCAGGGCCTTGACGCCAACCTGATATTCCCTTGGATAAAAGCTTTTCAGCTCCCAGAATACCCGGTTGGCAACCATCATACTTTTCTCATACCGCTCCACCGCAAAATGCAGATGATCCGTCAGCGTCAGATAAATGTGCTCGTTTAAGGCCGTGTGAAGCTCCTGCTGGGCGAAAGCGACAATCTCCTGGGTGATCTCCAGATAACTGGGTGGAATCGTACTCAAAAGCTCGGCCAGCTGATTTTGATCGTTTCGGGAGAGCCGGACAAAGATCCGGCTCTCCTCCTTCAATTCCACGATCTCCCCCGGCTTTCTGCCGTAACCGATTCCTTTTTCCAGAACGATGAACTCCCCGCCGTCCTGATCGGACACCAGTACCACGCTGGAATTCAGCACTTTCTTGATCCGCAACATATGCCACTCCTCCCTTTAACCGCTTCCGATCCGGTCAGTCCATATCTGCCCCGTTGGTGCGGATGACTTTCTGATACCAGTAAAAGCTGTCCTTCCGGCTCCGCTTCAGTGTACCGTTCCCCATGTCATCCTGATCCACATAGATAAAACCATAGCGCTTGCTCATCTGGTTCGTGGATGCGGAGATCAGGTCAATCGGCGCCCAGCTCGTATAGCCCATAAGGTCCACTCCGTCGTCAATTGCCTTTTCCATCTCTTTGAAATGCCGGCGGAAATACTCGATCCGATACGAGTCATGAACGGAACCGTCCGCTTCCACGGTATCTTTCGCGCCAATTCCGTTCTCCACGATGAACAGCGGCTTTCTATAGCGGTCATACAGCTCGATCAGAGAAATGCGCAGGCCCACCGGGTCGATCTGCCATCCCCAGTCACTCGACTCCAGATACGGATTCTTTACGCCCAGTATGGTATTTCCCGGCGTACGCTCCGCATTTGGATCTACCGACTCCGTCATACTCATATAATAGCTGAAAGATACGAAATCCACCGTTCCTTCCTTGAGAATTTCCAGATCTCCCGGTTCCATCCGAATCTCAAAACCACGCTTTTCCAGATCACGCAAAATCATCCGCGGATACTCACCGAACACCTGTACGTCCGCATAGAACATATTTTCCAGGTTCTTCTTCTGTGTGGCCGCCACATCCTCCGGCGCACAGGTACGCGGATAAGTCATAAGCTTAGTGAGCATGCATCCCATCTGTGCTTCCGGCCACTGCTCACGCAGCATCTTTGCTGCCATACCCGCCGCTACAAGCTGATGATGAAGAGCCTGATAACAGCACGCCAGTTCTCCCCTTTCCCCGCACAGCTCCGGTATAATTCCGGCCGTGATAAAAGAATGACGGATGATGCTGTCCACCTCGTTAAAATTCAGCCAGTATTTCACATATTTCCCCAGACGGTCAAAGCACGCCTTTGCAAACCGCACAAAATATTCCACTACGCAGCGATCCGTCCAGCCGTTATATTTTGTCGCCAGATGCAGCGGCATCTCATAGTGCGACAAGGTCACGAGGGGTTCCATGTTCAGACGCCGCATTTCTTTTAAAAAGTCTTCATAAAACGCCAGCCCCTCCTCGTTCGGCTCCTTCTCCTCCCCGGTGGGGAAGATCCGGCTCCAGGCAATGGACAGACGGAACACTTTGAATCCCATCTCCGCAAACAACGCCAGATCCTCTTTATAATGATGATAAAAATCAATGCCCCGGCGCTTAGGATAATAAGTGTCATCCGTATCCTTCCTGGCCTTCTCAATCGCTTCCAGGGAAATGGATACATGCGTCTTGTAATCTTTCACGTCTGCATTCGGCTTATAGGTCGCCACATCCGCCACACTCGCTCCCTTACCACCAACATTCCACGCGCCTTCCACCTGGTTCGCGGCCACTGCTCCTCCCCAGAGAAATCCTTCTGGAAAACTCATCTGTTATACCTCCTTTTTCATAATCGCAAGAATTGCCGCTCCATTCTTCACGGCTCCTTTTGTTGCCTTTTTCAGCTCATAATCATCCGAATTTGTAATTATAATCGGAGTCACCACCTCAAATCCCTCTTTTTGGATCGCTTTGATGTCAAACTTCATCAGCAGATCCCCGGCCTTCACTCGATCTCCGTTCTTGACTATCGGCTCAAAATACCTGCCTTCCAGCTTTACCGTGTCCAGGCCGACGTGCAGCAGAAGTTCCGCACCATTATCACACACCATGGAAATTGCATGCTTGGAGTCAAATACCGTATCAATCGTTGCATCCGCCGGAGCATACAATTCGCCTTTTGTCGGAATCACCGCCATGCCGTCGCCCAGCACGCCGCCCGCAAATGCTTCATCATTGACTTCCGGCAGATCGATCAGCTTCCCTTCCAGCGGACTTACCAGCGGCGTACCCGAAGCCGGAATCTCCGGTGCTTTCGCCTCTGCCACATCCCCGTCTTTAAACAGAACCAGCGTGAACACGAAGGACAAAGCGACAGAAATCACAAAACCGACCACCGCATAGACAAAGTTCATGCCGTTATCGGGATCAATGTACATGGGCATACTTGCAATACCTGGTCCCACTGCCGCGAATGCCTTGATTTTCGTCAAACCGATAAACAGACCGCCGATAAAACTGGAAGCGCATACGCTCATCATCACTTTTTTGTGCTGCAGTGTCACACCGTACAGAGCCGGCTCAGTGATACCGAACAGTCCTGAAATACCTGCAGAGATTGCAGTGGAACGTAGATTCTCATCCTTTGTTTTCAGAGCCACAGCCAGACATGCGCCGCCTTCCGAAATATTATGTGCCAGAGATGCCGGAAGATACAACATGTCAAATCCCGGATCGGAGATCGATGCCACTGCATATGGTACAAGCGCTTTATGCATGCCAAGAGAGATCATGAACGGCAGGATTGCCGCAACCAGCGCCACCGCCAACCAGCCAAGGCTGTTATAGAGGGCAAGGATCACCGTTGTTAAAAGCGCTCCGATATTATATCCCAGAGGTCCCAGAATCAGCAGTGCTACCGGAAACGTAATCGCAAAGCTCATCAAAGGCACAAAGAATACCCGGATCGCCTTCGGACTGATCTTATTGAAGAACCGCTCGATGACTGCCATAAATGCCACGGTCAGAATCGCCGGGAATACCTGTCCCGTGTAACCCACATTCTGGAGCGTCAGGCCAAAGAACGCCGCGCCGCCTTCGGCAGCCAGTAATGCTGCCGTATTGGGATAAATCATCGCACCCACAATCGACACAGCTACCAGCCGGTTGACATTCAGCTTCGTTGCCGTGGTCACCGCCACGAGAATCGGCAGATAATAAAGCGCCGCATCCGCCACATAATAAAACACTTTATAGATCGTATCGTCTGCCGTCAATATTCCAAAAGTCGTCAATACGGTCAAAAGCGCTTTTAAAATACCTGCGCCCGCAATCGCCGGAACAAGCGGCTGGAAGATACCGACCAGAAAATCCAGCGCTGCCGCTCCGATATCACGTTTGCCTCCGCCTGTTTTCACCTCTCCGCTGCTGGAAAAATCGCCCAGCTTCAAAAGCTCGTCATACACCTCGATCACATCGTTTCCTATGATAACCTGGCACTGACTGCCGCTGCCCACCACTCCCATTACACCGGGGACGGCTTTCAGCGCATCCTTATTTACCCTGCTCTCATCTACGATGGAAAAGCGAAGGCGCGTAGAACAATGCTCCAAATGGGAGACATTTTTCTCACCTCCTATTTCCCTCAATACCGCTTTCGCAGTAGCTGCATAGTCCTTTGCCATAATCCTGTTCTCCTTTTCTGTCTGGATTTTCTTCCCATGATTTGGCCAAAATCACTCTTTACACCCCGTCGGGCTCTCTCTTAGACCGTACGGAAAGCACAAAAAAAGACCGATCAAAATGTACACAAAAATATGCCATCTTTAATCGATCCTGCCTGCCTTACCAGTAACATGTCTATCAGATTACTGTTATTATAACCAAAACCCTCCCCGAAAACAACCGTCAAATTCCACAAAAATATTTTATATTTTTGTGGAAAATGCCTAAATGCAAAATTTTTGAACGCACAGGTAATCCGTCTTTGAAAGCCAACATAGTAAACCAATGTAAAAATCAAGTTGACAATCTATTCTTTTTCTGCTACCATTTCAATGGAAAATTTACCAGCCTACAACATGGAGGAACAATATGAGAAAAAGAATCACCCCCAAAGAGATGACGCTCTGCGCCCTGTTCACCGTGCTGACTGCCGTTGGCGCCTTTTTAAAAATTCCAGTCCCTGTAGTTCCTTTTACCCTCCAGTTTCTTTTTACCATGATGGCGGGACTTCTGCTCGGCGGAAGGCTCGGCGCCTGCAGTGTGGGGCTTTATGCGCTTCTGGGCCTTATGGGTCTTCCCGTCTTCGCGGAAGGCGGCGGCTTCTGGTATATACTGAAGCCGTCCTTTGGATACATCATCGGCTTTATTATAGGAAGCTATGCGACCGGACGGATCACGGAGCGACTGCAGCGGCTCACTTTTGGAAAAATTCTGGCTGCCAACCTGATTGGACTTGCGATCGTGTACGGGATGGGGATGGTATACTACTATTTGATCTGCAATTTTGTGATTGACACCCCCATTGGGCTCTGGCCCCTATTTCTCTACTGCTTTTTACTGGCAGTACCCGGAGATCTTTTCCTCTGTTTTCTGGCGGCGGGCCTGGCGAAGCGCCTGCGTCCGGCAGTCGCATATCTGACATAAGCGGCGCAATATACCTTTTGACCCCAACATGGATATCGAAACAGGAGGTTCCCAATGCATCATATCATAGAACAATTGAAAGAGAAGGTCCTGTCCGGAGGGCAGGTGAACAAAGAGGAAGCGCTTTTGTTAGCAGATGCGCCGCTGGAAGAGCTGACAGGCGCGGCGGATGAGATCCGGCGTCAGATCTGCGGGACAGGTTTTGACATCTGCACGATCATCAACGGCAAATGCGGCCGCTGCTCGGAGGACTGCAAGTACTGCGCCCAGAGTGCCCACTATCACACCGCCTGCGGGGAGCATTACCCTCTGCTGGATACGGAGGCGCTGCTCACCGGCGCAAAGCACAATGAAGCGCAGGGAGTCCTGCGCTACTCCATCGTCACCTCCGGGAGGCGGCTTTCGGACAGGGAAGTCGACCAGGTCTGTGAGAGCATCCGCGTCATCCGAAGGGAAACTTCCATAGAGGTCTGCGTCTCTTTCGGACTTTTAGGAGAAGAACAGTTTCGGAAGATCCGGGAAGCCGGGGCCTCCCGGGTCCACTGCAACCTGGAGACTTCCGCCCGGTATTTCCCCCAGGTTTGCACCACTCATACCTACGAAGAAAAGATCGAGACCTTAAAAGCGGCGAAAAGAGCCGGACTTTCCATCTGCTCCGGGGGTATCCTGGGGCTTGGGGAGACCATGGAGGACCGGATTAATATGGTATTAACCGCCCGGAACCTGGGCGTCAAATCCGTCCCCATGAACCTTTTAAATCCGATCCCCGGAACCCCCTATGAACACCATACGCCTCTTGGCAACGAGGAGGCCTGCCGGTGCGCCGCCATTTTCCGCTTCCTGATCCCGGATGCCTCCATACGCCTGGCCGGCGGCCGGGGACTGGTGGGCGACAAGGGAGCGCGATGCTTCCGAAGCGGGGCCAATGCCGCCATCTCCGGCGATATGCTGACCACAGCGGGAATTACGGTAGAGACCGACATGGAGTTGATCAGAGAATCAGGATTCGAGGTGAAGTTGTATAATGGCTAAGGCACTGTTTATCACCGGAACCGGCACGGACGTGGGCAAAACTTTTGTGACCGGACTGATCGTCAAAAAGTTAAAAGACAGCGGGAAAAACGCTGCCTACTATAAGGCTGCCATGAGCGGCAATACGCGCTGCCCGGACGGAAGTCTGATCCCTGGAGACGCCCGGTATGTAAAGGAGATCTCCGGCATCACCCAGCCTCTCTCCTCCATGTGTCCCTACGTCTACGAGACGGCAGTCTCTCCCCATCTGGCCTCCCGCCTGGAAGGAAATCCGGTACGGATGGAGGTAGTACGGGAAGGATTTCATAAACTCATGGCCCAATATGATTATGTGACCATGGAAGGAAGCGGCGGCATCCTCTGCCCCCTCTGCTTTGACGAGGGAGAACTCTGGCTGGAGGACGTGATTCAAACGCTCGGCCTCTCCTGTCTGATCGTGGCGGACGCCGGGCTTGGAACGATCAACAGCGTAGTCCTGACCACAGAGTACCTGCGCACGAAACACATTCCGGTAAAAGGAATCCTTTTCAACCATTTCCATCCGGGAGACGTTATGGAAGAAGACAACCTGCGCATGTGCGAACACCGGACCGGCCTTCCCGTCCTCGCCTGCGTCCGGGAAGGCGGCACAGAACTTGACATGGACCCGAAGATACTGGCCGGTCTTTACGAATAGCAACTCATCCAAATACAATACAGCGTCGGTCCGGACACCGGAAGACAGGATGAAAAACTTTAACGAGGAGATATACAATGATCTGGTATCCATATCAGCAGATGAAAACAATGAAAGATCCTTACAAAATCATTGACGCCAAAGGCGTCTGGCTCTACACCGAGGACAACCGGATGATCGATTCGGTCTCCTCCTGGTGGAGCGTGATTCACGGTTACAAGCACCCGGTGCTGACCGAAGCCATCAAGTCACAGGCGGAGCGCTTTTCCCACGTGATGCTGGGCGGCCTCACCCATGACCCGGTGGAAAAGCTCTCCGCCACTCTGGAGCACTGGCTTCCGGGAGACCTGAATTACAGTTTTTTCTCTGACTCCGGCAGTGTAGCTGTGGAGGTCGCCCTCAAAATGGCGCTGCAGTATTATGTCAATCGCGGAGAACTGCACCGCACAAAGGTGCTGTCTTTGACTCACTCTTACCACGGCGACACTTTCAAAACCATGGAGGTGGGGGATGACGAAGACTACCACTTCATCCTGGAAGCCTACGGCTCAAACCCCAACGTCGTCCATGTCCCCACTGAGATCCCCGCCCTCGAGACTGCTTTCGAGCTCTGTCACGAAGACCTGAACTGTCTGATCGTGGAACCCCTGCTGCAGGGAGCCGGCGGCATGCGCATGTATGATCTCTCTTTCCTGAAAAGAGCCCGGGAGCTTTGCGATCAGTACGATGTCCTTTTGATCTTCGATGAGGTGGCCACCGGCTTCGGCCGGACCGGAAACCGGTTCGTGGCAGACCTGGTCCTGCCGGATATCCTGGTTCTTGGAAAAGCGCTGACCGGAGGCTATATCGGCCATGCGGCCACCGTGGCAAATCAAAAAGTATACGAAGGCTTCTATGACGACGACCCGGACAAAGCCCTGATGCACGGCCCCACCTTCATGGGCAATCCCCTGGCCTGCAGCGTGGCACAGAAATCCATCGAGCTTTTTGAGCAGGAAGACTACCTGACGAAAATCCGCCGGATCGAAGCCGTCACAAGGAGAGAGATGGAAGGCTTTACCGACCCCAGAATCAAAGAAATCCGGATCATGGGCGGATGCGTCTGCATCGAAGTCCATGACCCGGAAGTACTCGCCGGTTATCAGCAGTTTGCTTATGAGCGGGGCGTCTTTGCCCGTCCGTTTTTACGGTATCTGTACGCCATGGTGCCTTATATCATCGGCGAAGAAGAACTTGTTGCAATACTTGACACCATGAAGACGTGGTTTTCCAGATAGCTTAAGACAATCTGGCGCAACCGTACAAGGACCAATGGCCTTCCCCGTTCTCAAAATCAATACCACCGCACAGGAGCGCATTTCCCGCAGGCTCGGAACAGTGCCGCCGGGAAAGATATACTTTTTCATCCACGGATCACCGGGTTGCTCCTTTAAGGCGCTGATAAAATGAAGCAGGAATAGCTCATGGTTTCATCCAGCCACAGCTTATAAAAATCATTCCCAATGTCATAGTGGCTCTGTACTTCCTTCTGCTGGTTTTTCTTTGCCGTTGATGTAAACATCAGTTTTTTTAATGCGGATTCATCCGTGGAAAATCTGTCCATCTGCCCTAAAAAATGGTCTAACACATAATACAGATCACCCTCAATCTCCAAATCCCCATCCATATACGCCTCCCCCAAAGCGAGAGAAGTGCTTGTCATAAGATTTGACAAGCGGCCTGTCTGATACGGTCCTCTTTCATATCGTTTCCAATAATCTTTCCATAAATACCCTGTCTCTGCTTTTTTGTAGGTTCCGCTTTCGTGCGCAGGGGCGTCTGGCAGAAAAAGAAAGCGTTTCTGCAGAGAATTTATGGAATTCAGAAAGGCAGCGATTATCAACAGCCTTACCGCACTTGCGTATAGCTGCAGATCATGTTGGCTGCCGCCTCCTCCCCCACGGATGAGTCAATGCACAATTCATAGCCGTGCGGATTCCCCCACTCCTGCCCGGAAACGCTTTTATAGTACGCGCTCCTTGCGGCATCCGACCTTGCAATGCTCTTTTTCGCATCTTTGGGGCTGTCCCCATACATCTCCATTACCTTTTTCTCACGGTAGCTTTTCGGGGCATAGATAAAGACGCGCACCACGTCCGGATAATGACGCAGCACATAATCCGCCGAACGCCCTATAATGACACAGGAGCCCGCATCCGCAATATGGCGGATGGCTTTTTCCTGCGCCGCCACGGCGCGCTTCACCGGATCGGCCGTAAGGTACAGCTCCTTCATCACGGCATTTTCATCGGAATTAATACCGGAACTGAACCACTACCGGCTAAAGCCGGTAGGTTCGGTATGCTGCTAAAGCAGCC
>CAJUDY010000055.1 GCA_910584945.1 uncultured Lachnospiraceae bacterium | reverse complement strand
TTTTCTTCCACTTGTTTTTGGCAAAACCCACTTTACTAACAATTCACTTCCGTGATCGTCATGGGGTGCTCCCCGGTGCTGACGGCGATGGACTTTAACTCCTGGGGAATCAGATAGCCCTCGAACATCCTGGCGATGCAGTCATAGGAGAAGACCGCCTTTTTGCCGTCGCTCCACACTGCCTTCACATGGCTCTGCTTGTCGTCCTTCATGGTGATGTACAGAGTCGGCACTTCCTTCTTCTTCGACTCGTAGGTAACCACGAGGTAGACGTCTCTGCCCATGCTCTCGATGATCTTCGCTTCCCCTTCCGAATGGGCCTGCTCCCAGGCTTTCGTAAAATTCATGTTCTGAGGATAGACGGTCCCTTCCGCGTAGGCCACTTCCTCGTAGATTTTGGCGTTGGGGGACTCCCACTCTTTTTCAAATTCTACGTCGTCTCCCGGGTCCAGAGCCGGCGTATCGGACAGCCAGAGTTTGAGAATCCGCCCGTTATTGTAAGCTCCCAGGCTCACGCTGTCCACCTTCGCCTCCCAGCTTAGGCCCATGGAAGCCCGGAATTCGTCCATGGTCATAAAGTCATAGTGATCTCTGGTGGGCTGGTACTCGGACACTTTATAGGTAAGACCGCTCTTCCACTCGCCGCCCACGCCCGCGCCGAAACCCAGCACGCTCCAGCCGTAGTTCTCTTCCTCGGAACAGGTGTATTTCAGACAGAGGAAACGGCTTCCGTCCTCATCCAGGATCTGCTCCAGATCCTTGCACACCCACTCTTCATTCTCCTCGCCGTTTTCAAACAGCACGTCGCTTCTCGGCATCAGGGAACCTCTGTGAAGGGTCAGAGACTTGATCCTTCCGCCTCCCCAGGCGCCCAGAGAGGTGCAGTCCATCTCGTCGCTTTTAGAGAGACCCATCATCCGGCGCAGGTATTTGACCGAGAAGTTCACGCTCACTTCCGCGGTGGAATCCTTCTTATCCGCGCCGTAGCCCGGTCCGTTGATCCAATCGCCCTCCAGGGAACCGCCCCAGCCCAGGATGCCCCAGCCTTCCTGTCCCTTGACATTGCAGTCATACACCAGGGTGAGCCAGTCGGTATCGTCGCAGTAGGACAGCCACAGATCGTCGGTCTCGTAGCCTCCCTCAAAACCGCCGGAGAACAGCAGATAATCTCCCGCCCCGGTGTAATTCATCCGTTTCAGCTTCGCCGCGTTTTTCAGCGTGATCTCAATGTCGATGGAAACCACGCCCACGGAGGTTCCTTCTTTCATGTCCGTGATCTGCAGGTTCAGCCAGTCGTCGTCGGGGATAAAGGTGGCCTCCAAAGTCTTGCCGTCCGCCGGGAAGGTGGTCCACTCTCCGTCCACATTGGACGCGATCTGGCTTCCCACGCTCCGGTTGTAAGCGACGGTGATCTTGATCTCGTCCCCCACCTCGTACTCGTCGCTGAATTCCGAGGGCTTGAACTCATAACCCTCCCAGGCCGAATAAAAGACATACATGCAGTCCTCATCCGGTATGGAACCGTCCTCCACCGGCTCCCTGGTCTCGGGTTCCGCCGCCTGCACCTGACTGACATTGGCCGTGGATGTGAGAAGTCCCAGTTCCTCCGCCGTCGGCATATTCAGGACAGAGGCCGCGCAGATACTGCCGGACACCAGCGATACGGTCAGGCAGGCCGCCATACACACCTTCTGCTTTTCCAGAAGCTTGTAAAAAAGTTGCGCCAGTTTACTCATTCTTACAATTTCCTCCTATTTAAGTTCCGCATCCTCCCTCTCTACGCCCCAGCGTCTGGAAGAATTTTCCCTCACTTTGTTCCGTAAAATCCTTCCGGGGCTCCGGGCGGGCGGATGCTGTTTTTTCGACTACTTGGCTTTTCCTTGTTTCTTATTGAAAATGATCAGTGCGATCAGGCAGAGCAGGGACAAGCCGCAGATGATCCCCGTGACCGCGGGAAGAACCATGGATTTTTTCCCGACGGTCTCCGCTTCCGCGCCTTCCGCTGCCGTCGGAACGCTTTCCGGCCCGGACAGGTTCTCGAAGGTGGGCGCGGAGACATTGAGCGCATTGATCGCCTTGATGGAATCGTAATACAGGACACCCGCCACCTCTCCGTTCGCATCGATGGCGTCGGAATCCGGGATCGCGTTGACCCACAGGCCGATGCCGGACACATTGGCAGCATCTGTACTGCTAAGACCTCCCTTGCCGTTCTTGTCCCGGAATTCTTCAAAGGGCAGGGTCACCAAAAGAGGCTCCGTGGAAGCGGCATACTCCGGATACTCCTGTAAGTAAGCCTCATAGGAGCCGCCGGTGGAGGTGTTGATCTGTACCACCGTCTTCTGGTTGTTCCCGTCCGGCTTCACCCAGAACTGCAGGCAGTTGCAGCCGGACCAGTCCGTGGTCTTGGGGAACTCGCAGCCCGCCCAGCCGTTCTTCGTCTCCACGTAGTCGAATTTGAGCCCGTGCTCTCCGTCATAGGCGCAGTCCTTCGACAGAGTGACGTCCAGTTTACAGCCGCCGTCCTTGTTCAGAGACCAGCTCCGAAGCATCATATCCGTCACGCCCGCATAGGACTCAAAATCGTCCACCACATAGGGATTCTCCGGCGGCGGCGCGATATTCAAGATCACCTGACATTCCTGCAGCAGCGTATCCCCCGCATACAGCCGGACTCTTCCGTCGGCAGCGGCCCCCGCCTTTTCCAAGGTGGCCGCATCCAGCGCGCCGGAGGCCAGCTTTCCTTCCACGGAGGTGGGAATCCGGTATTCCTCCCCGTCGCCGACGACGCCGAACTCCACCGAAGCCCCTTCCTGGTTCAGTCTGGCGGACAGCGTCATCTCCTCCAGCACTCTCTGACCGGACACCGGATAGACCAGATAGCCGCTTAAAGCGTCCTGGGGAATCACCTCCGGCGCGTTCATCCCGCCCGTCAGAATCCTTCCCACCAGCTCCTGCTGATCCAGGGCGAAGATGCTTTTTTCATTGTTGTAAAATTCAAGGAACGGGTCCAAAAGTTCATGTCCGAACAAGGTACCGTCCTCGTTGACCTCCTCCACAAAGGGCGTGTAGTAGCTGCCGGTCCGGGAGTAGTTGGACCAGAGCATAAAGTAACAGCAGTCATACTCCGGCTTCGTCACAATGTCCAGGATCTCCGTAAACCACTCCGGCCGCTTGTTGCCGGTCTCCTTCAAAGCCGCTCCCGCGGACGCCACACCGGTCTCCGTCACCGCGAAAAGCTTACCGTGCTCCTTGGCGAATTCATCCGTCAGCCGCACCAGCTTGTCAAAGGTGTCCTGGAACGTATATCCTTCCTCATCGGTCTACCGGATCATTGTCGTAGGTGTCGAAGCCCACCAGATCCACGTACTCATCGCCGGGATAGCGCTCCTCATACTCTTCCAGCGTGGAAGCCTCCGCCCCCGGTCCGTAGAGATAGAGCAGATTATGTATGTCTTTTTCGTCTCTTAAATACTCCACCGTGTATTTGTAGACGCTCTTATAGGTCTCCGCGTCGCAGAAGGCCTTGCCCCACCAGAACCAGCTTCCGGTATTCTCATGGAAGGGGCGGAACAGAATCGGTCCGTTTGCCTGACCTGAGTAGTCCGCGATGAAGTCCAGATACGCCCGGAAGATCTCGTGGTATTGCCCGCCCGGCAGAATCTGATTCATACAGTCCCCGGTAAGGACATAGGAATCCGCCGGCGTGTAGTCAAAGCCGTCATAGGTGTGCTCAAACTCTCCCTTTTTCACCCGGCTGCCGGAAAAGTTCGGCATATGGGAGGACAGGGTGATGATTGCCCCCTTTTCGATGGCCTCGTTAGAAAATCTTGCCGCTGCCTCGATATTCCCGGCGTTGGTATCCGGTATCTCCGAGCCTTCGTGGCGGTCGTTATATTTGGCAGCAAATCCGCCAAACAGTCCGCCACAGTCCAAGCCGTTGATGGCAGACAGAGAGCCGGTCACATCCTCCGTATCAGAGTCGCTGATGGGGGCGGCGCCTGCTTTGAGCACCGTATCCTCCATATGTCCGAACAGGGTGCCGTCGGACTCTCCCACCGCTTTCAGATACTGGTACAGCGCCACTGTGGCCGGATCTGCCTCCGGGTCCGTAAGCTGTACGGAATCCGGGTATGCGTACGCGGTCCCGTTCACGGTCAGTTCCGCTTCCGTGGAAGACAGGGCGGTCCTGGTATCCGGAGCGACGGTGGAATCCATCAGATATTTTTCCTCTTTAATATTACTCAGCTTGATATTATCAAACCAGATATTCCCCTTGTAATCGGTGTTGTTTCCTATAATAATAAGCAGCAGGGTGGCCGGCTTTTCCGACTGGGCATAACCGCTGTCGCAGACCAGACTCAGATTTACTCTGGTCAGCCCGTCCACCTCCTCCGGGACTCCCTGGTTCATGTTGCAGATCTGGTCCTGGAACACATTGTCGGAATAGGCCTTGATGGCCAGCTGTCCGGTAGTATAGGCCTCCGGATCATAATACAGGTCAAAGCTCAGCACCTTATAGGGAGAATAGTCGATCCCTCCCTCCTCCGTAAAGCTGACGCCCGTCTGACTCCATCCGTTCTCCACATCGGCGGAATAGTCCAGGCTGACTTTCAGCATCTCCCGCTCCGGGTCCTGCTCACAGCCGCCGGTCCCATGGTAGCCGTCGCCCGCCCAGCTGTCGTCGTACGCCCAGCCCTAAGCGTCGTCGCTAAAATCCCAGACCCGCTTCACTTCCTCCGCCTCGGAAGGCCTCGCCTGCACCGTCTGGGAACACGCGGGGGAAGCAGCCAGAATCACCGCGCTCATCCATGCCGCCGCTTTCTTCCACATCGGCATTCTTCTTATCACTTTTCACTCCTCCTTTATTGAATTTAAGTTAATTTAATATTTATTTTTAATTAAATAAAATTAACTATTATGCTATAATTATATAAATTCTGCATACTTTTTTCAATATAGAACTCCGTTTTCTAACATTTTCGTCAGTTTCGCTTTTGTTAAGTTTCGTTTATTCTGTTTTTTTGTGAATTTCTTACTTATTTTTTAGATTAAATCACTTTTCACTTTTTCTTATTATTTAATTAAGTTTTTTTCTTCCTGTCAGTGAATTGATTTCAAGGAAATTTCCACAAAAAAGGACGCGAAAAGAAGCCCATTTTGTCTCTTGACGAACGGGCAAAGCAGTTCTATATTAATAGATATCATTTCCTGGAAAAGGATTCCGCAGACTCTGCGGAAAGAAACATCAGACGGAGGGGACAAAGATGTCCAAAGAATCGTACAAAATCGATATGTGCAATGGCCCGGTGCTTCCGAAGGTCATTGCTTTTAGTTTCCCTTTAATACTGTCCGGCTGCCTGCAGCTTCTGTTCAACGCCGCGGACGTGATCGTGGTGGGACGTTTTGCCGGCAAGGAATCCCTGGCAGCGGTGGGCTCCACCAGCTCTCTGACCAATCTTCTGGTGAATCTTTTTATCGGCCTGTCCATCGGCGCCAACGTCGTCGTAGGGCATACGCTGGGAAGCGCGGACGAAAAGGGAACCCGGGACAACGTACACACGGCCATCACCATCAGCATCGCGTCCGGGCTTTCCCTGATCCTGATTGGCCTTCTCTTCACGAAACCGCTGCTGGTTGAAATGGGCGCGCCGGAAGATGTGCTGGACAAAGCCGCCATCTATCTGAAGATCATCTTCATCGGCATGCCCGCTAACATGATCTACAACTTCGGAAGCGCCATCCTGCGGGCCACCGGGGACACCAAAAGACCCCTGTACTTCCTGTCTGTGGCCGGGATCGTCAATGTCGTCCTGAACCTGTTTTTCGTCATCTCCCTGAACATGGATGTGGCGGGAGTTGCGCTGGCAACCATCATTTCCCAGTGCATCAGTGCTGTACTGGTTCTGATCTGCCTTTGCAGGCTGGACGGTCCCTGCCGCCTGAATATCCGAAAGCTTTATATCCACCCGGGCCGCCTGCGCCGGATGATGGCCATCGGACTGCCCGCCGGCATCCAGGGAGCTCTGTTCTCCTTCTCCAACGTGCTGATCCAGTCCTCAGTCAATTCCTTTGGTTCGGCCGTTATCGCGGGCAACAGCGCCGGAGCCAGCATTGAGCAGTTTGTTTACATCTCCATGAACGCCGTCCATCAGGCGACGGTCAGCTTCACCAGCCAGAACAACGGCGCCGGCAAGCCGGAGCGGATCAACCAGATCCTGTTCTCCTCTCTTGGCCTGGTAAGCATCATCGGCATCATCATGGGAGTTGGCGTCAACCTGCTCTCCACCCCGCTGTTGTCCATCTACTCCTCCGACCCGGCAGTCATCGCCGCGGGACAGACCCGGCTCTTCTGGATCTCCCTGCCGTATTTCCTGTGCGGCGTTATGGAAGTCGTCATGGGCATCATGAGGGGCTTAGGTTACGCGATCACTCCCATGATCGTCGCTCTGTCCGGGGCCTGCCTGTTCCGAATCCTGTGGCTTGCCACTTTGTTTACCTGGTTTCCCACCCAGAGCGTGCTGCTTCTGTCCTATCCGGTATCTTGGATTCTGACCACGTTGATCCATGGGCTGACTTACCTGTACGCGAGGAAGCGCCACCCGCTGTTCCTGCAGCAAAAGACACTATAACTCCCGACAGGTCAGCAAAAGCATCTGCCGCCTCCCGGCGAGCTGCTCCAGCTGTTCCATGGCCCGCCTCTGTCTTCCGGCATCCAGGTTGACAAAGGGATCGTCCAGGATCAGAAAGGGCTGCTCTTCCGGGTAAAGCACATCCAACACGGCCAGACGCTGGGCAAAACGGAGCAGATCCTGCTGCCCGGCGCTCTGGGTCTCCAGCGTCCGGAAGGCTCCCGCCTCCTGCACCTTCACCTGCAGGCTCACATCCAGAAGCGGCCGAAGCTTCCGCTCCGGTTCCAGCTCGGCCAGATAATATTCCAGCCGGTCTTTTAATTCTCCCAGATAACGAGTCGAAAACTGTTCTTTCGCCGTCCTGAGATAGTGAAGCGTCTGCTCCAGAAGACCATGCTCCCGGACCGCCTCGTCGATCTTCACGGAGAGGGCCGCCTCTCTCTCCCTCAGCTCCAGGATTCGATCCGTCTTCTCCTGCAGGCTGCCGATCCGGTAACGGATCTCCCGTTCTTCTTTCCAGAAGCGCTCCCGCCGGGCTCTTTTTTCCTCCAGAGCTTTTCTAAGACCCGAAAGCTCCGGCAGCGGCTCCCCGGGGGAAGCCAGTCTCTTCTGTTCTTCTTTCGTCAGACTCTCCCGGTAGGCAAACCAGCGCTCCCGGCTTTTGGCCGCTTCCTTTCTTCGATCTTCATAAGCCTGCTTCCGCTCCTTAAAATCCTGGCTTTCTTTTCGCTTCATTTTCCAGAGACGCTCCAGCTCCTGGAATTCCGTATGCTTCGGCACCCCCAGGAATTCACATACTTTTTTCTCCGTCGCGTCCCGCTTTTTCTGCAGCTCCCGAAGGGCGCTCTGAGCCCTGCGGGCTTCCTCCTCGCTCTCTTTGACTCTTTGGTCCAGCGCTTCCCGCTTCTCCCGATCCCGACGGCCCGTGATCACGCCGTACGTCAACGCCCCCGCGCCAAGGCCAAGAAACAGGACGCCGGGAAGCAAAAAGCCCCGGATCAGACAAAAGATCCCCGTGATCAGAAGTATTCCCGCTGCAACCCCCGGAAGAATTCCCGGCGCCTTCAGATCGTCTCTGGCGTCCACCAGGCTTCCCAGATGGTTCCTGGCGATATTGGCCGCCTCCACCGCTTCTTTTTCCTTTTGTTTCAATGTACGGAGCTCATAAATCCGCTCCCGATAGCGGTCCAGCTTCTCCTCTCCGGGAGGCGTGTCCGCGTACTCCGCCAGGGAAGCCGCCGCTCGCTGCAGCTCTTCCTGCCGCTCCTCGGCCTGGCTTTTCAGCAGATCGTGCTGCTCCTTTTTCGCCGCTGTCTGTCGGAGTTCCTGGGCCTGTTGAATGGTCTGCTCCGCCCTCTTTACCTCCGCTTCGGCTTTTTTGAGAAGCGGTTTTCGCTCTTCCAGTCTGCCCTGCCAGTCCCGAAGTTCTTCTTCCAGTTCCTGACATGTCCGAAGCTCTTCCCTCACCGCCCCCTTTTCCTCCTGAAGCCTTGCGATCTCCCCCCGGTTCCCGGTCTTCCGATAATATTTCATCTTTTCTTCCAGGGATGCGACTGCCTTTTCGTAATTCCGCATATCCCCCGCGTCCTCTTCTACCCGGGACAGGCGGGCGTTCAGGCTGCCGCTGGCAGACAATTCCAGATCCTGCTGCATAAAAAAGCAGCTTCGCTCATAAGCGCCGCGGTCCACATGGAACAGCTCTTCTCCCAGCCCGGAGGAGTACGCGCCGCTCTTAAGCCCGGTCAGGCAGTCGTACAGCGCGAACGTATCCTCCCGGTCTTTTGCCCCGAAAAAGCGTTCCACCCGATAGGTATCTCTCCCGGCACGAAACTCCATACTGCCGCCGAAGGCCCCGCCCTGCCAGGGCCGATAGCGTTTCCTTTCATTCTCCTTTAAGGACCGTCTGGCAGTTTGGGGAAGTCCGTAGAACATCGCTTTGATAAAAGCGGCGAGGGTGGATTTGCCCCAGCCGTTCTCCTGGCAGAGCACCTGCAGGCCCTCCTGAAACTCCATGTCAAAATCATGAAGCCTGCCAAAATTTTCGATATGTAATCTAAGAATCTGCATCTTCTCTCTCTTTCAGACCTCCTCCAGGGCATGGATACCCCGGCGGAGAATCTCTTCTTTTTGTTCCTCCGACAGTTCCTCCGACCCAAGCACCAGCCGGACGAACTCCCCTTTCAGGGACACATCATACTGATATTCCTCCGGATGAATCACGCCTGTGGTCTCGTCCCTGACCTTCAGAAGATAATAGTCTTCCTCCAGCCATTTCTGAATCCAGGCTGGATCTTTCTCCGCTTCCAGAGCCGACTTTCCTGTCAGACAGATCTTCACCATATCTTTGGACGGGATGCCCTGCACTTCCTCCTGCACCCGGCGCCGAATTTCCTCTGCAGTCAGAAGGTCCGTGACATCCACCGGCACTTCGTGAAGGCAGCGCCAGGCAAAGGGAACGAACCTGGAAGACACCTTTCCCGCCTTCACTTCCAGTTCCACATAGCCCTTGGGGCCGCACTCGTCAAAGCCCCGGCCTTCCAGGCAGCCGCAATAACACCACACCCCCCTGTCGTCCAGCCGTTCCTGTCGAAAGCTGTGGATATGTCCAAGGGCCAGATAGTCGATCTGTTTTCCCCTCCAGTTCCGGAGGGAAAAGATTTCCGACCGGTCTTTGTCGGCATACTCCGCCGCCATCCCATGAAACATCACAAGGTTGACCCGGTCCTCAGGAAGAGACAACTGTCCCGCCAGCGTATCCGCATCCGCTCCGGACCACTCGGCCCCGGTGATCACCGCCTCCCCCTGTTCGTAGGAGGTCCACTCACGCCCGAAGGTCCTCAGGTTGTCCGGAATCTCCTCCAGGCCGCTTAAGAAACTGCTCTGGTCATGGTTCCCCTGCAGGTAATAAAAGGTGATCCCGGGATGCTGGACGATCCCGTCCAGCACACAGTTCCTGGCGCGGGCGGAGACGTGCTCCGCGTCAAAGAGGTCGCCGCAGATCAGGATGGCCTCCACCTTGTCCGCCTCCGCCTGCTCCAGCATCCGGGTAAAGGTGCGCAGAAGCTCCAGACGGCGCTCTCTCGCCTTCTCGGCTGAAAGTCCCGTCTCCATCTTCGAGTCCAGATGCAGATCTCCACAATGTATCAGCTTCATACCAGGTCATGCTCCATAATATAGGAAAGAAGCGCCTCGCAGCCTTCCTTCACGTCTTTGTAGGTCTCGTCGAAATCGCCGGTGTACCAGGGGTCCGCAATATCCCTCGGCGCCTTCCCAAAGTCCAGGAGCCGCCGGATCTTCCCCTCCGGGTCATTTCCCACGATCCGCTGCATATTGCGGATATTCCAGGTATCCATGCCGATGAGATAGTCGTACTCCCCATAGTCCGACCGCTTTAGCTGCCTGGAGCGGTGATCCCCGCAGGGAATGCCCACTTCTTTCAGCTTCCCGCGCGTACCATGATGAACCCGGTTGCCGATCTCCTCCGTGCTGGTGGCGGCGGAATCGATGTAAAAGCAGTCGGAGAGGCCCCGCTTTTTGACCAGATCCTCCATGACGTACTGGGACATGGGGCTGCGACAGATGTTGCCGTGGCATATAAAAAGTATTTTAATCATTTTTCTATAACTCCTTATATATCCTGTATTTCTTCTCAAATGCTTGATTTTATAGATTTATTTTTCTCCCAGCTTTACTACTTCATTTTTGTGTTCTAAAATCAAGTCGTACATCCATTTATAGATATACTCTTCATTAGCCTTTATCCATTCGTCTATCTCTTCCGCTTCATCTAACCATTCTTCTGGATAATCATATTTCTGATATCTTTCGTTTGCGTAATCGTGTATGCCATGCGCATAAACATCTGCCATTTCCATTTCGCCATTTGTTCTTAGGAAAGACCATACCCACTCAAATTTCTCCTTTTCAAACGCTCCGCTCTCGTAATATTGCCATACCCCGCACCGGACGCTCATCCCATGCCAATTATTGATTTCCATATACATAAAAGCTATGACCGGAATATCTACAACCAGCGTGTGCCTGAACTTGTTAAAAAACAGCATGAAAAACTCTCCGTCATATTCCCAAAAGTTTTCATATCCTGACGATTCGGCAGAAACAATTAAATCATTTATTGCGCTGCAAGTCATGCCATATCTCCATTTAGTCCCGATTTATCCAAGTCTATAAACTAAGTTTATTGTTTCGGAAAAAAGCATACGAAGCTTATCACCAAATACTAAAACATATTTCCTGCCATAGCAAATAGCTGCTGACAATTTATAGCACAATCCATTTTCCGCTTCGTCCATTTCCTTTTCGTGCAATGATTTCCCGCTTCTTCATATTTTCCATATGATATCGAACCGTCTCATAGCTGATGCCAACCGATGCCGCAATTTTCCTCTGCGAAATGGACGGTTTTGACTCAATCACCTTTATAATCCTGGAATCTATTTCATCTAACTGCGGGGTAGTTTGCGGGGATTGCGGGGTAGTTTGCGGGGATTGCGGGGTAGTTTCGCTCAATCCCCGAAATAGGACCATAATATCTTCTTTTTTAACATAGTACTCCGGAATATCGTTCCCGGCCAAAACGCAACTATCTTTTATTTTTTGAATCCCGCGTCCCCAGGCCTCTATAAATCCAGCCCTAAAGAAGGTATTGGCAACCAGAGGGTTATAAGGTCTGGATTTATGCGGCCCCATTAAATCATCAACCGTCCAATCCTCTGGGAACACACAATCATTTGCAATTATGATTTTATCATCATAGACCCGAATTTGAATCGGAACTAATGTTGCATAATTTTTGTGAGATATGGCATTTAAGACCGCCTCCCTAATTGCCTCTTTAGGATAGGGATAAGTTTCTACCCTGGTAATATTTTGATAAGAAATGATGCCTTTCAAATATTTTGTATAAATCAAATCCACAACCCTGTCCGCCTGTGACAATAAGGAGCCATGAACTTCATCCTGGTATAAAATATCGGATTCCGATTGAAAGTAAGCGATTTTAACATAGGAACCAGGAATCCATTTTTCTGGATTATGGTGAAACAATAAAACGGCAGCTCTTGTAAGAAAGCCGTCGTTAATAAGGTTCAAATTATCAAGCAGCTGTTCATTGCTTACCTGAATATCCGGTTCATCCATTCTTCCGCTTTTTACAGCTTGTTCCCGGAATATATCAAAGCTGTCGTTTCTTAACTCCTGTGCCGATATATTCTGTACAGATATGCTGTCCCAGGTAATGCCTGTCTTTTTTAAAAGGAACTGATTTAGTGCCTGCCCTTTGAGCAGCTGCTTGGTGCTTCCGCTGCGATAATGATATTCTCCCCTGTAATTTACAGGATAAGTATTCGGGCTGATGCAGATTTCGATGTAATCTTTACCATTTTCAGTCAATAAATTCACATCTACAAGAATCCCCAGAATATCCCTTGCCTTATTAGGGATATCTTCCAGAAGCTTTTTGCTGTCTTTCACTCCGACGACCGTACCATCATCATTTGTGCCAATATAAATTTTTCCGCCCTGTGCATTGGCAAATCCGCATATCCATTTCAGATATTCGTCCCGCCATGATTCTTTCCATTCAATATTCTGGCTTTCTGCCATGAGCGCACCTCCAAGTCAAATTGGGCAGACGGTATCTGCTTAATTCATATCATACCAAAATCCTCTACAAAATACTATATCCTTATAAAATCTATTTTGGATTCTATTTTGGATTTTCGGAATGTCATTTCAAGGCTCTTTCAAAAATGGTGTAGTAGTGGTGTAGCAAACACCTCATTGAGCCGTACAATCATTGATTTTATGGGCTTTTCTGGGATTTTTCAAGATACTGCCGTGGCAGATAAACAGTATTTTTATCATAACGCTAAAACTCCTTAAAATGCTGTATTTATGCCGCTTTCACATATTTTTGCAGCAGACGGTTTTCTGCCTTATCATAGCATATCGTGGCATAAATTGGTATATTTTTTCATCCATTTTTAGTAAAAATCTTAGGGCGTGTTGAATCATGCATATTCAGTCACATCAGCCAGATCAGAATACACACCAGATGTACAAAACCGAGAAATCGAACTGCCAGTTTATCGTACCGTGTGGCAATGCGACGATAATTTTTGATCTTCTGAAAAAACATTCCACCCGGCTGCGCTCTTTATACTGCCACCAGTCCACATCCCATAGTTCGACTGTATTCGATTTTGGCGGAATACAGTAAGCTGCTCCGGATTTTCCGATCTTTAGTATGGATTATAACAGATTTATGCATTATTCAACACGCCCTAACAGCCTTTTCCATAGCAGCTATGATTTCATTTTTTTCTTTTCCCCTGCGGTCTAAAGAAATATTGAACTTAGAATACTCAGAACCAACCTCAAGAATCCTTGAAATATTTACTACCTCTGATAACAGATGAGTGGTAATAAATCCCGTTCCAAACTTTCCACTTTTTCTCACACTACCATCATTACGATCCTTAGAAGACGTCTGATTTATAAGCGACAATATATTATCCATTGAAAAGGCTTTACCATTATGTCTGAAAAACACCTTTCTTTGTCCTTCATCAAAATCAATACATATTTTTACTTTTCCAGTGGAATTGCAGACATCTTTTGCATTTTGGCACAACTCCCATACCCATCGTTTAGCACTATTCTCATTAATACTATAACGCTGCTTTTGCAAAAGTTGTACAATACGATTTGCAGCGCCGATTCTCAACGAATTATTGTCTGCCTCTTGTATGCTCATGTAAACTGCTGCTTATCCATCTGTATATTCCCCTTCTTGTATAATTTCCATCATCTCCGCCGATGTAACAATAAAATCCCTAATCGGATAATGTTTCTGATTCTCCATTACTAAATACGCATCATCGTCCCTCTTTTCCATAGCCACCTCATAAAATATCAAATCATCCATATCAACAAAGATTTCTCCCGTAGGCTGCGGAAAAACCTCCACACCAAACTCCTTAACCGCCGTTAATACCATCTGTATAGACTTTTCTTTAAAATGAAACTTCCCTCTATGAAGCACTTCATCATACTCCGCCATAATCTCATTATGATACAATGGTACAATCCTACCATCAATAATTGCCCGCAACACTTTTACCGTCGCAGAATCACTATTTTTTGAAAGAAGAGCAGATATAAATACATTTGTGTCTATTACCGCATAATATGTCATGCTGTTACCTCTTTTTTCTTTCTGCTCTTGCCGCCGATATTTCTGCATTGATTTCTTCCAATGTCATCTCCGGAAGATCACTTGCTTGCGCCCGCAGATCCTCAAAAGCTCTCATTGCTTCAGCTCTTGTAATCGTATTTTCCGGTAGCCTTACATCAAACGGAACACCCTTGACCATTTTACTTTTATTCATAAACATACGCAATGCCGTGGGTAAATCCATCCCAAGAGATTCGTAAATTTCTGTCACTTCCTGTTTTAATGCTTTATCTGCACGAAACTGAATCAATACCTGTTCTGCCATAATATTCCTCTATTCCAATTCATATAGTAGTTGTTTTGCAGTTGTTTATATTACTATTATATGCCTAATATGGAATTCTATCAAGACAAATCAGGACAATCATAGGTAAAATTGATTCTTAGTAAACCCTTAGTAAAATAACTCGAACATTAGTAGTTTGATCGTCAAATATTTCAAACTTTCCGATGTTTTTTCATTTTTTGTTTTTTATCCTCAATTTGTGTAATCCGTTATAAATCTATGCAAATTTACAGGCAATTTATGTAGTAAATAATTACATTATTATCATTTCAATAATGCTGTTAGAGACGAAGTAAAACTCTTCATATCAACATAACTATAAATATCATCACATAGATATTTAATAAAATCTTTTTATTTATGATGGAGACATAAAAGATAAAATAAATAAAAAGCAGGAGTATAATCATCTTCCTAAATGTTTTTTGCCCATTCCAAGTATTGAAAAATTTTTGAAAAGTAAGTGTATCATTGAAAAAGATAAGAAATTTATTAAATTAATAGGGGATAAGTACTTTAATCAGCGATCTATACACAATATTATTGCAGATTATATGAGTGATCCCAGAACATCCATGAATAAAGATACGGACGGAAAAAATTTCTATAGAGTGATATTGTCTAACCTTGAAAGAATAAGAATCGTTTTTGATTTTATGGTGGATAGCCTTGTGGCAGATATTTTTGAGTAAAGGAGATTTATTTGACAGAATTTGTTTTAAGGGGGGCAAAATGATTCGAGAAGTAAATAAGGCTTGCGAAAAGCTGAATGACACACTCAGAATTTCCGTAGAGCTTCCCAACCCGAAAAAGAAAACGTTAAAAACGGCTGCGGCTTGTAACTTAATTGTCGGCGCTGGTCTGGTGGCAGCAGGAATCCTTTTCCCGTCAAAATCTTGTACGTTATTGGGCAGTATAAGCATTATCAGCAGCGTTGTACTGCGAAAGGAATAAAATAATCGCAAGTGATGGAAAGCGTTTCTTTTGCGTTGATTGTTGACAGCAGTCCGCTCAAAATCCCATACGCCTGTGCTTCTTCCATTTTCAGATCGAGGTCTGCGGCATGGATCACCTGTCTGAAAAAATCGAAACTGTCAAACTTGACTTTCTTAAACGTTTCTTCCGGCAGCTTTTTACAAAAGACTGAAAATCGGGCGTATTGACATTGTGGAGGAATGACTTGCTGTCGTATTCCCGGAAAAGCCTTTTCATGGACTGTGCAAAGCCCTCTTTCGTCCGGCTGTTCCTGTTTATGTCGATCATCTTCTCTGGCAACCTCCTTTGTATGTCTGTGATTGTTTCAAGAAATAAATCCTCTTTTGCCGGGTAGAGCTTAGTTTGTAAATTGGTTCGATTTTTGGCTCCGATAGCGTTGATACTTTTTCGACGTCAAAAGCTTTTGCTTTTTTGTCTCCAACGACCATGACTTTGTCGAATCAATGTATTCTTCAAGCTCCGCTATGATTATATAATAATCACGATAATGGGTCTTCTGTGATACGGACAAATCTAAAATGCATTGCTGAAACTTTTCATATATCGAAAAATATCTGTCGATTTTGACAAAGTCCAACTGCTGCATTTTCAGTGTTGCATCATGATTCACCCGAGTACAGTCGTTATTTAAGCAAACCATCCACTGTCCGTGCGCCACCTTATTTCTGATTTGACTGGGACCAATGATATAGTCCGTCAGTATCCTTTTCAGTTTCTGCTTTTTATTTGCGATTTCTCCCAGATTGGCGCCCAAATTAAGTTTTTTAAAAGCAAATTCAAAACATTTTTCCCACTTTTCCTCGAGATTACGCCCAGCTCCTATTTGGGAAATTTCCGGCTCGCTAAATGCCTGGGGAGTATGGATAAGCTTTAGAAATGATACTTCTGCATAGGCGGAATAAAGCAGCGCATACATTTTTGTCAGCGAAATCAAATCCGCGTCGTTCTTTTCGCGAATTGCCCGGTTGACCAAAGCCAATATCCGGTTTCTTTGCTTTTTTAAATTTTTCACATTCGATGTGCAAGCTCTGTATATCTCTTCAGCCATAATAGGATTTTAAAAATTTCAGGATGCCAAAAGACACTGCAGCCGTAATGCCCTTTAGCATCCTGGAATCGAACCAGGACCTCCTTTCAGCGAAAGGCGTTCTACCATAATAAACCAATGCTCCGATTTCTATCATACAACAGGATTTAAAACGATTCAAGATATATATAAATTTTATGCTCTCAAAAATCTGTTGCGCTTCCGGCTCATCCATAGAAAATCCAAATCCGTTATCTTTCACTTTGTCAATTGCTCTCTCAATGAAAATAAAGTACCTGTCAAATTGTTTATCAGCACTTCTATATTTCTTCCTGTAAATCTCAAACTCAGCACTTAACACAGGCAGAAAGTATTGCGTCGGATGAAACGAGGACTTCCGGAAACATGGTCACAAATTTGGAGAAAATCGACATGTCAAATTGATACGCCGGGTTATTCGGCTCAAGCAGCATTGACAGACTATACGAGTCTTACGAAGTATATGGATGCCGGCTTCGTATATGTCCATGCGGGGTGTCGCGGAAGGGATGCGGGTGCGCCGGCGGGTGTTACAGATATCAAGGCTGCCATACGCTACCTGCGGTATATAGATGATATTGCACCCGGAGATGCGGAGAAAATATTCGTATTCGGTATGAGCGGCGGCGGTGCGCAGTCTGCCCTTGTTGGTGCAGCTGGTGACAGTGAGATTTACGCTCCTTATCTTGAACAAATCGGTGCGGTACAGGGTGTCAGTGATGCCGTTTACGGTTCAATGGACTGGTGTCCGATTACGAATCTCGACAGTGCAGATGAAGCCTATGAATGGATGATTGGTGTAACAAGAAGCGGACTTTCCGATGAGGAGCAGATGATTTCTGATGCGATGGCTGCTTCTTTTGCTGATTATATCAATCAAGCGGGAATAAAAGACGAAAACGGAAATGTTCTGACTCTTGAAGCATCAGCGGATGGCATTTATCAGTCAGGCAGCTAGAGATGGAAACGGAGCCCACTTTGATGTTTTGCTTGCTGATATATTGAAGGAGCTCGAAAGCAGCTATACTTCTGCTTTTGAGGAGGATCTTCAAAAAACAGATGCTGTTGGATATACCGTGGTTCAAAGATTAAACATGTATACACCTCTTTATTATCTGCTGGAATCCGAGGAAGGATATAGAACCAGCACACCAGCAAAACACTGGAGAATCCGTACTGGCATTGCACAGAGTGACACTTCTCTTACAACAGAGGGAAATCTTGCTCTTGCGCTTCAGAATTATGACGGAGTGGAAACAGTTGATTTTGCAACCGTATGGGGACAACAGCATGTCAAGGCAGAGCGTACGGGAAACAGTACAACAAATTTCATTACGTGGGTAAATGAATGCATGAAGTAATTAGCCCTTATTATGTGTCAGCAAAGTTGCCTTTCTCCAAAACTGCACCTGCAGAAAGAGGGCTTAAAAGTCTTTTACTTTTAAGCCCTCTGTACATCTTCCCTGTTCAATCATAGTCCATATCGTACTCGATAATATTCCCCGAAACTGCATCAATCGTATAGTCGTACTCTGTTCTGCCGGAATAGAATTCAATTTCATATTCCACTTCACCGTCATCATTCTCCAGCTTTGCTTTTGCAAACTGTACATCTGATTCGTTCAGCCGGGCATGGTTTAGCGCAATCTCTTTCGCGCGGTCGACTCCAATATAATCATTACTGGAGCTGTTTATGGCACTGTCTGCCGGGTTCGTCTGGATCTGAAACTGCTCAATACTCTTTTCAAGCACCGTTCCGTTGGAAGCATCGATTTCATAATCGTATTTTGTATC
>CAJUDY010000054.1 GCA_910584945.1 uncultured Lachnospiraceae bacterium | reverse complement strand
CAGTGCATTGATAATTGAATAAGGGCTTTACACCTTCCACTACATCAATTATAATATAGGTAGTAACAAATACCTTATCATAATAGGGCAGTGAAAAGGGGTGAACATATGCCGACAAATGAAAAAGAATACAATGGTTATCTTCTTGATCAGCTTGCATTGATTGAACGTCTTGAGATAGCTGTTGAAAATGGTGGTATTGATGAAGTAAAAAAACAGCTTGCACTTGAAAAGAAATTTGTTGAGCGCAAACTTTACCAAAAACCGCCATTGACAAGTCAACCATAACAACCGCATAAGTAACCTATAAATAGGTGTAAAGTCTTTATTGAATTATCAAAGGCTTTACACCTTTTTTAGTTCTCAAAAATACAGCCGAAAGCCCGAAAAGCTTTCTAATACTTTAAACCATATACCTGTGAGTCGCTTAATCGGAAGTGCCAATAGTCGGGAAGATGCTTAAAGGGCTGTAAAACCAAATATGAAAAGGAGATTGAGATTATGTGTATTATAGTAAAAGAAATGAATGAAAAAATGCAGGAGATTCAGAGCCTAAAGAGGAAGTTGAACAGAATATATCCGAGAGATTCTAAGCAATGTTCTGGATATCAGATAATCATTGATGGGAATACGGGCAGTTGGAAAATATCTGACTGCCTGTATGAAAAGATTTCATGGAAAGCATAACGGAAAATCAGTATCGTCCCGATTGTCTGGAAGCCATTGCAGAATGGATTGTCGGTTTTGTTGAAAGACAGCGAATGGATATGATAGATTACCAATTACTATCATATTTTTTTGCAGGACTCTTTGACGACTTTAATGAGATTAAAGTATCCGATGGCAAAGGTACGTGGACCAAAGAAGCAATCGTTACTTTAGTAGAAATTCAGCAGAAGATTCAGCAGAAAATCCAATTTGATTATTCCAAAAAGTCAGGAGATATGCTATAATACTAATTTATATCAGACTCTTTTTGTTGGAATACAGCAGAAAGGAGTTGATTTTATGGGTAAAGACTTGAAAGGTAAGGAACTTGGAGTCGGTATCTGTCAAAGAAAG
Source organism: uncultured Lachnospiraceae bacterium (assembly GCA_910584945.1). Classification (GTDB taxonomy): domain Bacteria; phylum Bacillota; class Clostridia; order Lachnospirales; family Lachnospiraceae; genus Hominiventricola. The sequence goes on along the minus strand of CAJUDY010000054.1, from coordinate 18,248 downwards.
GATGGGTTATACACAGCACGATTTATAAGCAAGAAAACTGGTAAATCAGTTCAAAGATATTTCCCCAAGTTACAGGAATGCCGTAAGTGGTATGCGGATGCAAAATTTGAAGATGAACATGGCGGTATCAATGCATCTGGGAATATGATAGTAACGGCATGGTTTAATTACTGGATTGAAAATATAAAAGGCAACAGCATAAGATCGAATACAATAAGAAATTATAAGGAACGGTTTGAGCATAATATAAAGAAGTGTATCGGCAATATGATATTGTCAGAGGTAAAACCGATGCATTGTCAGAATGTTCTAAACCAGATGAAGGATGATTATATGTCCTCTACCATATATCAGACAAGGATCACTTTATATTGTATGTTTTCTGATGCGGTTGAAAATGATGTGCTCTACAAGAATCCAGTAACAAAGGGAATCAAACATAATATTGGGAAAGAACCTAAGAAGGTCAGGGCATTAACCATTGACAAACAAAAGAAGTTCCTGGGAGTCGCAGAGAAGAGCAGCAATTATAATCAGTTCGCTTTTATTTTGCAGACAGGATTACGGACAGGTGAGTTAATAGGCTTGAAATGCTCTGATGTTGACTGGGAAAAGCTGTCATACACATACAAAGATGATTTTAGGTCATGCTAATGTAGCAATTATGATGAATTTATATGTTCATGTGATCGAGGATGAAAGGGTCAAAGAGGTTGAAAGAATTGAAAGCGCCTTAAAAATTGTGTAGCAGATTGTGTAGTAAAAAAATAGAGAAAGGCAGAAACCCTTGAAAATAAAGGATTTTTGAGTAGGTATAACAACATATGAAATTAGGAATCGTAGGTCTGCCCAATGTGGGCAAAAGTACACTTTTTAACTCGCTGACCAAGGCGGGCGCCGAGTCAGCCAACTATCCGTTTTGCACGATTGATCCCAATGTCGGCGTGGTGGCGGTGCCGGATGACCGGCTTTCCAGGCTGGCGGCTCTTTACAGTTCTGTGAAGGTGACTCCGGCGGTGATCGAGTTCGTCGACATCGCAGGTCTGGTCAAAGGAGCGTCCAAAGGCGAGGGATTGGGCAATCAATTTCTTGCCAATATCCGGGAGGTAGATGCCATCGTGCATGTAGTGCGTTGCTTTGAAGACGGCAATGTGATTCATGTGGATGGAAGTGTGGACCCGATGCGTGATATTGAGACTATCAATTTGGAGCTTATCTTTTCTGATATTGAGATTCTGGAGCGCAGGATTGCCAGGACCTCCAAGGGTGCCAGAAATGACAAAGCGCTGGCCAAAGAACTGGAACTTCTTAAAAAGGTCAAGGCGCATCTGGAAGAGGGGAAGAATGCCCGGAGCTTTGACGGTGCGGAGGATGAGGAGGAGCAGGCATGCCTGAATTCCTGCAATCTTTTGACCAGTAAGCCGGTGATCTATGCGGCCAATGTGGCCGAGGAGGACCTGGCGGACGACGGGGCGTCCAATGACCATGTAAAGGCAGTGCGGGAGTTTGCCGTGTCCGAGCACAGTGAAGTCTTTGTGATCTGCGCCCAGATTGAACAGGAGATTGCGGAACTTGAGGAAGATGAAAAGAAGATGTTCCTGGAAGATCTGGGAATCACACAGTCGGGCCTTGACAAACTGATTCAGGCCAGCTATCGTCTGCTTGGGCTTTTAAGCTTTCTGACTGCCGGAGAGAAAGAGACCCGGGCTTGGACGATCAAGGCAGGGACGAAAGCACCCCAGGCCGCCGGCAAGATCCACTCGGATTTTGAGCGGGGCTTTATCCGTGCGGAGGTGATCAATTATCAGGATCTTCTGGACTGCGGCTCCATTGCCGCTGCCAAAGCCAAAGGTCTGGTGGGAAGCGAGGGAAAAGAGTATGTGATGAAGGACGGGGATGTGGTGGAGTTCTTGTTCAATGTATAACATTTTGTCGTATTATGTCGAAAAATGTCGATAAATTATCGTTGAAAAATGTCGAAAAAAGAACTAAAATAAAAAGGCAGACTGTACCGGGCAGTTTGCCTTCGGAAAGGATTTTCATCGATGAATACAACCATTAATTTTCCGCACCTGGGTATTTACCTGGATCATGTGGGAAAATCCATATCGTTATTCGGGTTCGAGATTGCCTATTACGGCATCATTATGGGGTGTTCCATTCTGCTTGGCCTTTATCTGGCAGAGAGAGAGGCCAAAAGGACGGGACAGAATCCGGACATTTACACGGATATGGTGATCTATGCGATCGTATTTTCCATTATCTGTGCAAGGGCGTACTATGTGATTTTCTCATGGGATAATTACAAAAGTGACCTGCTCAGTATTTTTAATCTGAGACAGGGTGGCATCGCGATCTATGGTGCAATTATCGGGGCAGTCTCCACCGTCTACGTATACAGCCGGGTAAAGAAACAGTCGTTTCTTAGGATGGTGGATACCGCATGTATAGGGCTTGTGGCAGGACAGATTCTTGGACGTTTCGGGAACTTCTTCAACAGAGAAGCTTTTGGCGGCTATACAGACGGGATTTTTGCCATGCAGCTTCCGGTAAGTGCAGTGCGCGCTCACGAGATAACGGACGAGATGTGGGCGCATGTACAGGTCATTGGCGGAGAACAATTTATACAGGTACACCCCACGTTCCTCTATGAAGCATTGTGGAACCTTGGCGTGATCTGTTTCCTGTACTGGTATCGCACAAGAACTCGATTTCAGGGGGAATTGTTCCTGACCTACCTTCTTGGATATGGTCTGGGACGGGTCTGGATCGAAGGGCTTCGGACTGATCAGCTGCAGATTGGGAAGACAGGGATTCCCATATCGCAGGTTCTGGCAGGGGTGCTGATTCTTTTTTCCCTTATCATGATTTTTCAGGGCAGAAAAAACAATATGAGTGGAGAGGACTCTGGACGGGCAAATGGACATTAGGAAAGTGATTGAGGCACACCGGAGAAAACTGGATCTCATGGCGAAGGAGGCGACAGACCTGACCGAGCTTCTGGAGGAGGCAAGGAAGATGGATCGGCTTTTTGAAGTCTATGAGGCCAGAAAAGCAACGGTATGTATTCGAAAAAATGCATAAGGACAACTTCATATGGATGGACAGGGCTGCTGCACGGACAAATGTGCGGCGGCCCTGTCTTTTTTCGATTTTTAAATTTATAAAGTATTTCTTAAGAAACAGTATTGCTTTTTTACCGGTTTTAGGATATGATAAACAGGTAAGTGGAGAATTGTGGTGTAAAGTGGTTCTTAAACAGCGAAAAGTGGGGAGCAAAGGAGAGTGGGTGCAGATCAATGTTTATGGGAGAACACAGACATACCGTAGATCCCAAAGGCAGACTGATCATCCCTTCCAGATTCCGTGAAGAACTTGGCACGGAATTTGTAGTGACAAGGGGGCTGGATGGCTGTCTCTTTGTGTATCCCATGAACAGCTGGGAATCTTACGTATCGGAGCTGAAAAAGCTTCCTCTTACAGATAAGAATGCCAGGCTTTTCACCCGGTTCCTCATAGCAGGTGCGACGACCTGTGAACTGGACAAGCAGGGAAGAATTCTGCTTCCCGTGACGCTTCGGGAGTTTGCCGGTATTGATAAGGATGTGCTTCTGGCAGGCATGCTGGATCATATCGAGATCTGGAATGAAGAGCGCTGGAGAGAAAACGCGGACTTTGGCGATATGGACGCCATCGCCAGTCATCTGAATTACGTAAGCGGAAGAGAATAAAGCAACAGGGAAGATGCGGAACTTCCAATAGGAGAGATTATGGAATTCAGACATTATTCCGTGCTTCTTCAGGAGACGGTGGATCAGCTTGTGGTCTGTCCGGAGGGAATCTATGTGGACGGAACGGTAGGCGGAGGCGGACATGCGCTGGAAGTGTGTAAAAGACTGTCCCGGGAAGGACATTTTTACGGGATTGATCAAGACGGGGAAGCCATCGGTGCGGCAGGCAAAAGGCTTACCGACTTCAGGGAGCAGGTAACTCTGATCCGAAGCAACTACAGTCGTATGACAGAGGAGCTAAGAGAGCGGGGCGTAGAAGCAGTCGACGGGATCATTCTGGATTTGGGCGTGTCCTCCCATCAACTTGACGAAGCCGAAAGAGGTTTCACTTACAGAGAAGATGCAGTGCTTGACATGCGCATGGATCAGCGGCAGGAAAAGACGGCAAGAGATATTGTGAACGGCTACAGTGAACTGGAACTGTACCGCATGATCCGTGATTATGGAGAAGATAAATTCGCAAAGAACATCGCAAAACACATTGTGCAGGCGAGAAAGAATCGGCCGATTGAGACGACACAAGAACTGGTGGAGGTGATTAAGACAGCAATACCGATGAAGATCCGGATGCAGAAGGGGCATCCGGCCAAACAGACGTTTCAGGCGATCCGGATCGAACTGAACCGAGAGTTGGAAGTCCTTAAGGATTCCCTGGATGGGATGATCGGACTTTTAAAGCCGGGCGGAAGGATCTGTGTGATTACCTTCCATTCTCTGGAAGACCGGATTGTGAAGAACATATTTCGACAAAATGAGAATCCATGTACCTGCCCAAGGGATTTCCCGGTATGCGTGTGTGGCAAAGTATCACGAGGGAGAGTTGTAACAAGAAAACCAATCATTCCGACAGACAAAGAGCTGGAAGAAAACAGCCGTTCCAAAAGCGCGAAGCTTCGGGTTTTTGAACGTAAATAAGAGGCAATCATGAGGGGAGTTGGTTGATATGGCCTTGGACAGAAGAAGAGGATATGTAGAGGGAAATACGGTACGGAAGCTTGATCCGCTTAAGCGTTCGGGGAACAGGCAGCGGCCGCATCAGGCAGAGAGACCCAGGAAGAAAGAGCGTATACAATATGTCAATATATTTTATACGATCTTTCTTGTAGCGGCGGCGTGCATGGTTTTGTGGTCCTGCGTCAATTATCTCCAGCTTCAGGCGGAGACGACCAGCAGGATTAAGAACATCGCTGCTCTGGAACTTCAGCTTGAGGAACTCAAAAAAGAAAATAACGACAATTATACAAGAATCATGACTTCTGTGGATCTGGACTACATTAAAGATGTGGCGATCAATGAGCTGGGCATGGTATATGCGACGGAGGATCAGGTGATTCTCTATGAAAATAAGACGAGGGATTATGTGCGGCAGAATGGAGAGATTCCAGAAGAGGAAAGTACACTGATGGATCAGATATTGGGAAAATAACCGTTATTGTTCACGGCTCAGAACCGGATAGGAGTATCAAGTGGCTGGAAATCGTGTGAGAAGACAAAGGTCGAGAAGACAAAGAATGACTTTGAAGATGAAGCGTAAGTTGGCACTATTATTTGTGATAATAGTGCTGATTTTAATTGGGATCTTTGGCTGGCTGATCTATATCATCCGCGTCAGCGGAGAGCAGTATACAAGAAAAGTACTGTCTCAGCAGGATACCAACAGTATTCTGCTTCCTTATAAGCGGGGAGATATCTATGACCGGAATGGGACGCTGCTTGCTACCAGTGAAAAAGTATACAATCTGATCCTGGACCCGGCGGTTCTGTGGGAGAACCACAGCGACGACCCAAAGAAAGACTGCGTGGAGCCGACGCTGCAGGCGCTGACGACCTACTTTGATCTGGAACGAAGCGAGCTGGACAAAGATATGGAGGAGCGGAAGAACAGCCATTATGTGGTAAAGCTTCAGAAGCTGACCAAAGATCAGGTCAAAGAGTTCGAGGAGGCCATGAAAGAGCCAGGTAGCCGGATCGAAGGCGTGTGGCTGGAGGAGGCCTATATCCGCCGGTATCCTTATGACAATCTTGCCTGCAATGTGATCGGTTACACCGTATCCGGCAATGTGGGACAGTATGGAATCGAGCAGGAATACTCGGAGGTGCTAAACGGCGAGGACGGCAGAAGCTACAATTATCTGAATGAGGATCTGGAGCAGGAGAAGACGGTCCGGGCCGCGGTCGATGGTGATAATATTATGTCAACTATAGACGTCACTCTCCAGGGGATTGTGGAGAAGGCCATCGCGGACTTCCAGGCAAAGTACGCCAATGCGGTTCGGGAAGGGGACGGCAGCTATACCACCGCCGCTATCATGATGGACCCCAACAACGGGGAGGTTCTGGCCATGGCCAGCAACCGGAACTACAACCTGAACTGCCCTTATGATGTGGTTGCCAACGGCCTGTTTACGGAGGAAGAGGCAGAAAATCTGGGAGAGGAAGAGCGTCTGGACGCGTTGAATGAACTGTGGCGAAACTTCTGTATCAGCGATACCTACGAACCAGGTTCCACGGCAAAGCCGATCACAGTTGCGGCAGCGCTGGAGACGGGAGCGGTCCATGACGGGGATACCTTCCTGTGCGATGGCAGACAGAACATTGCCGGCAGGGATGTGTGGTGTTCCAACAAGTACGGTCACAAAGTGATTACACTGGAAGGCTCGCTGATGTTCTCCTGTAACGACGCCTTGATGCAGATTGCGTCTAAGCTGGGGGAAGAGAATTTTTCCAAATATCAGAACATGTTCAACTTTGGTCTGCGGACCAACATTGATCTGCCGGGGGAAGCGCGTACCGACAGCCTCATCTATTACACGAAGGAAAACGCGCCCAGTGAAAACCTGGTCATGCGGGTTACGGATCTGGCGACTAACTCTTTCGGACAGAATTATAATGTGACGATGATACAGATGGCGTCGGCGTTTTCTGCCTGCATCAACGGCGGCTATTATTACAAACCCCACGTGGTAAAGAAAATCATGGACAGCAGCGGAGGGACCGTTCAAAACGTTTCTCCGATCCTTCTTCGGACGCCCATATCCTCCAAAACTTCCGGACTGATCCGCAAATATCTGTACAACACCATGTATGGCCCGGAGGATGGCAACGGGAACCATGCCACCGGAAGGGCGGCCCGGATTGCGGGGTACGCCATGGGAGGCAAGACCGGGACTGCGGAGATGATTCCCAGAGACAAGACCAATTACCTGGTATCGTTCATCGGTTTTGCGCCGGCGGAACATCCGGAAGTGGTGCTGTATGTGGTGGTGGACCGCCCTAACGCGGAAAAGCAGTCCACCAGCTCTTTTGCCCAGGAGATCTGGAAAAATATCATGAAGGAGGCACTTCCCTATCTGAATATCTATCCCACTGAGGAGATCCCTTCCGATATGCAGGAGGAAGTGGCTGCGGAGCAGGCTTCTCAGGAAGAGACGGAAGAACCGGAGGAGGAAGAGGAGGATCCGGTTCAGGAAGGTTCTCTGGTAGATCCGCAGACCGGAGAGACTGTACAGCTGCCGGACCCGGAGACGATTGATCCGGAGGATGATTCGGTGCTGGGAGACACGCCGGTCAACGACAATCTGGTGGATGTAGAGCCGCCGAACGCCACAGAAGAAGTCGAAGACGAAAACCCGACCGAATAAGGACGTCAAATACCTCATAAGATAGTGAAAACAGTTCTTATGAGGTATTTTTTGCACTGTAAAACATTTCATAAAAAGAAAATGGTCATCGTTTTCACCGCCTGCCTTTTGATGATGATGGTTCTCCTGGGGCGTCTGGTCTATCTGATGGTGTTCGAGTCGGAGTATTATCAGGAGCTGGCGAAGGACCTGCACGAGCGGGAGAGAAGCATCAAAGCGGCAAGGGGAAGGATCATCGACCGGACGGGGAAGGTGCTGGCAGACAACCGGACTGTCTGTACCATCTCTGTGATTCACAGTCAGATCAAAGATCCGGAGGCAGTGATCGCCATGCTCTGCAAGGAGTTGGAGCTTTCGGAGGAGACAGTGAGAAAAAGGGTGGAGAAGGTAAGTTCCATCGAAAGGATCAAGTCCAATGTGGATAAAGAGGTGGGGGACGCCATCCGCGCCTATCAGTATCCGGGCGTGAAGGTGGACGAGGATTTCAAGAGATATTATCCCTTTGACGAGCTGGCCTCCAAGGTGCTCGGCTTTACCGGCAGCGATAATCAGGGTATCATCGGTCTGGAAGTCAAATATGATGAATATCTGGAGGGAATTCCCGGGACAATCCTGACGCTGACCGACGCCAGAGGCGTGGAGATCGAGAACGCCAAAGAAGAGCGGGTGGAGTCCGTGCCGGGCAATGATCTGGTGGTGAGTCTGGACTACAACATCCAGTCCTATGCCCAGCAGGAGGCCCTGAAGGTGATGGAAGCGAAACAGGCGGATTATGTGTCCATCCTGGTGATGAATCCCCAGAACGGGGAGATCTACGCCTGTGTCAATGTGCCCGAATTCAATCTGAACGACCCCTTTACTCTAAATACGGGCATTGGCACGGAAGGATTGACGGAGCAGCAGAAGCAGGACGCACTGAACCAGATGTGGCGGAACCAGTGCGTGAACGATACCTACGAACCGGGTTCCACCTTTAAAGTATTCACTTCCTCCGCCGCCCTGATGTCAGGAACTTCCACCTTAAGCGACCAGTTCTCCTGTCCGGGCTTTAAGATCGTGGAGGATCGGCGGATTCGTTGCCATAAAGCAGGCGGGCATGGGGGGCAGGATTTTACGCATGCGATTATGAATTCGTGTAATCCGTATATTCAATAGTACTGCCTTGTTTCAAGGCTGATTTTCCAGATCACATAATAAAATAGAATTGAAGCTGATCTTCTTCTTTGTCGAAAGTAATTTTCTCGCAGATCCGGCGGATAGCATTGGCCTTGGCGATCATGTCTGCGTCTTCAGAGCGCAGGATATGGAGTACGTCCTGGATATTTCCGGCCATCCGGATCTTGTCTTGTTCGGTGATGGCGGAAGAGGGATTGTCCGCGGCCTCGAGGCGGGCGGTCAGTTCTTCCTTCTGCCGGTTGATGGCCTGCCGGCTTTCCCGGTATTCTTCCAGCGTGTCGATACCGTCCATGTAGGCTTTCCGGATGCGCTTCTCTTTCTTCTGCAGGTCGGTCAGCTGTTCCTTCAGGACGGAAACCATGTCCGCCGGAACTTCTTGTGTGATCTTCCGGATATATCCGAATTCGCCCATGTTCATAAAAGATTCCAGACCCTCCAAAATGGCCGGCTCCAGCTTTGAGACCAATATCCGGTTTGTCACCAGGCAGGTGCCGGCAATGTGATTGTGACAGCGGTAGGCGGCTTTATTGCGCTTTGTTTCGGAAGAGTAGGTCATGGGACCGCCGCAGGCAGCGCACTTCAGGATCCCGCTGATCCAGTGTTTTGACGGCATATGGCCATGGACCCAGCCGATACGGGCGGACTGCTGCAGGAGTTTCGCTGCTTTCTGGAAGGTCTCTTCGTCAATCAGCGGTTCGTGGACGCCATCGGCAATAATCCAATCCGAAGAGTCATTCAGGCGCTTGCCCTCTGTATGGGTGACATAATTCCAGCGGACTTTACCTGTGTAGAAAGGATTGCCCAGAAGATACCGCAGGTGCGTGACATTCCAGTGTGCGCCCCGTTTGGTGGGGTATTTACCCAGGTTCAGTTTCTTGGCGATGGCCGTCATACTCAGGTGTTCTTCCGTGAACATCCGGAAAATCATGCGCACAACAGCTGCCTCCGTCTCATTGACAGTCGGAGTCTGGTTCTTTTTGCGATCATAGCCAAGTGGCGGATTGGCCTGGTATCCGCCTCTTAGGGCCTTCTCTGTCATACCGCGCATGACTTCCCCGGAGAGGCGGATAGAGTAGTATTCGTCCATCCATTCCAGGATTCGTTCGATCAGGCCGCCCATGATGCCGTCCGGCAGCGGCTCGGAGACGCTGATAACCTCCACGCCGGCTTTCTTCAGCAGAGACTTATAGACGATGGATTCTTCCTGATTCCGGGCAAATCTGGAGAACTTCCAGACAAGGATCACATCATAGGGATGCTCCGGGGACTTGGCCGCGGCGATCATCTGCCGGAAGGACGGCCGTTTATCCGCGGTCCGGCCGGAAATGCCGATCTCCCAGTAGATGCTGTCCTCGGTGATGATGATGCCATTGTCCCGGGCATAGTCCAGCATGAGACGCTTCTGGGCGTCCGGGGAGAGTTCTTCCTGCTTGTCGGTGCTGACGCGGATATAGAGGGCTCCGGTTTTCATGGTATGGCCTCCTGGGAAAATGATTACAGTAAATCGTTGATTGTGATCTTCAGGTCCGGGAAAATGCCGCAGGGAACAGACATATCGAAAGTATACAGAGAAGGAGCTACATCGTCTTCATAATAATAGACGGTGATTCGCTTTTTTGCAGGATCGACGATCCAGTATTCCCGGACACCTGCTTCTGAATAGAGCGCATTTTTGGTGGCGTAGTCCCGTTTTCGACTGGAAGGAGATATGATTTCAACAATCCAATCTGGAGCTCCGTTGCATCCTCTATCATCCAGTTTGCTTTTGTCACAGACAACGGATATGTCAGGTTCTACCCAATCGGTATCATTTGCATCCAGATTTACAGCGAATGGAGCAGGAATGACTTCACAGGTTCCATTATGAGATTTTATATATTCTCTGATTGTTCCGGCAAGTTCCATGACCAGTTTCTGATGCAGGAAATTTGGCGGAGCCATGGAATAGAGTTTTCCGCCGATTAACTCTGCTCTTTGTCCGTCTGGAAGATTCCAGTAATCTTCAGATGTGTAAATCTGCTTTTTTGGTAATGGCATGAGTGACTCCTTTCTATCATAAGGTTATAGGTTACGTTTCGGGAACAGCAACACGGAGGCGTTTTTTGTGTTAAAGCAGTTCGTCCATGTTTATAACAAGATCTTCATAGATGCAGACCGGCACATCGTCACAGAAATTATACTGGTTTGAGCGTTCCCCTTTTTCAAAATCATAGACTGTCACGGTATGCTTCTGGGGATTGACAATCCAGTATTCCCGGACGCCGGCAGTGCGGTATTTGAATAACTTGATGCCATAGTCCCGCTGCGGATCGGAAGGCGAAGTCACTTCTATGATCCAGTCCGGCGCGCCGTTGCATCCCCGGTCGTCCAGCTTGTCTTTGTCGCAGATGACAGAGATGTCGGGCTCCACATAGTTTTTGCTGTCCTTATTCAAAAAAACGGCAAATGGAGCAGGATATACTTCGCAGGAACCATGTTTACGATCAATATGCTGGCCAATAATTTTCGTAAGCTGGCTGACAATTCTCTGATGAGTTCGGTTCGGCGGCGCCATATCATAAATCTGTCCGTCGATCAGTTCCGCACGCTGTCCTTCGGGAAGGGCGTAGATATCCTCGATTGTATAATGATTGCTTTTTGGTAACGGCATGAGTGACTCCTTTCTATAAAAATCTATATGTCCAGTTCTTTGAAATCAATCCACAGATCGTCATAAATATTGACTTTGATTTTGTCCTGGAAGGTATAGGTGTCTATCTCCGGATCAGGAGTTTTTAGATAGTATACGGTTATCTTTTCCGTCCGCGGATCGACGATCCAGTATTCCCGGACGCCGGCGTCTGCATACAGATTCAGCTTGCGGATATAGTCATGGCTGGAGCTGCCCGGGGAGACGATCTCGATGATCCAGTCCGGGGCGCCCGTGCAGCCACGATCCGTCAGCTTGTCACGGTCGCAGATCACGCTGATGTCCGGCTCTACGATATTTTTCCGGTCTTTGAACAGTTTGACGGCGAAGGGGGCCGCATAAGCCTGGCAGGATCCTTTTTTTGACTTAATATAGTTGTTGATGATGGTATACAGTTCGCCGGATATTCTCTGATGCTTCCTGTTCGGCGCTGCCTGATAATAGATTCGGCCGTCGATCAGCTCTGCCCGGATATCTTCCGGCAGGTTGTAATAATCTTCTTCTGTATAGACTTTTTCCTGTGCAGGGGCCTGTGACATGGGGTGCTCCTTTCTGTGTACGATACAATACAGCTTAATACTGGTAATTTTAGAAAATTACGCTGTAAGCAAAAATATTGACATAGACATACATTTGGTGTAATATAATGTTATGGAAAGGGAACGCCGCCAGAGAACGCGAGGGTGTATTCACCAGCATGCTTGATATGACATGTGGTAGTCGCGCTGGGGGTTCCTTTTTTATTTTGATTGACATTTCTTTCAAATTTGATATAATGTGCTTAACAGGAAAGCCGGAAGATAGATGAAGCCTATCCGCTCCGGTGCAAAGTCAACAGTTACTTAAAGCAAGCTGCCTACTCCGGCCAAGAGACAAGGCGGCTTGCTTATTTTCTATAATTCAGAATTGCCACAATGAGCAGCGCCACGGTCAAAATCACCATGAATTCCTCATATGTACTCATAGCATTCACCCTTTCTACAGGATAGAACGGATGACTGCACGCCTCTCCAGCTTCCCTGGTAAGCATATTATATCTAAAATTTTATGGAAATATTTTTTGTTTTATTCCGGTCCTCTGTTGGCGCAGGGGGCTGGTTACTTTATGTATGCTACAATTATAAGAAAATATATCCGCATTTATTGCAGATGATTTTCTTTTCGGTAGTGACTCTTTCTTTTCTGATAATTTTTTCTTTTTTATTCACTAATGTAAATGGACGTAACGGGTTTATGTTTACCGTATATCTTGTTTTTGTTTTTTCGGGTTTGATTTTCTGCTCTTGGTAATGCGAACAATCTTCACTGCCGCATCGTGGACAATGAACCTCTGTTCTGCCGCCCAGAATACCATACCGATAAATCCCATGAAACTCATGTGAGGTTACAGGAATTGATTGTTGTTCTGACATAGACAAATCTTGTTGTGGAGTATAGTGTAGCTGTTTTTCTGGAAAGCATTCTTTAAAATACTGGTCTACTTTTTCTTTTATGATATTTAAATCATGTCCAGTTAATTCATGAAGCTTTTTGATAATCAATATTTTTTTCCCGTTTTCTGAATCATATAATTCATTTAACAACTCATTGGAAATGGATAAGGCGCTTTTATTGTCAGTTATTTCTCTAGGAGCGTTGGAAGAAGTAATATTTGAAAACTCACTTGCAGGGCATCCGCATCCAGGGCAACAAATTGCTTTATCAGATATTTCCCTGCCACATTCAGTACATTTGATTAGTGCCATAATCCTTCCTCCCATTCTTCAGTTTTACAACATCCAGAAAATATTGTAACAGCATAATGCTATTGCAACCGTAATTTTACATTTTTTCTATCACAGCGAGTTGAGGTTCAAAAAGAATGACATAATTATCTACCTCAACTTTGCAACCATATTTCGTCCGATATCGTTCGAGTGTTTCTTTTAAAAATGACTCTGGTACATTTAGATAATCTGCCATTTCAGCAAAGGTCTGGCAACGTTTTTTGTATGCTTTAATAATGCCAAGAAGTCCGATCATTTTATTATAAGCAATTAGTCTTGCACGTAATTCTTGCTTTTGGTTTTGATAATCGGACTGATCCAGAATATTACCAACAGTAGTGTAATAATGTCCGAGTTCTTCTGCCAGAACACAGGCTTTTTCTATAGTAGTCATATCTGCTTTTATAGCGATTCTGTTTCCTTTGATGCGTCCAGCATGGGCCCGTAAAGGTTTTTCTTTGACGACTAAATTCATGGAATCGGCCTCCTTTAAAAGTGTTTCATAGTCCATTAAATCACATCCTTATTCAGAAATTATCATTGTTCATGATATCTTCATCATACTGTTTGTCGTCTGGTGATGCATTAGTAAATTCATGGGCAGCATTTGGAGCTAGATAATCCGATTCTGGTTCTTTTACAACGGAAATAACATTGTCCGGTTTGGTGTATTTTTCATCTAGCGTCAGGAGCCGTACCTGTTCGGTGGCTGTTTCTTTTCCCAAAGCATTTAGCATATGATAGTAAGAAATAATTTTTGGTGATTCATTTTCATGACCAGTTCTATCCATAGGGACATCATATCCCATAAGCCATGCTTCGCTAACATTCAATGCTAATCCTAAAACGGTAAGTTTTTCTTGTCCTGGCTCAACTTTTCCGCTGACATATTGGCTTAAGTCATTCCGTCCTAATTTAACATTATGTTTCTCACAAAACGGTTTGCATTTTTCCAATATATCCACTTGCCTAAGATGCCGTTCTTTCATTATTTGTTTTAGTCGGATAGCAGTGTTTTCATTTTTCATAGTAGAATCCGCCTTTCTTGTTGTACTATAACATAAATTGAATAAAAGTTCAACAACAAAATACAAAAAATACAAAATAATTGAACAAAACATATTGACAAGTCAGAATGGGTGTGATAGTATGATGATATTCAAAGAAATTGAACAAAGGAGGTGAGGAATTGGCATACGATTACAGAAAACTTCGCGGAAGAATTATTGAGAAATATGGCACATTAAAAGACTTTGCGGCAGATATGAATTGGTCAGAGAGAACATTGAGCCTTAAAATGAACTGCAAAGTTTTCTGGAAACAGCCCGAAATCATGAAGGCTGCAAAGCTGCTTGAAATTCCTTCATGTGAGGTAATGGAATATTTTTTTAGTCAGAATGTTCAATGTAATTGAGCAAATCAGGAAGGAGGTGAGGAAGGTACTGAAGAAAGTATGGATGAAGATAAAAAAAGAAGCATTATCAATTATAACAATAATACTTCTTGTGGTTTACATTTTCATAAACTACAAAACATATGTCATTCAGCAGGAGCGTTATGAGATTGATCGCCAGGCATATGAGCTGGTGATTCACATTGATGAGCTGGTTCATCAGATGGAGTAGATTGCTCCATAGAACTGCAAATGTCAGTTAGGATCTTTAGTAACTGTTCTTGGTATTCCTGTTCTTGGTCCTGAATTATTTTTGATTCGATAGAACTTTGGTGATGGTAATAGGCATTTTGCCCCATTTGCAAAAGTCCAATAATAATTGGAATCAAAATAGAAATGACAAATTGGATTGTTGGAGTTTTACTGTTTGGGGTTACAATAACAGGATTTTCTGCGGAGGATAGTTTACTCAAATTGTTTATTGAATTGCAGTTTTCTTCGGTGAGTTCAATGTGTTCACTTTGAAAATCAAATTCTTTAAGAAAATCAAAAGAATTTTGTGGTATACCTGCCTTTTCAGCCAGCAAGATCATGGAGTTGCTTATGGCAGATAAAAGAGCAGAGATTTCTATAAATTGATCAGAAAAACATATGGAGGATATAGAGCGAGAAAAAGTTGTTATAGCCTTGGATAAATTATCAATAGATGCTTTGGTAATTTCAGATTGTATTGTGAAGATTGGAGTTTCAGTTTCAATCATAAAAATACTCCTTTAGGTTTAATGATAAAAGTATATCACGAAAACAAGTGGAAAACAATGGAAAATCTAAGTTTGTATATGTCAATAGGAAATTTGAGGGGAGGTGAGAAGGTGCAGGAAGAGATCGAAAAGCTTATTTCTGTAGTACTTGAAGATGTTTCTGAAATTCGTAAAAGCCAGATGGAAGTAGAAGACAGATTGCCTGTCGAGATTATGGCTTTAAATGCGGTTGCGAATGCTCAAAAGGTGATTTGGGAAGGAACGCACCAACATCTGTCATGAGGATGCGTTCCTGGGAACCTAAATTTTCATCCAATAGGTATGACCACAAACGGGACACTTGGGAAGCTTTTTCCGTTTTGGAAGAATAATGATCGCTTTATCATCTGCCTTGTCATGAGGGCAATTCAGACAAGCATATGTTCCGGAATCAGCTTCATCGCCAGTTTGTGGATAACCAATATCAGGAAATAAACCCATGATATTCACCTCCTTGTTGTTTGATAAGGAGAGTGTATCACAGAGAGTAAATGGAGACAATGTGAAATTTGTGCTTGGATATGTCAATAGGAAGTTTCGGGAAGGGGGTGAGAAGGATGACACAGTTTTTTAAAAGAGGCGGTGAAGTGCTTGTCTTTGACGGAAACGAAATGTACACACTGGAACGGGCTGTAGGCACACTGGCCATGGCTACGTTTGATGACTATGTGCATATGAAACGGGGCGAAAAGAACAGTGACGGAAAAGAAGTCTCGATGGAATCTATAAGAGACGGTCTGGACGTGCTGAATACTTTATCCAATGCGCTGCTGGCAACTAAAAGGTGAAAGGCCTGCTCGCTTTTGGCAAACAGGCTGGATATATCACCAAGGTCTTGAAAATACCTCCACTTCATTGCCACTCGTTGGTTTTGATTTTAGGTAATCAAGGATTTCTTCATAGTATTGGTCGTACTTTTCGCAGAGTTCTTTGACGGGTAAATCAGAACCGTAGAGTCTGGCAACGGATAAGTCATGGGCGAGCTGTTCATTGGTCATCGGTGATTCCTCCTTTTTTGAGGGGAATTATAGCACAAAATGGAAGTGATTTACAACGAATATATGTTTGTGTCAAGGGTAAGTGCTGGAAATCAGGGGAGGTGAGAAAACTTGCTCGTAAATTTAAAAAAAGAGCTGGGAGACAGAGGGATTTCTCTGAAAGAATATGCAGATTTTTTGGGTATATCGGAAAAGTCGGCAAGGAACAAAGTGAATGAGGAAACTCCATTGACTTATGCGGAAGCGGAAAAGACTCAAATAGGACTATTCCCCGAATGTGGTTTTTTGTATCTGTTTGCGTCTGATAAAGCGATTCAGAAAGCTGGAAGTGTGGGGAACGATAAGGAAAATTCCAAGCATCGTGCCGTTCTTGTACCACCAGGGTCAGGTAAAATGAGCGAAATAGTTAAAAATTCCAGGGTCGAAATCAGAAGTATAGACGCAATGTATACAGAGATATTTGTCAATGGGCATAAGTTACGGGGAGTACGAAACTACAAACTTGAGCATCATGCCGGAACTTTTCCCAAACTGACATTGGAGATGAATGCATGGAATTTTTCTATAGACGAGAATGCACTCTTGTTTGCAGAAGGTATTGGAGAAATCGAAATTAAAGTAAAAGAGCCATCTGAAGATGACTCGAAAGCTTAAAGATTTTCCGGGGCAGATGCATACACAGGACAGTGGTCGATAATACATTTTCCAGTTGTATTGCGATATGAACATGAATAACGGCCTTTGACATAGACGGGGGCTTCCATATCGCTTGCATCAAGATAAAAAATCGACATGGTGCAGGTTTCATTCTGAACCGGACATGTTATTGTAAAAGTTTTTTCCATAATAAATGCCTCCGTTTGTAATTTTGGAAATATTTTATCATGATTTGAAATGTTTTACAAGAAAACTTAAGGCAGCTAAACCAGAGAATAAGGGGAAGTGAGAGTGTGAATAAAAAACCGCAGTTGGTGGAAGTGTGCATGGAGAATAAAAATCGTTACATAGAATTGGCAAAGCATTGCATAGGGCTAGACAGAAAGAAACCGTATGTCCGTCATGGAAAGAAATATTATCGGCCATATCGTAATTTTTTTGCTACCGGGAAGAAGTATGAGGACTGGGAAATGATGGAAAGCGCCGGATATGCAGAGCGAGGAGCTCGGAACCAGCATGAAGGATATACGTTTTTCCTTACTCGTGCAGGATTGGATTGGTTGGGGCGGGAAATTGGTATTCATATCTATGATGAATCTGATTAAATCAGGAAATAGTGTACAAGCAGAATCGCATATTCTGTACAGACAGAGAAAAGGCGGTGACCTTATGAAGTATGTGTATTACATAAACGGAGTGCGGCGGGATAAACCGACGAAAGAGGAAGCACAGATTCTTCTGGACCGGCTGATGGAAGGGCTGGGCTATGAAAGAATCAACAAAAACGAGGACAAGGGCAGCGACAAGAAGGACGTGGCTGTCGTGTAATCCGGGAAGGAGTGGTGACAAATGATAAGCGTATTGATGCTGCTGGCTGGATTGTTCCTGATGTCAGCAGACAGTATCCCGGTAGTCATTGTTGGCCTGATCCTGTTTGGCGGAGTAGCTTACAGGGAAGGAGCATTCTACAGATGAAGCAGGCGAAAAGGCCAACACTGGCACAAAAGAAAGTGATTTCCGGGAACAGACTGGACTGGAAAACCTGGAATGTTATCCGGGACAGTGTAGACGATCTGGTGATCCGGAGTAAGAAATCCGGCCAGATCCGGACAATAAAGAAGGTCCTGCCACCGACCAAAGCAGACAGGACCTACACCAATAGTGCGATGTGATTATATCACATCGGGAGAGGATATGCAAAATGAAAAGAATCAAATTGGAAAAACTTATGCTGCAGAATTTCAAAGGCTGCACAGAGCGGACGGTTGAGTTGTCAGACCGGACCCGGGAGTTTGACAGTTGCATAATCCAAAAAGTACTCGCAGGTCGCATAAAAC
>CAJUDY010000053.1 GCA_910584945.1 uncultured Lachnospiraceae bacterium | reverse complement strand
CCATGAAACTTATTATACACTATTCACTCTGTTTGCGGAAAATTGATTTCCGTGGCAACACAATATTCCGGGTTGACAAATCCGTCTTCCGGAGTTATAATATCGCTAAAATAAAACATAGTAATTCAATGGGAAATATAGGAGATGAACAACATGGCACATATTTACAAGGGAACTTTGGGACTGATCGGAAATACTCCGTTGGTAGAGATTGTGAACGTAGAAAAAGAGCTTGGGCTTGGGGCGAAGATTCTGGTCAAGCTGGAATCCTTTAATCCGGCGGGCAGCGTGAAGGACCGGGTGGCCAAGGCGATGATCGAGGACGCGGAGGAGAGAGGCGTCTTAAAAGAAGGTTCGGTCATCATCGAACCCACCTCCGGCAACACCGGCATCGGCCTTGCCTCCATCGCGGCGGTGAAGGGTTATCGGATCATCCTGACCATGCCGGAGACTATGAGTATGGAGAGAAGGAATATCCTGAAAGCTTATGGAGCGGAACTGGTTCTGACGGAAGGGACCAGGGGCATGAAGGGCGCCATCGAAAAGGCGGAGGAGCTGGCAAAGGAGATTCCGGACAGCTTTATACCAGGGCAGTTCGTCAATCCGGCCAATCCGGCGATTCACAAAGCGACTACCGGGCCGGAGATCTGGGAGGACACGGACGGAAAGGTGGATCTTATCGTGGCGGGCGTCGGCACCGGCGGAACGCTGACCGGCACCGGCGAATATCTGAAATCAAAAAATCCAAAGATCAAGGTAGTGGCGGTGGAGCCTGCCGGTTCTCCGGTGCTCTCCGAGGGCAAGAGCGGCCCCCACAAGATCCAGGGAATCGGCGCCGGTTTTGTGCCGGAAGTACTGAATACGGACATCTATGATGAGATTATCCGGATCGAGAATGACGACGCTTTTGAGAAGGGTAAGCTCCTGGCCCAAAAGGAAGGGGTGCTGGTGGGCATCTCCTCGGGCGCGGCGCTCTCGGCGGCGATCCAGCTGGCACAGCGCCCGGAGAACAAGGGAAAGACCATCGTGGCGGTCCTGCCGGACAATGGCGACCGGTATTATTCCACGCCGCTTTTTGCGGAATAAATAACCTGTGATTTCAAAATCCCCCTCTGTACAGAAGGAAAATCCTGGCGTATAATACAATCAGTGTCTACATGGCGGAGGGGATGAAGATGGAACAAAAAGAGAAGAAACCGGTAAAGGGGATCAGGATTCGCACGGTCAATCTGATCATGATCCTGATCTCCTGCATTCTGTATGTCCTGCTGATTCTGGCGACGGTCCGTGTGTCAAGAAAATATGAAGATGTGCATCATTCCATGGACGATTACATTGCATGGGAGGAGAACAACTCCCTCCTGACGGAAGGGTCTGCCTATCTGACGGAACAGGTCCGGCTCTATGTGATCACAAAGGACCCGGAGTATATGGACCATTATTTTACGGAAGTCCAGGTTACGAGGCGCAGGGAACGGGCGCTGGCACAGCTTGAGGAGGATTTTGACAGTGAGGAGGCCTACGGATATCTGGAGCAGGCGCTGGAGCGCTCCAACCGTCTGAAGGATCAGGAGCTTTATGCGATGAAGCTGATCCTGACGGCAGAAGGCCAGGAGCCGCCTGACCTTTCAAAAGAGCTGGAGGAGCTGAAGCTGACAGCCGAAGATCAGGCTCTGAGTGAGGAGGAACAGATTCAGAAGGCCCAGACGCTTGTTTTCGGGGAAGAATATCAGCAAAGCAAGGATCAGATTGCAAAAGCGGTGGAGGACTCTCTGGAGAGCATCCATGAGCTGACTCATCAGAAGATGCTGGCGAGCGCCGAAAATCTGGGGAGTACAATGGAAAAGCAGAGAGGTCTGATCAGCCTGCTGTTTGTGGAGAACATCATCACCTTCATCCTGATCCTGGTGCTGATCATCAAGCCGCTGCAAATCTATATTCGGTGTATCAAAGAAGACAAGATGATGGAGATCGCCGGCTCCTATGAATTTAAATACCTGGCGCTGACCTACAACGATATTTACGAGATCAACACGGCCAACGAGGCGATGCTGCGCTATCAGGCGGAACACGATCCGCTGACGGGCATCATCAACCGGGGGGCTTTTGAGCAACTCCGCCGACTGTTTCAGATAAAAAAGACGTCCATGGCGTTTCTGATTGTGGATGTGGACAAGTTCAAGCAGATCAACGACGGCTACGGACACGAGACGGGTGACCGGGTGCTGAAAAAAGTGGCGGAGCTTCTGCAGGACGGCTTTCGCGCTACGGATTATCCAGCCAGGATCGGCGGGGATGAATTTGCCGTGATATTGCCCAATATGACCGAGGACCAGAAAGACGTGATTGTGCGGAAGATTCGTAAAATGAATGAGATTCTGACCCATCCCGAGGATGGTCTGCCGAAAGTATCTCTGAGCGTGGGAGCTGCATTTTCCGCAGAGGGATTCACGGATGATCTGTACCGGAAAGCAGATTTGGCGCTGTATGAAGTGAAAGAACATGGCCGCTGCGATCTAAGATTTTACATAGAAGAGGGGCAGGAGGGATAGACAGGTTAAAGTGGGATATCGGATCTTAATTATCGATGATGACAGAGAATTGTGTGCGCTTTTGAAGCGGAGCGTCCGAACGGAAGGTTTGGAGGCGGATCTTTGCCACGGCGGCGCTGAGGGGAAGCGGGCGCTGGCAGAGAAGGATTATCAGCTGGTGGTTCTGGATGTGATGATGCCGGGGCTCGACGGCTTTGAGACTCTGGAGCAGATTCGAAAGGAAAGCGCCGTGCCGATCCTGATGCTGACGGCAAAGGACGACAGCGAGAGTAAGGTGCGGGGCCTGCGTGCCGGCGCAGATGACTATCTGACGAAACCTTTTCATATGGAAGAATTCCTGGCCCGTATCCAGTCCCTGATCCGCCGCTATACCTGTTTTGGCAGTTTTGAGGAAGGGTGTCGGAGACTGGAATTCGACGGCCTGGCTATCGATCTGGACGCCTATGCCGTCGAGACAGTCAGGGGAACCTTTGAACTGCCGCCCAAGGAATTCGAGGTACTCCTGTATCTGGTGCAGCATCAGGGAAGAATCCTGACCAAGCAGCAGATCTACGAGGCGGTGTGGAAGGAACCCTATATATATGATGACAGCAATATCATGGCTGTCATCAGCCGCCTTCGGAAGAAGATTGAGCGGTCGGGAGGAAGCCCCGCCTATATTCAGACCGTAAAAGGGATCGGTTACCGCTTTAACAGGGATGTCTGATCACGACGGAGTGAACGGGAGTATCGCACTTTTCAGCGGCAGACGTCAGTAAAGGCCTGGAACAGCCGCTGCTGGGCCGGGGTCCGGGCCGCCATATGTTCCGGGTGCCACTGGACGGCCAGACAGAAGGGATAGTCTTCGATCTCCAGTGCTTCCGGGTAGCCTTCCGGGCTGTCGGCACAGATAAAGAGCCCTTTCCCCGGTTCGTCCACCGCCTGATGATGCAGACTGTTCACGGCGGCGGTGTCCGCATCCAGCAAGTCGGCCAGAAGGCTTTCCGGGTCGATTTCCACAGGATGGGTGGCGCTGGTCAGGTGCCAGGGGTCCATGTGCTGGTACTCCTGTTTCAGACGGAGATCCTGGGTCAGCGTTCCGCCGAAGAGAATATTCAGAAGCTGCATGCCCCTGCCGATACAGAACAGGGGCTTTTGCGCGTTTAAAGCTTCCCGAAGCAGAAGGGTTTCGTACTCATCGCGCGCGGGATTCGGCTCGCTGCACCCGGGCAGGCGTTCCTGGCCGTATTGTTCCGGCCCAAGGTCCGGGCCGCCGGGAAAGAGAAATCCCTCACACTGCTCTAAGGCGCCGGAGATGGCCAGGGGATAGGGATGCAGCTTTAAAAACTGCACATTGGCTCCGGCACGGCGCAGACACCGGGCATACCAGATCTGCGTACAGCGGTGAAACATGCCGTTGCCCGGCAGGGGAATACCGATGGTTGGATAGATCATAAGCGGCTCCCTGGTTACAGTTCGCGGTAGTAAGGGCAGATGTCTTCGTAATGTCCGTCCTTCATCCGGAATCCCTTTGGTATGGCGCCCAGAGGGACGAAGCCCAGCCGTTCATAGAGATGCCTTGCATGGATATTGGAGGCGACTACTGCGTTGAACTGCAGAATCCGGAAACCGTGAAGCCGTCCCTGATGAAGACAGTCAAGAACCAGCTGTTCCCCGATATGATATCCCCGCAACGCGGAGCGGACGGCGTAGCTTGCGTTGCACAGATGACCGCATCGGCCGACATTGTTGGGATGCAGGATGTAAAGTCCCAGAAGCCGGCCGTCGGAAGCATCCACAGCGACCCCATTGTAAGTCTGGGCGGCAAAAAAGGAAGGACCGGTCTTTTCGGTCAGCTGCTCTTCCTGGGGAAAAGCGACTCCTTCTTCCACCACTTCATTCCAGATTTCGATCATTTGAGGAAGGTCTTTTTCCTCATAGGCTCTTATGATGATTTCCATTTCTTTTCTCCATAACAGATATTTTTAGCTAACATTATAGAGAAAGAACTCCTCTGTGTCAACAAACCCCTCAGTCCTTTCTGGGAAGATCGTAGGCCTTGATCGTCACGGAAGCTTCGGCAAAATCCATCTCCACCCAGTAATCCCGGATAAAATACGCCCGATAGGTATCCTGCACCGGATAGAGGTTAAGATTTTGAAAGTCGATCAGACACAGCGGAATCGCTTCCTTATCCTCCCGCTCCCATTTAAAAAAGGAAAGAGATTCCGCCACCCGGGACAGGCAGGAAGCACACAGATTCTGCTGGAGGAATGCAGCGTCCGGGACGGAATCATCCATCCAGGAGATTTCCATTCTGGCCATTCCTCTGGAAGGATCTCCGCTGGACAGGCAGATGGCCTCTTTCGTGTTTCGGCAGCGGATACCAGGATCACTGCCGGAACATCCGACGTCTTCTGCAGGGTCCGCTTTCAAGGGGAAATCCTGGATGGTCCAGTCGTTCAGAAAGATCAGCCCGATGGTGCCGGATTTCTGCCAGGGTTCCATCCGCTTTCCGGCAGCTTCCCCGCACAGAAGACACTGGTCGGTATCGGTAAGTTCCGAATGCCAGTGTTCATAAGTGATTTCTACCCGAAGCTGGTCCTCTCCAGGAACGAAATCTTTTGGCTTGGCCAACAGCCGATATTCCAGAAACTCCACGCCGGACAGCAGGACCAGGCAGAGGATGCCGCTCCAGAACCATCCTGCACGTATGCGATAGTAGGTTACTTTTCTTTTTTTTCCACTCATACTCGCTTCCCCTTATCTTACGAACCAATTTTAGTCCTATTATAGCAGAAGAAGTTGGTGCCTGAAAGTGATATGGAGAAGATTGTCTCACTTTTTAAGACAAAGTAGGAAAAAGAAAGAAGTTATGAAAAGGCCCTGCATTCGCAGAGCCCGGAGAAAAAGACAGCTTTACATATAAGGTTTTTTATCGGTTAAGAGATTCAAAGCCACACTGATAATACCGGTCAGGTATTCGTCAGAAATATCCTGCTGGAGACGAAAATCCGGGAGCAGCTGGGGTGGCAGAGTGCGGCTGACGGACTCCCGAATCTGAGCGACCAGCTGTTCGGAAAAGCGGTATCCGCACAGAACAATGTAACGAGGGTCTGTGATAGTGATAATGGTAATGATGACTTTGCTGATTAGCTCTACAAAAGTATGATCTTCCGAGCAATGTTCAATCAAATCCTCTCTGGAGGTGACATAGGGCAAATAGTTGATTTCTCCGGAAAAGTTGGCATTGCCTCGGAGCAGCTGCCCGTTTACCATAAATCCAGCGCCGTAGGTGAAGTGTTCCGGCACATTCAAAAGAGCGTAGTTCTTCAGTTCCATGCGGGAATGAACCTGATAGTATCCAAACGTCTTAAAATGCATCTCATTGTCAATAAAGATCTTTACCTGATACTTTTCCTCCAGCAATTTATGCAGGTTCAGGTGTTCCAATTCTTCGATATCACAATACAGGACTTCTCCGTGAACCACCATACCCGGGATTCCGATCCCGATTACATGAATATTTGGCATTTCCTGAAACTGCTTGGCGATCAAAGAATCCAGAAATTCCATCGTAAGATGATGCTGGGGTTTGATATAGGATTCTCTTACCAAAACATTTCCGGAAAGATTTACAACAGCAATTTCGATCTGGTTTGACTGCCCGTTTGCTACAAGTGAAATCGCCATCGCCAGAGAAGTATTGGCATTATAAAGGTAGATTTTGGAGGGGCGCCCTCCTTGGGAAGGAGCCATGCTTACCTGGGTCAGTTCTCCGGATTTAATTAGTTCGCGGATGATATTTCCGCAGGTAGATATGCTTAAGCCGGTAAGCTGGGCGATTTCATTTCTTGTACCCTGTCCGATTTCTCGAAAAGCGGAGATGATTAATTCCTTATTCTGCTGCTTTAAAAGCATCGTATTTCTGATAGGCGTATCCATAATAGAATCCTCCTTTTTAATCCAAATAACAAAAACTTACGGCAAGACTTATTATAATAGAAAAGGACGAAATTGTCAAGTGAAACGGCAACCATAAATTTCCATAAAAAATATGGTAAATCTTTGTATAAAATGCATAATTTTAAAATTTAAGAAAGAAAATAAAAAAACATATTGACAAACAAAAGACAAAACCATATACTTGTATCAACAGTTACGGCAAGATAAAACGTAAATAATAACAAAAGTAAAAGCGAAACATAGAAAACAAGTCGATACGGAGGTGGGGAACATGCCATATGTAATTGGGATTGACACTGGGGGAACGTACACAGATGCAGTTTTGCTGGACACGACGATACAGGGGGCGGATTGTATCAGGCGTAAGGCCAAGGCGATTACGACGCATGAAAAGCTGGAAGAAGGGATCCGCAACAGCCTTATGGGCTTGAAGCTGTCAGATTCAGATATTGAAAAAATTGAAAAAGTTGTTTTGTCCACAACGCTGGCGACCAATGCCATTGTAGAAGGCAAGATCGGAACCATCGGTCTTCTGATGATCGGAGGGGCGCCGGCGGGGAAGCTGGCGACAGAGGAGGCCCTTGCGGTCGATGGGAAGGTAAATATTAAGGGAAGAATCATACGGGACATTGATAAAGAGGAAGTAAAGAGAGCGGTAAAAAAGCTTCTTCCGCATGTGGAATCCTTTGCGGTATCCGGTCAGGCCAGTGTGAGGAACCCAATTCTTGAGCAAAGAGTGAAGGCGGTCATTCAGAACCTGTGCGATCTTCCTGTGGTATGCGGACATGAATTGGTGTCAGAACTGGGGTATCTGGAACGCACCAATACGGCGGTTGTGAATGCAGGGCTTCTGCCGATTATTGATCAGTTCATAAAGGCCATCAAGACGATTCTGGAAGAGCAGAAGATCGAGGTGCCGATCTTCGTAGTTAAGGGGGATGGCACCATCGCCAGAATCGACTCCATCAGGAGTACTCCGGTTGACACAGTGCTGTCCGGACCTGCAGCAAGCATTATCGGCGCGATCAATCTTACCGGAGTCAAGGACGCGGTGGTGGTCGATATGGGCGGCACAACGACGGATATCGGAATTGTCCGCAATAAAAGAGTAGAGCTCTCCCAAGACGGAGCTATAGTGGGCGGCTGGAAGATCCGCATCAAGTCCGCGAAGCTTTATACCTATGGTCTCGGAGGGGACAGCGAGATCCGCATGGAGAACGGCTGTGTGAGGGTGGGGCCGGAGCGGCTGCTCCCCGCCTGCCGCGGGGGAGAACATCATGTAACCCCCACGGATATCCTTCACTATACCGGAGAGTTTGTGCAGTGGGACCGCAGGAAGTCAGTCGACGCGATTATG
The DNA here is from genome assembly GCA_910584945.1 of uncultured Lachnospiraceae bacterium. Lineage (GTDB taxonomy): Bacteria > Bacillota > Clostridia > Lachnospirales > Lachnospiraceae > Hominiventricola. The sequence continues at coordinate 12,702 of CAJUDY010000053.1, read as the reverse complement.
GAACAGGCCGGGCTTGCAGATTCGGGAGAGGATGCGGATGGATATGTGTTTCAGGCAAAGGAAGCGATCATCGAAAAGATTTACGACAATTTAAAAAGATATCGAAGGATTAAATTTCCGATCAGTGCGATTGGCGCGCCGGCAGAATCCTGGTATCGGATTGTTCAGAAAAAACATAATTTTAATCTAATGGTCCCAAGGCATTATGAAGTGGCAAATGCAGTCGGAGCGGCAACCTCCGGGGTAAGCGTGGAAGTAGAAGCAGTCATACGGCCTGGTGAGGAAGGGGGAGGCTACCTGGTCCACGCAGTCAGCGAACGATTCGAGTATGAAGAGTATCCGGATGCTCTGCAAAAGGGAGTTGAAGTTACAAGAGAACGGGCAGTCCGGTTGATCCAAGAGCAGAATCTGGAGATTTCCTATATCAGTTATGAGTGTAGGAACATGTATCTTGACAAAGACCAGATCATGTATGAGGAACTTCGGATTGGAGAGGACGGGAAAGTCGAAGCAGGGACGAATGAAGATTATGGAAAGTATCTGGAAACCCAGATTAAAGTTCTGGCAGGGGGAAAGATCTTTGCAGACAACTGATAAAGATAGAAAAATAAAAAATCCAAGGAAGAAAAAAATGAATTTATCACGCAAAAAAAAGCTGGAAATGTATGAGACCATGCAGAAAATTCGTCAATTTGAGTTTCAGACAGCGAAGAGCTTTGCAGAAGGAGATGTGCTGGGATTTGTACATCTGTACATCGGCGAAGAGGCAATCGCGACCGGTGTATGCGCAGCTCTCACAGAGGGGGATTACATCACAAGCACCCACAGGGGACATGGTCATATCATCGCCAAAGGCGCGGACATGAACAAGATGATGGCGGAGCTTTGGGGAAAAGAGACCGGATACTGCAAGGGAAAAGGAGGTTCCATGCACATTGCAGATACGGAGCTTGGAATCCTTGGCGCGAATGGAATTGTAGGCGGAGGCTTCACTCTGGCGACCGGGGCGGCGTTTTCATCGATGATGCTGAAGACGAACAAAGTGTGTATCTGTTTCCACGGAGACGGAGCGACCGCGGAGGGATCTTTCCATGAAGCGATGAACATTGCCACACTCTGGAATCTTCCGGTTGTCTTTGTCAATGAGAATAACCTGTACGCCGTGTCCTGCCGCATTACTAACGGTATGGCCAACGAGCACACCTCAGACCGTGCGGCAGGGTATGCGATGCCGAGCGAAGTGGTGGACGGCAATGATCTTGGGGCAGTTTACGACGCAGCGAAAAAAGCGATCGACCGCGCAAGAAATGGTTATGGTCCGACTTATATCGAGTGCAAAACCTACCGCTGGAGAGGGCACTTTGAAGGAGAGCCGGAGAACTATCGCAATCCGGAAGAGATCAAGCTTTGGAAACAGCCGGATCATGATCCGATCCCGCGTTTTGAAGAGTATCTGAAGGACGAAGGCACGGCAACGGAGGAAGACTTCAAGGCGATTCAGGAGAAAGTAAAGGATATGGTGAAAGACGCAGTGAAATTCGCGGCGGAGAGCCCATTCCCTGCAAAAGAGTCAGCGCTTGAAGATGTGTACACAGATATTGTAGAGGAGGCAAGAGCATGAGAAATATGTATTTTTCGGAAGCAGTGGCAGATGCGATTCGCTTTGAGATGGAGAAGGACCCGACCGTCTTTTGCATTGGAGAGGATGTAGGCTTTGTAGACGGCTCCATGGGAGCGACCAGAGGACTGTACCGCCAGTTTGGCAAGGAGCGGGTTCGCGATACGCCGGTGGCGGAGCAGATGATCGTCGGCCTGTCAGCAGGAGCGGCTCTGACGGGTATGCGTCCGGTGGCAGAGCTTATGTACAATGATTTTATGGGATGCTGTATGGATCAGATTATGAACCAGACGGCAAAATTCAGATATATGTATGGGGGAGGTATGAATGTTCCCATGACCTTACGGCTTACCAGCGGTGGAGGCATGCAGTGCGCTGCACAGCACTCCCAGTCTCTCGAGGCCATGCTGGTACATATTCCGGGTTTGAAGGTTGTCTACCCGTCTACTCCTCAGGACGTGTATGGTCTGCTGCTTTCCTCTATCGAGGACGACAACCCGGTCATGGTATTTGAGCATCAGATGTTGTATCAGACCAAGGGCGACGTTGTGGATAAAGATGTATACTCCCCCATTCCCCTTGGCAGTGCAGACATCAAGAAGCCCGGAAGCGATGTAACATTGGTAGCTACAGGTCTGTGTGTTTTAAAAGCACTGGAAGCCGCGGAGGAACTGGAAAAAGAAGGAATCAGCGCGGAAGTGATTGACCCTCGGACCCTGTACCCCTTTGACAAAGAGCTGGTATACAGGTCCATTGAAAAGACCAGGAAGCTGGTGATTGTGACCGAGGAAGTAAAAAGAGGCGCATGGTCCGGAGAACTGGCGGCCAATGTGGCGGAAGATCTGTTCGAGACCCTCGACAGAGGAATCGTACGCGTGGGCGCCTTGAACATCCCATGTCCGTATACGGTAAGTCTGGAAGACTATTACTTCCCGCAGAAGAACGACATTATCAACGCAGTCAAAAAAGTGATGGCATAAAAGAAAAGAGGTAGGAGAGATGGTAAAAGTATTTAAACTTCCCAGAATGGGAGCGACAATGAAAGAAGGAACCGTGGCGAAACATTTGGTCAAAGAAGGGGATAAAGTCAAAGAAGGCGATGCTTTATATGAAGTGACAACCGACAAGATCACCAATAAGGCAGTGACAGATGTAGACGGAATCGTGAGAAAGTTTCTCGTGGAAGAAGGGACGAAGGTTGCCTGCCAGACGCCGGTGGTGATTGTGGCAGACGACGAGAACGAAGATATCTCCGCGTATTTATAAAGGGCAGACAGATGAAAAAATTATTGAACAAAGCGAACAAGGACTATATTGCGAGCCTGATTCCGTCCGAAATTCCGGATTGGAAGAAGGTCTGGCAGGATGGCTATGAGATCGGAAAGACATTGAAGATCAAGACCATCCCCTTTGAGAAAAAATACGGCATGAAACCGGTGGATTACCGAATGAAGTTAAAAGAAAAAGGGGAGATGTGCTGGAAGATCAATACCGGACTTTCCAGCGTGGAAGAACAGGTTGCGGCTATGAAGGAAGCCGAGAAGTTCAATGAAGAGACCGGGCTGAACATCAGTATGGCGCATCAGCTTCCGCAGAATATCACAGGTGTTCCAAAGGAGAAAAGAGAGGGACTGCCGATCTCTCTGGGATTTATGCTCAACGAGCCGGAGGACTGGGAGGCGATCACCATGGCCTCCAGCGTCTCCCCCGTATTCGGAGACAATCATCTCGGATGGCCGAATGCCGTGGAGACCACCATCAATTCCATTCAGGCAGGTTCTCAGTGGACCGGGCTGTTCAGTACCTATGTACAGGTAGCTCCTGGATGCCCGGATGAAGTCTGGAACATGACCGAGAATGTGAAGGCACTGGGCATTGTGGCGTCCAGGTACGATGACAAAATCATTGTCAATGGACAGTCGGATGATTCCTACGGCGCGTACTTTAACGATCTGGCCACCTCTCTGGCCTGGGCCAGAATGGATCGCTATATTGTAAGCGACCTGTGCAAAGCGAGGTATTCTTACAGCTTCGGCAACTTCACTCAGAATATCATGCACAAGACGGCTCTGTGGCTGGCGGCCAGTGAGGTCTTCAGCAAGGATGACCAGCCGGGGATTGGATTCGTCTATCCGGATACGATCAGCCACTGGGATCATCATATTCAGGCGAACTATGGATTCCAGATTCCGGAAGTCCTGCTTCTGATTCTTGCGGAACGACATTTTAAGACCGGCTGTTCCTTCTTATCCGTTCCGATCACAGAAAAAGTGGCGATTCCTACGGTTCCGGAGATGTTGGACATGACCGGAGCCTGCCAGAGAGCCCAAGAGGTTGCCTATTACTGGGAGCCGCTGATGAACTGGGAGCCCATCGAGAAACTGCGTGACCAGACCATTGAGCTGTCGGAGAAGATGTTCCATTATATGTTGGACGGATTGAAAGAAGCGGGGGTAGATATCACGAATCCCATTGAGCTGATGGTAGTCTTAAAAGCCATCGATCCGTTTACCCTGGAGAAGCTTTTCCATCCCTCCATTGTGGACGACGGTAATGAGACGATTGTTCCGCTGATGCCTGCGGCCCTTTGGAATGCAACGCAAAACGAACTGGCAAATCAGATCCGCCTTCTGAAGGATACCAAATACCCGGCGCTTCTCAAAGGCCGCAGAATCTGTGTGGCTTCTGCAGACGTACATTTTGCAGGTGCGGCGGTGATCGTCGGAGTGATGAAAGAGTTTGGTGTTGATGTGGTGGACGGCGGCAATCAGCTGGAAGCGATCGATGTATTGGACCTGGCGGACGAGAATGATATTACAGACATCTGTGTCAGTCTGCACAATGGTCAGGCGCTGCCCTATGCAAAGCTGATTGTGAAGCTGGCGGCTGAGCGGGGTAAGAACTATCGGTTTTTCTTCGGCGGCGTCCTGCAGAGCTTTCTTCATGAAGACGACGATGTACCGTCGGATGTCACAAAAGAAATTCAGGAGCTTGGAATCACCACCGTAACGACCGTGGAAGATCTTCTGGCCAGGATTACAGGGGAATAAAGAGGTGCAGAATGGAAAAAAAGATAAAAGCGTCAGGGATGCGTAAAATCATTGCGGATAATATGAGCAGAAGCTGGCTGACATCTCCTAGAGTCGCCTATACGTTGAGTGTGGATATGACCCATGCCCTCGCGCTTCTTGGCAGGCTGAATGAATGCATGGAAGACAAGAGCAAGAAGGTCACGCTGAATCACCTGCTGATGAAAGTCTGTGCACAGGCGATCTCCGAGTATGAACTGTTCAATTCCAGCTACGAGGATGATGAGATTACGATTCATGATCAGGTGAACATCGGACTGGCAGTGGCGTTGGACGAGGGACTTATCGTGCCCAATATCAAAGATGTGGCGGGCAAGGATATCTATACCGTGGCAGCCGAGACCAACGACGCGGTTTTCAGAACCAGGAACAGTCAGATTACCATGGATGATATTACGGGCGGAACTTTTACCATTACCAATTTGGGAATGATGGGGATTGAGAGCTTTTCGCCTGTGATCAATCAGCCGGAAGTGGCGATCCTGGGCGTTACGAAGATGAAAGATACGCCGGTGGTTGAGGAAGGAGAGATAAAGATTCGGCCGCTTATGAATCTGAATCTGGTCGCGGACCATCGGGTAATTGACGGCGCCTATGCGGCAAAGTTCTTCCGTCGGGTGAAGGAATTGATGGAAACCATGGAGTTCTAGATTAAAAGAAGACGAGAAAATGAAATACTTAGAGACGAAAAAAACCGATCCATATTACAATCTGGCCTTTGAGGAGTATGTTTTGAAGCATTGCCAGGACGGAGATTATCTGCTCTTGTGGCAGAATGATAATACGATCGTCATGGGACTGCATCAGAATCCGTATGAAGAGATCAATTTGGCGAGAGCAGAGGAGCTCAAGGTGAAGATCGTCCGTCGGATCACAGGAGGCGGGACAGTCTACCATGACCTTGGCAACTTAAACTATTCCTACATTACAGACTGGAAAGAGGGAGAAGACATTGCGTTTGGCAGGTTTTTGCAGCCGGTCATAGAAGCTTTTCGAAAGTATGGTTTACATATGGAAGTAAAGGGCCGCAATGATCTTCTCCTGGATGGAAAGAAGGTCTCTGGAAACGCGCAGGCGCTGGAGGGAAACCGGATTTTGCAGCATGGAACGCTTTTGATTCATTCCAATCTGGAGTTCTTAAGCAGCGTATTGAATGTTTCAGCGGAAAAGTTTATATCCAAAAGCGTAAAGTCGGTGCGAAGCAGGATCACGAATATTCAGGATTATGTAGAGGAGCCGCTGGATATAGAGGAAGTGAAACAGCTGCTGAAAGAATCTTTTGGCAGGCATGAAACGTTTGAAGAAGTGGAGCTTACGCCGGAAGAGTTTGTACAGATCGAAAAACTGGCGGAGGAAAAGTATCGGACGAAGGCCTGGAACTTCAGTCGTGCGCCGAAGTTTGCGTACAAGAACAAAAGGCGTTTTCCGGACGGATCTGTGGAAGTTCATCTTCAGATTACAGAAGGCAGAATTGCGCGCTGCGTGATCAACGGAGATTTCCTGTCGCTGAAGTCTGTGTGCGCGGTGGAAGAGAAGCTGATCGGCTGTCTCTATGATCAGAAATCAATCAAAGAAATATTGTCTGAGATTCCGCTTTCGATGTATTTCGGCTCCGTCACGGCGGAAGAACTGGCCGGTTGTTTTTTTGAATCGAAAGATTGAATTTTGGGAGGTGAATTTAAAAATTATGAAATTACTGATCGGCCTGGATCTGGGTACAACCGCTTTGAAAATCGCACTGTTTGATCAGGAGGGCGCCCTATTGGCAGTGTCCACCCAGGAGTACAGCCTGCTGACTCCGAAAGTGAACTTTGTGGAGGAAGAGGTGGAAGTCTACTGGAATGCGTTTCGTGACGGGCTGGCAGACCTGAAGAGACAGCATCCGATTACCAGTCAGGATCAGATCGCGCTGGCGATCTCTGCCCAGGGGGAGACGATGATCTGTATCGACCGTCAGGGGCGTCCCCTCAGAAACGCGATTGTCTGGATGGACAATCGGGCGATCGAGGAAGCGAAGGAGATGGAACGATGCTGCCGGATATCTGTAAAGAGCTGGGACTGGGCGCAGACGTTACCGTCTGCACCGGCGCGCTCGATCAGGCGGCGGGAGCGATCGGCGTGGGGAATGTACACGCGGGTATGTTTTCGGAGAATATCGGATCGGCGCTTGCGATCTGCGTACCGGTGGAAAAGCCGACGTTTGATCCCAATCGGAAGATGCCGCTGCACTACTTTGCTATCCCTGATATGTACATGATGCATACGTTTACCACAGGCGGAATGGCGCTTCGGTGGTATCGGGACCGGTTCTGCCAGGAGGAGCTTTCGGTGGCTGCCCTGTCCGGAATGGATGCCTACGATCTGATCGGAAAAGAGGCGGCAGAAGCGCCCGCGGGTGCAGAAGGGCTTCTGATGCTTCCGCATCTGTCCGGTTCGCTGGCACCGGATGTGAACGCCAGGGCGAAGGGGGTCTGGTTTGGTTTTACGATGAAGCATACGCGGGCGCATTTTGCCAGAGCCATTCTGGAATCGGTCGGCTATATACTGAAGCGCAATATGGACGCCTTGTCTGATATGGGAATAGAGGTGAAGGAAGTGCGTTCCCTGGGGGGAGGATCAAAAAGCGCAGTCTGGAGCCAGATCAAATCCGATATCACAGGGAAGCGTCTGTTGACGACCAGGTCCAGGGAGGCGGCGTGTCTGGGGGCGGCGATTCTGGCCGGAAAGGCAGTGGGTATCTTCGACAGTATAGACGGTGCGGTGGATCATATGATCTCTGTCAAGACTTCCTTTGAACCGAATCCGGAGAACGAAGGGGTCTATGAGGACGATTATGCAATGTACCGAAAGCTGTTTGAGGATCTGTCCGGATGCTTTGACCGGACCATATAAAGAAAGAGAGGATATGGAATTACGATGAAAGAAAAATTGATTGTCATGCTGACGCATCATGATGTGACGGTGAAAAATGCGAAAGAAGTGTTTTTAAGCTGCAAGGATCTTCCGGTGGTCAACTGGGGATTCAAGGACGTCGGGCTTCCGCCGGAAGAGATGAAGGAGTTGTGCCAGCTGATGAAGCAGGCAGGGAAGACCACTTTCCTGGAGGTTGTCACCTACTCGGAGGAAGAGTGTATGCGGGGAGCGAAGCTGGCGGTGGAATGCGGCTTTGACTATCTTGCGGGCACGATCTTCTATGACAGCGTTCTTGACTACATCAAACAGCAGGATCTGAAGTACTGTCCCTTCGTGGGCAAGGTATACGGAAGCCCCAGCGTCCTGGAGGGAACCGTGGAGTCTTGTCTGAAGCAGGAGGAAGAATATCGCCAAAAGGGTGTTTTTGGCATCGACCTGTTGGGCTATCGCTATGCGGAGGGCGATCCGGAAGTGTTCTCCAAAGAATTCATCAAAAAGTCCGGATTGCCGGTCATCATGGCGGGAAGCATTGATTCTCCGGCGCGCATTGAGACGGTACGCTGGATGAACCCCTGGACCTTTACCATGGGCAGCGCCCTTTTTGATAAAAAATTTGTTGCAGACGGCACATTTCGGGAGAACCTGGAAAAGGTGGTTTCCCTTCTGTAATGGATATGCGGAGTGCGGCCATGTGTAACCTGTTGGATTTGGACAAAAGAATATGGAAGGTATCATAAAATTATGAATGAAAAATTAGTCAACCCGAGTAACAAGCAGTGGTTTATGCTGGTGCTGTGTGTGATTGCAGGTTCCATCGCACCGTTTTTCCAGTATTGTCATGGCACACTTTCGGACTATATTATGGAAACTTACAACATTACTTATTCTCAGCTGGGAATTATCAACACCACGTATTCCTTTGCGTGCGGTCTTGGACTGTTTGCCGTGGGGGCATATGTGGAGAAGCTGGGCTGCAAGTTCTTTACGATGCTTGGCATTGCCATTATGATCGTCGGTCACACCATGTTCTTCTTCGCACCCTCTTATGCGATCCTGATTCTCTCACGGGTCGTCAGCGGCTTCGGCAATGCGTGTATCTATAACGCGGCTTATACGCTGGCCGTTCACTGGTTCCAGGGAACGAACAAGATGGGAATTGCCACCGGGGCGATGACGGCGGCGGACGGAATCGGTACGTTCTGCGCATTGTACATTTTTTCCCAGCTTCTGAATCTGCTGGGAATCAGGAGCGGCAATATCAGCGTGATCGTCTTCGTGGTTGTTGTGCTTCTGATCCTGATTATGATTCTGAAAGATCCGGGAGTGATGGACATAGAGGAAGGGTCCGCGGCGCTGGATGAATCAGGAAAGTATGACAAGGCCCTGAATACCAATACCATCGCCCACTGCATCGCAGTGACCGGAGTGCTTGGCGGACTTGGAATCGCGAATTACTGGGGTCCCAGCATGCTGACCGATCTCGGAATGTCCAGCGCCAACGCAGGACTTGCGTCTACGATGTTTACGGCCGTGGGAATCGTTTCCAGTCTGCTTTTCGGCGGGATTTCCGACCGGATGGGAAAGAGAAGGGGCTCCATGCTGATCGGCGGAGTAGGAATGGTGGCAGGATATGTGCTGATGATTCTCGGAAGTCAGAGCAGTATGATCTCCGCAATCGTGATCGGCATGATCTGTACCGGTTTTTGCGCTTATATCGTCTATCCCATGGGTTTTGCTCTTTTGTCGGATACTACGCATTCGTCCAAGATCGGTTCTGCGAACGGGATCATCCAGGGAGTCTCTTTCCTGGTAGGAATGTTTGTATTCCAGCAGATCGTAGGCGTGGTCAAGGACGCCACCGACTCTTACTGGATCGGCCTGGCATTCTGCGCGGCGCTCACTTTCGTCACGAACGTGATTCTGGTAAGAATGTTTGTGCGGGAGAAGGATGAGGTCGCAAAAGAGATGGCGAAGAATTGACGGGGAGGAGACCCGGGGCATCCGGTTTCTCATGAGACCTTTTTCCTAAGCAGAGGACATGTGATCGTGAAAAACCCGGCGACCGGATGCTGCTATGAGCTGCAGGAAGGGGATCTGCTTTTGATCGAGGAAGGCGAGCCCCATAAGATTACAAATATCGGGACGAAGCCCGCGCTGGTATCCTGGTGCGGAGGTCCCACAGAACAAGAAACATAGTCAAAGAAAATCAGGAGGAAGATATGAAGAAAGCAAAAATGGGACTGGTCGGACTTTGCAGTCCGGTGGAAAGCGGCGGTCAGAGATATGACGAGCTGATCGGCAGTGCGGCAAAAGCCATGTCAGCGGCCGGTATTGAGGTAGTCGTGGCGAATCGTTCGGTATGGAATCCGACAGACGCCCTGAACGTATGCGATCAGTTTCAAGAGGCAGGAATTGAATCGGTGGCAGTGATGGACGTCACCTGGGTAATGGATTCTTTAAAGTATCTGTTTGTTCAGGAACTGAAGGTTCCGGTGGTATTCTGGGCGGTGCCCTATCCGGAGACCTTCTCCATCGGATGTATCCAGAACTTCGGCTCTGCAATGAAGAGCGCAGGGATTCATTTTGAGTATGTGTATGGTCTGGCGGACGACGCCGCTCTGATCGACAAGGTAAAAAAGGTGGCGCAGGCCGGGCAGATCATCCAGAAGATAAGATCCATGCGTCTGGCTCTGGTAGGTCCGCGTCAGACCTGGAGAGTCGCGGGGCCGCAGGATATGAGCCTCGAAGAGTGGGAGTTTTCCACGAACCTTGGGCCCACCATTGTTCATCTGGAAATGGAAGAGATCACAGATGCCGCGGAGAAGATCTGCGACGAGGAGGCTAAAAAGACGCTGGAGTCCTTAAAAGACCGCACCGGAACCGTGAAGTGCAGTGAAGCATGTATGTTCTGGATGGCGAAGGTATACATGGCGACCAAGGCGATGATTCAGAATACCGGACTTCAGGCGCTGGCGGCAGAGTGCTATCCGAATTACGGCGGATTGATGAATCAGACGGCTTCCTGGCTTGCGGATGAGGGTCTGATCGTGGACACTGAGGGTGATATCGCTCATGCGGTGGTTCAGTATATTTTGAATCTGGCTTCCGACGGAGGAGCCTGCGCGCTGGGCGAGATCGGTTCCTTTGACGATCAGGCGGACTATATGACGATCTGCCATGAAGGAAGTTCGGCGGCCTCTCTGGCAGAGAGTCTTGACCGGGTGGTGACCAATCCTTCCGGCGATATGGGCGCGTTTATCGGCGTACCGTTAAAGGCCATGGAGAAGGTGACCTTCTGCGACATGCAGGGCAGCGCAGGCAATTATCAGATGTTGGTCGCTACCGGCAGTACGCTTCCGGTGAGCCACGAAGAGTGGGTGGACGGCGGTGAGAAACTGGTGTTGAAGTTAAGAGCGGACGGTCAGAAGCCGAGTCAGGTGGTTGATCAGATGATTAAGGCCGGTCTGCACCATCATGTGGTGATCAAAGAGGGCGATTACACAGAACTTGTAAATCTGGTATGCGATTATATGGGCATTCAGAAAGTGATCTTGAAGTAAGGCGGGAAACATATGATAAAAGCAGATCTTATCGTATTAGGCGGCGGTCCGGGAGGCTATCTGGCGGCGGAGCGGGCCGCCCAGGCCGGTAAAAAGGTGATCTTGATTGAAAAGCGTGCACTGGGAGGGACCTGTCTGAATGAAGGGTGTATTCCCTCCAAAGCACTTTTAAATTCCGCAAAACTGTATCGGCACGCGAAGGACGGTGCGGCCTTTGGCATTACGGCAGAGCAGGTATCGATTGACCATAAAAAAGTGCTGGAACGCAAAAATCAGGTGGTAAGCACTTTGGTGGGAGGCGTAGGCGCCATTATGAACGGCTGCGGTGTCGAGGTCGTCTACGGATATGGTTTTGTCGAGGGTAGAAATGCGGACGGATTCGTCGTGCGGGTGGAGGAAGAGGAGTATGTCGGAGAGAAACTGATTCTGGCGTGCGGTTCTGTTCCGGTTCTTCCCGGGATTCCGGGACTTCGGGAAGGCGTGGCTTCCGGATATGTGATGACGAACAGGGAAGCGCTTGAGAGAAGCAGTCTGCCGGAAAGCCTGACTGTAATCGGAGGGGGCGTGATTGGTCTGGAGATGGCGTCTTATTACGCGATGGTTGGCGTCAAAGTGACGATCATCGAGATGCTTGACAAGATTGCGGGACCGACGGAGGCAGAGATCTCCGGAATCCTTCTCGATACTTACCGGGAAAAGGGCGTCGAGTTCAAGCTGGGCTGCAAGGTGACGAAAGTGACGGACCAGGGAATCCTGTATGAAGAAAAGGGTGTCGAAAAGCTTGCGAAGGCCGACGCGGTGCTCTGTGCAATCGGACGTCGCGCCCTGACAGAAGATATGGGGCTGGAGAATCTGGGACTTACGATGAACCGCGGGGCGGTGGTGACAGACGAGCATCTGCGGACGAATGTGGAAGGCGTGTACGCGGTGGGGGACATCAACGGAAAGGTGATGCTAGCTCACACAGCGTATCGGGAGGCAGAGGTCGCGGTTAATGACATCCTGGGAATCCCGGATGTGATGGATTATTCTCTGATTCCTTCTGTGATCTATACGGATCCGGAAGTGGCAAGTGTCAACGATACCGAGGAAAGCGCAGCTTCCAAAGGGAAAAAGGTCAGAAGTATCTGCGTATCCATGAATTATTCCGGCAGATATCTGGCGGAGGTGGAGAACGGAGGGGGCATCTGTAAGCTGATCGTGGATACAAAGAACGATCAGGTGCTTGGAGTTCATATGATCGGAAGCTATGCTTCGGAGATCATTCTGGGCGCGGAGATGCTGATCGCATCCCAAAAGCCTCTGAAGGAACTTCAGAAGCTGGTCTTCCCGCATCCGACAGTGAGTGAGATTATTCGGGAAGCAATCTTTATGTAATTAATCAGACAAGTTGGCTTGTTTCGTCCTCCTGCCTCCTGTAATGAGAAAGGCTTTGCCTGTTTGATGGCGTTTTCATTACAGGAGGCATTAGTGTGAAAGAAACTAAAGGACAGCCAATAAATGGCGCACTGAAACAAGCTAT
>CAJUDY010000052.1 GCA_910584945.1 uncultured Lachnospiraceae bacterium | reverse complement strand
GTTTAATAAATCCAAATCATTTTGATTATAATTTCCTTTCCTTAGTCTTTCCCAAATAAAAAGGATAGAGGACCCCGGCTCCTGCCCGGGCCGCCACCTGACGAAACAGCGCTCCGTAGCTCATCCCTGTATCCTGCCAGGAACGGTCTTTTTTCGCCAGATCCATCCGGATCGTCCCGGAGACCAGCTCCAGGCGCATGGTCTGTACGCCGTTTTCTTCTGTAACAGATCCTCTGCGAATCATGCCGGAATATACCGGACGTTCTGCGCCAGCCCGATAGATGGTGACGGTACGGTCGCATACCGGTTCGCCAAGAAGCCCGGCTGCCTTCCCTGTATCCATGCGGCAGGTCACCATCGCTGTGGAATGGGCGCCCGGCATCTCTTCCATCCGGAATTCCAGGACCGTTCCGATCCCGTTCAGTCCCTCTGTCCGGAGATCGCCTGTATGGATCACGGACATTTCACGCACCTCCCTTACCGGGTACTGATCTCTGCTTTACATTTTAAAATGCTTTGAATAACTGTTTGTAAAAGCCAAAGACATGATTTACAGATATCCAGTTTAAAATAATCAAAGCAGTTTACTCCCAATCGCTTCCAGATACCGCTGTGCATCCAGATATGCTTTTAAAAAGTTTTCCTGTACCAGATCCTTTTCCGCTTCGCTTACATATTCAATACTGTATTTTTCACTTATTGTACCTTTCTCCGTTCCATACGATCCATCTGACAGTCGGGGACAGTTATAAATAGTAATTTTATGATCACTTAGGTTTTGCATAACCGCTATACAGATATATCTTTTGGAAAACTGCTTGAACCCTCTACTCCCATATATTTTTTCAAAGGCTGTCGATTCGTATTCCCCTTCCAGAGGGTCTTTAGATATTTCATACAACAAATCCAAAATATATTGAGATATATTATCCCATTCCTCACTACCTACCTGCATAATTGGGTCGGTAGCTACTCCGTAGCCAGCTTCACATGTTTTAAATGGCACCAGTATTATATTTTTATTCTTGTCTACATGGACATCTAAATTAATCCATTCGTTCATTAAATTAATCTCCTTTACTTTGTAATATACACTTTAACTTCTATTTTCAAACTTTCTGCATAAGCTTTCAAACCTTCAAGTGCTGTTTTTTGTTCTCTTGTCAACTCAACGTTGGGCAAAACAATATTTAAGCGTTTGATATCATATGATGTCTGATTTATACGAATTTTAACCCATCTTTTTCCGCTTCTTCCGTCTCTTTTTCGTCCTCTGCTTTATCCCCCCTGTCTGTTCCGGCCCTTCCGGGCACCGGCTGATGGACTGCACTGATCACATAGGCATACTATTCTTTTACGGTCGGAAAATACAGTCGGATCTCGTCCCCAATCTCCGGCATGCAGTACCATCCGCTTCCGTCAGGCGAGGAATATACCGTGGAAAACAGAAACCATTTCCCGCTTCCTCCACCTGCATCCGGTGTCAGCCTTACTTTTACCTTGGCCCCCGCCATCCGACAGGTTCACAAACGATTTTGGAAGCATGAGTCTTACCATGGGAGGATAGATATCCTGCATGGAGAATTGCATGTACTCCCGCTCGATAAACACATGATTATCATAAATACTTTGATTTTTTTCACAGATTCCATCCCAGCGCTTTTTCAATATTTCTTTTTCTTTCAGCGGCACGATCACTCCTCGCTTCTTTACATCCTTCTCCGCTCCGGATGCAGTTCACCGCTATGGCGCTCTCTTCTTCGTCTCCTTTGAAATACAGGGAGACGCGGGTTCCTGCCTGCGGCATCATGTACATCAGATTCCCCGTAGTCGGAACCCAGGTCCATGAATAGCAGGGCTGTCCGGATCTTCCGCTGTCGATGTCCAGCTCCAGCTGCACCGTCTCTCTTAATTTTATAATAATTCTTTGCAATCCCTATTTGATGATGTAGATAACCATTACTATCAAATATATAAATCACATAAATTTCCAACACGCTAAGTCACTGTACTAATATATATGTCTTCAAAAAGTCCAAATCATCAGAGTTAAAATATCTTCTTTTCGCATAGTATAGCCACCTATTTCTCACTACTCATTCTGAGCATTTGATATTTATTATTGTTTAAAACGCCAAGGCCTGTATCTATAAGTATATTAATCAAATTATTTGTGAAATCAACTTCTGCTTCAAATATGATTTTTATTTCATCTGCCAAACCATCACAAATAAGCATATAACGTTTTCCTGTTATCTGGTCAATTCTGACAATTGTAGGAATTCCATCAATTCCCCATTCTAAATGTTGATCAGGTTTTAATTGTATTTTAGGAATCAAAAAAATCCTAATTACCCAATTTTTATTCTGATTTTTCTTCCCGCTGACCGTTATATAATTCTCCAGCCATCCTGGTCTTGTTTCTTTGGGATGTATCTTTTCAAATTTTTTCCATACAATGTTCACTGCTTTATTATTATCATCATCATAATTTCTACTCATTTTATTCTTGCTCCGCAGCCGCCTTCCGGATGATATGCCCGCAGGTCATGGACACAATCTGAAAGGATCGCTTTTCTATTTTACGTTCCGAATCTGATTTTTCTTCGCCTCAGCGCCTGTTCTCTCTATATTAAGTTTAAATTTCTGTGCATAATTTTTACTTATCATAATTACACTCTATCACTTGTAGTATTACTCCCATCATCTTTCCTTTTTCCAGTAATTCATAAGCTTCAGCTGAAAACATTTCTGCTACCTTTAAGCTTTTTCCCTTTTTGGCCGCTTCCAGCAATGTATTATTACTTATTTTTTTTGTATCAGGAATTAATTTCTTCAATTTACTGATTTGGGATACAATCGAAGAATCTTCTGACCATTTAATATATATTTCACACATTAATAAATCCTTGTCATCTGTAATTACAATCGAGCCTATTTCGCTGAATTCTTTACCACACACCAGACATTTATATGTGGTCAACACTCCCACTTCTCTTAAAACTACTAAACTTTTTTCATCACATTTGTGTTCCACTTTTATTCTTTCTTTCACTGATAATATATTTTTAAGTATTTATATGCTTTATGTGTATTCAATAAATTCCAAATCTCTGCATCTTTGTTTGTATAAACTTTTCCAAAATAATTGACACAATTAGGAATATAACTTGTATCACCATGTCCCCTTGAATACATTTCACACCGATTTACTCAGGACACAAACAATAGTGAAAATCTTATCATTTTTCCCTTTAAAATTTAACCAGTCCAGATTTTCACATGAGTATTTAGAATCTGCTCCTCCTACTATTCGTTTACCTTTTTCTCCATCTTTAAAAATAAATCCTATTTCCATTAGAAACTCATTTCATATGCATTTCCCTCTGCAATAAGAACAACAGGATTGCTCAGCATATTTCTTGCCTCAATAAAATTTACTTTACATATTGCAGAAACAACTTTAATTTCACTTTTTTATAAATCTTATCTCTTTTAATCAAATATAATTTATAAATTTTCTTATCCCGCAGTATGGGAATATCCGTTGTAGCTGGCATCCCATTAGTGTTTTCAACTATATGTTTACCATCATGATATGCCCAAATATATTTAGTTGGTGCACTTACTTCTACATTCATAAAATTAGCCAGATTCTGTGCAAAGCCATCGGCTAAACGACCCGTATTACAAGAAAGCAATCTTATTGGTTGACTATTATAAGCATCTGAATGTAATACCATGTTCCTCACATGTATACCGACTCACTATAGCCTCCATATATCGTTTAATTATTTTATAAAACAACTCTTTCTTTTCCGTTCCTCTTGGATGGTGACCCATAATTCCTCTTTTCCGCCATCTATGATGCAGTTCTTTATGAATTATATCTTGTTGCGCTACACCTATATTTATGAAGGGACTATAATGGGGCTTATGTAAAAGTCATTCATACCATATTTCATCTGGAATAATATCAAGATCAGAAACTGTATTTTTGCTAATTCTAATATTCCATTCGTCTATAAACCTTTCAATATAGTTCATTATTTCCATATCATAATTTGAGTTTATAACAAATATTCTTTGATTTCCCAGCACTTTATCAATAGTAATATCCAGCAGCATCTCTTCTTTTAATTGTGCAATAAAATCAAACAATAATAATTTCAAACAAATATTATATTTATCAAGCGTAACCCAGATTTCTGATTTATCTCCTTTGTTCTTTATTTTTATTTTCAATCCCTCTTTTTTAAACCACTTAGTATTCCGATTTCTCTTTTCTATTCTCATTATGTCCTTTGAAATACAGAGAGACGCGGGTCCCTGCCTGCGGCATCATGTACATCAGATTCCCTGTAGTTGAAACCAGGTCCATAGATAGCAGAGCTGTCCATGTCTTCCGCTGTCGATGTCCAGCTTGTTTTCCACTTTATAAAAGTCATACGTTAATTTTTCCTATACAGTCATCATATCCTTCAAAGCAAAAATGCTCTTTTGAAAGATCTTTATATTTCAAATTTATTTTATCTGTAAAAATATCCATAAAAACAGAGCTTTCATGAATAGATAAATTTGCAATACAATTTTCAGATATGACTGCAAAATTAGTATCCGAGTACTTTTCTATTTTTTTCTCTGCGTTATTAGTAAGTATTATTTGAATTTTACCGCTGTAAACATGATTCATAGCTAAATTGCTTGTTAATAAAAAAGGCAGTTTCATAGTAAAATTATCAGTGTTTACAATCCATTTTAGTCCAAATCGCGAATAATGTATCATGCTTATTTTCCCAAAATTTTTCACTGATCCATCTTTTGACAATTGAATAAATTCCCCCTCATAACATCTTTTCTCAAGTCCAAATCCCAGTACATCATCAAATGAATTCCCATCAAATACAATACCTTCTTTGCTAGTTTTTTGGAATACCGTATCCACCCATATATACATTTCTTTGTTAATATCCATATTTCATACTATTCTTTCCCAATTGCTCTATTTGATTTTTTAACAACTCCCTTTTTGTAATTGTGTTTCCACTGAAGACAAGCCTATAAATATATATTTCTGACGACTAAAACTACATTTATAATTGTATTTTGGGCGTATAGTATATAGATATTCATGTTAGTCTAAGCTAATAAGCACCAGAAATAATTTTCCGAAAAGGGAGTTTAATAATTCTTTTGTTGCCTAATCAAACCCTAATAAATCAGAAAACTTTAGCAACAATGTTTTAACCGCCATTTCGCCTCCTAGTGCACATCCGCCTTTTAACTAGCTTCTCTAGTCATTTAATTCATGAGCAATCGTATTAACTAATCGCCAGCGTCCAGTTGATCTCTCCGTCTTCGTTCAGCAGTCCCTGCGCTGCAGCGCTCCCCAGGAAGCCTTCCCCGAATCCCAGCGACAGAACCTTCCCCAGGCTGGCCCCCCGCATCATCAGGCCGCTGGCTCCGGTCAGGAATCCGACAACGCTGCCTGCGAGAGCTTTTCTGACATATTTTTCCGTGTCTCCCAGCCTTCCGCTGATGGCGTCCGATATCGTCTGCTCCGCCACATACAGACTCCCGGTCAGGAAGACGGCTCCTCCGGCGGAAAATGCAGCGTCCCCGGCACTGATGCTTCCAAACGCGGTCATACCCGCTCCTGCAGCTGCACCTGCTATCGTCGCTCCCAGTATGGCCGCGCCTCCCACCACCACGATTCCGGCGGCTATGTTCAGCCTCCACTGTGCCCAGTCATAGTCCTTCTGCTCCGGCTCGTCCCGGTAACGGTTTGATGGATGGCTCAGATCCGCATGCTCCCATGCCAGATAGTACGTAACCTTCTCTCCCCGGTTCTGGACTGTATCCTCTCCTTCCTCTGCGGACAGTTCCACCTTTCCGGCGGCAGTTATGGTCACTTCCGGGACCGGGGCGCCTTCTCCTGCATCCTGGAGTTTTTCCAGATCCAGGACGGCTTTCCCTTCGTACATGGTCACGCCTCTGTTCCCGTTAAGGTTCACCGTCTGTCCTTCCAGCCTCACTTCTCCGGCTGCCAGGATGTGAAGCCCTCCGCTCCCTTCCATGCGGATGCCCGCCAGGTCGTCCAGAAGCACTTTTTCCTTCAGCGTCACGACTCCCATGTCGCGCTGGCACAGGCGCATCTGCATCCCGTGTTCCGTGGTCAGGCTTTTGTCCAGAGGATCGGATTCTTTACATCCTTCTCCGCTCCGGATGCAGTTCACCGCTATGGCGCTCTCTTCTTCGTCTCCTTTGAAATACAGGGAGACGCGGGTCCCTGCCTGCGGCATCATGTACATCAAATTCCCCGTAGTCGGAACCCAGGTCCATGGATAACAGGGCTGTCCGGATCTTCCGCTGTCGATGTCCAGCTCCAGCTGCACCGTCTCCCCGGCGCATCTCTTTACGGTCCCGAGAAGCGACATCCCGGAGATCTTCGGGTTTCCCAGCCGTCTCTGCCATGTCCAGCTTCTGTCCGCCAGTACATAAGTGAATTCCAGATATCCGCCCTGTATATGTACTTCTCTGGCGCAGACGGGAAGCTGTCTTCCGTCCCACTCCGCCAGGTCTCCCACCCGGAACAGGTCCAGGCTGCGGACTTCACAGGTCCGGTACTGTCGGCGGTCTCTTCCTTCCTGCTCTCCGCCTGCCTGATAGAACTTCCGGTCCATCCGGGCGGTATAGCCCAGGCAGGACATGGGCTTTACCGTCCCGGTCTCCGGCAGTCCGACGCACAGCTTTCCTCCGCCCATGGTCGGCTCTGGGTATATCGACAGCCCGTACCGGCTCGCCAGACGCCGGATGAACTCCCAGTCTGTCTCCCGGTACTGGATGACCGGGAAACCAACCGGCTTCCTGTCCAGTTCTTCCGGGCAGAGCACGGTCATTCCGGACTCCACAGCCGCCTTCCGGATGATCTGCCCGCAGGTCATGGATATATCCTGAAAGGACCTCTTTTCTATTTTAAGTTCCGCATCTGACCTCATTTCGCCCCAGCGTCTGGAAGAATTTTCCCTCACTTCGTTCCGTAAAATCCTTCCGGGGCTCCTTTCGGGCAGATGCTGTTCAGATCCAGAAGGATGCTCCCGCTGCACAGCTCCAGACGGAGCAGGCAGTATCCATTCTCTTCCCGGGACTCCGCTTTCTGGATGATTCCACTATACAGCGCCCGCTCCATTCCGTCCACATGGATTTCCACCGGGCTGTTCTCCTCCAGCCACGGAAAGCCCGAGGTTCCACCCTCTGACACTTCCATGGTTCCGGTGAGTTCCGCCCTGGAATGCTCTCCCGGGTATTCCCGCATGGAGAAGTCCAGGATCTGACTGGAGACGGGACCACCTGTCAGATGCAGCTCTCCTGCTGTAATCCCGCTCACTCTGCCGCCTCCCTTCTACTGGGCCTTTACATTCGCATTATGATAGATCACATTGCTTTCGGATATCTTGATGCTGCTTTCTTTCTGTGTAATATTCACTCCGGACGCCCCTGCGATTTCCACGGTTTTGCTCAGACTGGAAATGTCAATGAATGAGTCAGATTTGATGGAAACCCCCAGAGGGCTTTCGATGGTGATACCGGCTGTATCGTCCAGCAGGATGCGCATCCCGTTTCCTGCGTCCAGCAGGATACTGTGCTCGGACAAATCCACCATTTTTTTTGACGAAGTGTATATGGTCTTATGTGTGGGATCACAACGGCAGACTCCTGGATTTAATTCTGCTGCTTTACCATTATTGGCCGCCGTTTGCTGTGGAGATGCTGAAGCCCCCGCAGCGGCAGACTGCTGACCGGAAGAAAATGCCCCTGCAACGGCAGGCTGCCGGTCGGAGGAAGACGCCTGTGCGGTTACCGGCAGATGGACAGAACTAATTACATATGCATGTTTTTCCTGTTCCGTCGGGAAATAAAGGCGAATCTCATCGCCCGGCTCCGGCATACAGTACCAGCCGCTTCCATCCGGCGATGAATAGACCGTGGAAAAGGGAAACCATTTCCCGCTTCCTCCTTTTGCATCGGCTTTTAAGGAAATTTGAACCACATCTGCACGTACTCTGGTCACCCTGCCGTCCAGGGAAGCTCCAATCACCTTTTCATTGTACTGTCTCGGAACTCGAAGCCCGCCTTTTGTTCTGAGACAGTAAGTATTCCAGAGCTGATGCCCGTCCAGCCTGCTCTCTGACCGCTCCACGTAAAGGGTGCGTCCGTTCATTTCCACCAGTTCGCCCGCTTCATACAGTTCCTGATCCTCCACAATGAAAACGAGACTGTCATCCTCCATAAGCCCTTCTACCCGATTCTGCTTTTTATAAAGAAATTCATCCATTCTTTTCTGCACACGATAAGCGGAAGGCGACATCTGCGCAGCTCCGCCCCATTCCACCAGGCCAAAATACAGTTTTACTCCGGAAGAAGCATAACCCGGCACAACGACTCCGTGAAAATGACTGGCAAGCCGTTTGACAAACTCCCAGTCCGTCTCCTGATACTGTACGATCGGTTCACCAATCGCAGTGCCCGCTCCGATATTCATAAGCGCATGTCCGCTCTGGTACTGACCTGCAACACAGTCCAGCACTTCCTGATAAGTCATGGACGGAAGCTGAAAGGAACGGCGGACCGGCTTCAGATCCATCAGATATGTATAGGGAACGATTCGAAGTTCCATGAGACACAGAGCGTTTTCATGAATGATTTTCATGTCTTCCACGATCCCGCAGTAGATCTGCCTGCTTTCTTTCTCATCCTCAACAGCCCGGATGGTAACTTCTGTCTGTTCACCGGCCATCAGCAGATACTGCTCCTCCCTGTCAGGAGAAATATAACCTTTCAGTATGGCATAACCATGTTCATTGACCGCTTTTTGTATCTCACACTTTATGATCTGAACAAATTCAAACGGCGCTGTCAGAATTCTTTCTGCTTTCATCTGATATCACCTCGTTTCTCTTCCTGATCTGACCGAATCAAACACTTCCAGGGCATATGGTTTCCACTCTTCAAAAATTTCTCCGGACGAATTAAAAATGCAGAACAGAAGCTTTCCTTCTATCTCTGTAAAAGCATGGATATTATACCGATGCCCGTCCAGCGTCGGATTGCTGAAAGCATACCAGCCCAGTATCCGGGTCTCCTCCTTATCCATAAAGTGCTCGCTGTTATCCAGATACTGATTTCCCGGGTACATGCGACGCATGGTTTCCAGATAATACCGCGTACACATGATTACCTCATCCATCCGGATTTGAGAATTCAGACAGGAAAATGCAAAATTTACGGTCATGGACGGACTGGTCCGTATTACATCCGGCCGGTATTCCGATGGATACATCTTCCTGGCAAATTCCTCCGGCAGTTTCAGAAACGTTCTGGGCAGCATGATCCGTACATAAGGATGGAACAGATCCTGTTCTGTAAATTCCAGACGCTCCCTTCCTATATAAACATAATCATCATGGATGCTTTTATGTGCTTCCATCTGCGCCGCTTTCCGCATGGCCTCGATTTCCTGTTCTGTGAATTTCATTGGCTCACTCCCTGCTCTTTAAACAGATTTTCTACCTCCTGGACCTGCCTCTTACGTTCTGCATCCAGACAGTCGGAATATCGTTCCACCTCCCGACTGAAATATCCGTATGTCTGTTCTTTTTCATTTTTAAGTTCCCGGATTTTATTTGCTGCGGCAATGACCGCATCGGAATCTTCCATGTGGCTGGCCTGACGCATCTGCGCCTCCAGTTCTTTCTGTTCCTGTTCGAACGTCTCTGCCTTTTCTGTATAATACCGGTAGAAACCGTCTTCCTCCGGCGTAGCACCGGCCAGATTCTTCTGCAAATTATATTCGCAGTCCAGACGCAGTCCGGAATATCTTTTCCGCATCTCTCCCAGTTCCTCATCTTCCAGCAGACCCGACCGCGCATACTGAGACACCATATTTCGGACCGACCGCCGTTCTTCTGGCCCCATATGATCCAGCCCATGCCAGTACGCATTGTCCAGACATTCTTCATATGCTGCCCGAAGCTTCTTTGCAGACGCTCCTTCCTCTTCCAGTTTTCTGATCCTGTTCTGATACCACTCCATATATTTCTCTGTACCCGGATAATCAGGCGGAATATTGTGCAGATCGCACCAGTTTTCAAACGCCTTCTGATCCTTCTCATCCAGTTCTTTCTTCTTTCCATTCAGGTCGACAAACGGATAATTCAGAAACGGCGCCGTATAAGTAGAAAACTTCAGCTGTCCGCTTCCCAGCGGAACTATAATTCCTCCATGTTTGCAAACCAGGTAGGATGCGGTTGTGATCGCTTCATAGCATATGCATGCATCCTTCCCTTTTGTTACCGGAGTCGCATCCTGCGCAATTTTTGTTTCCTTTTTACAGTTTTTCCAGCCGTCGTCGGCAATCTCCGGCACACATACGAACCCCGTGATCACCCGGTCGTCCGGAGCATGAAGATAATTTCCTTCCTGATCAGTTTCCGCTCCCGCAAAAAAGGAATCTCTCCTCTTCAGGTTATGGACCGGAGAGCTGCATATCCCGAAAGGCATGATGTTCTCCCCGACTTTGCAGTCTTTCCGGTGCATAACCGGATCATCATTCAAATAAACCCCATGAGCTTCCAGCATATCCAGATAACGCATATGGGAACCATATCTGCATCTCAGCGGCGCGCCCCGGACCAGATATTCCGGATTGTCCTGCGCCTTTTCTTTCAGCGCCTCCTCAAGTTCCCTGTTGGTCTGGCTGTTTTTTGACTCTGTGGAAGCTTCCAGCGCTTTTTCCGATTCTGTCTGCCGCTCTTCATGATTCATTTGAAGCACGCCTTCACCTATGGTCTCAAAAGCAGCCAACGCTGCGCTGTCGCTGGCCTTTTCCATGGCGTCCTTTTCCATCTCCTCCCGCACTGCATTCTGGATATCCATGTCGGAAAATACGTCCACTTGTTCTTCGGCAGGAACTTCATATATTTGATAATATTCCTGCATCTCCTGGTATTTCCTGGCCATCCGGGCCTGAAACTCTGCGTCCGAAGCATAGTCCGCAGAATAATCTGCATAATTCGACCGGTACTCAGCTTCAAACTGCTCCCAACGGTTTGCAGCCACAAGCCCCCAGTCTACAAGAATACCGCTTTTCACATTTCGTTTTGACCACTCTTCCTTGTAGTTGGCCTCTATGTACGCATATACGCTGCTGTATCCTTCCTGTCCTGTTATATCTTTGTCATAATCCGCCATTTTCTGCACCGCCTTCCTGTATCCGAACCGGGATCGCTTCCACTCCGTCAAGTCCTCTCCTCATCAGGCTTTCCAACAGCGCAAGCCTGACCAGCACCTGCAGCTTCTCTCCTGTTTGCAGATAAACCGCCGGAATATCTTCCGGCCATGTTCCCGTCAGATGAACGATCCCTCTGTTTTTATCCCTTCCTCCGTCCACGTTTCCGTTTATTCGGAGAAAAAATGGAAGATAATACCGTTCGCTTCTGTTGTTTTTCTGATCCAGAAAAACATATTCCCTGTACCTGCAGTCCCATAAGAAAAGATCTAATGATTTTCTTGCTTCCGCATGAAACAGGGGAAAGGGCGTCAGAATCAGGAGTCCGAGATCCGCCTCATTGTTCAGTACACAGATACTCCTTTCCGGCATCTCATAATACAGGCCCTTTTCAAAAGCCAGGTAATTGATCACCTGGTTATAGTCTTTTATATCCGGCCTTCGGATTCCTCCCAGTTCCCTGATTAAATAACCATCCATTTTTTCACAGCTCCCATCCTCCAATCCGTTCCGACTGGTCCAGATATGCTCCATAAAAAATCTGCACCTCAGGGGCCAGGCATCCGTCCAGGCATTCTCTGATCTCCGGTTCGTCAAGCAGCACCTTCAGGATCGGCTCCAGAACAATAAAGTTACCCGTCTGAAAGTAAATCCCGGCCTTCTGTCGTTCGCAGGCAGTCAGACGTGGCAGTTCCTGCCTCAGCTGCGCTTCCATCTCATACAGCTCCTGCTCATACTCCGGGAAAAGCATCCGATAATCCCAAAAACATTCCACTTCCTGCAGATCCGCAAAATAACGCCGGTCATAAAAATCAATCTTAAGCCTGCTTTCTCCTGTCAGAGCCCCGCTTAACAGATACGAAAGATGAATATAACAGACGGGAAATTTCACATGCGCTTCCTGCAGGACTCTGATCTGCTCCCTTCCCTCCTGGAATACCTCCTGAAAGGACTTAAGGATCTCTGTTTTCTGTTCCTCATACGTCTTCCGGACATCCGTTTCCAGATGCCTGCTTCTCTTTTCCATACATGCCCTGATACTGTCCAGAAACTGTCTTTTTCTCGTTTCCGGGTTTTGTTCAGGGAAATAACCAGACTGATTCATTTCGCATTCCCACTTAATTCCAATTCTGTAAATCCTTTAAACTGCTATCTTATAATTTTATATCTTTTCCCGTTTCTACCGGCTGTTCCTGTTCCGTCATCGTCTTTCCTTCTGCTTCTTTTAATATTGTACGTTTTTCTTTTTCTACATCGTTTATATCCAAAGTTTTTCAGCTCAACTCTGTCAATCCCTGTAGTGCACTCAAGATATATTAACCTTTTCATTTTCAGTAAAGTTCTTATGTTGTTTACAAATTGATCTGAGTTTTCTTTGGTCTTTCATTGTTTATATTCCACCCCAGCTATATAATCTCTTCATCACAACCTTTCATCAACCTGTTTACATATTCATCAACAAACATTTTTTTTTCTTCTAACATATCTGGATGAACTCCCAACAGATTTTCATCTAATACATCAGCATTTTCCCACCATACCGGCAGTATTACTCTTTCATGTGCACTGACTTTACAAGCACTACACCAGGCCCAAACGCTTCCTTTATTATTTTTTTTCCATCTGTACATATAAATGTGCGCTTCCACTTTGCCACATACAGGGCAGCAAAATGGTAAAGTTTCTTTTTTATTTACTTTCTCAAGAATATCCAAAATATCTTTATTTGAGTCATTCCACATCTCATCTTCCTCCATTGATATAATCCGATAAACTGTCACCAGCTGCATATGCTGATGGTTCTGGTGCACATCCCCCTTTTAACCAGCTTCTCCAATGATTTAATTCATGAGCAATTGTATTAGCCAATTCAGACTCGCTAACCAGAGCCTGAGGTCCCAAAATTATGGTATTGGGGTAAAGTTCAGAAACATAACCGGGACCTTTTATGTAATCAGGATCATACATTATATGAATTTTTTGTCCTGAACCTTTAAGGTTTATTCCATATTTGTCTACCACTTCCTGTATATATAATTCTTTATTTAATCGCATCTCATAAGTGATTTCAATAGGCTCTACAGGATCTCCAATTCTATATCTTATATTCTCTGAATCTGCCAGATCCTCTTTCCCTTTCGGCATATTATTATCACTATACCTGTAAACCAACCCCGCCATCACCGCCGAGAACATCCCATCCCCAATCGCCAGCGCCCAGTTGATCTCTCCGTCTTCATTCAGCAGTCCCTGACTCGCTGCACTCCCCAGGAAGCCTTCCCCGAATCCCAGTGACAGAACTTTCCCAAGACTGGCTCCCCGCATCATCAGGCCGCTGGCTCCGGTCAGGAATCCGACAACGCTGCCTGCGAGAGCTTTTCTGACATATTTTTCCGTATCTCCCAGCCTTCCGCTGATGGCGTCCGATATCGTCTGCTCCGCCACATACAGGCTCCCGGTCAGGAAGACGGCTCCTCCAGAGAAGGTTGCCAGAGAACAGACTCCACCTACATCCTTCTCCGTTCTGGACGCAGCTTACCGCAACTTTTTATTCCATATCTTTTTTATTTTGAATTAACAGGCTTATTTGATATTTTTACATTTTGATTTTCACTATTATTCATTATAAGTTCTTCCATACTGTAAATTTGACCCGTTTCCCCACTTATTGCAATTAGCAAAGGACCTTCTATTTCATTTCCAAAATCATTAAATACTTTATAGCAGGCGTCCCAATACCCATCTAGAAATACAGATGGATTTATGGAAATAAGTTTTAATGAATAATATTGAGATTTGTTTACATCTGCATATTTTCCGGCAATTTCTTTTATTTCTTTCTTTGTTAACATTTTATCTAATTCCTCCATAATATGTGATATACCAGTTGGCATGCATTTGTTCCTCCAGACTTAATAATCCCCATCTTCTCGAATTATTAGAAAGCATGTCATAAACGAATTGCTCTGGAGCATTAAACACTCCCAAATCCAGTGCTTCTCCCATGGTACGCGGTAGTTTTAAATATGCTTCTTTTCCAAGACGCTGATATTGAATGTAGTGAGAAACCTCATGCCAAACCTCATATTGTGTAGGATTGCTTCTTAAATACAATATCCCCGACACTGCATCAAATCCTCCTGCTTTGTTTGGAGGTAAAAACTCATCCCCCACTCTTAACTGGATACCTCTCTTATTTAAATATCTTTCTAATTGTTTTAACTTTTTAGGATCATACAAAGTCCCATTTAATCTAGGTGTTGCTTCAATATAATCGATGACATCTCCATTAGAGCAATTTAAAAACTCATTAGTCTCTCCTATAATACCATGTTTCCACACCAGCCCTGCCATCACCGCCGAGAACATCCCGTCCCCAATCGCCAGCGCCCAGTTGATCTCTCCGTCTTCATTCAGCAGTCCCTGACTCGCTGCACTCCCCAGGAAGCCTTCCCCGAATCCCAGTGACAGAACTTTCCCAAGACTGGCTCCCCGCATCATCAGGCCGCTGGCTCCGGTCAGGAATCCGACAACGCTGCCTGCGAGAGCTTTTCTGACATATTTTTCCGTGTCTCCCAGCCTTCCGCTGATGGCGTCCGATATCGTCTGCTCCGCCACATACAGACTCCCGGTCAGGAAGACGGCTCCTCCGGCGGAAAATGCAGCGTCCCCGGCACTGATGCTTCCAAACGCGGTCATACCCGCTCCTGCAGCTGCACCTGCTATCGTCGCTCCCAGTATGGCCGCGCCTCCCACCACCACGATTCCGGCGGCTATGTTCAGCCTCCACTGTGCCCAGTCATAGTCCTTCTGCTCCGGCTCGTCCCGGTAACGGTTTGATGGATGGCTCAGATCCGCATGCTCCCATGCCAGATAGTACGTAACCTTCTCTCCCCGGTTCTGGACTGTATCCTCTCCTTCCTCTGCGGACAGTTCCACCTTTCCGGCGGCAGTTATGGTCACTTCCGGGACCGGGGCGCCTTCTCCTGCATCCTGGAGTTTTTCCAGATCCAGGACGGCTTTCCCTTCGTACATGGTCACGCCTCTGTTCCCGTTAAGGTTCACCGTCTGTCCTTCCAGCCTCACTTCTCCGGCTGCCAGGATGTGAAGCCCTCCGCTCCCTTCCATGCGGATGCCCGCCAGGTCGTCCAGAAGCACTTTTTCCTTCAGCGTCACGACTCCCATGTCGCGCTGGCACAGGCGCATCTGCATCCCGTGTTCCGTGGTCAGGCTTTTGTCCAGAGGATCGGATTCTTTACATCCTTCTCCGCTCCGGATGCAGTTCACCGCTATGGCGCTCTCTTCTTCGTCTCCTTTGAAATACAGGGAGACGCGGGTCCCTGCCTGCGGCATCATGTACATCAGATTTCCCGTGGTGGGAACCCAGGTCCATGGATAACAGGGCTGTCCGGGTCTTCCGCTGTCGATGTCCAGCTCCAGCTGCACGGTCTCCCCGGCGCATTTCTTTACGGTTCCGAGAAGCGACATTCCGGAGATCTTCGGGTTTCCCAGCCGTCTCTGCCACGTCCAGCTTCTGTCCGCCAGTACATAGGTAAATTCCAGATGGCCGCCCTGCATATGTACTTCTCTGGCGCAGACGGGAAGCTGTTTTCCGTCCCACTCCGCCAGGTCTCCCACCCGGAACAGGTCCAGGCTGCGGACTTCACAGGTCCGGTACTGTCGGCGGTCTCTTCCTTCCTGCTCCCCGCCTGCCTGATAGAACTTCCGGTCCATCCGGGCGGTATAACTCAGGCAGGACATGGGCCTTGTAGTCCCGGTCTCCGGCAGTCCGGCGCACAGTTTTCCTCCGCCCATGGTCGGCTCCGGATATACCGGCAGCCCGTACCGGCTTGCCAGACGCCGGATGAACTCCCAGTCTGTCTCCCGGTACTGGATGATCGGGAAGCCGACCGGCTTCCTGTCCAGTTCTTCCGGGCAGAGCACGGTCATTCCGGACTCCTCGGCCGCCCTCCGGATGATCTGCCCGCAGGTCATGGACACATCCTGAAAGGACCTCTTTTCCTTTTTCAGGTCCAGGAGGACGCTCCCGCTGCACAGCTCCAGACGGAGCAGGCAGTATCCGTTCTCTTCCCGGGACTCCGCTTTCTGGATGATTCCACTATACAGCGCCCGCTCCATTCCGTCCACATGGATTTCCACCGGACTGTTCTCCGCCAGCCAGGAAAAGCCGGAGATCCCGCCCTCTGACGCTTCCATGGTTCCGGTGAGCTCCGCCCTGGAATGTTCTCCCGGGTATTCCCGCATGGAGAAGTCCAGGATACGGCCAAATCCGGGACCGCCTGTCAGACGCAGCTCTCCCGTTGTAATCCCGTTCACTCTGATGCCTCCCTTCCTGCTTTAATTCACCATAATCTTCCACCGCTTTTTTGTGCTTCCTACCCCCGCTCTTGAATATACCTTTTTCAGCATTTTAGTTCAGAAACTATCATTATTTATTTTCGTTTTCTCTTTTTAAATCATTAATTTCATCAACTAATTTTCGTAGAATTTCTTTATAGTTCATTAATAAAAATACGCTTCCCGCAAAGCACAAAGCCAATAATATAAATACCACCAAAAGTATTATGGCATATGTATTAAAACGAATATCATCTGCTAACTGATAGGAGGAAAAAATTATAAAAAATGAAAACACCGTAAAATATAAGATCTGTTTGTACTTTTCAAATAATTTTATGACTTTGTTTTCATCGATATATTTTCTCAGTTTCGAGTCAACAGGAACAGTACGTTCGATACTTCCGCTAAAAAAGTTTCCTTCTTCAAATAGCAAATCGCAGTTTATTATTACGTTTTCCATTGCATATGCCTGTAAACCATCTTTCATTTCATCATTTATCTCAGAATCTTCAGACAGAATATTTTTTCCGACTCCCCAGTCACAAATCCCTTTAATAGTCACGCAGGGGATTCCTTTATTTTGGCATTCACCAAACATTCCATATGCTTCCATCTCACCGCCAATAATATCTTTACTCACCGCTTTGAGGATTGCTTGTTTTGCTCTTGGATCATCAACAACAGCTTCTCCGGTAACTATACTTCCGTATCTCGTTTCAAATCTTTTGTCTTCTTTCGACATAAAATCATGTCTTTGTCTCAGGCGCTCTCCTATCCAAGGATTGATTTTAAAAGAATGTTCATTTTTTATTTCCAGTCCATTATTGGTAAGCTTTATTCCCTTATCATATGAATATATTTTTTTCGAGACAAGTACATCACCTAACTTCTGCTCATCAGGATTAATTCCAAATGCCACTCCCAACGAAAGAACCAGCCTGGGTGTATAGTCCTCAAACACTTTTCTTAGAGTCCATGATGATCCTCCTTCTGTATTAGAACCAGTTGTTCCAGCCCAGACGTTCACAACATCATATTCCTGCCAGCGAAAAAAATAATATGTAATACTGCCATGAATTACCATTTCAATTGATTGCTCTTTTTCCGCTTTTAGCCATTTATGGAGAACACCTGTTTCAACAGCATTTGCAGTTAATATCAAAATAGGATTATTTTTTAATTTTTCTTTTAAGCATTTCTCATCCAACTTTTTATAAGAGTCAACTCTAAATCCATGAGTTTTATAATCCAGGTAAAATCTGTAAGATTTCTTTATGTCAGACTCATGTTCATTGTAAAATTTATCTACTTCCTTTTTTGTCTCCTCTATCTCAATTTTTTGTTTTTTTGTTATACGCATCAAATCAGTCTCCTTTACTTTATAATATATGCTCAACTTCTATTTTATTTTTACAACCCGTTGCATCACCTCCTTATTTCGTCGCTCAGTATCCTGCTTTTCCAGCCCTCAACATCACGACTCCCATTTCGCACCAGCACAAGCACATCTACATCCCGTGCTCAGATTCTTGTCCAGAGGAACGAATCCCTTACATCCTTCTCCGTTCTGGATACAGGGTGTTTGAATCGCCAGAGCATAGTGTTACCAACACATCATATTTACATAATTCAGGAATGAATGTCAGTAATTACAGGGTTTTACATAGCAAAAGTTTGGAAGCAATTGAATTATTCTTTTTTTAAATATTCTGCTACATACAAAAAACATCCTGTAAAAAAAGCTCCAAGATCAAAAAAAGCTGCTATAAATGCCGAAAAATATGCCATGATTGAAAATTTATATTTAAAGTAATTAAATGCTTTTTCAAAATCAGTAAGCTTTCCCAACAAATTTCTTTGCAATACCGATGCTTCTTCTATGACAAGAACCGAATCATATTCTGTATTCATATTTAGTTTAGAAAGATCCGGCAATGACTTTATGTATGTATAAAATGTATTAAAATCATCATTCCTTTCCTTTTCCCAATTTGTTGCATCATAATTTTCTATGTTATAGACCTTTTTTACCCGATCATTAATAAACGTATCAAGTTCATTTTCAAGTGCCAAATAATCATAATACTTCATTAATGCATCCTTAAGCATAGTAATTTCTTTAACATCTTCGCTTTTAAATGACGAACTGTTAGATGCTTTTATAACCAGATCATTAATTGTCTCAACTAAATTTTCCACTTTTATATCCTTATCAATTCCCAAAAGATATATCTGTGAAAGTAGTTGATCTAATTCTGTTGATGTAGCATCATTATTCTCATTGATATCTAAATTTACTGCATCCTCCCGTAACTTAATAATATATGTTTTTAATTTATCGAATTCCTCAATTAATGAATTTGCTTTTATTTTAAATGTACCTCTATACGTGCTAATATCGTTTACGAAACTATATGTTTTCCAGTCGTTATCTATTGTCTCCCTCAAATCACTCAAATTGCTACAAGCACTGTCAATTTGTGATATCATCTTGTCAGTCATATTCATTATATCTGTATAATCAATATCCATATTTTTCCAACCATTAATCACATTTACAATATCATTATATAAAGTTACATTATCCAAAAAAGGAGCTTTATATGTAGAATTATAATTTGCATAAAGTAGTTCCAGATCTTTTCTGTTTCTTGGAGATATATTTAAAAACTCTTCTTCATTTATATCTATACCATTAGAATTCTGCATTTCATAATTAAATGCTTGGATATTTTTTGTCAGATTATCATTTAATTCTTTCCTTTCCTGAATTTTACTATTATCAATCAGCCTGAGTAACTTTTCTTTTGCAATCTCATTAATATAGCTTGATATAACCTCTCCACGATATTCATTCTCTTCCCTTAATTTATAAACTTCATTCATAAAATAGTTTTGAATAATTATTTCACTATCACTTGGCCAGCTATCCTTATATGCGCTATTTGCAATATAGCAAAAGCTAAATGTCGAAGAGACTATCAACGCCACGCAAAAAAATACAACCAACAAAATTTTTGTCAACTTCTTAATATATATCGGCCAAGATAGAAATGTAACTTGTACAAAAAACGGCAGAGCAATAAACTAAACACAACCAGTATACTTTGCACAGCAAAAGATCCCATATAAGCCATCCACGAAGTAGCAAATACAAAACTTTTCATGCCATTAGCCGTCGTCAACAGAGACAAAAATGACAAAACAGCGGTTGCATATCGCAATAATTTTTGACTGTTGTTTACTTCTTCCTCTGCCAATACTTTAATGTCTTACTATCAAACTTAGTTTCTTCTGTTTGAGAATATGCTTTTAGTACACTTCCAACAATTATCGTCATCAAAAGAAGTAAAGTCACGAAAAATCCAATAAATGGTTTCCATAAAGTAATAATTAGCAAACTTAAAACTGCCACTACAAATAGAAGAGTATCTCTTTTCCATGCACGATATTTTTTTTCACCAGTGTTCATACTCATTTTTCACTCCAGACCTATTTATCTTTTATTTCTTCAGGTTTTATGTTATCACTCTCAATATGTTTTTTTCGATCCAAGAGAAGAATACCAATTGTCGCAAAAAAATCAGGAATAAAATCAAACAGGTCAACACAACCTTTAATTATATTGCAGGCTATCAAAACTATATTTTCTTCAATTTTTGTAATTTGTTCTTTTAAGACCGGGACAATTCTGTCATCCTCCGAGACGCCTCCAAATATATGAAAAAAAATGGTGCATGCAATCTGTAAAATAAGAAAAAATACAATAAATGAAAAAATAAACGAAAACCAGTTATCTGTTATAGCTGATAAAAAAATGTTTGTTATCTGGATAGCATTTATTTTATTAGCAAGTAAAATTATACTTACTTCGAGAATCAACGCAGCAATCGCTGAAATTCTAAATGAACTTCCCCCTTCAATTTTTTCTTTTAAAAATTTTCTGAACGATTTATACCAAATCAGAAACAAATTTAAAATGATCAAAGCAACAAGAACAGCAAAACATATAACAGCTACAAAATATAAATAATTCATTATATTATCAACCATGTATATTTTTTTTAAGTTCAATTGCAGCTTATTATAAAGTAGATAATACAAAAAACTTGTAACGATTATTATAATGCAAGTGACAGCTATAAATAAACTCACTATTTTAAAGCCGTCTAAATGTGTATTATCTGAATCCTCTTTTTCAAATACTACTGAATTATCAATTAAGCCTTCACCCTCTATTGTAACTGCTGAAGTTTCAGCAGTATTGCTACTCGATTGCAAATCACTGTCAGATTTCAATTCTATCGGTGCTGTTTTTTTCTTACTTGCTATTTTGTATATTATAATCATAATAAAGATACAAGCAAGTATACTGAAAAACATCTGACTTTTGTTAATTTCCTTAATCCATGCAATGATAATAGATAATTGCGTATTACTATATAAACGGTTTACCAAAATAATATCTATACTGCTGATAACAGCTAACTTATATGATTTTGTCGAACTTCTAAGAGCAATCACACCAAAAGCCAAACAAACAATTGTCATGAAAGCGCTCGCATCATTAATAAGATCTACTACAGAATTTATAACTCTAAAATTCAATTCTAACATTTGATAAACAATAGAAAGTATGGACAAAAACAAAATAATCACTGTACTTATTTTTCCAGCCCAGACTTTTTCATTATTTAAGGACATTTTTAATCACTCTCTTTCTCCTCCCGATCACTCCCATGCGGTCCGGGTACAGCTTCAGTTCCTTCTGATGCTCTGTCCGCAGCGATCGCATCCGGTATTCATTCTCCGCGCCTTCCCCTTCCTGACGGATGCAGTTGACTGCCGT
>CAJUDY010000051.1 GCA_910584945.1 uncultured Lachnospiraceae bacterium | reverse complement strand
AGACTGTAAATCTGCTGCAAATTGCTTCGGTGGTTCGAATCCACCTCCATCCACTAGATGAAGTTGGTTTCACAATTTTTCTTCAAAAAGGCAAAAAGGTTTGAATCCACCTCCATCCATTTGGATACTTGGTTTTATCCACAATTAAATATTGTCGCGGGGTGGAGCAGTCTGGAAGCTCGTCGGGCTCATAACCCGAAGGTCGTAGGTTCAAATCCTGCCCCCGCAACTCGAGTAATCATTACTCGCATGCCCAGATAGCTCAGTTGGTAGAGCAGAGGACTGAAAATCCTCGTGTCACTGGTTCGATTCCGGTTCTGGGCATTTTTTGTAAGTAATTACAAAAATGGGGTATTAGCTCAGTCGGTAGAGCACTTGACTTTTAATCAAGTTGTCCGGGGTTCGAATCCCCGATGCCTCATTCAAATGAATGATAAGATTTTTTGCTGAAAACACCGTGACAAGAACGGTGTTTTTGTTGTATCGGTATTTTCCTTTCTTAAAAGATGACAAATGAACCAAAATGGGGTAAAATAGAGTATATCTTCGATAAGGAGGAAGACGATGAAAAAAAGAATTATTACAATCAGCAGAGAAAATGGAAGCGGCGGAAGATATATTGGTGAGAAGCTTGCAGAGGCATTGAAGATTCCCTGCTATGATGAAAAACTGATGGATATGGTAGCAAAGGAGAGTGGATTTGCTCTGGATTTTGTGGAGGAAAAGGGGGAGCGGATTACCGGAAGTCTTCTTTTTAATATTGCAAGCAGTCTGACCTATGCCAATAATGTCTTTACGGGTAATGGGATGTCTTTGCAGGACGAGGTTTATTTTATACAGAGCAGGATTATCAAAGATCTGGCGGAAAAGGAACCCTGTGTCATTGTGGGAAGATGTGCGGATTATGTGTTGAGAGATCGGGAGGACTGTCTGAACGTCTTTATTGTGGCGGATGAAAAGAGTAAGCTGGAGCGCGTGGTGAAGTATTACGGCGTATCCGAAAAGGATGCCCCCTCGGTTTTGAAGAAAAAGGACAAAGCCCGCTACAATCACTATAAATATTATACAGATAAAGACTGGGGAATGGCCAGTAACTATGATCTCTGCCTGAACAGCGGACTTTTGGGGATTGAAGGATGCGTGAAGGTTATACAGGACGTCCTCGCTCAGAGTTAGAAGGATGGAAAAAAAAAGAAAACTTTTTCCAAAAGAAGTTCTTGTCTTTGCAGGAGTGATTCTGCCGCTTTTTCTTATCTTTTTGTGGAGACAATTTTATGGTTTCAACAAAAATGACGAGATTTTTTATATCAGTACGGTATACCGGTTCTTTCAGGGAGACGGAATGCTGACCGACGAATGGAACAATGTTCAGCTTTTTGCCTTTGTCACCTATCCTTTGTACCATGCTGCAAGGATGTTCTGTCATGGAAACGAGGGCATAGTTCTTACCTTTCGCGTGTTTTATCTGGTGTTCCAGGTTTTGACGGCAGCTTACTGTTTCTTCCGCATGAAGCGTTTTGGATGGATTCGGATTATTCCGGCATTGTTTTACTTTGTAACTACGCCTTACAATATTAACAGCCTGAATTATAATACCCTGGCTTTTGGATTTGTGTTGCTGACGCTTGTGACGCTGTCCTGCACAGAAAAGTTGAGATTCTACGATTTTTTCTTGTGCGGCCTTTTTTCTGCAGGTGCGGTGTTGGCGAATCCTTATGCAGTTCTTCTGTTTTTGATCTATGGGGCGTTGTGTCTCGGGACGGCTTTTTTCTATCTGCGCCGATGGGCTAAGCCCCCGGCGGAGCTTCGTCTTCGGAATTTTATATGGATGGGTATGGGGGCCTTTCTGGTACTGGTCGTTTTTCTGATCTTCATATTTTCAAGAAGCAGTCTTCGTGAGATAATGGAATGTATGACTTATATCGTCATGGACACGGAGCGGCAGAAATCGTTTTTGGAAAAGCTGGCCAAGTATTTTATCCGGATTCATCGGTATTATCGGATTCAGGTATATGTGACGGGATGTTTGCTGGTTGTGTGGGCGGCGGACCGCAAGAAGAGAATCCCCCCTTCTGTCTACCTGCTTTTATCAGCGGCTGTGGCCATTCCGCATATGATTTATTATGGATTTTTCTGGGATATGGTCGGAATTAATTATGTGCTCATCCCCATGTCATTTCCGGGTCTGATCGCTTATCTGGTGTCAGAGAGGAAAGATCATCGTTTGTTTTTTGGATGGTATGTGCCGGGACTATTTTATACGTTGCTGGCGCATTTTGCCACGAATACGGGAATTTTAACCGTATCCGCTTCTTATATGATTCCATCGGCGGCGTCTTTGCTTTTGATCTGGATGGCGGTCAGAGAGCAGGGAAGAATTTTATGGATAACTTGTCTTATGGGTTTTCTGACGGCTGTGCAGTTTACGGCATGTGTATACCAGAGAGTCTCTTTTGTGTGGGGAGACGAAGGATTGCCGGACCTGTCCCGGAGACTTATAGAAGGACCTTTAAGGGGAATCTATACCTGCGAAGAGAATGAGATTCTGTATCGTGAGGTACTCCTGGATATGGAAGAACTGGAGCTTACAGAGAAGGACCGGTTGTTCGTTACAGGCATTGCTCCCTGGATGTATCTCAATACAGAGGCGGAATGTGCCGCCTACTCCACCTGGGAGACGCTGGAGAGTGATCCGCTGATTCCAATTTATTATGAGCTGCGGCCTCACAAGCTTCCCACGGTCATCTACTGTTACGAAAGCGAAGCCTCGATTCTGGAGACGGAGTTTGCGGAACGATTTCTTGATATAGGTTATGAACCTCTCACGATGAGGAGGGGAATCGTGCTTTTGCGCCGTTAAAGCAATGTGAGGCAGTATGAAAAACAGCAACTGCCTGAAAGCAGCCCCAGAAGGATTTTACGGAACGAAATGAGGGAAAGAAATGATAGATTTTAATGTGCCTCCCTATGTGGGGACGGAGATCAGATATGTGGAAGAGGCGGTGGTAAAGCATCATAAGCTCTGCGGAGACGGTCCTTTTACCCATCGATGCAGTGAATGGCTGGAACAAAGGCTTCATACTCCGAAAGCCCTTCTGACCACTTCCTGTACCCATGCCACGGAGATGGCTGCGCTTCTTTCGGAGATCAAAGAAGGGGATGAGGTGATTATGCCCTCCTATACCTTTGTGTCTACGGCAGACGCCTTTGTCCTTCGGGGGGGCGTTCCGGTGTTTGTGGATATTCGTCCGGATACGATGAATATGGATGAGACGAAGATTGAGGCGGCGATCACCGAGCGGACCAGGGCCATCGTACCGGTACACTACGCAGGGGTATCCTGTGAGATGGACACGATCATGGCGCTGGCAAAGAAATACCATCTTCTGGTCATCGAAGACGCTGCTCAGGGAATTTTAAGTACTTATAAGGGAAAGTTTCTTGGGACCATCGGAGATTATGGGTGTCTGTCTTTTCATGAGACAAAGAATTACAGTATGGGAGAAGGCGGCGCTCTGTTGATTCAGGATGAGAGGAATGTGGAGCGGGCGGAAATCATCCGGGAAAAGGGGACCAACCGGGCCAAATTTTTCCGAGGTCAGATCGACAAGTACACGTGGGTGGACGCAGGTTCTTCGTATCTTCCGGGAGATATCAACGCCGCTTATCTGATGGCTCAGTTCGATGACGCGGATCGGATATTTGAAGACCGTATGAGAAGCTGGAACCTTTACTATGAGCTCTTAAAACCTCTGGAGGAACAGGGGAAACTCATACTGCCCTGTATCCCTGATGGTTGTGAACACAATGCGCATATGTTCTATATAAAGGCAAAGGATTTAGAAGAGAGGACCGCTTTGATCCGTTATCTGAAAGAACAGGATATTCAGTCCGTTTTTCATTATATTCCTCTTCACAGCGCTCCTGCGGGAGAACGTTTTGGAAGATTTCACGGGGAGGATGTCTATACGACAAAAGAAAGCGAACGTCTTGCAAGACTTCCGATGTTTTATGGACTTTTGGAAGATCAGGTACGTTATATCGCTGATAAAGTTACAGAGTTTTATAGATAATATCTTGAAAGGAACGCCATGAAAAAGATCGTCATTATCGGAGCCAATGATTTTCAAAATCAGTTAATCCTGAAAGCAAAAGAGATGGGGTTTGAAACCCATGTATTTGCGTGGAAGGACGGAGCAGTGGGGGAAAAGAATGCAGATTATTTTTACCCGGTCAGCATCGTGGAGACGGATCAGATTCTGGAAAAGTGCCGTGAAATCAGTCCCGATGCCGTTGCTTCCATTGCTTCGGATCTTGCGAATATTACGGTCTGCAAGGTGGCTGCGGGACTTGGTCTTCCGGGAAACAGTCCAGAGTGTATTCGATTGTCTACGAATAAATACGCTATGCGGGAGGCATTCACAAAAGCGGGAATTGCCACGCCTAAGTTTTATCGGGTGGACCGGATGGAACCCTATCTTTTTGGCATGAGACTGCCTCTGGTAGTGAAGCCCACGGATCGTTCCGGAAGCCGGGCTATCACGAAAGTCATGGATTTTCAGGACCTGGATAAGGCAATCCGGCAGGCGGTCAATGAGTCTTTTGAGAAGCAGGCGATCGTGGAAGAATATATTGAGGGAGAAGAATACAGTTACGAAACGATCTCCTATGGCGGAAAACACAAGAATCTGGCAATCACGAAAAAGTATACCACCGGGGAACCGCATTTTATTGAGACAGGCCATGTGGAGCCATGGAATCTGTCCGATGATATGACATATAAGATTCACTATGTGATGAGAAGGGCTCTGGACGCATTGAAGATCACAGACGGCGCGTCCCACGGAGAGTTCAAGATTACGCCGGAGGGACATGTAAGGGTGATTGAGATCGGTTCCAGGATGGGCGGAGACTGTATCGGTTCTGATCTGGTACCGCTCTCCACCGGCTACGACTATATGGAGATGGTCATCGACGCCGCCTGCGGGAAAAAACCGGATCTGACGGTCAAGACAAAACCAAAAAAGGCGGAGGTGCATTTTCTCTTTACTCTGGAGGACGTGGAGAAGATGCGCGCTCTGGAAAAAGAGCATCCGGAAAAGGTGATCAGAATCAGTGAACTTGATCTGTCCCATGCCGGAAAGGTGTCCGACAGTTCTACCCGGATCGGTTACTATATTCTCGCGGAAGATTTATAGAAGAAAGGGTTTGATGGTATGGAAATGGAAAAAAAAATCAGCAGGGCGAAGATACTGATTCTTTTGTCTCTGTCATTGGTGATACAGAGTTTAAGTTCTGTATTTATCAAGTATGCGGGAATGTATGAGACACTGTCAAAAGAATTTATATTCTTCTATCTGGTGGCCATCGGCTGTCTTGGAATCTTCGCGATTATGTGGCAGTTTCTTCTGGAGATGATTCCTCTGACGACGGCGTATCTGCGCAAGGGAATTTTGTATATTTTGATTTTGTTCTGGTCTGTGATTCTTTTTAAAGAACAGGTAACTTTGAACAATATTTTGGGAAGTATCATTATCATAGCGGGGATTATGATTCATGGAATGGATGAACATTAGTTATGTGTTGGCATTTTTTGAAGTATTTGTGGCGTCGTTGTCTCAGATTCTTCTAAAACAGTCCGCGCAGATTGAACATAAAAATATCATCTACAAGTTTTTGAACTGGAGAGTGATTCTTGGCTATGTGCTGCTACTTGGGACAACGGTGATCAATGTATTCGCCTACCGGGGAATTGAGCTGAAACTGATGCCGATGATCGAGTCCACCGGAATCATATGGGTGACGATTCTGGCGGTCTTTTTCCTGGGAGAGAAGCCTACAAAGCGGACGATTTTGTCCATTGCCGTCACGGTGGCCGGGATACTGGTTTTTTCAATGTAAATATGAGTGAATTATATAAACGCTTAAGGAAATACGCGGATTCCGACTATCTTCCTATGCATATGCCCGGTCATAAGCGCCGTGTGGGGGAGATGGGGAATCCGTATTGTATTGATCTTACGGAGATCGAAGGTTTTGACAATCTGCATCATGCGGAAGGGCTGCTTCTGGAAGTACAAAAAAGGGCGGCGGATCTGTATGGTTCGGAAGAAACACACTATCTGATCAACGGGAGCACGGCGGGCATCCTGTCCGCGGTGTCGGGATGTACTTCCTTTGGGGGAAAACTTCTGATCGGAAGAAATGCTCATAAATCCGTCTATCACGGGGCGCTTCTGCGAGGGCTCAAACTGCGCTTTCTTTATCCACAATATATGGGTTCTATGGGGATAAATGGAGCAATTTTACCGAAAGATGTGGAAAATGCTCTGAAAGAAGATCCGGATATTGAGGCGGTGCTGATCACTTCTCCCACTTATGACGGGGTGGTTTCTGATATCGCAGAGATCGCAAAAGTGGTTCACCGCTGTCACATTCCGTTGATAGTGGATGAAGCTCACGGGGCCCATTTTCCATTTTCGGAGCATTTTCCAACGGATTCCGTAAGCGCGGGGGCGGATGTGGTCATTCACAGTCTGCACAAGACGCTGCCTTCTCTGACACAGACGGCGCTGATTCATCTGAATGGTCCTCTGGTCATAAGGGAGAAGATTCGAAAGTATCTGGCCGTCTATCAGACCAGCAGTCCTTCTTATGTATTGATGGCGGGGATGGATCAGTGTGTGTTGTGGGTGAGAGAGCACAGAGAGGATTTTGAGATCTTTTATATGGAGCTTCAAAAACTGCGGGGAAGGCTTCGGAAAATGAAAAGACTTCGGCTTTTAGAAGTTCCTGGAATGGACCCGTCGAAGATATTGGTGTCGGTTCTGGGAACAGGGCTGTGTGGGACAGAGCTGTCTGATCTTCTTCGAGAGCGGTATCACATAGAACTGGAGATGGCGTGCAGCACTTATATATGCGGGATTACTACGGTTGCG
This sequence comes from uncultured Lachnospiraceae bacterium, assembly GCA_910584945.1. Taxonomy (GTDB): domain Bacteria; phylum Bacillota; class Clostridia; order Lachnospirales; family Lachnospiraceae; genus Hominiventricola. The sequence goes on along the minus strand of CAJUDY010000051.1, from coordinate 14,645 downwards.
GATACAAGGGAGAGTCTGTCCCGCATGGGGGACGCGTTTCTTGAAATTGACCGGGTTCTTGGGGAGGATCTGAAAGGGTATCCGAAAGTCCATGAAAAAGATACAGAAGATATGATTCGAAAGACAGAGAGTGTCTGTACCCTTCTGGAGGCGGAAGAGAGAGAGAAGGAATTCATAAAAACAGAGGATGCAAAAGGGAGAGTCAGCGGCGATTTTATCAGCGTCTATCCGCCGGGCATCCCGATCCTGGCTCCGGGGGAGCGGATGACCGGAGAAATATTAGAGCAGATTTTGGAATATGAGAAGCAGGGACTTACCATGCACGGAGTAAACGACGGCAGAATCCTGGTACTGAGGGAAAGGAGTATGGATGGGCAGAATATTCTGTCTGATGGGGAAGAGCTCATCGGGAAAAGATACAATCTACAGAGCACTGGCTGAAGATCCGGAGCTGTCTCTTAAGAAAATCATCTCCTATACCACCCGGCCGATCCGCGAGGGGGAGATCGAAGGGATTCAGTATCATTTTGTGACAGAGGAACAGCTTGAGTCTCTTGATCGGGAGGGAAGGATCGTGGAGCTTCGGTCTTATCATACGGTGCACGGCGTGTGGAAATATTTTACTGTCTGCGAAGAGGGGATGGATCTTGGGGAAGATTCCTATTTGATCATCGGGACTCTTAAGTCCTGGCAGGCCATGTGCGCGTACTACGGAAGAGAGCGGATGGTTCCGGTCTATATAGAGGTGGAAGACGGGGAGCGGCTTATGCGGGCGCTTCTTAGAGAACAGGAGCAGATGATTCCGGATTACAGAGAGATGTGCCGGAGATATCTGGCAGATTGTGAGGATTTTACAGAGGAGAAGCTGTCGGAAGAGGGAATCATAAAAAGATTTCAAAATACAGACTTTGGAAGTTGTTTTGAGGAGATAAAACTTTTCATTCAGAAAGAAATGCAGTATAATTAACTCATGGGAGGTGAAGTGTTATGGCTGGATTTTCAGATGTGCTTGGACATGAGCAGACGATCCTGCACATGAAGCATGCGATTACGATGGATAAGGTGTCTCATGCTTATATTATCAGCGGGGAAAAAGGTGCAGGAAAGAAAATGCTCGCAGGACTTTTTGCTCAGACGCTGCAGTGTCAGAAAAGAGGGACGGACCCGTGTATGGAATGTCAGTCCTGCAGACAGGCATTAAGCGGCAATCAGCCGGATATTATCTATGTGACCCATGATAAGGCCAATACCATCAGTGTGGAAGACATCCGGACACAGGTCAATGGGGATATTATGGTCAGGCCTTACAGCAGTCCTTATAAGATCTATATCATAGATGAAGCAGAAAAATTAAGCGCCCAGGCTCAAAACGCGCTTCTTAAGACCATCGAGGAACCTCCGGTCTACGCCGTGATCTTTCTTCTTACCGTGAATAAGGGGATGCTGCTTCCAACGATCCGGTCCAGATGCGTGGCGCTGGATCTTAAGCCGGTTCCGGATGAAACGGTTTGTACATATCTGATGGAACAACTGGAGATACCGGAGTACCGGGCGAATGTATGTACGGCTTTCGCCCAGGGCAATGTAGGGAAGGCAAAGCGGCTGGCCCAGTCGGAGAACTTTTCGGAAATGCTGGAACATGCGCTTCATCTGGTAAAATACATTCAGGATATGGAAGTTCCGGAACTTTTATCTGATCTGAAGAGGATCAGCGAATATAAAATGGAGATCAATGATTATCTGGATATTCTTGCCGTATGGTACCGGGACGTACTTTTATTCAAAGCCACCAGAGACGCGGACAGTATGGTATTCTCCCAGGAGTTGATCTCTATCAGGGAAAAGGCAAGAAACAGTTCCTATGAGGGGCTGGAGTGTATTATCAAAGCGTTGGAGAAGGCAAAGATCCGTCTGAACGCCAATGTGAATTTTGACATGGCTCTGGAGCTTCTGCTTTTGACCATGAAGGAGAATTAGGATGACGAAAGTAATCGGAGTGCGTTTTCGCCGGGCCGGGAAGGTGTATTACTTTTCCCCGGGGAAATTAAAGATTGATGCAAATGATCATGTGATTGTGGAAACCGCAAGGGGAGTGGAGTACGGTCATGTGGTGATCGGAACCAGAGAAGTGGAAGACGACAAAGTGGTACAGCCCTTAAAGTCGGTAATCCGTCTTGCAACTGCCCATGACCGGGATCAGGAGGCGAAAAACCGGGAGAAGGAAAAAGACGCCTTTCGGATCTGTCAGGAGAAGATTCGAAAGCACAAGCTGGAGATGAAGCTGATCGAGGCAGAGTATACTTTTGACAATAATAAAGTGCTTTTTTACTTTACCGCGGACGGACGGATTGATTTCCGGGAACTGGTGAAGGATCTGGCGTCGGTCTTCAAGACCCGGATCGAACTCAGACAGATCGGCGTCCGGGACGAGACCAAGATCCTGGGAGGGATCGGAATCTGTGGAAGATCCCTGTGCTGCCATACCCATCAGTCAGAGTTCCTTCCGGTATCGATTAAAATGGCCAAGGAACAGAATCTGTCTTTGAATCCCACGAAAATCTCCGGGGTGTGCGGACGGCTGATGTGCTGTCTGAAGCATGAGGAGGAGACCTACGAGGAGCTGAACAGCCGGCTTCCGAATCCGGGAGACCGGGTGACGGCCAGAGACGGAAGCAGAGGAGAGGTCAGCTCCGTCAATGTACTGCGCCAGCTTGTGAAGGTGATTGTGACATTGGAGAATGAAGAAAAAGAGATTCGGGAATACAAGGTGGAAGAGTTAAAGTTCAAGCCCCGCCGGAAGAAGGAAAAGAAGAATCAAAACCGTGCGGAGAAGAAGGAATTAAAAGCTCTGGAAGCCCTGGAGCGCAAGGAAGGGAAGTCAAAGTTAAATGAAAACTGAAGCGGGAGTGCTTTATCTGTGCGCGACTCCCATCGGAAATCTGGAGGATATGACGTACCGGGCAGTCCGGGTGTTAAAAGAAGCGGATCTGATTGCGGCGGAGGATACAAGAAACAGTATCCGGCTTCTGAACCATTTTGACATTCATACTCCTATGACCAGTTATCATGAGTATAATAAGATCGAAAAAGGACATGTTCTGGTGAGAAAACTTCTGGAAGGAACGACGGTGGCCCTTGTGACGGACGCCGGGACTCCCGGAATCTCAGATCCGGGAGAGGAGCTGGTGCGTATGTGTCAGGAAGCGGGGATTACGGTGACTTCCGTCCCCGGCGCCTGCGCCTGCGTAACAGCTCTTTCCATGTCCGGCATGCCCACAAGACGATTCTGCTTCGAGGCCTTTTTGCCCACGGATAAAAAGGAGCGAAAAGAGGTGCTCTCCGAGCTGGTAAAAGAGACCAGGACCATCATTCTCTATGAAGCGCCTCACCGCCTTCGGAAAACCCTGGCAGAGCTTTTAGAGACCCTTGGGGACCGTCGGATGTCCGTCTGCCGGGAGTTGACCAAGAGGTATGAATCGGTGATGGAGACGACTCTTGCAAAAGCCTGCGTCTTCTATGAAGGGCAGGAGCCAAGAGGAGAATATGTCCTGGTGATTGAGGGAAGATCGAGAGCGGAGTTAAAAGAAGAGCAGGAAAAGAGCTTTCAGAGCATGTCGGTGGCAGAGCATGTGGGGCTTTATGAATCCCGGGGAATGGATCGGAAAGCAGCCATGAAGCAGGCGGCCAGGGACAGAGGAATCAGTAAAAGGGAGATCTACCAGGCGCTGCTTCCTGAGGAAGGGGAAATGTGATGCCATGGAGATCCAATTAAGAGAAGGAGAACGTCTGGACGAGCTGCACCGGAACGGATATCAGATCATCCAGGACCCGAAACGGTTCTGCTTCGGGATGGATGCGGTCCTGCTGGCGGGCTTTGCGAGGGTGAAGCCAAAGGAACGGGTCATCGATCTGGGGACCGGCACCGGAATCCTTCCGATTCTTCTGGAAGCCCGCACAAAAGGAGCCTCTTTTACAGGGCTTGAGATCCAGCCGGAGAGTGCGGACATGGCCAGACGCAGCGTCCGTCTGAATGATCTGGAAAAGAGGGTGCAGATTGTCACCGGAGACCTTCGGAAAGCGGAAGAGATCTTCGGGGCAGGCTCCTGCGAGGTGGTCACCTGCAACCCGCCCTATATGACGGATCTGCATGGACTTAAGAATCCAAGTGAGGCGAAAGCCATTGCCAGACATGAGATTCTCTGTACGCTCGAGGATGTAATCACACAGGCCTCCAGGCTGTTGACGCCGGGAGGGCGTTTTTATATGGTGCACCGTCCGTTTCGTCTGGCAGAGATCATCACCGGCCTGTGCGGGAAAGGTCTGGAGCCGAAAAGGATGAAGATGGTGCACCCTTATGTGGACCGGGAGCCGACCATGGTGCTTTTGGAGGCACTGAGAGGAGGAAAACCTCATATGATAGTGGAAAGGCCCCTGATCATCTTTGATGAACGTGGGAAATATAAGGATGAGATTCGTGAAATCTATGGATATTGATATGGAACAGAAAAATGATTTTGCTCAGGGGAGTGTGGCGGGAAATATCATTCGCATGGCAGTGCCCATGACTGTAGCGCAGATCCTGAATCTTCTGTATAACATTGTGGACCGGATTTATATCGGGCATATTCCGGGAGCGGATTCGCTGGCGCTTACGGGGGTGGGACTGACCTTTCCCATCGTCAGTATGATGATCGCGTTCGCCGGGCTGTTTGGCATGGGCGGCGCGCCTCTTTGTTCGATTGCCCGGGGGAAGGGAGACCAAAAGCAGGCAAAAGAGATCATGCAGAATGCCTTCTGGATGCTTTTTTGGACGGGACTTATCATTACTCTTGTGGGTTATGTGGTGGAACGTCCTCTGCTGTATGCGCTGGGAGCCAGCGACACCACCTATCCTTATGCCGGCGCATATCTTCGGATCTATCTTCTGGGCAGTCTGTTCGTCATGATCGGACTTGGGATGAATCCTTTTATCAATGCCCAGGGATTTGGGAAAACGGGGATGATCACGGTGGCTCTGGGTGCGGTGATCAATCTTGTGCTGGACCCGGTCCTGATCTTCTGGTTCCATATGGGCGTCCGCGGGGCAGCGCTGGCAACGGTGATCGCTCAGTTCTGTTCTTCCGTATGGGTGCTTTTGTTTCTGACAGGGAAAAAGCCCATTCTTCGGCTGGAATTCCGGTGGGGAATGCCAAACTGGCAGGTGGTCCGTCAGATCGCGGCTCTCGGCGCCTCGAATTTTATCATGAATTTCACCAACAGCGTGGTACAGGTGGTATGCAACCGGCAGCTTCAGTTTTACGGGGGAGATCTGTATGTGGGAGTCATGACAGTGCTGAATTCAGTCCGGGAAGTGCTGACCATGATCGTAATCGGTATGTCCAACGGAGCGCAGCCGGTGATCAGCTTTAATTACGGGGCTGGGAAAAAAGACCGGGTCCGGCAGGGTATCCGTTTTATGACCACTGCCAGCATCGTCTATACCTGTATTGCCTGGGCGGTCACGCTGGCGATTCCCCAGTATCTGATTCATCTGTTCAATTCAGAGCCGGAACTTCTGCAGGCGGGCGTTCCTGCCATGCATATTTATTTCTTTGGGTTTTGCTTTATGGCGCTGCAGTTTTCGGGGCAGACGACGTTCCAGGCTCTTGGAGAGGCCCGGTATGCGATCACCTTCTCTTTGTTCCGGAAGATTGTAATCGTGGTGCCTCTGACCCTGTTTTTACCGCTGATTCCGGATGTGGGTCTTCATGGCGTCTTTCTGGCGGAACCGATCTCCAATGTGATCGGCGGCTGTGCGTGCTTTTTTACGATGCTTCGAGTGATTTGGAAGGGAAAATTAAGAGAATGAAGATAGTCGCATGGATTCAGACGGATTTTCCGGAGAAATTCGGAATTCCCAGGCAGAGTGGACTGGTAAAGGAACTAAAGGGCCGGATTGTATTCGCGCCGGAGTATCGGAATCCGGAAGCAGTCCGGGGCCTGGAAGAATTTTCCCATATCTGGCTTTTGTGGAAATTTTCTGAGTCGAAAAAGGAACACTGGTCGGCCACCGTGAAGCCGCCCAGGCTGGGAGGAAAGAAGAGAGTGGGGGTGTTCGCCAGCCGTTCGCCCTACCGGCCCAATGATATCGGACTGTCCTGCGTCCGCCTGGAACGTCTGGAGCTTACAGATCGGGAAGGACCAGTACTGTATGTAACGGGCGTGGATCTGATGGACGGGACGCCGATCTATGATATCAAGCCTTATATTCCGCTGTCGGACTGTCATCCGGAGGCTTCGGAAGGGTATACCAGGGAGACAAAGCAGCACAGACTTTCCGTGGATTTTCCGCTGGAGCTTCTGGAGATCTATCCTGAGGAACAAAGGGCGGCGATCCTGGGAGTGCTGGCGGAGGACCCGAGACCGGCTTATGTACAGGATGAAGAGCGGATCTATGGGATCACCTATGCCGAATATAATGTGAGATTCCGGATTGTGGAGGAGGTCGTGCGGGTATGCGCGGTGGAGCCTGTATGAAAGTCGGATTTTGAGATGTCCGCATGCATGGAACGGGGGATACTTCCATAAGATAGAGTGACAGAAAAAACGGGAGCAGAGTATGAATTATCTGTGGGCAGGTATGATGCTGGTGGCGGTTATATACGGGGCAATCCATGGAACTATTCCGGAGGTGACCCAGGCGGCCTTGGATTCTTCCAAGGAGGCGGTGACGCTCTGCGTGACGATGCTTGGAATTCTTTCTTTCTGGATGGGGTTGATGCAGATTGCCGACGCCTCCGGACTGATCGGTCGGCTGACCAGAGGAATCCAGCCGGTTCTTCGGTGGCTGTTTCCCCGGATTCCCAAAGGACATCCGGCTCTGGAGCAGATTGCGGTGAATTGTATTGCGAATATTCTGGGCCTCGGCTGGGCGGCGACGCCGGCGGGACTGAAGGCGATGGAGGAGCTTAAGAATCTCGAGGAGGAGCGGCGGGCAGCAGGAGGAACGTTTCCGGGACAGAGGACAGGAGCAGCGTCAGCCGGGGAAAGAAGCAGGTATCCGGGAGTGCAGAATGCAGGAAGTCGCCGTTATCCTGCGGTGCCCAAAGGCGTGGCCAGCGATGAAATGTGCGTGTTTTTGATCCTCAATATCTCATCGCTGCAGCTGATACCGATGAATGTGGTGGCTTACCGGAGCCAGTACGGGAGCGTGAATCCTACGGCGATCGTGGGGCCTGCGATCCTGGCGACGGCGGTGAGTACGCTGGCGGGGGTGATATTCTGTAAGGTGATGGATGGGAAGCGGAGAGTTTAAATTGGGCTCTTCGCTGTTGTTTTTTAAATTAAAGTATGAAAAGGGATATAAATGTGATATATTAGTGATAGAGTGAAAGAAAATGGAAATAATTTATTATGTAAACAGAAACAGGTGATCATGATGCAGAAAATATGTATTAGGAATAATGGACCGGTAAAAGATTTTGAGATGGAAATCGAAAAATTTAACCTGTTAATTGGAGAGCAGGCAACAGGAAAGAGTACAATTGCAAAAAGTGTCTATTATTTTAAAGCAATTAAGACTAAAATTATAGATTATTTAACACAGATATATGATAGCAATTTGTATCATAATATGGATCAGGAAAATATCTGGTTTGACAAAGCAATAAAATCGGAACTGAAAAATATATTTATTCAATTGTTTGGTTACAGCTGGGATCTGAATCCGGAATTCTATATGAAATATGATTATGCGGAAGATTTGTGGATTCAGGTGCAGTTGAAGAAGGGTGATAGAAATAGACAGTATATCAGTGTAACATATTCTAGGATACTACTGGGTTCCATCAAAAAACTGCAAAAAGAAATACAGAATATGTTTCATGACAAAGAGAAGAGTATTCAGGTAAGTCTGGTGCTTACGAGTGAGGAAAGAAAAAGAAACCATGAAATGATCATTCGTAAAGTAAATTCCATTTTCCTGGATAGTAAAGAAACTTATTATATTCCGGCAGGCCGAAGTCTTTTAACGGTTATGTCGAATAATCGTGCTGTAATGAGTAATATTGGAGGACTGGATTTTATAACAGAAATGTTTATGGTCTTGATCGACAATGTACGTAACAGTTTTAGAGATGGAGTAAAAAAAGCACATCTTTTTTATCCGACAGAAAAAAGACCGTTTGATATTCAAACGATTACAGACTTTATTGTGAACATGGAAAAGGGGGAATATTTTTACAGCGGCGGAAGGGAATTTTTAAAGATAGAAAAAGACATAGATCATCCTGTGTCTATTAACTTTGCATCATCCGGCCAACAGGAGATTTTATGGATGTTAAATTTTATGTATGTTTTAATGCTGCGTCAGGAAAATGTATTTTTGATTATTGAAGAACCGGAAGCACATATTTATCCATTGCTGCAGAAGAAAATTATGGAATTTATTGTATTGTTTACCAATATACAGGAGAGCGGAGTATTTATTACAACACATAGTCCATATATGCTTACAGCTGCAAATAACCTGTACTATGCAGGCGTGCTCTCGCAAGAAGGGCGATTAAAAGAAGTCAGTAAAGTAATCAATAAAAATTATATGATGAGAAAAGGAGAACTTTCTGCGTATAAACTGTTGAATATGCCTGTAGAATCCGGTGAGAAGAATTATATTGATTTACTGGATGAGGAAAAGAGAGAGATCAGGTCAAGCTTAATTGATGATGTATCTTCTCAGATCAACGAATTGTATACTGCCTTATATGATATTGAACTGGATAACGAACTGGGGTAGAAATATGGCAAAACGAAAAGCAAAGGAAGCAGATTACATTTCTAAACTGACAGAAAAGCAAAGAATTGTGATTACGGATATGGAACATAAAAGCAAGGCGTTTGTTCCATTACAGATTGATCCTGGAAATGAAGTGGAAGTGGTAGAAATTGATGGAGGTTTGATTACCGGATTATCTGAAGGGGAGTATATATGTGATAATCTGGTATATACGATAAAAACAAATACAGCAGGTTTGAATATCACATGGTTTCTTGAATTAAAAGGAACGAAAAATGAAAAAGAAGCAAAACATGCGGTGGATCAAATTATAAAGAGCATTTATTATATGCAGGATCAGGCAGCTTACCCTCAGGCGACAAAGTATATTACAAACAGAGATTTTGTATTTGCTGCAATTGCCGGTGCACCAGATAAGACGCTTCCAGTGCTGAATAATGAGGATATTAAAATACTTTGCAAAAAATTAAAAGCAATTAGTGGAAGAAGAAAAGATGTAAAGGATATGTTTATGCTCTTTTGTTATATCAAGTCAAATGTGAAATATAAAACGGCTAAAATAAAAGGAAATAGAGCTCCTTATGATATTTTATGCTATAGCAAACAGGAGGGTTACATACCATATCCGTCTATGTTGATGAGGTTATTAGAGGGTAAAAATATTCAAACAAAATGTAGCAGATAAAAATAAGAGATATGTTGAAAATTCCAAAATGTTACATAATATTGCAAAATACAGGATAGTTTGCAGAAATATAAAAAATATTTAGTCCGTGCTTGACATAAGCGAATATTCTGGGCCTCGGCTGGGCGGCGACTCCGGCGGGGCTGAAAGCGATGGAGGAACTTGGGAAGCTGGAGGAGGAGAGGGGGAATCCGGCTTACCTGGGTGACGGGAGAGGGACGGAAGGAAAGGCCGGCAGGGTTGCAAGCAATGAGATGTGCACGTTTTTGATTTTGAACATTTCATCGTTGCAGTTGATTCCGGTGAATATGATTGCGTACAGGCAGCAGTATGGCAGCGTGAACCCAGCGGGGATTATTGCGCCGGCGATTGTGGCGACAGCGGTAAGTACGGGTGTAGCGATTGTGTATTGCAAGATAAAAGATAGGAGACGGAGAGCCTGATGGCTTTCCGTTTCCGCTTTGTATATAAATATATTGACAGGAACAATTTTGGGAATTACAATAAAATTGCAATTTAATAGAGAAAGGAGAAAGATTATGAGCGAAATGGAGAGATACAGAGATATGTATTTTAATGACTGTATCGACTTACTTAAGAATAAACATTCTTATCGGAAACATGTAGATAAATTTATAAATTATTTAAAAGTAATAGAATTAGATGATCGGCCTAGGGTAATAGACAAAGGTGTAGTAGAAGATTGCATAGGATATTATAGTCTCGAAAAGGGTGAATTAAATACTCGGTCAACAATGGAAGCGCATTTAGAAGCACTAAAAAGTTTTTATGATTATTTGAGCAGAACGGACAAGCTGCCGGATATTTTTACTGATTATGATTATAAAGAGTATAAAGAAGCGATAGTGAAAAAGTATGAGTTGTCTGAACCTGTCGAGAGAGGGATTTTTGAATGTAAAGATATAATAAAAATATTATCAGATACAGAAGAACTTATGGAACAATCATTGGAAGGGACGGTTGGTGCAAGAGATGAGGAACGTTATTTACAAAGGATGATAATGCGTTTGTTTATTAAGATAACGTTAATTGCGCCTGCCAAACGGAATGTCATAGGACAAATTAAGATAGGTGATTTTGGGGAGAATTTTAAGATTCTGAATATAAATAAAATAAAAATAAATGTTCCTTGTGGATTATCAAGGGATATTATTCAGGCAATTCGGTATGCGGAGGAAAGGAATGGTAAGCAGGCCGGAAAACCAGAAAGACTTTTTGAATTTATTTATCGCTATAAGGGGAAATTTACGGATGAGTCATTAAATACATGGTTTCTTAATTTATTGCAGGATATAGGATATATCGAAAAGTCCAAAAGAAGAACATATCCAGTAGAGCCTATACGGAACGGAGCAATTTCAATTATGGTTAATAACATGGTTAATCCATTACTTATATCGAAAATTACAGGTATAGGGTTTTCCAGATTAGAGTCCCAATATTACAGTACAATGAAGTCTGAATATATGGATTATTTAAATAAAAATGTTAATAAAGCAATAGCGCAAAATGAGTACTATTCATATATTTAGTTCTTTTTAGTGGGGGATGAAAATGTTTCAGGAAAGTAATAGAATAGAATTAAAAGCTGCTTTAAATGATAAACTGGAAAAAGAAATAGTGGCATTTTTAAATAATCGTGAAGGCGGGATTCTTTATATAGGTATTGATGATAAGGGAAACCCTATAGAAAATTCTGATATGGATTCTATGCAGTTAAAGATTGCAGATAGAATTAAAAACAATATTTTACCATCAACACTTGGATTATTTGATATTGTTACTGAATATGTGGACAATATTCCGATAACTAAAATAGTTATATCCAGTGGACTTGAAAAACCCTATTATATAAAAAGTAAAGGAATGTCACCGAACGGATGCTATATGCGAATTGGAACGTCAACGCAGCCAATGTCTACTGCATTAATAGACGAACTGTACGCAAAGAGAATACATACAACATTGCGTAATATTCCTTCTCCCAGACAAGACCTTACTTTTGCACAATTAAAGATATACTATCAGGAAAGGGGATTTGAGTTAAACAGGAAATTCGCTAATAGCCTTGAGTTGCTCACTCCTGATGGAAAATATAATTATATAGCATATTTGCTTGCAGACGAAAATGGTGTATCGATTAAAGTTGCAAAGTATGCCGGGACAACAAAAGTAGATTTAGTTGAGAATGAAGAATATGGATACTGTTCATTGATTAAGGCAACGAATCACGTTTTGGAAAAAATGAAAATAGAAAATGTTACGAAAGCAAAGGTAACAAGTACAAAAAGGATTGAAAAGAATCTCGTTGAATCTGTACCGCTACGTGAGGCGTTGATCAATTCCATTGTGCACAATGATTTTTCACGCGAAATTCCGCCTGTTTTTGAGATTTTTAGTGATAGAATAGAGTTTACATCATATGGCGGGTTGATTCCGGGACAAAGCAAAGAGGATTTTTTTAGTTGTAGCAGTATGCCCAGGAATAGAGAACTGATGCGGATATTTAAGGATTTGGGATTGGTTGAACAGTTAGGATCTGGGATGAGCAGGATTTTGCAATCATATGACCGTGATATCTTTGAAATATCAGATCATTTTATAAAGGTTATTTTTCCATTTTCTCTGTCCGCTAATGATAATGTCGCCATTGGCGATAATAATGGCGATATAAATGGCGATAATCGGAGTGATCGGAATAAAGTTTTGGTGTTATTAGAAGAAAAGCCTGGAATTACAGCAAAAGAAATGAGTGAGCAAACAGGATTAAGTACCAGAAAGATTAGCCGCATTATAAGGGAATTGCGCGAATCAGAAGTGATTATACGTATGGGTTCCAATAGAAAAGGACATTGGAAAATTAACAAATCCAAATTTTAAGAACTTATTGAAAGTCCGTGTCATTAATTTGACACAGGGGTGTGAAAGCGATGGAAGAGTTAGCGAAATTGGAGGAGGAGAGAGGGACGGACGGAGGGGTATGTTTCGGAGGATAACAGCGCGAAGGCAGGAGAGCGGGTTGCAAGTAATGAGATGTGTACGTTTTTAATATTGAATGTTTCAGTTGATTCTTGTTAATATAATTGCTTATGTAAACGAAGAGATTAAAGATGATACACCATTAGGGCGGTTGATGCACGATTTAAGCTGTGCTGATCCAGACGATATGAATTATAAGAAATTAGCAGATCGGGTAAGATATTTTTCACAAAGTTCGTGTCACTAACTGATAACTGTCTTCGTAAAAAGATTTACTGTGGACAGTGTGGATATGGAATGCTGCGAAGAGGCAGGTGTGTGGATGTCTATGATTGTCATATGGGGAATATCTGTGGTTCTCATACCCGGATACAGACGGACAGACTGGAAGCGTCTGTCCTGGCTGCGTGGAGAAAACTGGCGGAGACACAACGGCAAAAAGAAGAAGGGAACAGGAAGGAGCAGACTTCTTTCGGATTTTCCAAATACAAAGAAAAAAACGTCTGTTGGAAATGAAGGCAGATGATTTTATAGAGAGAGTGGAGGTGTATGGAGAAGACAGGATTGAGATCACATGGAGATTTCAGGATATCACAAAACAGGAAAATATCTGACAAATTTTGATAAAATTGAAAAAAATTTAGTCCATGCTTGACACAAGCGAATATTCTTGGCCTCGGCTGGGCAGCGACCCCGGCAGGGTTGAAGGCCATGGAGGAAGAGCGGCGGGGATTATCGCGCCGGCGATTGTGGCGACGTTTATTAGTACGCTAGTGGCGGTGGTATACTGCAAAGTGAAGGATAGTAGGAAGCGGAGAGTGTGAGGACTCTCCGTTTTATATTTATATCTGCAAATGCCATTGACAATATATAGTAAATAAAATACAATGAAATTGACTGTTCAGTGCAAAAATAAAAAGACAGTAGCTGTAGAGCCGATTAAAAACATGGTTATTCAAATGATGGTTGATAATATGATTAATCCTGTATTTATATCAAAAATAGCGGGACTTACACTTACCATGATTGAAGCGACATATTATCCCAAGGATTGGAATGCTAAACGCGAGGAAGATATCAATAAGTGCATTAATAAGAGTATTGCACAAAATGATTATTACTGTTATGTATAGAATGCATTTTAAACAGCAGGGAGTGTATAAATATGGGACTATATTTGAATCCGGGAAATGAACAGTTTGCAGTTTCCGTTAATTCTGAACTATATGTGGATAAGACGGAATTGATTAAATATACAAATAGCCGTATCGGAAAAGACAGACCGTTGATTTGTTCCAGCAGACCAAGAAGGTTTGGGAAAACGATGGCGGTAACTATGTTGGCAGCGTATTACAGTAAAGGATGTCATTCTGAAAAGCTGTTTGAAGGACTTAAAATAAGTCAGAATGAATTTTTCAAAGTGCATTTAAATAAGTATAATGTAATCTTTTTGGATATCCAGTGGATGTACGGAAATGCGCTTGAGGAAATGAAGAGAGATTCAACTCTTAAAGTAGTGAGTTATATTCAAGGACAGGTGATAGCCTAGTTAAGAGAGGAATACTCCGAATATGTCCAAAGCGATGACATTTCATTGCCTTCCGTATTGGCAAAAATCAATGTTATGACAAAAGAACAATTTATCATTATTATTGATGAATGGGACTGTTTGTTCCGGGAGGACAAAAATAATGAAAATCTTCAGAAGGAGTATATCAATCTTTTGCGAGGACTATTTAAAGGGGCGCCGTCGGGAGCTTTTTTAAAGCTTGCTTATATTACGGGAATTTTACCAATTAAGAAATACGGCACACAGTCAGCTTTAAATAATTTTCGGGAGCATACAATGGTTAGTCCGAGACAGATGGCGGAGTATGTCGGATTTACAGAGACAGAGGTAAGGACTATTTGTAAAGAACATGACATGCCATTTAAAGAGATGCAAAGATGGTATGACGGATATTATTTTGAAAGGATAGGGCATTTTTATAGCCCTAATTCTGTAATTGAAGCTGTAGATAGCGGGGAATTCGGGAATTATTGGTCTGGAACAGAGACGTATGAGTCTTTGATGACTTATATTGCAATGGATTTTGATGGCTTAAGACAATTGATCGTAGACATGCTGGGAGATCAGAGATGTAGTATTGACGTGGAATCATTTCAAAACGATATTACTTCATTTAA
>CAJUDY010000050.1 GCA_910584945.1 uncultured Lachnospiraceae bacterium | reverse complement strand
TGTGAAAAATGGCTGCTTTTCGGTGTTTTTGCGGGTCCCAAGTTCAAAAATCCTCCTGCAAGCAAGCTTGCATCGGATTTTTTGACCTTTTGACCCTGGTATCATGATCATTTTAACATATTTTTATAGGAAACCCAAGAAAATAATGATATACTGAAAATATGACGAAAAAAATGAGCAAAGACGAAAAAGCAACCTGGTATCGCCTGGATTTGTCGGCGATCGTATATCCAACATTGCAAAGGAGAAATTTTTCTTCCGTTTACCGGCTCTCGGTGGTCTTAAAGGAAAAGATAGAACCGGATCTGTTGCAAAAGGCGGTGGATCAGACCCTGCCGCGTTTTCCCACCTTTCAGGTATCCATGCGTAAAGGCGTCTTCTGGCGATATCTGGAGCCCAACAGACGTCCGGGACCTTTCGTGGAGCCGGACATTGTGAATCCCTGTATGCCCATGTCTTTTCACGACAGCGGTCAGTATCTGATCCGGATCTATTATTATGAAAACCGGATATCCCTGGAGGTCTTTCATTCCCTGTCGGACGGAGGCGGTGCCATGTATCTTCTGCGGACCATGACGGCGGTCTATCTGCGCCTGAAGGGACATCCGGTTCCTGTGGGACAGGGCGTCCTGGACCTTTATGAAGAACCGGACCCGGAGGAACTGGAGGACGCCTATATCCGTTATGCCAGCTCTAAAGTCCGCCCGCCCAGAAGCCGGGAGAAGACCTACCGGATTCGGGGGACGAAAGAACCCTTCTATACCCTGAATATCATCACCGGGATTCTGCCGGTGAAAGAGGTGTGCTCTGTGGCGAAGCAGTATCGGGTATCGGTGACAGAATATCTGAACGCGGTGCTTCTTGGGGCGCTTTTACAAAAGCAGAAGGAAGACCGGGTATTCCGGGAGCTTCCGGTGTCCATCGCCATGCCGGTGAACCTTAGGAGATTCTTTCCTTCAAAAACTCTTCGGAACTTTATCACCATGGTGTATCCGTCCGTCGATCCCAGGATGGGAGACTATACGTTTGAGGAGATTCTTCTGCAGGTGCATCACTATATGCGTTATTATATCAACAATAAGTTTCTGAATGCGGATATCACCACGAATGCCGTGGTGACGAAAAATCCTCTGATTCGGATTGTGCCCCTTTTTATGAAGGATTTTGTGGTCCGGCAGTTCTATAAGAGAGTACAGGACAAGCAGTCCAGTGCGGGGCTTACGAATCTGGGGATTGTGGAGACGCCGAAAGAGATGGAGGAGCAGATCGAGCGGTTCGATGTGCTGATGGGACAGCCCTTCTCCGCCCGGACCAACTGCGCGGTCGTCAGCTATAAGGAGAATTTAAGCATCAGCTTTGCCAGCAGTATCGTGGAGGCGGACGTGGAACGGCTGTTCTTCCGCAAACTGGTGCAGGACGGCATTCATGTAAAAATAGAGAGCAATCGAAAGGCGAGGTGAGAGAAGATGTCCTATTGTGTCAACTGTGGAGTGGAACTTCACGCAACCTGCTCCGTGTGTCCTCTCTGCAACACAGAGGTTCATAACCCAAGACAGGAGGTGGATCGGAAATCCCCGCCTCCTTTTCCGGCCCGGAAAGGATCGGTAGCGCCGGTTCAGAAGGCGGATGTGATGATCCTGATCAGCACGATCCTGGCGGTGACCGCCGGCGTCTGCGGACTTTTGAATCTGCTGATCTTCTACCGTACTTCCTGGTCGCTGTATGTGATCGGAGGCTGTGCGCTTTTGTGGGTGTTCTGCCTGCCGGTCTTTGTCAACCGGCTCAGTCCCTACGTAAGTCTCTTTCTGGACGGGGCGGGCATCGCCATGTATTTTGGAATCATTGCCTGGCTGCATCCGGGGAGGGGCTGGTATCTTCGTCTGGCATTTCCCCTGACGGTTCTGGCGACCGGGCTGATCCTGCTTTTCGCCGTGAGCGTCCGGCAGATGCATGCTTCGATCTTGTCCTGCGCGGCGCTGCTTTTGGGAGAGATCGCGGTGTTTACCGTAGCGGTGGAACTCCTCATGGACCAATTCTGGCATACTTCTCCCGGGATCACCTGGTCTGCCATTGTACTGACCTGCTGTGTGATCATCGACGCCGCCCTGGTCACGATCATCCGGCGCACCCGCCTGAGAGAGGAAGTGCGCAGAAGAATGCATATCTAAAAAGCCTTGGAAAGGGTTATGCGTTTCGGATCAGAACCGTTACCGAAAAGGTATCTTCCGTATAGGAAATGTCCAGGGTACCGCTGTATCGTTCCACGACTTCCCGTACATTGGCCAGACCAAAACCATGGGAAGCGCGGTCTGTCTTGTCGGAGCAAAACGTGCCGTTCTTTTTCAAGACGGCATTGTTTTTTGCGTTGACAATTTCATAAGAAAAATATCCGTTTTCCGTCACCCGGGCTTTCACAGATATGTGACGGTCTTGAGGATCAGAAATTTTCAAAGAAGCCTCGATCGCGTTGTCCAGCGTGTTGGCAAACAGACAACAGAGGCTGATGGCATCGATGCTGAGCAGTCTTTTCAGGCCGATGTGAAAGAAGCAGTCAATCTCATGTTCCACAGCCAGGTTGTACTTAGCGTTCAGAACGGCGTTGATGATGCTGTTCTGACAGAAAATCCGGCTGTCTGCAGTGATTCGTTCTTCCAGCTTTTCTAAATATTGTTCCGCCTCCGTTTGATTTCCTGAATGAACCAGGGATCGGATCACGCTGAAGTGATTGTTCATATCGTGACGGAGCTTCCGAATCCGGGACTGATTCTGTTCCAGTTCTTCATAATAGCTTTTCCGCAGCTTCAGATTTTTTCGTTCCATATCCCTCTGGATACTGATCATAAAATATTCCGCCAGAAATAAGCTTCCCAGATTGGTTACAAAGCAGGCCAGGGTCGCCGGCCAGATTTTATAGCTTTCCTCCGGTGAAAAATAAATACAGGTGGTGATATTCACCAGGGAGGCCAGACAGATCACATCCAGAAGAATCCAGGTCCGGTCGTCGAACAGCCTGCTGATGGAGGACAGGCGTTTTTCCATCAGGCGGAGGATCAGATACCACAGTGCCAGATGGATCGCGGTGTCGGCGATGGAGAAAAGAGGATTCAAAAACGGGGGATCGCCCAGCAGAAGCAGGAGATTGCCCAGCAGATCCATCACAAGGAAATTCTGACTGATGATCAGAGGATAAAAGATGACCACCGCTGCCAGCCGCTGCCAGAGACTTCCGCGAAAGGCCAGAAGCATCATGGCAGTGAACCATATCAGGTCCAGAGTCACGTTAAAAAGATCGTTGGGGAAGATAATCATGCTGGACAACGCGGCGCAGGAAAGGAATACGGCGGCGGCCCAGAGCCGGCCTTCCCGTCTTCTGACTATACAGCAGAGAACCCGGTAAAAGAAAAATCCTTCCAGAAAATACAGGGCGCTGCAGAAGAAATAAACTGCCGTATTGACAGCGGGCAGGAATTCGTTCATGATCATCATCTCCTTGTACCGATCTCAGCGCAGCATGAGCCGGGCGAACGCGATCTCCAGAGGATGACGGAATGCCCGGCTTACAGGCAGGGTCAGAGGACCACAGCTTAATCCGTCCTTCTCCACAGCGGTTACATGATTCAGATTCACCAGATGGCGGTTGTGGCAGCGGACAAAATAGTCCGGAAGTCCGCTCTCGACGTCGGAGAGTTTTCCGTAGAACTCCATCTTCTGTCCGTCCGTCAGCGTAAGGACAAGCTTCCGCCGGTCGCTGGAAAAGACCAGAATCTTTTTTAAAGGAATCCGCAAAGCGCCCGATTTTTGCTCTATGGTGAATGCTTGTTCCCTGCAGGCGCCCAGTTCCGTGAGGGCCTGTTCCAGAACCTTTTGGATTTTGTGGCCTTCGTAGGGCTTTAAGATATAGTGAAAGGCGTGCACCTCATAGCCCTCAAAGACATAGTCCGGATAGGCGGTCACAAAAATGAGAAGGGTGCGGTTGTCTTTTTCTCTCAGGGCCCTGGCCGTGTCCATGCCGCTTAGCGTCTTCATCTCAATGTCCAGAAAAAGAATGTCCAGTCCTTCCGCCTCCGGGCGTGTAAGCAGCGCCTCGCCGGAGTCATATTCAAAAATTCGATAGGTTTTCCCAAGAAGCTGGAGCTTTTGTTCCAGAGGAATGCGTAAGTTCCTGCGCATGGGCGCTTCGTCATCACAGATTCCGATGTGGATCATCGGGCAGATTCCTTCCTTTCTCTGTTTCCTGTGAATCTTATTTTACAGGAGAAACCTGCATTTGTAAATCCGACTTCCAAACTTTACATCATTCATGCCAAAGATGACATTTGCAGAGCGGCAGATTTTTGCTTCTTCCGGTAAAATTATAGAAAGAAAGTAACTATACAGGAGGAGGCAGTCATGCTGAAAGTAAAGCATTTATCAAAAAGTTATACGTCAGGGAATCAGGTTTATCCGGTGTTAAAGGATGTGTCTTTGGAGGTGAAGAAGGGAGAGTTCGTGGCCGTGATGGGGCCTTCCGGCTCCGGGAAGACGACGCTTCTTAATTGCATTGCCCGTTTTATCCCCCATGAGGAGGGAGAGATTTTTCTTGGGGACAAGGATATTTCTCACCTGAAAGAAAAGGCACTGGCCAGAGTCCGCAACCGGCGCCTGGGATTTGTCTTTCAGGACTTCATGCTGCTGGACGGGCTGACCGTCTTTGAAAATATCTGTCTGCCGCAGATTATTGCAGGATATCCTTTGGTACAGATGGAAGAGAAGGCGGGGAACCTGGGCCGGATGTTCGGCATTGAAGGGATTTTTTCAAAATATCCCGCTGAGATCTCCGGAGGGGAGCGGCAGAGGACCGCAGTGGCAAGAGCGCTGATGAACAAGCCCTATGTGATTCTGGCCGATGAACCGACGGGGAATCTGGACAGTAAGTCCTGCAAGGCGGTGATCGACGCCTTCCGGCAGGCGAAAAAGGAGCTGGATGCGACGATCTTCATGGTGACTCACGACAGCTTTGCGGCGTCTTTCTGCGACCGGGTGATCGTCTTAAAAGACGGGCAGGTGTATGGGGAACTGACAGGCGGCGGCAGCCGGAGGGCATTCATGGATCAGCTTCTTGACACCATCCGTACGTTGGGAGGTGACGACGATGACCTTGCATAAGCTGATGACAAAGCTCCGCAGGAGTAATCAGGAACAGTACCGGATTCTGGGGCTTTGTGTATTTCTCTCGGTGCTGCTGGTGTCCTCTTTTACTCTGATGTTTTTCTCGCCGTCTGTTCAGGAACTGCTGCCTCCCGGCGGAGATACAAGAAAGCTGATGTGGCTGATGCTGGGGGTGGTGGCGCTTGGATGTCTGTTATTTACGCTTTATGGAAGCGGTCTTTTCTTCCGGAAAAAGAGCAGGGAATACGGGGTTTTGCTGGCGCTGGGGACAGGAAGAGAGATCCTTGCCCGCTCGCTTTTCCAGGAGCTGGCGGCAGTGGTGGGAAGCTATGTGCTGGCGGGAATTCTGCTGGCGGCGCCGGTGTCCTTTCTGATCTTCCGGCTTTTTCAGAGACTGGTGATCCGTACAGGACAGATGCAGTACCGCCTCGGACCGGTCGGCATTCTGACGGGGCTCGGATTTGCGGCGGGTCTGTCGGTGGGTGTTCTGATTCTGGGCATCCGTTTTATCCGCCGGACTGATATCATGGACGTCCTGAACGCCGGCCGGAAGACCGAGATGGTGCGGGAGATCCGGCCCTTTACCGGGAAACTGGGGGCGACGCTTGTGGTGCTGGGACTCTTCCTGGCCATGGCGGTTCCTTCTTTGACGGTCCGAATGTTTCATCAGGGGATGCCGGCATTCTGGAATGCGACGTATTTGTTGAGCGCGGCGGGCCTGTACCTGGTGATGTTGAGCGGGGTGGCCCGGTCCGGGAGGGGCCGGAATCCAAAGAAATATTACGGAAATATCATCTCCACCAGTCTGATGCGTTTTACCGCCAGGCAGACAACCCGGAACATGTGTGTCATCGCCCTGCTGGTGTTCGTCATGGTGCTGTCTGCGTTCTGGGGCGTCATGTATTATTACAGCGCGACGGAGAGCGGAAACGAGGCGCCGTATGATTACACCATGCATTGTCCGGCCAGAGAGCGACAGATCAGTCAGGAGGAAACCAGAGCGCTGGCGGAGGAGTACAACGTCCGCATCACGGGATACAAGGAGCTTCAGACGCTGGAGCTGGTGGTCCGCTACACGGAGCGGGATATGGATGACAGCCATCGATATTTTGATGTGGAGTATGAGAAGCTGGCCTCCTTTGTGTCGGCTGCCGACTATGAAAGGATTTCCGGGACGCCGGTTTCTCTGGAAGAGGGCGCGTATCTGACCGTCACGTCCGCCGGGTATCGGGAGTCCATCTGGGTCAGCCCCGACTGCCTGGACGGCATTAAGAATCCGGTTACCAACGAGAGACTTACGCCGGTATATGCGGGGACTGCGGAATTTGATAATCTGGCGCTCTACAGCGATCCTGCTTTTGTGCTGTCTGACGAGGATTATGACCGGCTGGCAGAAGGGCTGACGGAGGAATACAAGGAGAACTATGCGTTCTTCTGTGCAGACAATTTTAAGGATACTTACGCGTTCGCGGAGGCGTGGAAGCAGGCGTATATTGCCCGAGCCACAAAGTTTTCCGACCACTGGGAACTGTATGACGCCTGGGAGGAGAAGCTGGCGCTGGAGGCCGGGGAGACCTACAGCTATGCGGGAAGTATTGATTTGTCTAAGGACAATCCCCGGTTGATGTCGAATTGGAAATACTGGCCTTTTTCCAAGGTGCTGATGAAGGCGGACGCCATGGAGCTGGTGGCGGTCTTTGTGATTCTGAGTCTTTACGTCTCCGTCATCGTGCTGGCGTCCGCGGGGATCATGAGTTATGTGCGAAGCGTGACCATCGCTATGGATAACCGGCAGCTTTTTTTGGATATTCGGAAACTGGGAGCGGATGACGCCTACGAGGAGCGGGTGATCAAGGTGCAGCTTCGCAAAATTTTTGTGTATCCGGTGGCGGCCGGATGTGTGGTGACCGGAGTGTTTTCTCTGTTTTTGACGTACTTTAATGATATGGCGCTGGAGCGCTTTGAGGTGTGGATGCTTTTGATGGAAGGGGGGCTGATGTGCCTGATCGCGGGGGTGATGTATGCGGTGTACAGGGGGGCGTATAAAAAGACGAGGGAGATTGTGGGGATTGGGTGATGTGAAAGTGCTTTACACGGACGCCGCCGGGAGGGTGCAGATCCCGGCGGCTGATGTTGGAAGAATTTGCAGTGATCGTATGAGTAGAAATGTTTCACTTGATAATGTTTGGATAGTTGGATATACTAAGATAATAAGAGTAGTAGATAGAAACTTCCCAGCGGCAAGCCTATCGCGAATTTGAAGGTGATTCAGACTGAGTGAGAAAACGAGTGGATAACATTTTGCGGGAAAATGCGGGATAAAAGGGGGAGGGGTTGATTATTTTGCGCGTGATTTTGAGAAAGCGAGGGAGATTTTTATAAACAGGAAGTTACGGTACCGCTGTATTGGATTTTTGGCGGCGCTTTTGGTCTGTGTGTGCGCGGGGAGTATGGGGTACTGGCTACTGACCGGATGGCAGGAGAAGCGTCCGGAGTTGGGGCCAGAGGCAGAAGCGGAAGCGGCGAAGGACGAGTGTATGGAAGAGGTTCAGGCGGAGGCAGAGGGAGAGTTGTCAGGAATGACGGACGAGGAACCAACAATAGAGGAGTCGAAGACAGAAGGTCCAAAGCCTGCAAAAGAACCCGAAAAGACAGAAGAAGAGCTTCTGGAAGAACAGATCGAGGCAGTCCTGGCGGATATGACGACAGAAGAGAAAGTGCTGCAGCTTTTTGTGATTACGCCGGAAGCGCTGACCGGGTACGAGACGGTGACGGCGGCGGGAGAGCAGACGAAGGAAGCAATCCTTACGTATCCGGTGGGAGGCATCATTTATTTTGCGAAAAATCTAAAAGAGCCGACGCAGGTGAAGACGATGCTTCATAATACCCGCCAATATTATGAAGAGGCAGGCTTTCCGGAGCCGTTTCTCGGGGTGGACGAGGAAGGCGGGATAGTGGCGCGCGTCGGCAGTCAGTCTGCTTTTTCGGTGGAGCGTGTTCCGGCGATGCGCAGCATCGGAGACAAGAGGGACGCCGGGGAAGCAAGGAGAGTGGGGACCGTGATCGGCTCCTATCTGTCGGAACTTGGCTTCACACTGGACTTTGCTCCGGACGCGGACGTACTGACCAATCCGGATAATCAGGTCATCGGCAGCCGTTCCTTTGGGACCGATCCCGATCTGGTGGCAGAGATGGCGCTTGCGGAGGCCGAGGGGTTGGAGGGAGCCGGGGTGTGGGCGGTCCTGAAGCACTATCCAGGACACGGAGCGACCTTAGGAGACAGCCATGCGGGCTATGCCTACACGGACAAAACCCTGGATCAGCTGATGGAGGCGGAGCTGGTTCCTTTTCAAAAAGGGATTGAAAGCGGGTGCTCTTTTATCATGGCGGCTCATATCTCCGTGCCGACCGTCACCGGGGATGAGGTCCCCTGCACACTGTCTTCTTACATGATTACCGACATACTCCGGGGAAGGCTTGGCTATGAAGGCGTCGTGGTGACGGACGCCATGAATATGGGCGCCATCAGCCAGCAGTATGACTCCGGCTCAGCCGCGGTGCTGGCGCTTCAGGCGGGGGTGGATCTGGTGCTGATGCCGGCGAACTTCGAGAGCGCTTATGAGGGAGTTCTCTCAGCGCTGGAATCGGGGGAGCTTACCGAGGAGCGGGTAGAGGAATCCGTGAGAAGAATTCTTCGGGTGAAATATAAGGAATAACCAGAGGAAGAAAGACCTGGTATGGGAAGTATCCTGCGCCGGGTCTTTTTCTTATTCCAAATTTTAAAACAAACAGTACAAAACAGTTGACAACAGTTATAAAGTGTTATATACTGTTTGTAACAAAGGAGGAATGAGATGAAGCTGATTGTCAATCATTCATCCATGCAGCCTATCTATGAACAGATCTCCGGACAGATCAAAGATCTGATCATGCACGGAGAGCTTGCAGAAAGGACGGCTCTTCCTTCCGTGAGAACCCTGGCCAGGGAACTTAAAGTCAGCGCGCTGACCGTGAAGAAGTCCTACGATGCGCTGGAACAGGAGGGATTTATCTCCACAGTCCACGGAAAAGGAAGCTTTGTACTGAGCGCCAATCAGGCACAGCTTCTGGAGGAAAAGCGACGAGAGGTGGAGGCGGAGCTGGAAGCCGCCATCCGGAAAGGCAGAAGCTGCGGGATGAACCAACAGGAGCTTACGGAGTTATTTCATATTGTATTGGAGGAATTGTGATGCTGATTAAATTAGATCATGTGGAAAAGCAGTATTCCGGATTCCATCTGGACTGTACCATGGAAGTGCCCGAGGGGAGTGTGACGGCTCTGATCGGTCCCAACGGAGCCGGAAAAAGTACGACGTTCAAAGCGCTGCTGGGACTGATCTTTCCGGAGAAGGGCAGGATCGAACTGCTTGGAAAGCCAGTCGAAGGGCTTAGCAGGGAGGAAAAGGAAGACATCGGAGTGGTATTGTCGGATTCCTGCTTTACCGGATATCTTTCCATCGAGGATATCCTGCCGGTTTTGGGCCGTCTGTACAGAAAATTTGACCGACAGAAATTTTTGAATAAATGTCAGGATTTCGGACTTGCCAGGGAAAAGAAGATCAAAGAACTATCCACTGGCATGAAAGCCAAGCTGAAGATTCTGATGGCTCTGTCCCACGAGGCGAGGCTGTTGATCCTGGATGAGCCGACAGCGGGGCTTGACGTCCTGGCCCGGGAGGAGATTCTGGATCTTTTGCGGGAATACATGATCCCCGGGGACCGGTCGATCCTGATCAGTTCCCATATTTCCAGCGATCTGGAAGGACTGTGCGATGATCTCTATCTGATTAACCAAGGGCAGATTCTCCTGCATGAGGAGACCGATGTTCTGCTTGGGGATTATGGACTTCTGAAAGTGACCGAAGAGCAATATCAGACCATGGACCGATCCCGTCTGCTGCGCAGGAAGCGGGAGTCCTTCGGCTACCGTCTTTTGACGAATCAGAAGCGGTTTTATCTGGAAAATGCGCCGGAACTTACCATGGAAAAGGGCTCTATCGACGAAGTAATGACGATGATGATCAGGGGGGAAGCAATATGACAGGATTATTGATCAAAGACTGGAAAGTATTGAAACGCCAGGGACGCTATTTTGTGGTCGCGATTCTTCTGGTATGCGCCATGTCGCTGGCAGGATCGAAAAACATGTCTTCTTTTGTCACCAGTTATGTGACCTTTATGCTCTCCATGTTTTCGTTCAGCAGCTTCAGTTACGATGAGTATGACAACGGGATGGCTTTCCTGATGGCCCTGCCTTCCGGCAGACAGGATTATGTGAAGGAAAAATATCTGTTCAGCTTTCTTCTGGTTTTTGGAGGATGGCTGGCGGGAGTCCTGCTTCGCATGGTGTTTTTCCAGCTCCGGTTCTCTATGGAAGAATATCTGGAGACGCTGTTTTTTGATCCCGTCTATCTTCTGATCTGCCTCTCTTATGTGGGCCTGATGCTTCCGTCTCTGGTCAGATACGGGTCGGAAAAAGGGAGGAATATCGCCTTTACCGGAGTGGCGGTTTTTGTGATCGCATTCTTTGCAGCTGGAAAAATTGCCCTTCCGGTGCTGCAGAGAATCGTTGCGCCGATAGAGTCGAATCCGGCGATGTTTCTGCTCTGGCTGGCGGTGGCGTGCCTTCTGATCTGGACAGCTTCCTATCGGATTTCTTCCTGGTTCATCCAGAAAAAAGAATTCTGATTCCGGGATCAGGACAGGGCATGGAAGCCTAAAATCAGCACGCCTAAGATGACCAGCACCACGCCGGTGGCCCGGTTCAGGGTGGCCGGCGCGGCGCGGTTGGCGAATCTTGCGGCGATCCGCGCCCACAGAAGGGTGGAGGCAACACAGAAGACAAGGCTTACAAGATCCGGGGCGCCGCCGATGGAAAAGTGGCTGGCAGCTCCCGTGAAAGCAGTAAAAGTCATGATAAAGACACTGGTCCCTACGGCAGTCTTCAGTTCAAAGCCGAGGACGGAGGTCAGGATCAGAAGCATCATCATCCCGCCGCCGGCGCCGACAAAACCGCAGATAAAGCCGATGCCAATACCGCTGAAGACGGACTGGATGAGCCGTTTCTTCGGATCGGCGGCCTCCATGGTTTCCCTGGTGGTCATCACCGGTTTTACGATGAATTTGATGCCCAAAAGCAAGGTCATGAAGACAGAAAAGCTGCCCATGGCGGAACCCGGGACCAGGCTGGACACCCAGCTTCCCACCACAGTAAAGGCGAGGACGGAAAGCATCATGGGGACGCCGTTTTTGATATCCAGATTTTTATTTTTTCCATAAGTGTAAGCGCTGACCGCGCTGGCAAGCACGTCGCTGGCCAGCGCGATCCCTACGGCATGATAGGGTTCCATGTGAAGAAACGTGATCAGCATGGGGCTGATCACCGCCGCGGCGCTCATGCCCGCGAAGCCGGTTCCCAGCCCGGCGCCGATGCCCGCGAGAAAACAGATGACAAATTTATAACATACTTCCATAACGACCTCCGGTTTCTATCTATCGGTTCTGAATGTAAGCCTGCAGATTGCCTGTGATCCTTGACAGGTATTTCAGAAACTGTTCTTTTTCTTCTATTGTAAAATCCGCAACAAGAATCTCCGCGAATCGATTCTGCGCTATCAGTCCGTCTGCGATGGCGTCGTCTGCGGCAGTGCAGAGCTTCAGATGAACGGTCCGCCGGTTGTTTCCCTCAAAAAAGGTGGTGAGATATCCCCGCTCTTTTAAAGACTGAATGGACTTGGACACATGGGACTTGGACAGATGCCGGAGCCTGACGATATCGGTTGCCGTGTCATATCCGGGATTGTTGTGCAGAAAAAGAAGAATGTCCATCTCTGTCTTGATCAACTGATGCTTTGAGCAGGCGGCGCTTAAGCATTCCTCATAGATGACATTTCCCAGAAGCTGCTGATTGATAAATTGTGACTGCATGGTGAATACTCCTGTATCAAAAAGGTTTCTTGAAGAACTGTTCTTTGGCGAACATTATAAAACAGAAGAAGGGAGAAGTCAAGATTTATATTCTTACAGGATGATTCCTTATCACAAATTGGAATCCCAACATAATAAAATGGAATACGAAAAGATCCCCCCACCCGGCTTGTGAGCGATTCCGGAATCCGTTATAATTTTAACAGATAAGAAAAGAACAGATGCCGGAATCTGTATCGCAGGGAACAGTGCCTATGATTGAGACAAAGCAGCTTCAATATCTGGTAGTATGCGCGGATCTTCGGTCTTTCAGCAAGGCTGCGGATGTACTGTATACAACACAACCAAACGTGAGTAAAATTATTCGGTCCTTGGAAGCGGAACTTGGCTTTCCGCTTTTTGAACGGGGAAGCCGGGGAATTCGATTGACTCGTAAAGGACAGAAAGTGTACGAGTACGCTTGTCAGGCGGTGGAGCAGGTGAAACGGCTCACGGCGTATGCCCGGATGGATGAGGGAGATGAGCTTTCCATCGCCTGCAATCCCAGTTCCTGGATGTCGGCGCGCTTCACGGAGTTCTATCAGCTTCACAAAGAGCAGAACGTTCATTTTCGGATCATGACCGCCAGCACGGAGGATGTGATCCGGCGCCTGGGGAGCGGGCTGTCCGACGTGGGATTTGTCCATATGATGGAATCGCAGATGCAGTCCTTCCAGTATAAGTTGGAAAAATATCACCTGGAATTCACCGAACTTCGGCGATTAAAAGCGATGCTCTACTTCGGCGGACACAATCCGCTGGGAAAAAAGCATTCAATAGAAGAAATGCCCGCCGAAGCCATCCGTCTGGTACAGTGTTATGAAGATGAATTTACGTTGGATCACTACTGGGATCTGTTTCGTCAGGAGAGGGGAGACGGGAGGAAGGAACAGGTGGCGGTGATCACCAACAGCGACTATGTAATGAACGATCTTTTGCAGAACACGGATCTTGGCAATATCAGCGGAGCGTATCTGGGGCCGGAAGAAGAGTCGCGGGGGTATCCTGGCCTCTCGCTTTACGGCGAAGAGGAGCCGGTGCTCTTCGGATACGTGCTGCGGCGGGAAGAGACGCCCGGCCGGCTGGTCAGACAGTTTCTGGAGTATGTGGAGATGCATTTAATCAGATCAAAACTTAACGATGCTCCTATATAAAAATCCTAATATAAATACGCTATCAAATCATAAAGATCTGCCTGTGGGCAGATTTTTATGATTTGAAAATATCCCCCCACCCGGCTTGTGTATTTGATGCAAATATGGTATCTTCGGAACAGAAAAAGAACAGGGGGCTGGAAAGATGGAGCACAGACAGGAGCATGTTCTGGACGGTTTGAAATCTTACTGGGGAGTCCGTTCCGAGAGCTATTCCAGGCAGAACATCGAAGAACTGAATAACTGGAAAAAGGAGGCGTGGAGGCAGCTGATCCTGCAGTATGCGCCGCCGAAAAAATCCATGCGGATTCTTGACGTGGGGACCGGTCCGGGTTTTTTTGCGATCAATCTGGCGCTGGCGGGACATCAGGTAAGCGCAGTGGATGTGACCGAAGAGATGCTTGCATATGCCCGGGAAAATGCCGAAGCGTACGGGGCGGAGGCGGAGTTTATCCTGTACGACGGGGAACATCTGCCTTTTGCGGACGGAAGCTTTGATCTGGTGATATCCAGAAATGTACTGTGGAATCTGGAAAAACCGAAGGCTGCGCTCTGCGAATGGCAGCGTGTCTTGGTACCCGGAGGCCGCATGGTCTACTTTGACGCCAACTGGTATCTCTATCTTTTTGACGAAGAACAAAAGGCGCGTCACGACGTCGCCCATGCGAACTATCACAGACTCTATCCTCATGCGGTACATGATAAAATCGGCAGCCAGAAAGCACAGTTTCTGGAAGAACTTGCCAGAACACTTCCGCTGTCGAGGAAACATCGGCCGGAGTGGGATGAGACGACTCTAAAAGCGGTGGGAATGGATGTGATCAAGGTGCTTCCAAATGCAGGAGACCTGGTATGGGACGAGGAAGAAAAAGTCCATGAACAAGCGACGCCTCTTTTTATGATCTGTGCACAGAAGAATAAAGAGGAGTTTGCTCAGGCGCTGGAGCTTGTAAAAAGTGCAGAGCAGTAATGCTCCAGACATAACAAAACGGAATGAAATCATATGAAAATGGAATGGATGTATATCCCCCCTGCGGGGTTGTACGCCATTCCATATTTTTGTAAAATATTCTGTGGAAAATAGAAACGCTGAGGAGGAGAGGAATGAAAAAGTACATAACAAGACGGCTTCTCCAGTTAATCCCGATCCTTTTTGGGATCACGCTGTTGTCCTTCCTTTTGATGAATACGGGAACCGCAGACGTCATTGATGTGATGGAGAACAACACCGGCGGAGCCCTGTCGGAAGAAGAGAAGGATGCGCTCCGGGCAGAGTTGGGACTGGATAAGCCAATCTTGCAGCAGTATGTGATCTGGCTTGGGAAGACCATCCGGGGAGATATGGGGGAGTCTTTCGTATCCGGGCAGCCGGTATTTGCCACATTTGTATCGAAGCTGCCGGCGACGATCTATCTGACGATCACGTCGATTCTACTGACGGTTCTTTTATCGATTCCTTTGGGAATTCTTTCAGCGGTAAAGCAGAACAGAATTACGGATTATATCATTCGTTTTTTCAGTTTTATCGGCAATTCACTGCCGAATTTTTTTGTGTCGCTGCTTCTGATCTATGTTTTCTCGCTGAAGCTTAGTCTGCTTCCGGTCATGGGAAACAACGCAGGCTGGAAGAGTGTGATCCTGCCGACACTGACACTGGCGCTGTCCATGGCGTCCAAGTACACCAGGCAGGTGCGGGCGACGGTGCTGGAGGAGTTGAACAAAGATTATGTGCAGGGTGCCAGGGCGAGGGGAGTTGGAGAGAAACGAATCCTTTACTTCAGCGTACTGCGGGCATCCATGCTGACGATCGTGACGCTGTTGGCGCTGTCCATCGGTTCGCTGCTGGGCGGTACGGCTATCGTGGAATCTATTTTTATGTGGGACGGCGTAGGAAAGATGGTGGTGGACGCCATCACCATGCGGGACTATCCGGTGATTCAGGTATACGTGATCTGGATGGCGATCATCTATGTGGGTGTGAACCTTGTGACAGATATCATCTATCATTATCTGGATCCGCGGATTCGGCTTGGTGAGGAGGATGCGTGATATGGCGGAGGAACAGAAGATTACAATACGTAAACAGAAGATTGTAAAAGACCATACAAAATTAAAGATGATCGTCTTCGGTGCGCTGGCTGTGGGAGTGGTTCTGATGGCGGCGTTCGCGCCGTATCTGGTTCCCTGTGATCCCTATGAACAGGATCTTGGAAGCGCGCTGCTGCCGCCGGGCGGGGCGCATCTTCTGGGTACGGATCGTTATGGAAGAGACATGCTGTCCCGGGTAATCATGGGATCGCAGTCCACGATCTTTTCCGCCCTTCTGCTGGTCGTGATCATTACGGTGATCGGCAGTGCGGTAGGGATTTTCTGCGGCTATCACGGCGGGAAACTGGATTCTTTTCTGATGAGAGTGTCGGACATCTTCCTGGCGTTTCCGGGCATGGTGTTTGCCATCGCGGTGGCCAGCGTCATGAGCGGAGGCATCTTGAACGCGGTGGTGGCGCTGGCCTGTATTTCCTGGCCCAAATACGCCAGAATCGCCAGAAGTCAGGTCATGACGATCAAGAGCATGCCCTATATGGCGGCGGCGAAGCTGTCCGGCTCGGGAACCTGGAAAATGATTCTCAAACATATCGTGCCGAACATCGCCGGTCCCGTCGTTGTGACAGCTGTACTGGATATCGGGACCATGATCATGGAGATCGCCGGACTGTCTTTCCTTGGACTGGGGGCGACGCCGCCCACGGCAGAGTGGGGTTCCATGATGAGCAACGGACGGAGCATGCTGCAGACTTCGCCCTGGGTCATCCTGGCGCCTGGCGCAGCTATTTTTCTGACGGTCATGATCTTTAATCTTGCAGGAGATACCGTGCGGGACCTTCTTGATCCCCGGCAGAAGGGGAGGTAAGCGTATGACACCATTACTGGATGTACAGCATGTGGAAGTAAGTTACAACGGAAGAGCGGTAGTGCATGACGTGTCTCTTCAATTGGAGCCGGGCGAGATTCTGGGAATCGTCGGAGAGTCCGGAAGCGGCAAGAGTACGATCATCAAGGCGGCCATGGGTCTTCTGGGGAACTCCGGAGCCGTGACCAGAGGTGATATTTATTATAAAGGACAGAATGTCATCGACGCCGGCGCGGACGAGATCCGGAAGATGAGAGGGCCGGCCATGGGTATGATCTTTCAGAATACCGGTGCGTCATTATGTCCGATCCGCAGTATCGGAGATCAGCTCTACGAGAGTATCTCTCAGCATGAGAAGGTGAGCCGGGAAGAAGTGCGGGACCGGGCGCTGGAGCTTTTTGAAAAGATGCGTCTGAATGACGGGGACCGGATTCTGGACAGTTATCCCTTTGAACTGTCCGGAGGCATGAATCAGCGGGTGGGCATCATGATGGCTATGGCGCTGAAGCCGGATCTTCTCTTTGCCGACGAACCCACCAGCGCGCTGGATGTGACGGTACAGGCCCAGGTGGTAAAAGAGATGATGAAGATGCGGGAACTCTATCATACCGGCATCGTCATCGTCACACACAACATCGGCGTGGTGGAATATATGGCGGACAGGATCGCAGTTATGTATCAGGGTCGACTCTTGGAGCACGGAAAGACAGAGGATATCATCCATCATCCAGAGGAGGCATATACAAAGAAGCTGATCGGCTCGGTCCTTCGTATTGACAGAGGGTGAAGCTATGCAGAGATTACTGGAAGTAAAAGAATTGAGAAAGACATTTTACAAAAATAAAGTTCCCTTTGTGGCGGTAGACGGCGTCAGTTTTGATGTGAATAAAGGGGAATGCCTGGGGCTGGTGGGAGAGAGCGGCTGCGGTAAAAGTACGACCGCGAAGATCATCACCCATCTGACAGCACCGGATGCAGGCAGCGTTTTGCTGGAGGGAGCGGAGACGCTGTTCTTAAGAGGCAAAAAGGAGCGGGAACTTTATACGAAGATTCAGATGGTGTTCCAGACGCCGCAGGATTCCTTTGATCCAAGGCGTTCTCTTGGGGACGGCATTATGGAGAGCATGCGCAACCAGAGCATGCCGAAGGCACGGGCGAAGGAGAGAATGTACGAGCTTCTTGATATGGTGGAACTGGACCGGGAGTTCGCATCCCGCTATCCCCATGAGGTCAGCGGCGGCCAGTGCCAGCGGGCGGCTATTGCCAGAGCGCTTGCGCCGGGTCCGGAGCTGATCATCTGCGACGAGGCGACCAGCGCGCTGGATGTGACGGTGCAGGCACAGATCGTGGATCTTTTAAAGAAATTTCAAAAGGAGCAGGGGCTCTCGCTGCTTCTGATCTGCCATGACCTGGCTCTGGTGCAGACTCTCTGCGACCGGGTGCTGGTCATGTATCAGGGAAGCGTCGTGGAACAGGGGGTTCCGGACGAAATCATTATGCATCCGAAAGAAGAATACACCAGAGTTCTGGTGGATTCGGTCTTTTGAATAAAATATACAAGTGAGGTACCGTTAGATGATGAAAAAAAATTTTTGGAAGAAATTCGGCGTATCGCTGCTTGCAGTGACGATGAGCGCATGTCTCCTGGCAGGCTGCGGGAGTGGAAACGAAAGCTCGTCGCCATCAGAGGATACGGCGGACAGTGGGCAGGATGCAGGGAGCAGTTCCCAGGCGTCGTCGGAAGAAGAGAAGGTGTTTTACTATGGGGATACGACCTTCAATGCGGAGAATGACGAGTCTGATGTCAATCCGCACAACGGCTATGCCGGATGGGCCTGTATCCGTTACGGAATCGGGGAGACACTGTTCAAGTATTCGGATGCCATGGAAGCGGAGCCCTGGCTGGCGACGGAGTATACGAACGTGGATGAGACGACCTGGGAGATCACGCTAAGGGACGGCGTGACTTTTACCAGCGGACGCACTTTGGACGCTCAGGCGGTCAAGGAATGTCTGGATCATCTGACCGAGGTGCACGAGCGCGCGGCAGGCGACCTGAAGATTCAGGAAGTAACTGCGGACGGACAGAAGCTGACGATTAAGACGGAAGTGCCGGTGCCGGCGCTGATCAACTATCTGGCGGAGCCCTACGGCTGCATCATTGATATGGAAGCCGGGATCACGGACGACGGCAATGTCTCCGGCACCGGGCCCTACCGGGCGACGCTGGTGGAGACGGACAAGGGTCTGACGCTGGTGAAGAATGAAAACTACTGGGACGGCACGCCCCATCTGGATACAATCTATGTACAGACGATCTCCGACGGGGACACCATGACCATGGCCATGCAGTCGGGAGAGCTGGACGGCGCTTATGGGATGCCCTATGCAAGCCTGCCGCTTTTTGAGAGCGCGCCTTACACAATCTCTTCCAGCGAGACCTCCCGCTCTTTCTTCGGCGCCATGAACTATGAGACGGAAGCGCTTCAGGACGCCAATGTGCGCAGAGCCATTGCAGGCGCCATCGACCGCGAGAATTTTACCAAAGTATTGATGAACGGCAACGGCAGTCCGGCAGTGGGACCGTTCCCGGCAAGCTTCGCTTACGGGGACAGCATGGTGACGGCACAGCCCTTTGACCTGGAGGCGTCCAGAGCGCTTCTGGCAGAGGCAGGCTGGACCGATACGGACGGGGATGGTTATGTGGATAAGAACGGACAGAAACTGACCCTTCGCTGGCTGACCTATCCCAGCCGTCAGGAGCTTCCGCTTCTGGCCGAAAGCGTACAGGCGACCATGAAAGAGATCGGCATTGATCTCCAGGTGAACTGTACGGCGAACCATCTGGACTTCATTGACCGTGGGGACTGGGATATCTATGCCAGCGCCTTCGTGACCGCGCCCACAGGCGATCCTGAGTTCTTCTTTACGACCCATTGTCTGGATGCGTCCTCCAAGAATCGCGGCAAATACCACAGTGACGAGCTGGAAGCGCTGGAGGAACAGATGAGCCAGACCTTTGACGCGGCAGAACGTGCAAAGCTGGCAACGCAGATGACCCAGGTGATCTTGGATGACAACGGCTTTGTCTTTGCTTCTCATCTTAAGATGTCCATGGTCTCCGGCGAGGGCGTAACCGGACTTGTGGCGCATCCCTGCGATTACTATGAGATCACGGTGGATCTGGATAAAAATTAAAACAAAACGGGGGTAAGGGAAATGTTATTATCAAAGATCCAACAGTACTGGACCGGCAGGGCAGAGGGATATTCAGAAGTGAACCGCCATGAGCTTGCCACGGGGCAGGATCAGGTGTGGTTCCGGGAGATTAAGAAGCACCTGCCGGAGGGAAGAAATCTGAAGATTCTGGATGTGGGAACAGGCCCTGGTTTCTTTGCGATACTTCTGGCAAAAGAGGGATATGAGGTGACGGCGGTGGATTACACGGAAGCCATGCTCCGGCAGGCGAAGGAGAATGCGGGAGCGCTGGAGGAGAAGATTTGCTTCCGTCAGATGGATGCACAGCATCTGGACTTTCCCGACGGGACGTTCGATGTGGTGATCTCCCGCAACCTGACCTGGAATCTGGAAGAGCCAAAACAGGCCTATGGGGAGTGGATGCGGGTATTGAAGGAGGGCGGACGGCTTCTGAATTTCGACGCCAACTGGTATCATCATCTGTTCGATGACCGGATGCGCAGGAGATACGAGGAGGACCGGGAGCGGGTGGTAGCCCTTCATCTGGAGGATCATTACACCGGCACGGATATCGATGCCATGGAAGAGATTGCCAGGCAGGTTCCCATGAGCCAGATCATGCGTCCGGCATGGGATCTGGACGTGCTGAAGACGTACACCGACGGTCAGATTCAGGCGGACGAGCGGGTGTGGGAGAGGGTCTGGGATCTGACCGAGCAGGCGAACTACGCGTCCACGCCCATGTTCCTGATCTGTGCGGAAAAATGTAATCACGCAGAAGAACAGACAGCGGTTTCTGCCTGACAGGTCATGATGGCCGCCGGTGATTTCGGCGGCCATTGTTTCTATGCAAACCTGCTTATACCCCGAAATCCGTCGTTGATGTAATAAAACGCAGACGTTGTAAAAGTTATTGGGCAGGTACGGAAACCTATGAAGCCTTGAAAATATATATTGATATTAAGAATTTTTCACTCCAAAGGTAAGCCTGAAACAGAACGGAGGGCAGAAAAGACAACAAAAAAACCTGTAAAACAATGTATTCTAACGGTTTTACAGGTTTTTAAATATGGAGCATATGGGATTCGAACCCACGGCCTCAACAATGCGAATGTTGCGCGCTCCCAACTGCGCTAATGCCCCTTATTTATTGAAAAAATGGAAGCAATGGGGCTCGAACCCATGACCTCTCGCGTGTGAGGCGAACGCTCATCCCAGCTGAGCTATGCTTCCATGACCCTTATTATAGCACGTCTGAGAAAAATTTCAAGAACAAATTTCGATTTTTCCTCTTGTTTTTTTCGGCAAAAAGAGATATGCTGTAAGTGTATTCGATACACATACATTTACGACGATTTTTCTTTTGGACAAGGACAATATTCCGCGTCAGACGGACTTCGCAGATTTCACACGGCGCCGGGGAGATGCAGGGGGTTGGAAGAACGATCGTTAGAAAAGCTTATGGAGAGAAATATGATGGAAAAGAAAAAACTGGGCCTTGTGCCAAAACTCATTATCGCAATTATTCTCGGTATCCTCTTCGGACAGTTCCTGCCGGAGAGCGTCTGCCGGGTCGTTGTCACTGCGTCCAGCCTGTTCAGCACCTTTTTGAAATTTGTGATTCCGCTGATGATCGTGGCTTATGTGACCATGGGAATCGCAGACTTAAGCCAGGGGGCAGGGAAGCTCCTTCTGATCACGGTCTGTCTCGCCTATGGTTCCACGCTGGTTGCGGGGACCTGTTCTTATCTGGTGGCCAGCGGCCTGTTCCCGAGCTTTATGAGCGCGGAAGCCATGGAGCAGATTGCGGCGACGGCGGACAACTCTCTGAGCGCCTACTTTGGCATTCAGCTTCAGCCGCTTTTGGATACGCTGTCGGCGGTGGCCCTTGCATTTGTACTGGGGCTTTGTCTGTCCACCATGCGCGGAAAGGAGATCGGGAACAGCCTCTACAACGGCATGAAGGACTTTTCCGGCATTATCGACAAAGTACTCCATACGGTGATCATTCCGCTGTTGCCTCTGTACATCTGCGGAACCTTCACGGACATGACCAAATCTGGCAAGACCTTTGCGATCTTAAGTATCCTGTGGAAGGTGTTCCTTGTGGTGATCCTCATGCATCTGATCTGCATTGTGATTCAGTTCACCATCGCCGGGACCATCAGCAAAAAGAATCCGTTTACGCTGATCAAAAACCAGATTCCTGGTTATACTACAGCACTGGGAACCCAGTCTTCCGCAGCGACGATCCCGGTGAACCTGCAGTGCGCGGAAAAGGATGGCGTGTCCGAGCAAATCCGTAATTTTGTGGTGCCTCTGTGCGCCAATATCCATATGGCAGGTTCCATGATCACCATCACGGCCTGCGCGACCGCAGTCTGTCTGATGAACCAGCTTCCCATCAGCCTTATGACGGTCATTCCCTTTATCATGACGCTGGGAATCGCCATGGTCGCTTCTCCCGGCGCGCCGGGTGGCTCTATCATGACCGCTCTGCCGTTCCTCTATATGGTGTTCGGGGCGGAGGCAGGCAATCCGGACGGACCGATCTGCGCGATCATGGTGGCGCTGTATATCACACAGGATTCCTTTGGAACGGCATGTAACGTGTCGGGAGACAACGCCATCGGTATCATCGTAAACACCATCTATGAAAAATGGATTAAAAAATAAGATGTGGAGCTTAGATAAAGGACAGAGGACATATGAACGTATTTGATATTATCGGTCCCGTGATGATCGGACCGTCCAGTTCCCACACCGCGGGCGCCGTGCGGCTGGGAAGAGTGGCATGGAAGATTCTGGGTGAGCGGGCAGTGGAGGCCAGGATTCAGCTGTCCGGGTCTTTTGCTCAGACTTACCGGGGACACGGCACGGACAAGGCGCTGATCTCCGGCATCATGGGTATGCATTCGGATGATGAACGGATTCGTCGTTCGCTTACGCTTGCCGATGAGGAAGGATTAACATATTCTTTCCTGGCGGAAGATCTTCCGGGAACTCATCCCAATACGGCCAGAATTCACCTGAAGGGGGAACATGGCGCCGAGTGCACGGTGCAGGGGGCGAGCATCGGAGGAGGCAATATCCTGGTTACGGAGATCAACGGGATGGAAGTGTCTTTTACCGGACAGTATAATACCCTGATGGTGCTGCATTATGACAAGCCGGGCACCATCGCCGCCGTCACGAACTTTATGGCTTATTCGGGAACGAACATCGGCAATTTCCGCCTGACCCGTCCGAAGAAGGGCGGGGAGGCAGTTATGACCATCGAGGTAGACGGAGACGTGGAAGAAAATCTCATAAATAGTCTGCGTATCCTGCCGAATATCATCAACGTCGTGCTGATCCGTGCGATCTAAAGAAAGGAGCAGTCAGTATGCTGGAATATGATTCGATTGCGGCGATCTGTGAGGCCGCGGAGCAGCAGAAGATTCCCATATCCGTCCTGGTACTGTCCGATCAGGCAGCGCAGACAGAGATGTCGGAAGAAGCGCTGTATGAGCGGATGGAGAACAGCCTGCATGTGATGCAGGAGGCGGTGCGCGAGGGAAAGAACCCGGATATTTGCTCTACGTCCGGACTGACCGGCGGGGATGCAGCCAGGATCGAAGCTTACGCTGAAGGAGGCGGTATCACGGGCAGCTTCCTGAATCACGCCATGGCGCGGGCGGTGGCGGTATCCGAGTACAACGCGGCCATGGGCCGGATCGTGGCGTCTCCCACAGCCGGCTCCTGCGGAATTCTTCCGGGCACCATCGTCTCTTTGCTGGAAGAAGGACGTTGCGACGAGCACGCTGCGGTTATGGCGCTCTTTACCGCCGGCGCTGTGGGAATGGTGATCGCGAAGAACGCGTCCATTGCGGGCGCCCAGGGCGGATGCCAGGCAGAGTGCGGTTCTGCTTCCGCCATGGCTGCGGCAGCGCTGGTGGAGCTGTCCGGAGGGACTCCGGGTCAGGCGGCCCACGCCTGCGCCATCGCCATTAAGAATCAGCTGGGCCTGGTGTGCGATCCGGTGGCGGGTCTGGTGGAGATCCCCTGCATCAAGAGGAACGTATCGGGGATTGCCATCGCTTTTACTTCTGCGGAGATGGCGCTTGCAGGCGTGGAGAGCAAGATCCCGGTGGACGAATGCGTGCAGGCCATGCGCCAAGTAGGAGATTTGCTTCCGTGCTCTTTGAAGGAGACCTCCCAGGCGGGACTTGCGGCGACGCCCACGGGTATCCGGCTGAAAAAACAGGTATTTGGAGAGACATAAGAAAGAACAAAAGCCCCCGGTGAAATGGGGCGGTGACGTAAGAAAACATTTTAAGCGAGGGTCGGCGTAGCGTCAGGCTGCGCCGACTTTCGCATTATTTTTGTCTTGGGCAGTTTGGGATTGCTCCCGCGCTTCCTCAAAATCAAACGCACCAATGAAGTTATAGACGATCTCAATTTCCCGGATTTTCACCCGCTTCTGCTGTTCGTCGGTCGTGTAGGTGTCGGACACCCTGATCTGTTCCACGAACTCACGCAGGATTGTGGCGTCAAGCTGGGTCATGTCCGTGTACTTCTTCACCACGGAAATGAACTTCCTGACGTTGGTTTTCTTCTGCTCCTGCTGTTTCACTTCCCGCCCCAGGGTTTCCACGACGGTCTTTAACTGTGCCTGCTCCTGTTCATAGTCACGGGACAGCTTGACAACAAGATTATAACCGATATTCTCAGAAATCCTATTTACACCGGGGATTTGGTGCAGGGCCGCCGCCGGGTGAAAAGCTACAAGGTACACCAGATTGAGGCTGTGCCGGAGGATGAATGGGTGCGCGTCCCCGATACCCACGAGGCAATCATCACCCACGAAACCTTTGAACGGGTGCAGGAACTTCTGAAACGTGACACCCGGACAGCCTGCTCCATGCACTCTATCAAGCACAACCGTTTAGAGGCCGCCGTCACGGAAATCAATTTTCCGCAAACAGAGTGAATAGTGTATAATAAGTTTCATGGA
>CAJUDY010000049.1 GCA_910584945.1 uncultured Lachnospiraceae bacterium | reverse complement strand
CAGAAAATACAAGGGATACAGCGATTTTTTAATCTACTAACTGTCAAAGACAGGAGTTTATTACAAGAGAAAAATATTATTCACGAATAGCGAATATCTTCCCTTACTCCGACAACACCTGCTTCCACAGTTCATTATATTTCTCCTCCGCCTCTTCCCCCAGATAGTGGAAGGTCTCGCAGCGGGAGAGAACTTCGTTGCCGGGGAAGAGGGCTTCGTTGTTCAGAAGGTCCTCATCCTCGATCAGGTCCAGCATAGCCTTGTTGGGGGTGGAGTAGTAGATATATTCAAAATTTTTCAGGGCGATATCCGGGCGGCAGAGGAAGTCGATCCACTTTTCCGCGTTCTCCTTGTTCTTGCAGGTGGTGGGGATGACCCAGCAGTCCAGCCAGACGTTGGAGCCTTCCTCGGGCACCACGTACTGGAGGTTCTCATTCTCGTCTTTGCAGATGGTGGCCTCGCCGGAGTAGATGACGCCGATGGCTGCTTTTTCGCCGATCATCATGTCCCGGACCTCGTCGGTGGTGTATTTGAGAACCAGGGGCTTTTGCTCGGTGAGAAGCGCCGCCGCCTCCTGAAGTTCCCCGTCATCGGTGGAATTTAAGGAGTATCCGCAGGAGATCAGCGCCGGGGCGAAGACGTCCCGGGGATTGTTCATCATGACGATATTGTCCGCGTACTTCTCATCCCACAGGCAGTCCCAGCTGGTGATGGGCTCCTCCACCATGGTTTCGTTGTACAGGATGCCCACGGTGCCCCACAGATAAGGAACGGCGTGGGAAGCGTCCGGGTCGAAGGATTTGACCGTCTCCATATAATCCGGATCAATATTGGAGATATTTGGGATATTGTCGTAATTCAGTTCTAGCAGAAGATCATTGTCCAGCATCTTCTGAATCATATACTCGGAAGGACAGACTACGTCCCAGTCCGCCGCTCCGTTGGCGATGATGGGGTACATATCTTCGTTGGTGTCGAAGGTCTTGTAGTTGACTTTGATGCCGGTCTCTTCCTCGAACAGATCGATGACGTCCTCGTCGATGTATTCTCCCCAGTTGTAGACGTTGAGTTCTCCGTTTTCTCCGGCGGAGGAGCCTCCGCAGCCGGTGAACGCGCAGGCCGTCACCAGACAGCCGCAGGTCAGTAATACTTTCTTTTTCATAATCTTGATACCTCCAAATTAATGTCTCTTGTCTCCCGCGGGCAATTCCCTCGGTCTTAAGTTCACAAAAACCAACACCAGAAAAACTGCTAAAAACAGAATAGTGGAGAGGGCATACATCTCCGGTTTGATTCCCTTCCGAAGCTCCGAGTAGATGAGGGTGGAAAGGGTATCTGCTCCAAGTCCCTTGACAAAGTGGGTGATGACAAAATCATCCAGGGACATGGTAAAAGACAGAAGGAACCCGGACAGCACTCCGGGCATAATGTCTGGCAGTACGATGCGGAAGAACGCCTGCCGTTCTCCGGCGCCTAAGTCCAGGGCGGCCTCGTACATGGACAGATTCAGCTGCTTTAACTTCGGCATCACACTTAACACCACATAGGGCAGGTTAAAAGTGATATGTCCGATCAGCACCGTTCCGAAGCCCATCTCAAAGTGGATGCCCACGATGGAGAGCAGGTTGCCCACGGTAATAAAGAGCAGCATAAAGGCGATGCCGGTCACGATCTCCGCGTTGAGCATGGGGATGTTCACGATGCTCATGCAGATGCTCTGCCGCCGCTTTTTCATATGATGGATGGCGATGGCGGCCGAGGTGCCAAGCAGGGTGGCAAAGAACGCGGACAGCACGGCGATCAGGAGCGTGTTGCCAAGAGCCGCCAGGATGGTCTTGTTGTCAAAAAGCTCCCGGTACCACTTCAGGGAGAAGCCTCCCCACTTGACGGAAGTCCTGGAGTTGTTAAAAGACAGAACCATCAGGGTCACGATCGGTGCGTAGAGAAAAAGCACGATCAAAAAAAGATAAGTGCGCTGCACACATTTTTTTATCATAAGACATTGCCCTCCCCATTGTCGTATTTGGAGGACAGAATCATGCTGACGATGATGAACAGCATCAGCACCAGAGACAGGCCGCTTCCCACATGCCAGCTGGTCCCCTTCATAAACTCCTGTTCGATGACATTTCCGATCAGCAGGATCTTGCCGCCTCCCAGCAGTGTGGAGATGACAAAAGTGGTCAGGGACGGTACGAAGACCATGGTGATGCCGCTGATCACGCCGGGAAGACTTAAGGGAAAGACCACTTTGTAAAGGGTCTGAAAGCTGTTGGCGCCTAAGTCTCTGGCTGCGTTGATCACATTGACGTCGATCCTGGAGATGACGTTATAAATAGGAAGAATCATAAACGGCAGGAAGTCATAGACCATGCCGAATACGATGGCGGCCGGCGTGTTGATGATCTTAATTCGGGGCAGTCCCAAGGACTTTAACAGAGTGTCCAGCACCCCGTTGGTGTCCAGAAGCACTACCCAGGCCAGGGTCCGCAGCAGAAAATTCATCCACATGGGGAGGATGAACAGGAAGATAATGAAGCCGGACTTCCCAAGTTTGCTGCCGGACAGAATGAGCGCCAGCGGATACGCCAGCAAAAGGCAGATCGCCGTGCTCAAAAGGGACAGTCCCAGAGAAAGGAACAGCGCTTTAGAGTGCTCCGCTGTGGCGATGGCCGCAAGGTTCGCCAGGGTAAACGCGCCGCTTCGGTCCGTCAGCCCGTAGTAGACGATGAAGAGAAGCGGGATCAGGATAAAGGCCGCCGCCCACATAAGATAAGGATAGGAGAGTGATTTTCTATACATCCAGCACCACCGCCTCCTCGTCTTCCGATTCCGGTTTGTTCATGATCTGTATGTTGAAGGGGTCCACATGGATGCTGACCGGTTCTCCCACTGGATGCATCTTCGTGCTCTGGACCAGCCATTCCCGGCCGCAGGCGGTGACCTCCATCTCGTAGTGGACGCCCTTGAAGATCAGATGGGAGACCACGCCGTCCACGGCGCCTTTCCCCG
Organism: uncultured Lachnospiraceae bacterium; assembly: GCA_910584945.1. Classification (GTDB taxonomy): domain Bacteria; phylum Bacillota; class Clostridia; order Lachnospirales; family Lachnospiraceae; genus Hominiventricola. The sequence goes on along the minus strand of CAJUDY010000049.1, from coordinate 21,629 downwards.
GCGCGCCCAGTTCCACATCTTCCGGACGGATGACCACATCCACTGGCCGGTTGCGGCCAAAGCCCGTATCCACGCAGGGAAAGACGACGCCGAAAAGCTCCACCACCTTGTCTTCCAGCATGGTGCCGGGGAAAATGTTGCTGTCGCCGATAAAGTCCGCCACGAAAGCATTGGTGGGTTCATTGTAGATATCCTCCGGAGTGCCGATCTGCTGGATATAGCCCTGGTTCATGACTACGATGGTGTCCGACATGGTCAGGGCCTCCTCCTGGTCGTGGGTGACGTAGATAAAGGTGATGCCAAGTTCGTTCTTCATGCGGATCAATTCGTACTGCATCTCCTGGCGGAGCTTTAAGTCCAGCGCGCCCAGAGGCTCATCCAGAAGCAGAACCTTCGGCTCATTGACGATGGCCCGGGCGATGGCGATCCGCTGCTGCTGGCCGCCGCTTAAGGATTCCGGCATGCGCTTTTCATAGCCGTCCAGATTGACCAGCTTCAGGGCGTATTTGATCTTGTCGTCGATATAGGCTTTGCTCTTGCCGCTGATCTTCAGACCGAAGGCAATATTTTCCGCGATGTTCATATGGGTGAACAGGGCGTATTTCTGAAATACGGTATTCAGCTGCCGCTTATTGGGCGGGAGAGAGGTGATGTCTTCCCCATTAAAAATGACCTGCCCCTCGTCCGGCGTCTCGAAGCCGCCCAGAATGCGAAGGGTCGTGGTCTTGCCGCAGCCGCTGGGGCCTAAAAGAGTCAAAAATTTATTCTCATTAAAATACAGGTTCATATCGTCCAGAACCTTGTGTCCGTCATAAATCTTTGTGATATGCTGAAGATCGATCAGTCTGTTGCTCATAAACCGTCCTCCTTTGTACTTCAAAAATTTGGCGGGGTACTGACCCACAGAAACACAGCGCCGCTTTTTTCCCCGGCGGTGATATAGTGGCTGGCGGAGGGGAGGAAGTAGAAAGACTCTCCCTTTTTGGCTTTGTAAAGCTTTCCGCCGATATGAATGGTGATGGTGCCCTGGAGTACATAGCCGAACTCCTCCCCCTCGTGGGGAGTATCTGGATAGGTAGAGCCGCCCGGCTCCAGCGTGACCCGGATCGGCTCCATAGCGTTTTTCTGGGCGTTGGGAATGATCCATTCAATCTTGTTTTTTAACTCGGTATCATATTTTTCACAGTAATCTGCGTCATGAAAAACAATCTGCTCGTCGCTGTCGTCGCTGAAGAATTCCTTCAGATTTGTTCCCAGACTGTTGAGAATATCCACCAGGGTAGCGATGGACGGAGAAGTTAAGTCCCGCTCCAACTGGGAGATGAAGCCTTTGGACAGTTCGCTGCGGTCTGCCAGCTCTTCCTGGGTCAGCCCTTTCATGACACGGAGCTCTTTGATCTTCGGTCCGATCTGCACGAGTAAAGCCCTCCGTTAGATAAAAAAATATTTTTATATGCTAAACAAAAAGTTTAATAAAACTAAACGAAATAACTATATACAGAAAATCCGGTTTTGTCAATCACTTTTTCAAATATATTTTTGAAAGAAAACATGTAAATGCTATTGTCCGCCGCCGCAAAAGATTTTATAATAGAAAAAGAGGAACTGCAGGGCTTATGGAGGGCGGAGGATGGCAAAGAGATTTCCGGTTTTTGTGGACCTTAGGGACAGGGAGATTCATATATACGGCGGAGGCAGGATCGCCGGACGAAGAGTGGAGACGCTGCTTTTATTTTCCCCGCGTCTGACCGTCCATGCCCCAGAGGCTTCCGGGAAGATCGAGGAAGCAGACCGGGAAGGGACGCTGACGCTTTGCAGGGAATTCTATGTGCCGGGCTCCATCCCGCCGGGGACGTTCCTGGTGCTTGCGGCCACGGACGACCATGAGGTCAACGAACAGATCTATGAGGAGTGCCGGGAAAAAGGAATCCCGGTCAATGTGTGCAGCAATCAGAAGCACTGCGACTTTCATTTTCCGGGGATCGCGTCAAAGGGAGACCTGGTGATCGGCATCAACGCCGGAGGCGGGGACCACAGCCTGGCAAAAAAGTGGACAGACAGAATACGAAAAGAGGTAGAGGAAGATGGAGATGACGATCAGGCCCAGGAGGCTTCGGACGACGGCAAACCTTCGTAAGATGGTGCGGGAGACAAGGATGGATAAAAGTTCTCTGGTATATCCGATGTTTGTAAAAGAAGGAGAGAACATCAAAGAAGAGATTCCTACCATGCCCGGGCAGTTCCGGTACAGTGTGGACCGGATGCCGGAGATTCTCTGTGAGATGGCGGACGCCGGAGTGGGCAGCGTCATGCTGTTCGGGATACCGGATCATAAGGACGAGACAGGAAGCGGCGCCTATGCCTGCGACGGTATCATTCAGAAAGCGCTTCGGAAGGCCAAAAAAGAAGTGCCCGACCTGTTCTATATCGGCGACGTGTGCATGTGCGAATACACCAGCCACGGTCACTGCGGCATTCTGAAGGGAGATTATGTGGACAATGACCTGACGCTGGAGAAGCTTTCGCAGATTGCCGTATCCCAGGTACAGGCGGGGGCGGATATGGTGGCGCCCTCGGATATGATGGACGGACATATCGCCGCCATCCGGGAGGGACTGGATAGGAGCGGATTCCTCACGACGCCCATCATGTCCTATGCGGTCAAGTACGCGTCGGCGTTCTACGGTCCTTTCCGGGATGCGGCGGGCAGCGCGCCGGCGTTCGGGGACCGCAGGAGCTATCAGATGGACTATCACAACCGCCGGGAGGGGATGAAGGAAGCTCTGCTGGACATCGAAGAAGGAGCGGATATTCTCATGGTCAAGCCGGCCATGTCCTATCTGGATATGGTGCGGGAGATCAAGGATGCCACGGACGTGCCCATGGCTGCCTACAGCGTCAGCGGAGAATACGCGATGGTGAAGGCGGGGGCGAAGCTCGGCTATGTGGACGAGGCGGCGATTCTCTGCGAGATGGCGGCCTGCGCCTATCGGGCGGGGGTTGATATCTATATGACCTATTTTGCCAAAGAAGTCGCTCACTATATGGACGAAGGGAGGATCGGGTAATGACCAGATCGGAAAAGCTTTTTGAGGAGGCAGTGAAGTTCATACCGGGCGGAGTGAACTCGCCGGTCCGGGCCTTTGGCTCCGTGGGCATGACGCCCCGGTTTATCGCGTCGGCTACGGGTGCGTATCTTCAGGATGCGGACGGAAACCGTTATCTTGACTATATCGGCTCCTGGGGCCCCATGATCCTGGGGCACGCCAATCCCCTGGTGCTGGAGGCGGTGCAGAGGGCCTGTGAGAGGGGCTTAAGCTTCGGGGCGGCCACAGAGTCGGAGGTGGATATGGCCCGGCTGATCTGTGAGATGGCGCCGTCCGTGGAGATGGTGAGGATGGTGAATTCCGGCACTGAGGCGGTCATGAGCGCCGTTCGGGCCGCGCGGGGCTATACGGGCAGAGACAAGATCGTCAAGTTCGAAGGCTGCTATCACGGACACAGCGACGCCATGCTGGTAAAAGCAGGCTCCGGAGTCATGACGGCCGGTGTGCCGGACAGCGCGGGCGTGCCGACCGGATGCACGGAAGATACCATTCTGGCCGTCTATAACGATACCGCCGGCGTGCAGCAGTTGTTTGACGCCCGGGGGCAGGAGATTGCGGCGGTGATCGTGGAGCCGGTGGGCGCCAATATGGGCGTGGTTTTACCGGAAGAAGGATTTCTGGAGACGCTTCGGTCCCTTTGCACCAAACATGGAAGCGTGCTGATCTTTGATGAGGTGATCACCGGCTTCCGGCTGGCGAAAGGCGGCGCCCAGGAATACTTCGGGATCGAAGCGGACCTTGTGACTTACGGAAAGATCATCGGCGGCGGTATGCCGGTGGGGGCTTACGGAGGCAGGAAAGCGATCATGGAAGTGGTGGCTCCAGTGGGCAGCGTGTACCAGGCGGGGACCTTGAGCGGCAATCCGGTGGCCATGGCGGCGGGACTTGCACAGCTTACGTATCTGAACGAACATCCGGAAGTGTATACCGGACTTGAGAAAATGGGCGAACTGCTCTACGGCGGCATGAAAGCCATGTGCGAGGAGCTTTCTCTTCCTTACCAGGTGAATCACGTGAGTTCCCTTGGCTGTCTGTTCTTTACCGAAGGACCGGTCCGGAACTATACGGACGCCAAAAAGTCCGATACGGAGGCATTCCGCGGATACTTCTGTCATATGCTGGAGCAGGGCGTTTATCTCGCACCGTCTCAGTTTGAAGCGATGTTCCTCTCGGCTGTCCACACAGAGGAAGAGATCCGAAAAACTTTGGATATTATGCATGATTATTTTGAAAAAACAAAAGAAAGCTATTAACAAATATCCATATTTGTGATATGATTTTTAGTGACTATTCAGCACAGGTTGAAGCGCCTGCTGCTGAGACCGTGAGAGGAGTATCTTTCCATGGATCAGAAGAAATACGTGGCATATGTGGGTACCTATACCCATGGCAGCAGTAAGGGCATCCATATTTATGACCTGGATGTGGAGAACGGAAGGGCGGCGGAGCGAAAAGTTGTGCCGATCAACAATCCTTCCTATATAAAAAAATCGCATAATGAAAAATATCTGTATTCCATCTCTGATGAAGGCGTTCAATCGTTTCGGATTCTTCCGGACGGCGATCTGGAGCCAATGAACAGTGTGTCCATCCGCGGGATGAGAGGATGTTATCTGTCCACGGACCGGGATGATAAGTATCTGTTCGTCGGCGGCTGGCATGACGGGAAGGTGACCGTTTTGCGCCTGAATGAAGACGGAACCATCGGCGAGATGACCGACGAGATTTTCCATAAAGGTCTTGGCAGTGTGGCGGAGCGGAACTTCCGTCCCCACGTCAACTGTGTGAATATTACTCCGGACCAGAAGTATCTGTGCGCGGTGGATCTGGGTGTGGATCAGGTGAAGATCTACAAGTTCAATTATGAGACCGGCAGAATCAAGCTGATCGATATCCTGCGCTGTGAGCAGGAAAGCGCGCCCCGTATCATCAAGTTCAGCCCGGACGGCAGATTCGCCTATCTGGTCTGCGAGCTGAAGAATTATATCAGCGTCTATTCCTATCGGGATTCCTCCAAGGGTCCGGTATTTGAACTTCTGCAGACCATGCCTACCAGAAGCAGCTATCATTCCGCGGTAAGCGCGGCGTGCGTGCTTCGTTTCTCCAAGGACTGGAAGTATGTGCTCTGCTCCAACGCCGGCGACAATACCATGGGAGTCTTCCAGGTGGATCAGGAGACCGGGCTTTTAGAGAAGCTCTGTATCCTGCCCATCAGCGGAGATTACCCGAAGGCGGGGGATTTCTTCCCGGACAACCGGCATTTTATGTCCCTGAATCATGAGACTGACAGCATCACCATCTTCCGGATGAACTTTGAAAAGAAGTATTTCAGCATGTGGGGCAAGCCTCTCAAGGTGGAGACGCCCAACTGCATTCTGGTGTCGGAAGTGCTGGGATGACGTGCGAAGAGAAAGTAAAGCCGCCCAAGCGGCGTTACAACTATATACAAGAAAAGGAGAATGATAATATGAACTTTATCGTTGAGACATCGGCTCGTCACGTACATGTTTCCCAGGAGGATCTGGAAACTTTATTCGGCAAGGGTTACGAGCTGACCAAGAAAAAAGACCTCTCCCAGCCGGGACAGTACGCATGTAACGAGAAGGTTACGATCGTAGGCAGCAAAAAAGAGATGGCGGCTTCCATCTTAGGACCGGTTCGCCCGGCAAGCCAGGTGGAGATCTCCCTGACCGACGCACGTTCCATCGGCGTGGACGCTCCGGTCCGCGAGTCCGGTGATGTGGCGGGCAGCGGCGCATGCAAGCTGGTCGGCCCCTGCGGCGAAGTGGAGTTAAAAGAGGGCGTGATCGCAGCGAAGCGTCATATCCATGCAACTCCGGAAGATGCAGAGAAGCTTGGCGTAAAAGACAAAGACGTCGTGTCCGTGAAGATTGATACCGACGGCAGAAGTCTGGTGTTCGGCGACGTGGTGGTGCGTGTCAGCCCAAAGTTCGCTCTGGCAATGCATATCGACACCGACGAGTCCAACGCGGCAGGCTGCGGCAGAGAAGTATACGGCGAGATCGTAAAATAAAAGAGAAATTTAGGAGATTACATAATTATGAAAATTTTAGTTATCAACTGCGGAAGCTCTTCCCTGAAATATCAGCTGATCGATATGAATGACGAGAGCGTGGTGGCAAAAGGTCTGTGCGAGAGAATCGGCATCGAAGGCTCGGTTCTGACGCATCAGCCCACCGGCAAGGACAAATACGTAACCGAGCAGCCCATGCCGGATCACAAAGTGGCGATCGGACTGGTGCTGGATGCGCTGCAGGACCCGGAGCACGGCGTGGTGAAGAGCACCGACGAGATCTCTGCGGTCGGCCACCGTGTGCTTCATGCGGGAACCAAATACTGCGAGTCCATCGTGGTGGACGAGGATGTGAAGCAGGTTGTTAGAGAGTGCTTCGACCTTGGCCCGCTGCACAATCCGGCGAACCTTATGGGAATCGAGGCCTGCGAGGCAGTGATGCCGGGCAAGAAGAATGTGGCTGTATGGGATACCGGTTTTGGTATGTCCATGCCGGAGAAAGCATATCTCTATGCGATCCCCTATGAGTATTATGAGAAGTATGAGATCCGCAGATACGGTTTCCACGGTACCAGCCATATGTTCGTATCCGGCGAGGCGATCAAGTTTGGCGGATTAGATCCAAAGAAGGCAAAAGTGATCGTATGTCATCTGGGCAACGGCGCGTCCATCTCCGCTTCCATCGGCGGCAAGTGCGTGGACACCAGTATGGGCCTGACTCCTCTGGAAGGTCTGATCATGGGAACCAGAAGCGGCGATATCGATCCGGCTGTCTGCCAGTTCATCTGCAACAAAGAGGGTATCGATATCAATGAGATGCTGAATATTCTCAATAAGAAGTCCGGCGTCCTGGGAATCAGCGGCGTATCCAGCGATTTCCGTGATATTGAGGCGGCCAGAGCAGAGGGCAACGTGCGGGCACAGGCGGCTTTGGACGCGTTCATCTACCGCGTTGTGAAGTACATCGGCGCTTACACGGCAGCGATGAACGGTGTGGACGCTATCGCGTTTACCGCGGGCGTAGGCGAGAACGATATCAAGACCAGAAAGGCGATCTGCGAGTATCTGGGATATCTCGGCGTGAAGATCGACGATGAGGCCAATAACGTCCGCGGCGAGAGAAGAGTGATCTCCGCTGCAGACTCCAAAGTGAAAGTGATGCTGATCCCCACCAACGAGGAGCTGGCCATCGCAAGAGAGACTTTGAGACTGACAAAATAATTGCTTGACATTTCCATATATGATATGTATAATTGAGAAAGTGCGAATGATTCGAGCTGCTTTTTGGCAGCTTTGAAGAATAACGAATTGACTCGAGAAAGCATAGAGGAGGTGTAACCTGTGTCTATTTGTCCAAAGAATAAATCTTCCAAAGGAAGAAGAGATAAGAGAAGAGCGAACTGGAAAATGAGCGCTCCGAACTTGGTAAAGTGCAGCAAATGCGGTGCTCTTATGATGCCTCACAGAGTGTGCAAGGCGTGCGGTTCTTACAACAAGAAAGAGATCATTGCAGTTGACTGATTCTTAACAACAAAGACAGGGATTTGGCGGTACTGGGTAAAAGGTACCGCCATTTTTTGTAGTTTGAGAAATACAGGAGAAAGATATGTTTTCGTTTTTCAAAAAGAAAGAGGCAGCGGCAGCCTGTGAGATGAAGGCTGCGGCGGACGGAAGCGTGATTCCCATGGCAGAGGCCAGCGATCCGGTCTTTGCTTCCTGCTCTCTTGGCGACGGCGTGGTGATCCGGCCGTCGGGAACGATCGTGGTCGCTCCGGCGGATGGAAGAATCACCGCTACGATGGAAGGCTGCAATCATGCCATCGGCATGAAGCTTTCCGGCGGTCTCGAGATCCTGATCCATGTGGGGGTGGATACCGTGAATCTAAAAGGGGAGGGATTTGAAGCCTTTGTCAAATCCGGGCAGAAAGTGAAGGCAGGGACGAAGATGATCCGCTTTGACAGGGAGGCGCTGGAGGCAAAAGGCTACTGTATGGAAGTAATGCAGATCGTCCTGGAGAGCGAAGGGGCTGCCAAGGTGCAGTACCATACAGGTATGGAAGCGAGAGCCGGGGAGACGGTGGTGGCTTCTTGGTAGGAGCCTTTCATATTTTACATTTTCCTTTTCTTTTTCTTTGGAAAGTATTGACTTCGGGAAAGGGTTTTCGTATTATGATATAGACAACAAGGAGGAAAGAGGATGCAGGAGCTGGTAAGAGTTGCAGTGGACGCCATGGGCGGAGATCATGCGCCCCTGGAGATTGTGAAAGGCGCCGTGGAGGCGGTGAACAGTCGGGACAATATAAAGGTATATCTGGTGGGTCAGAAAGCCCCCGTGCAGGCGGAACTGCAGAAATATCAGTACGATTCTTCCAGAGTGGAAGTGGTGGATGCCGCAGAAGTGATCGAGATGGCGGAACCTCCGGTCCAGGCAATCCGTACGAAGAAGAACTCGTCCATCGTCGTTGCCATGAAGATGGTAAAAAACGGCGAGGCAGACGCCTTTGTGGGGGCGGGAAGTACGGGAGCAGTCCTGGTGGGCGGCCAGTTGATCGTAGGAAGGATCAAGGGAGTGGAGCGTCCGCCCCTTGCGCCTCTTTTGCCCACGGAAAAAGGAGCTTCTCTGCTGATTGACTGTGGGGCCAATGTGGATGCAAGACCTTCTCACCTGGTGCAGTTTGCGAAAATGGGTTCGATCTATATGGAGAACGTCATGGGCGTTCGCAATCCCAGGGTCGCCATCGTGAATATCGGTGCGGAGGAAGAAAAGGGCAACGCGCTGGTCAAGGAGACCTTTCCTCTTCTGAAAGAATGCAAAGGTCTTAATTTTATTGGAAGCATAGAAGCTCGCGACATCCCGTCCGGATATGCAGACGTGATTGTCTGCGAAGCTTTTGCGGGAAATATTATTCTGAAGCTGTACGAAGGGGTTGGTGCAACGCTGATCTCCATGGTGAAAAAAGGGATGTTGACCAGTCTTCGGAGTAAGATCGGAGCTTTGCTGGTCAAGCCCGCCTTGAAAGAGACCCTGAAGCGATTCGATACCAGCCAGTATGGCGGGGCGCCTCTTCTGGGCCTTAAGGGTCTGGTTGTCAAGACTCATGGAAGCTCCAAAGCGGTGGAAGTGCGCAATTCCATCCTGCAGTGCGTGACCTTTACAGAGCAGCAGATGAACGAAAAAATCAAAGCCGGAATTCAGGCAGGAGAAAACTAGGAGGGAATGAAGTCATGGAATTTGAAAAATTACAGGAGATCATTGCAGAAGTATTAAATGTGGATGCCGACGAGATCACGATGGATACCACCTTTGTGGATGACCTGGGAGCGGATTCCCTGGATGTATTTCAGATTATCATGGGCATTGAAGAAGAATTCGACATTGAGATTGCCAATGAAGATGCGGAGAAGATTGTATCCGTCGGAGATGCTGTGGAACAGATTAAGAATGCAATAAACTGACCAAGGTACAAGTTCAGGAGGGCTGTGGCGGGACGGTTGCTTCGAAAAGTCATCGGATTGACGGCAGAGGCACAGGAACGTTACAGCCCCTTATTAACGGAGAGGAAGCGATAAAAATATGGAGGAGACATCAAGGCTAAGGGAGCTGGAGGAGAAGATCGGGTATCATTTTCAGGATCAGGATCTGCTCTGGCGATCGATGTGTCACAGTTCCTATGCCAACGAACGTCATATCGGGAGACTAAAGTGCAACGAACGGCTGGAGTTCTTAGGGGACGCAGTGCTGGAGCTGGTGACCAGCGAGTTTCTTTACCGGACGTTTCCCCGGATGCCGGAGGGAGACGCCACGAAGACCCGGGCAAGCATCGTCTGCGAACAGAGCCTTGCTTTCTGTGCCGGAAGTCTGTCCCTGGGATCGTATATCCTGCTGGGAAGAGGAGAGCTGGTCAGCGGAGGAAGGGAGCGTCCTTCGATTACTTCGGACGCCTTCGAGGCATTGATCGGCGCGATCTATCTGGATGGTGGTTTTACTAGCGCAAAAGAATTTATACAGAAGTTTGTTCTCAGCGATCTGGAGCATAAAAAACTCTTTTTTGATAGTAAGACCATCTTGCAGGAGCGGGTACAGGCTCAGTCGGAAGCGTCGCTGCACTACGAACTGATCCGAGAGGAAGGTCCGGATCATCAGAAGCTCTTTGTCGTACAGGCGATGCTTGGAGACAAAGTGATCGGGAAAGGCCAGGGACGGACCAAAAAGGCGGCGGAGCAGGAGGCGGCTTATCATGCACTGACCGGAAAATCGTGACTGTTTACAGAGCGGACAGCGACGGAAAATATTACAGTGGAACAGGAAAGCCTACATGTATTTAAAGTGTATTGAGGTGCAGGGGTTTAAATCCTTTGCCAACAAGATTATATTTGATTTTCACAACGGGATCACGGGAATCGTCGGTCCCAACGGTTCCGGCAAGAGCAATGTAGCCGATGCGGTTCGCTGGGTGCTGGGAGAGCAGCGGGCGAGACTCCTTAGGGGCGGCGCCATGCAGGATGTCATTTTCTCCGGTACGGAGAACCGCAAGCCCTTAAGCTATGCCTATGTGGCGATCACTCTGGACAATCAGGACCATCAGCTTCCGGTGGCGTACGAAGAAGTTACCGTGGCCAGAAGGTTATATCGGTCGGGGGAGAGTGAATATCTTTTAAATGGGACGGCCTGCCGCTTAAAGGATGTGCAGGAATTGTTCTACGATACCGGAATCGGAAAAGAGGGTTACTCCATCATCGGCCAGGGGCAGATCGACCGGATCTTAAGCACCAGGCCGGAGGAGGCCAGAGAACTTTTTGACGAGGCCACCGGGATTGTCAAGTTCAAAAAGCGCAAGAAGACGGCAGAGAAAAAGCTGGAGGACGAGAAGCAGAATCTTACCCGGGTCAATGATATCCTATCGGAGTTGGAGAAGCAGCTTGGTCCTCTGGAGCGTCAGGCGGAGAAAGCAAAAGAATATCTGAAGAAAAAGGAGTCTCTTAAGGAGATCGAGATTCATATCTTTTTGCAGGAAATGGAGCGAATCAAAGAGCAGTCGGAACAGCTTGCCAAAACCTGTGAAATTACAAAAGAAGATATGAGAGAGACCACGCAGGCTTTTGAGAATACCAAGCTGGAGTACGAGCGGATCGAAAAAGAACTGGAGGGAATTGAAAAAAAGATTGAGGAAGCCAAGGAAGAGGCTTCCGCCAAGAGACTGGAACGCCAGCAGATGAAAGGTCAGATTGCGGTCTTAAAGGAGCAGGTGCGGTCCGCGAAGGCCAGCAGTCAGCATTATCAGGAGCGGATGGACAGCATCGAAAGGGAATATACCAGGCGTAAGGCAGAGGAAAAAGATACGCTTTCGGAAAAGCAGGAGCTGGATCTTCTGCTGTCCCAGGCCCGGAAGGTGCAAAAAGACGCGGAAGAAATTCTGGCCGGGATTCAGCAGAGCATCCTGGATAACCAGGCCAACCTGGAGAACAGCAAGAATGAGATCATCGCCCTTTTGAACCAGCGGTCCTCCATCAAGGGAAAAGTGCAGCGTTACGACGCCATGACGGAGCAGATTCAGATTCGCAAGTCCGAGGTAAGTCAGAAGCTGATCCAGATGAAGAGTGCGGACCTTGGAAAGGCGGAGCTTTTAAAAGAGCAGGAAGAAGAGTTGTTGAAACTGCAGACGGAGCTGGAGGAAAGAAGCAGGAAGCAGGAAGAGACGGAAGCCAGAATCCAGGAACTGCAGCAAAAGATCACCATCTGCCGGAAGCGTCTGGAAGACGGGCAGACCATCTATCACCGGGAAGCCTCCAGACTGGAATCTCTTCGGAATCTCGCCGAACGATACGACGGATACGGCAACAGCATCCGCCGGGTGATGGAGCAGAGGGACCGGGTGCACGGGATCTGCGGAGTGGTGGCGGATTTGATCCAGACAGAAAAGCGCTATGAGACCGCTGTGGAGACCGCCCTGGGAGGGAGTATCCAGAATGTGGTGACGGAAGATGAAGAGACGGCCAAAGGGCTGATCGGTTATCTGAAGCAGAACCGTTTTGGAAGAGTGACGTTCCTGCCGCTGACAGCGGTCAAAAACCCGCAGCAGTTTCAAAAAGAACAGGTTTTAAGAGAGCCAGGGGTCATCGGTCTTGCCCATACCCTGGTAGAGACCGGGGAACGCTATCGGAATCTGATGGCGCAGCTTCTCGGACGGACGGTGGTGGTGGAGCATATTGACCATGCGATTGCTTTGCAGAAGAAATACCACTACAGCCTGCGGATTGTGACCCTGGAGGGCGAATCCATGAATCCGGGCGGTTCTATGACCGGCGGCGCGTTCAAGAACAGCAGCAATCTTCTGGGCAGGAACCGGGAGATCGAGGAACTGAAAGAAAAAGTGGACCGATGCCGGAGGGATATGGAGAAAGTCCAGAGAGAGCTGGTGGAAATCCAAAACGAGAGAAGCGGCTGTTACTCCAGGCTGGATGCAGGCGCGGCGGCTTTGCAGGAGGTTCGGGTGCTGGAAAATACCGCGCGGGTGAATATGGAGCAGCTAAAAGGCCAGAGGCAGGCGGCCGAGGAGGATTATCAACAGTTTCAGCGGGAGTGCACCGAGTTGGACCGCCAGACCGCAGAGATTCAGGCGATGAAGAAAGACAGCCAGAAGGAGCTGGCAGACTCCGAAGCGTTGGAAAAGGCCCACACCTGTGCGGTGGAGACCTATCAGCGCCGGCTGGAGGAGGAGCGCGAAAAAGAAGCGGAGGCGCTGAAAGCGCTGGAGGAGTACCATCTGGATACCGCGTCGATTCAGCAAAAGGCGGAATTTGCGGCTTCCAATTTAAGCCGTATCGAGGGAGAACTTAAAAAGCTTTTGACGGAAAAGACCGAACTTGTCCGAAATCAGGAGCAGGCGGAGGAAGACACCAAAAGCAGGCAGGAGGGCATCGAGTCTTTGCAGGAAGGGATGGATCAGGCGGAAAAGACCATTACTGGAATGGAAGAGGCCATCGAGCATCTAAAGAAGCAGAAGGAAGAGCAATCCGCTTCTCATAAGAGCTTTTTCGGCAGGAGAGAAGAACTGTCCACGCGCATAAACGAGCTGGACAAAGAACTGTTCCGTCTGAACAGCCAGCAGGAAAAACTGGATGAAACTTCAGAAAATCTTATGAACCATATGTGGGCAGAATATGAACTGACCTACAATGCGGCCCTTCCTCTTCGGAAGGAAGAAGAACAAAATCTTTCAGAGCTGAAAAAAAGCTGCAGTGCCGTAAAAGAAGAGATTCGGGGGCTTGGCAATGTCAACGTCAACGCCATCGAGGACTATAAGGAAGTCTCCGAGCGATTTGCCTTTATGGACGGTCAGAGAAGGGACCTTCTGGAGGCGGAGGAAGCCTTAAAGCAGGTGATTGAGGAACTGGACAGCGGTATGAAGAAGCAGTTTACGGAACAGTTCGCACTGATTCAGAAGGAATTCGACAAGGCTTTCAAGGAGCTCTTCGGCGGCGGAAGGGGCACGCTGGAGCTGATGGATGAGGAAGACGTGTTGGAGACCGGAATTCGGATTATCTCCCAGCCTCCCGGGAAGAAGCTTCAGAATATGATGCAGCTTTCCGGCGGGGAAAAGGCGCTGACGGCCATCGCGCTTTTATTTGCGATCCAGAACTTAAAGCCGTCGCCCTTCTGTCTTCTGGATGAGATCGAGGCGGCGCTGGATGATTCCAACGTAGTTCGTTTTGCGAATTATTTACATAAATTGACCAAATATACGCAGTTCATTGTAGTCACCCACAGGCGGGGTACGATGAACGCCGCCGACCGGCTGTATGGAATCACCATGCAGGAGAAGGGAGTATCCACCCTGGTGTCGGTGAACCTGATCGAACACGATCTTGACCAATAAAACAGCATCTGTCAGAATGCAGTGAGCGACAGATACGGAACTCAAACAGGAGGTATTTTAGATTATTATGGCGGAAGAAAAAAAGGGTTTTTTTCGGCGTCTGGCGGAGGGACTGACCAAGACCAGGAACAACATTGTATCCGGCATGGACGCCATTTTCAACGGATTTTCCGATATTGACGAAGATTTTTATGATGAGATCGAAGAGATTCTGATCATGGGAGACATCGGCATCAACGCCACCACGTCCATCATCGACAATTTGAAGAAAAAGGTAAAAGAGCAGCACATCCGCAAGCCGGAGGAGTGCAAAGAACTTCTGATCAACAGCATCAAGGAACAGATGCAGGTGGGGGAGACCGCTTATGAATTTGAGCAGAGAACTTCGGTGGTGCTGGTGATCGGCGTCAATGGGGTCGGAAAGACCACGTCTGTGGGAAAGCTTGCGGGCAAACTAAAGGACCAAGGCAGACGGGTCATCCTTGCAGCGGCGGATACCTTCCGGGCGGCGGCAGGAGAGCAGCTGACCGAGTGGGCCAACCGGGCAGGGGTAGAGATCATCGGGGGAGGCGAAGGCGCCGACCCGGCGTCGGTGGTTTACGACGCGGTGTGCGCGGCAAAGGCCAGGAAAGCGGACGTCCTTCTGATCGATACGGCGGGACGGCTTCACAATAAGCGAAATCTGATGGAAGAACTCCGCAAGATCAATCGAATTATCGAGCGGGAATATCCCGACGCCTATCGGGAGACACTGGTAGTGCTGGACGGGACCACCGGGCAGAACGCGCTGGAGCAGGCGAGACAGTTTGGTGAGGCGGCCAGTCTGACCGGCATCATCCTGACCAAGCTGGACGGGACGGCCAAGGGCGGAATCGCCGTGGCGATCCAGTCGGAACTGAACGTGCCGGTGAAATACATCGGTGTGGGTGAACACATCGACGATCTTCAGAAGTTCGACGCGGACGCTTTCGTGAACGCGCTGTTTCTTCTGGAGTCTTAAGGATATAGACAAAGGAGACAGAAAAATATGATGACGTTAGAAAAATTCGAGGAGGCCTGTGAAATCGTCGGAAGGGTGACGACCGAGACCCGGTTAATGTACAGCCAGTATTTCAGCGAGCTGGTCGGCAATAAAGTCTACCTGAAACCGGAGAATATGCAGAAGACCGGGGCTTTTAAGATCCGGGGCGCTTATTATAAGATCAGCACGCTGACGGAGGAAGAGCGGGCCCAGGGGCTGATTACGGCCTCAGCGGGCAATCATGCCCAGGGCGTGGCCTACGCGGCGAAAGAGTACGGCTGTAAAGCCGTGATTGTGATGCCCACCACCACGCCGCTCATCAAGGTAAATCATACCAAAGAGTATGGGGCGGACGTGGTCCTCTATGGAAATGATTATGATGAGGCCTGCGCCCATGCCTATGAGCTGGCAGAGGAGAAGGGATATACCTTCATTCACCCCTTCGATGATCTGGACGTGGCGACAGGCCAGGGAACGATCTCTATGGAGATCTTCAAAGAACTGCCGCTGGTGGACTACATTCTGGTACCCATCGGCGGAGGCGGACTGGCGGCCGGCGTGGCGACGCTGGCGAAATATCTGAATCCCAAGATTAAGGTGATCGGTGTGGAGCCAAAAGGCGCCAACTGTATGGAGCAGTCGATGGAGAAGGGAGAGGTGATCTGCCTTCCCTCCAGCAATACCATCGCAGACGGCACGGCGGTGCGTCAGCCCGGCAAGCTGATCTTTCCCTATATTCAGGAGAACATCGACCATGTAATCTCCGTGCCGGACGACGAGCTGATCGTGGCGTTTCTGGACATGGTGGAGAACCACAAGATGATCGTGGAGAATTCCGGCCTTCTGAGCGTGGCGGCGTTAAAGCATCTGGATGTGAGGAATAAAAAGGTCGTGTGCATCTTAAGCGGCGGCAATATGGACATCATCACCATGTCTTCGGTGGTTCAGCACGGACTGATTCAGAGAGACCGGATCTTCACGGTGTCGGTACTGCTTCCGGATAAGCCGGGAGAACTGGTGCATGTGGCGTCTCTGATCGCCGGACAGCAGGGAAATGTGATCCGTCTGGATCACAACCAGTTCGTCAGCACAAACCGCAACGCGGCGGTGGAACTCAAGATCACCATGGAGGCCTTTGGGACCGAGCACAAAGAGCGGATCATACGGGAACTGGAGAACAGCGGGTACCGCCCGAGGCTGATTCGGGCGAATCCATAGTATAGAACTTACAAGGAGGTACGAATGTGACAAGCAGAGTAGAAGATGCAGTGAAAAGACACAAGAGCGGGTACAACTGTGCGCAGGCGGTCGTCTGTACATACTGCGACCTTCTCGGAACACAGGAGAAGGACGCATTCTGTATGAGCGAAGGTTTTGGAGCAGGCATGGGCGGCAAGGAGAATACCTGCGGCGCCCTGTCCGGGGCCGTGATGCTGACGGGGTTAAAATGCAGCGACGGCAACCTGGAAGCGCCAAAAACCAAAGGAAAGACTTACAAACTGTCCAAAGAGATCACAGAACGCTTTCAAAAGACCTGCGGCGCCACTGTGTGCAAAGAATTAAAAGGAATCGAGACCGGGACACCCAAATATTCCTGCCCGGACTGTGTCCGCGCAGCAGCCCGGATTGCCGAGGACGTGTTGTTTGGAGAAGAGCATGAGTAGATATCAGAAGATTCAGGCGGCGCTTCTGGGCGCGGGAACCGTCGGAGGAGGCGTCTATAAGCTTCTGAAGATGAGAGAAAAGGAAATGCCGGACAAGATTCAGGCCAGCCTTCAGATCAGCAAAGTGCTGGTAAGAGACGTGGGCAAAAAGCGGCCGGGTATCCCGAAGGAAGTACTGACCGACGACTGGGAGAGCATTTTACATGATCCGGATATTCAGATCGTGATCGAACTGATGGGAGGCATCGAACCGGCCCGCACCCGTATTCTGCAGGCGCTGGAAGCCGGGAAACATGTGGTGACGGCCAACAAAGATCTGATGGCGGAGCACGGAAAAGAACTGATGGACGCGGCGGAGCGCAACCACTGCGACCTGCAGTTTGAAGCGGCAGTGGGCGGCGGTATCCCGATCATCCGTCCCTTGAAGGAGTGTCTGGCGGGCAACGAGATCACGGAGGTCATGGGGATCGTCAACGGCACGACCAACTATATTCTGACCCGTATGACTGAGGACGGCATGGACTTCCAGGATGCGTTAAAAAAGGCCCAGGAGTTGGGCTTTGCGGAGGCGGACCCCACCGCTGACGTGGAAGGGCTGGACGCGGGGCGCAAGATGGCGATTCTGGCTTCCATCGCCTTTCATTCCCGAGTGACGTTTCAGGATGTGGACGTAAAAGGGATTACAAAAATTACGGCGAAGGATATCCAGTATGCCAGGGAGTTTGGATATACGCTGAAACTCCTGGGTGTGGCAAGGAATACAGACGGAGAGATGGAAGTCGGAGTCTTTCCCATGATGATTCCCGCCACCCATCCGCTGTCCCATGTAAAGGACGCCTTCAATGCAGTCTTTGTTCACGGAGACGCGGTGGACGACGCCATGTTCCAGGGAAAGGGCGCGGGAGAGCTGCCCACCGCCAGCGCGGTGATGGGAGATGTGATTGCCGTTGCCAGAAATATGCAGTACGACTGCTGCGGACGGATCGGCTGCAGCTGCTACCGGGAACTTCCGATGAAAGCCTCCGGAGAATCCAGGCACCGGTATTTTCTGCGCCTGATTGTGGAAGACCGCACGGGGATTCTGGCAGGAGTCGCCGGGGTACTGGGCAACAACAACGTGAGCATCAACCAGGTCATTCAAAAGCCGGCGGTAGCCGGTGTGGCGGAGCTGGTGGTGATTACGGAAAAGGTGGAAAAGCGTCACTTAAAGGATGCTTTGGTGATCTTTGGACAGATGTCCATGATCCGGGAGGTGGCGTCCGTGATCCGGGTGTATTCCCAGCGTCAGGAAAACGATTTGATGTAAAAAAGCAGAAAAACTGCTGGCATATATTGCCAGGAGGAAAAAGGGCGCATTTTCAGAGGGTGCCTGAAATTTCCTGTGAGTCAGCCTTGCAGATGGGCACACTGATACTGTGCGATGGAAGCAGCTGTGAAGAGATCAAACAGTTGCGGCTCAGAAAGGAGAGCGCCAATGGAAATCAAACAGATTACCGGAGACAATTTTCAGACTGAAGTGACGGAGGCCGGCGGCCCGGTTCTTGTGGATTTTTACGCAGACTGGTGCGGTCCCTGCAAAGCACAGCACCCGGTTCTTGAACAGGCGGCGAAGGAGGCGTGCGACGTGAAGTTCTGCAAAGTCAACATTGACGAGGACCCGCGTCTTGCCGAGCGGTTCGGCGTGACCCATGTCCCCACGATGCTGGTGTTCAGCGGGGAAAAGATATTTAAGACCATACAAGGTTTTCATCCCCTGGAAGAGATCCTCGAGTCTCTGGAGATGTAACCTGGTTCGATGGCCATAAGGAAGAAGGGCGGCCTTTGAGGTTGGAATACCAAAAGGCCGTCCTTTTACATATGGAGAAAGATACTATGCAGCTTCAAAAATTATTAAGCCTGGTCAGGCAGGCGGTGGAAAGATATCAGATGATCGAAGCAGGAGACCGGATTGCCGTGGGGGTCTCCGGAGGAAAGGACAGCCTGACCCTTCTTTTGGCCATGAAAGAATTGTCTAGGTTCTACCCGAAACCTTTTGAAGTCTGCGCGGTCAGCGTGGATCTGGGATTCGGGAACGGAGACTACCGGGGGGTGAGGTCCTTTTGTGAGAAGCTTCCGGCGGAATTTTCGCTGGTATCTACGCAGATCGGACGGATCGTGATGGAAGAGCGGAAGGAGAAAAACCCCTGTTCTCTCTGTGCAAAGCTCAGAAAAGGCGCCCTGGTAACGGAGGCGCTCCGGATGGGCTGCAATAAGATCGCCTATGCTCATCACAAAGATGATTTTGTGGAAACCATGCTTTTGTCTCTGCTCTTTCAGGGACAATTCTATGCCTTTCCACCGGTGACCTGGTTCGAGGATACCCGTCTGACGGTGCTCCGCCCGCTGATGCTCGTGGAGGAGGCTCAGGTGAGAGGATTTTGCCGCCGGTATGAGATTCCGGTGATGAAGAGCGCCTGTCCGGTGGACGGAACCACCAAGCGGGCCTATGTAAAGGAACTGCTTATGCGGATTCAGAGAGAAAATCCGGGAGCGAAGGAACGGATGTTTCATGCGATTGTAAGAAATTTGTAAGTTTTATCTCTTAAAAATGTCAGCTTTGTCTGTTATGATAGAACTATCAGAGAGGAAGCGATAGGGTTATGGAAGAAAAACAGGCCATTCTGGTGGTGGATGACGACAGAGAGATTGTGAAGGTCCTGGGAAAGCTTCTGGAGCTGGAAGGCTATCAGGTCTATGCGGCCTATGACGGCATGGAAGCGCTGGAGATTCTGACCGAAAAAAGAGTGCATCTTTTGCTTCTGGACGTGATGATGCCGCGCCTGGACGGATTGTCCACTTTGATGGAGATTCGGAGGAGGCAGAACATCCCGGTGATCATGCTTTCAGCAAAGACGGAGGAAAGCGACAAAGTGCTCGGCCTTTCCATCGGGGCGGATGATTATGTGTCCAAACCTTTTCAGACCGCGGAGCTGATGGCGAGGGTCCGTTCCCAGCTTCGCAGATATATGACGCTGGGGGATGTGGAGAAGCAGGAACAGGTGGATAATGTCTTAAAGACCGGAGGTCTGACCCTTGATCTCATCGGGAAAGAATTTTATGTGGATGGAGAGCGGGTCCGCCTCACCGCGACCGAATACCGGATTATCGAGTTCCTGATGCGGAATATGGGTCAGGTATTCTCCGCGGAAGAGATCTATTCCAAAGTCTGGAATGAGGACGCTTACGCGGTGGAAAATACAGTCATGGTACATATTCGCAGAATCCGGGAAAAGATCGAGATTGATACAAAAAATCCCAAATATTTAAAGGTGGTGTGGGGCATTGGATACAAAATGGAAAAATTATAAATACGGGACAGAGGAGAGGAACCCGTCCTGGAGCTTTTTTGGCTCGGCGATCTGTCCGGGATGCACGCTGATCCTGCTGGCTCTTGCAGAGCGGGGCAACGGGACTTCCCAGGTCCTGGGCCTCTGGTTTCTGTTGTTCTCGGTCATCTCTGTCCTTCACCTGGGCCGGGCGATGAAAAATGGGAAAACCAATCTGGTTCCGGTGGAATTTTTGGATAAGACCTTCCCGGATCTGATCCTTGCGGTCCTTTTATGTGTTCTGGTTCTGAATGGAAAATCCGGATGGTGGCGTTACAGCTATATGGTGAACAGTATTTTTGGTTCTTTTCGATATCCGGTTATTTTTTTGCGCCGGTTTTTCTCTCTTTTTTTCATGACCGGGACCATCGTTCTTTTTACGGTGGTCCTGTACATGTCTGTAATGAGACATATCTCCAGGGAAAAGCTTCGGAAAAGGCTGTTTTTTTCCCAGGCGAAAGTGCTGCTTAAAAATAAAAGCGAAGTGTTCCTGAAGCGCTGGGAAGTATACCGTGTCTTCCGGGCGGAAAAAGGAATCGCGTCGAAGGAATTCCGCAACCGAAGACTTCAGCTTCTGATCGGAGAGAGCCTGCTGTTCTTCACTGCCTTTTTGTATATGGGAGCCGTGTACTATGACATCGAGGATGCCATGACGATCCTTTCTCTGGTGGGGGCCTTCTCTATGCTTTTGAATCTCTGGTTTGTGCTTCGGACTTCCAGAGAAGTGGGAATCCTGCTCGACGAGATCGGACAGATTGCGGAGGACCGCAGAGTGGGGGAGGAGCCGGTGCTGAAGCCCTGGTCCATCTTCCGCAAGACCGAGGAGTCCCTTCTCTATATCCGGGAGAATAAGAGGGAGAGTATGGAGAAAAGGATTCAGAGCGAGCGGATGAAGGTGGATCTGATTACCAATGTGTCCCACGATCTGAAGACGCCCCTGACTTCCATGATCGGGTGCATCGATCTCCTAAAACAGGTGGAAGGGCTTCCCCAGGAGGCAAAGGATTATGTGGAGCTTCTCTCAGGCAAGACAGTAAGGCTCCGGGATATGATCCAGGATGTATTCGATATGGCCAAGGCTACCAGCGGCGGACAGGATCTGAAGCTGGAGCGGCTGGACATGGCTCGGCTGATTCGGCAGACCATGGCCGATATGCAGGACCGGATCGACCGGTCGGGACTTATTTTTCGGATCAGGATTGAGGAGAAGGAGCTGCCTTTTCTCGGGGACAGCAAGAAGATGTACCGGGTTTACCAGAATCTGATTGAAAACACGCTGAAATATTCCATGGATAAAAGCCGCGTCTTTGTGGAGGTGAGAGAGCAGGAGGGAGAGATCCTGACTTCCGTGAAGAATACCTCCGGCTGTGAGATGGAGTTCAGCGCGGAAGAGATCATGGAGCGGTTTACCAGAGGAGACAAAAGCAGGAGTACCGAAGGAAACGGTCTGGGTCTCGCCATTGCTAGGAGCTTTACGGAGGCCTGCGGCGGGAGGTTCGAAGTGACGCTGGACGGAGATTTGTTCCGGGTGGATACAGTATTTTTAATGGCAGAGGAGGAA
>CAJUDY010000048.1 GCA_910584945.1 uncultured Lachnospiraceae bacterium | reverse complement strand
TATAAAAGAATTTTCGAAGACTTTTCAAAGCACTATTCAATTATCAAGGTTCCTGCTGCCGCTCTTTGCGGTCAGCTTGATTAGTCTACCAAATCTTCTTTTATTTGTCAATAGTTTTTTTAATTTTTTTCAAAAAAATTATTGATTTCAAAATCGATTTGGTTCCGATGCCGCCGCTCTCGCGGTCAGCTTGATCATAATACCACTGGTTTCCTCCGTTGTCAATACTTATTTTTCAATTTTTTACATATTTTTCAAATCCCAAGAATGAAGATGATTCCCAACAGAAGAAGGACATTGTGTTCATACAGATATCCCATCCACATACTCTGTCGGATCAGCTCATACAACCGCTCTCCAAAACCCGTATGGCTGAAGATCGCCAGCACCAGAAAGAGCATCCACAGCACCAGAAGCTGCTGCAGGAATCCAAACGCAGAGCCCATCAATCGGTTTAAAATACTTAAGCCCGGCACTTTTACCATAAGCTCCAGCGACAGAGCCACCGTCTTCAGCAAAAGTCGGACTACAATATAAGTAATTACCAGCGCCAGGACTCTGGAGACAAAGGAATAGACGTATTCCTCCGCCGCCTCCCCAAAGCCGCTTAAGTAAAGCATCCGGTAGATATCGCTCTCAGACCCCGCCAGCGATTCCAGGGAAAATGCATTCGGAAGAATCCCCTTGATGAACTGCGCCACATAGGGTGACACAAGATAGACCGCCGCAAGGGTCAAAAGAGAAGCTCCCAGCGAGATTCCTTTTTTCACAAATCCTTTGCGATACCCGTCCAGAATCCCGTACCCCAGGAACAGGATTCCGAACGCGTCTGCAAGATTCCACATCTTTTCTCCTCCTGATGATCGTTCTGTATCTCCGTTTTCAATGCTATCTAAGCCTGATCTGATCGGTTCTCGACGCATGCATCACAATATAACGACGCCTGCCTGACTGAGAATACAGATTCGATATGGACTCTTCAAAAGTTCCGGTAAAATAGATCTTTCCGCCGGGACTGAGCATCATACACTCAAATTCATTGTAAATCAGGATATGATTTCCGGAAAATTTCAGCGTCTGATAATCCATATCGAATTCCGTCACAGACTGGAGGTTCCCCTGCACGTCGTAAACCTGCAGCGCGTAGGGCTTTTCATTACCCTCCACTACCAGGCCAATGTATTTTTCCGAGTGGAATACGCTTAAGACCTCCTTCTCCAACTCGATCTCTTTGGTCAGCTCCGGGATCTGCAGACCTTCATAGATCAAAAGCATCCCCGCTCCCAGGGCAAAGCAGTGAGTTCCATCCATATAGTTCACTTCAGGCATGACCATGCCCTTCATGATCCGGGAAGACACCAAACGGTCCTCTTTATTCTCACCCACGGAGGAAAAGTTGTAGAATGCCAGACAAGTGCTGATCCCCCCGTCCTGTACCTGCAGAAAAGTGACTGCCAACTTGGTCGCATCTGCGCTCAGGGACATCTTCAGCGGATATCCTACGTCCTGAAGTTCGAACTTGGCATTCACCAGTTCCTCTCCATTCTTATTATACAACTTCAGACGCATGGCGTCCCCGTCCTCCAGAAGCGCTGCCGCCACTCCCTGGGAGGACACGCAGATCTGCTGGATCGGCAGCCGGGTCTCTATCGTCCCCTGATTACCGGTTGCATCAAAGATCAGTATTTCTGTGCCGTTCTCCTCCGCGATCGCCGCGCTGTTCCTGCATACATGGACCATAGGGCTTTGCATATTGTAGGTCTGACTCCACACCAGATGATTATTGGAATCCACGCAGGAAACGCCGTCCTTGCTATATTTTAAAACATAATTCAGAAATTCCGCATACTGTGTGGTCAGCGTATCTGTTCTCTCGAAGCTTCGGATCACCTCGTAGGTCTCAAAAGTGCGGTTCTGCATCCATGTCCACAGAACCGCAATGGTCAGAATCACGGCTCCCGCGATCCCGCCCCACAGACCGATCACCCGCAGGCGGTGTTTTTTAAGATTTTTCTTATAATCTTCCAGATCGGTGTCTGTACTTTCGCCGCTTTTAAAAAGCTCTATCGTACTCATCTTACGTATCCATTTCCCTATATATTTAATCCTTAGTAGTATAGCATTTTCTGTCAAGGAAGTAAAATGGTTTCTCCCACGTATATCTTATCACCATCCTCCAGGCCGTTGAGTTCGCAGATCTCTCTTACCATGCCGTCGTTCCCATAGCGCAGACGGCAGATTTCCAAAAGGGTGTCCCCCACCTGCACCTGATACCGTTCCGGCTCCCGCACCGCCTGAGAGATCACTTCTTTCGTTTCCTCCGGCGCTTCCGGCTCCTCTGCAGTCTGGACGGGCTCCGGTTCTTCTGCAGGCGCTTCCGGCGTCTCTTCCCCTACAGGCTCCTCCGGTGTCTCTTCCGGCGCTTTTTCTTCCTCCTTTGTCTCTGCCGCTGCCAGACGGTTCTCTTCCTCCATGGCCGCTTCCACAGAGACTTCCCCTGCATCTTCTGGTACTTCCTCTCCCTCCAGGCTCTCTGAAATCTGGTGCAGCGCATTTTCCATATTGGCCATACGGTCATAGTTGTTCACCAGAGTCACTCCAATCACCAGGATCACCAGCACCAGGAACATGCAGGAAGTGTATAAGAGCGCCAACATCTTTCTCTGGGTATTCTGTTCTCTCTTTTCCTGCATGACATTGCGGAACCGGGCCGCCGTCCGATCCCGCTGGACGCCTTCCGGTTCAATGCTTGCACCGCCCTTTTTAAAGCTCATGTATTCCTGCATAGGACTGTTTTTTTCATAATAAATATAGTAGCCGCAGGCTGGGGCAAGTCCACGGTCTTTGCAGATGTAAAAAACCTCCTCCCGGTCCAGCACATCTGTCTGAAAAAATACATGATCGTCTCCGGAAAAGTTCCGCATATGGAGACTTTTCAGTTCTTCCGTCAGTACCGGGGGAAAACCCGGATTCGCCATATACCAGCCAACAACCTCTTCCCCCTCGAACCAGCTCTTGATATCCTGGAAGATCTCCCTCCAGGCTTCATGAGAAAACCAGTCCCTGATCTCCTGCCCCATATCTGTCTCCACCGCCCCCTGAATATAGACGGCTGCTCCCTTCTCCACCCTGCCCAGAAGCACGGCGGTCTTCATGCAGGTCAGATTGCTCTCTGCCATCTGGTGCAGAAACGTATATACATAATCTTCGATCAGAATCTTCATCCCGGTCCCCGGTTCTCCGATCTGGCGTACATTCTTTGGAAGCTTCCATCTTTCTCTGGCGTCTTTGTCTTCGATCCGTTCCATCCTCTCACCAACCTCTTGTTTTTGCTCCATAGTAGCATGGAAGTTGTCCTCTTTTTGGCGAAAACGGTAAGGAAGTTGCCTCATCTTATCGACAAAAAGAGGAGTAATCCGCCGGGTCCTTGTTGAAAGCCCTTCTGAAATATGCTATGCTTTTTACATATTCATCAAACAGAACGGAGGGGCATTATGATCAAAGTATTTTTGGCAGAAGACGAGACCATCATCCGCCAGGGAATTAAGAACAACATTGACTGGAATTCCAACGGCTTTGAACTGGTGGGAGAAGCCGGCGACGGGGAATACGCATACCCCATGATTCTGAAATATCAACCGGATATTCTTTTAACAGATGTAAAAATGCCCTTTATGGACGGACTGGAGTTAAGCCGTGCAGTCAAAAAAGCCCTTCCAAAGACCAAGATCATCGTATTCAGCGGCTACAACGAGTTTGACTACGCAAAGGAAGCCATCAAGATCGGCATCAGCGACTACCTCTTAAAACCGGTCACTGCCGTAAGCCTGATGGAATCCCTGAAAAAAGTAGCGGACCAGATTCTCGAAGAACGGGAGAATTCGAGGCTTCTGGAGCGTTATTTTATCAATTATGAAAAATATATGGAATTTCCGGACAAGACGGACTACAGCGGCGTAGACCGCAAACTGATTAAGAATTTTCTAAAAACAGGAAATGCGGAGGAATGCAGTCTCTTTATCGACGAGTACTTCGAGGCGGTGGGAAAGGGCAACTACAATTCTTTGCTCCTTAGGCAGTACATGACCATGGATATCTTCTACTGTGTGCAGGAGTTTATAAAATCTCTCACTGTGGACGAAGCGGATATTCCGGCAGACCTGATGGACTTAAAACGGATCACCAAAGCGGTGGAAAATGTAGAGACCACCATGAACTACTTAAAAGAACTCTTTGCCTGCGCCCTGAATCTCAGGGACAAGAATTCCGGCGACCGCTACGGCCTGCTGATTCGGGAAGCCAGAGAGTACATCGGGGAAAATTACAGCAGCAGCGATTTTTCCCTGAATATGATTGCCAGTCATATCGGCGTCAGCCCCAGCTATTTCAGCTCCATTTTCAAACAAGGGACCGGACAGTCCTTCATCGAGTATCTGACGAAAGTACGGATCGACCGCGCCTGCGAGCTCTTAAAATGCACCACCCTGCGCACGTCAGAGATCGGTGAGCAGGTGGGGTACAACGACCCTCATTATTTCAGCACCACCTTCAAAAAGATCATGGGACAGTCCCCGAAAGACTTTAAAACCCGAGTAAGTCAGGAGAATACAGACGCGTGAAAAACAAAGGCTTCCGAAAACTGACCTTGAAGATGCGGCTGTCGCTTCTTCTTTTTGTAATTGCCATTCCTCTGACGGGCATGATTCTGCAGATTCTGAAAACCATTCAGAACTATTCTGAATCTTACAGCGGCATCATGTCCAATCTGAAAATTGCCAATGAATATAATATCACTTTTAAAGAAGACATGGAATACTCCATGTACCGGGTGATGATTGGTCTCATCGACGCCTCCCAATTCGAGAACGGAGACATTCTGGAGGGAGCGACAGAATATGCGACGGTGCTGAAAAATCCGTTGAATATGATTCATTCCGCCAGATATGCTTTTGGCAATACCATTGAACGGGTGCCTGGAACCGACAGTGATATTAAGATTCGGGGAATCCTCTCCTGTCTGGACACTCTGGAGACGGCCGTCACCCGGATGATCGAGAACTCGGCTCTGCCCGGAACCTATGACGAGAATGTCTCCATCTGGGAAAACGATATCAAGGGCCTGTGTTCCATGATCCAGGAATACATCACACAATATACCTATTATGAACTGTATCATATGGAAGAGCTGCAGAAGCAGATGGATATCCAGACCAGGCAGAGCGTCGCGATCTTTATCGCGCTTCTGATCGGAATTCTGGTCCTCGGATTTGCTCTGTCCACCACCATCACCCAATCCGTAACCAGGCCCATCAACTCTCTGAAGAAAACCGCCGAGCGGCTGGGGCGCGGAGATCTGGAAGCCCGGGCAGAGCTTTACGATCTGGAGGAAATCAACGTGCTGGCCCGCACTTTCAATAAGATGAGTGACGAGATCGCGGAGCTGATGGAAAAGACCCGGCAGGAACAGAAAAACCTTCGGGAGGCAGAGTTAAAACTGCTGCAGGCTCAGATCAACCCACACTTTCTCTACAACACCCTGGACTCTATCGTCTGGATGGCGGAGGGAGGCAACAGCCGGCAGGTAGTGGAGATGACCACCGATCTGAGCGACTTTTTCCGCACGGTTCTCTCGGGCGGAAATGACTACATCACCATCGCCGAGGAAGAAAGCCATATCCGAAGCTATCTGAAAATTCAGAAAATCCGTTATGAAGATATTCTGGACTACCGCATTGAGATCGCCCCTGCCATCCACAATCAGGTCATCCTGAAGATGATCTTGCAGCCCATTGTGGAAAACGCGCTGTATCACGGCATCAAGAACAAGCGGGGCGGCGGGAGAATCATCATCCGCGGGTCTGCCTGCGAAGACGGAATTCAGTTCGAAGTGGAGGACAATGGTACCGGTATGGACGAAGCAAGCCTTCACGCCCTCCGGGAGAAGCTTCAGGGAAGAGAACCGCTTTCCAGTTCCAAAAGAAACAGCTTTGGAATGTACAATGTCGCCCAGAGAATCCGAATGTACTACGGCGACCGCTCCGAGATCACCGTCACTTCCGAGAAGGGAATCGGTACCTGCGTCCGTATCCATCTTGGACAGTTTGACGAAGCAAATTATAAAAAATCATAAAATTTTCTTAAAAAAATCGTATTTTTCGGCCGAAATCGGGTCAGATTGCTCGAATTTCGGCTTTTTTGTGGGAAATTTTAAACTTTTTTCTAAAAATATCCCATGGAAAAAAGACAAACTCTCTTTTATAATGCTAACTGTAAAACATATATTTTTCATATCATAAGGAGGAAAAAGTATGAAAAGAAAAGTATTATCCGCTTTGCTCATTGCAGCAATGACAGTGGCAACCGTAGGATGCGGCGGCGGCAGCCAGCCGACAGCAGATGCAGACGCTTCCGCTGAGACCGAGGCGCCAGCGGAGGATGCGGCAGCAGACGACGCAGAAGCTCCTACTGAGGATACAGCGGCGGACGGCACCGCAGACGCGGCTTCCGGCGATCTGATCACGGTCGGATACGCGCAGGTTGGCGCAGAGTCTGACTGGAGAACCGCTAACACGGAATCTTTTAAATCCACCTTTACCGAAGAGAACGGCTACAAGCTGATTTTTGACGATGCACAGCAGAAACAAGAGAACCAGATCAAAGCGATCCGTTCCTTTATCCAGCAGGAAGTAGACTACATCGTAGTCGCTCCGGTTGTGGAAACCGGTTGGGAAACGGTTCTTGAAGAAGCAAAAGAAGCAGGCATCCCGGTCATTCTTTCCGACCGTATGATGGATGTATCCGACGATACCCTCTTCGAAGCATGGGTAGGCGGCAACTTTGTAAAAGAAGGCGAGACCTGCGGCGACTGGCTTGCGAAATACCTGGAAGAGCAGGGACGCGGCGAGGAAGAGATCAACATGGTAACGATTCAGGGTACCATCGGCGCATCTGCACAGGTTGGACGTACGGAAGGTATGGCAAACAAGCTTGCTGAGCACTCCAACTGGAAGATGCTGGAGATGCAGTCCGGCGAGTTCACTCAGGCAAAAGGACAGGAAGTTATGGAGTCCTTCTTAAAGAGTTATGATGACATCGACGTTGTGATCTGCGAGAACGACAACGAGGCGTTTGGCGCCATCGACGCAATCAAAGCTGCTGGAAAGACCTGCGGACCGGAAGGCGACATCATCGTTGTCAGCTTCGACTCTGTAAAGGCTGCTTTTGAATCCATGATCGCAGGCGACCTGAACGCAACCTTCGAGTGCAATCCTCTTCATGGGCCGCGTGTAGCTGAGATCATCCAGAAACTGGAAGCAGGCGAAACAGTAGATAAAATCCAGTATGTAGACGAAGCTTACTTCGATACCAGCATGGATCTGGAGAGCATCCTGGCAGAAAGAGCATACTAATCATCACTACATTATTGATCAGAGTCATATATTGATTGAATGATCAGGAGGCGCGGGGCCGGAAGCTTAGATTCTCCTCTTTCGCGCCTCCTTTTTATTGTCCAAAACGAATTCCGAATATCAAAAAGGAGGCACAGCTTTTATGGAAAAAGATTCTGTTCTCGAGATGAGACATATCTATAAGACATTCCCAGGTGTAAAAGCTCTGCAAAACGTGGATTTCACCCTGAAAAAAGGAGAAATTCACGCACTGATGGGAGAAAACGGCGCAGGAAAATCCACATTGATCAAAGTCCTGACAGGCGTTGAGGAGTTTGAGACCGGGGAGATTATGATCGACGGCTGTGACCATCCGATCATCAACCGCAATCCCCAGGAGGCGCAGAACCACGGGATCAGTACCGTGTATCAAGAGGTCAACCTCTGTCCGAATCTCTCAGTTGCAGAAAATCTCTTCATTGGCAGAGAGCCGAGAAAGGGTGGTCTGATCGACTGGAAAGCCATGAACACACGAGCGGCAAAGCTGCTGGAAGATCTGGATATCCACGCGGATGTGACACAGACCATTGACAATTACTCCATCGCCATCCAGCAGATGATCGCCATCGCCAGAGCCGTGGATATGTCCGCAAAAGTACTGATACTGGACGAACCGACTTCCTCTCTGGATGACAGCGAAGTCGAAAAACTGTTTCAACTGATGCGCAGACTCCGGTCCGAGGGTGTCGGCATCATCTTTGTCACCCATTTCCTGGAGCAGGTGTACGCAGTCTGCGACAAGATCACCGTCCTCAGAAATGGAGAACTGGTGGGACAGTTCACCACCCAGGAACTTCCAAGAGTGCAACTGGTTGCCAAGATGATGGGAAAAGACTTCGACGATCTGGCAGCCATCAAGCAGGACAGCGCGGAAGGAAAGACCTACGGCGAAGAAGATATCGTCATCAAAGCCGTGGGCCTCGGCAAGAAAGGTTATATCAAACCTTTTGACCTGGTGATCCACAAGGGGGAGGTCGTGGGCTTTACCGGTCTCTTAGGTTCCGGAAGATCCGAGACGGTTCGTGTGATCTACGGAGCGGAGAAGCCGGACGAGGGCGAGCTCCACGTAAAAGGGAAGAAATTATCAGCCAAGCACCCGATTCATTCCATGTATGAAGGGATGGCCTACCTTCCGGAAGACCGGAAAAACGAGGGAATCATCGCGGATCTCTCGGTCCGGGAGAATCTGATCATCGCATTGCAGGCAAAACGCGGCATCTTCCATCTGCTCAGCAAAAAGCAGCAGGAAGAATTCACGGATAAATACATCGAAACACTTCAGATCAAGACAGCCAGCCGGGAGACCCCCATCAAGTCTCTGTCCGGCGGAAATCAGCAGAAGGTCATCATCGGCCGATGGCTTCTGACCAATCCGGATTTCCTGATTCTCGACGAGCCTACCAGAGGAATCGACGTGGGAACCAAGACTGAAATCCAGAAGCTGGTGGTAAAACTGGCAAAAGAAGGTATGGCTGTCGTATTCATTTCCTCGGAGATCGAAGAGATGCTCCGTACCTGCGACCGTATGGTCGTCATGCGCGATACCAGCAAGGTCGGAGAACTCAGCGGGGAAGAGATGAACCAGACAACTATTATGTCAACCATAGCAGGAGGGCAGTAACATGAATAAAAGTCTGAAAAATATCACATCACAGCGGTTATTTCTGCCGATCTTCTGTCTCGTCCTGGTGCTGTTGATCAACCTTTTCACCAGACCGGACTTTTTCTCCATCGAGATCAGAGACGGCGTCCTGTACGGTTTCCTGATTGATATCATCAACCGTGCATCCGAACTGGTCATTCTGGCAGTCGGCATGACGTTGGTCGTATCCGCTTCCGCCGGAACCGACATCTCCGTAGGCGCCATCATGGCGGTCAGCGCCGCTGTCTGCTGTAACATCCTGACCGGCGGTGAACGCGCGGCGACTGCCTACGCCAATCCATTGATCCTTGGATTTCTCGCGGCATTGGTGGTCGGCGTTCTGATCGGCTGCTTCAACGGATTCCTGGTGGCAAAGCTGGAGATCCAACCCATGGTAGCCACGCTGATTATGTTTACTGCAGGACGCGGCATCGCACAGTTGATCACAGACGGCCAGATCACCTATGTCCGTGTAGACAGCTACAAGATCCTGGGTTCGTCCTTCCCGGGATTCCCGGTTCCTGCTCCTTTCATCATATCGATTCTTGTTGTCATCCTGACCACACTGCTCTTGAAGAAAACAGCCCTTGGCATGTACATACAGGCGGTCGGTATCAATAAGAAAGCTTCCAGCCTGACCGGTATCAAGTCGATTATGATCATCTTTTTGACTTATGCGTTCTGCGGACTCTGCTCCGGATTGTCCGGCCTGATCGCCTCCAGCCGGATCTATTCGGCGGACGCCAACAATATCGGCCTGAATATGGAGCTGGACGCCATCCTGGCAGTGGCGATCGGAGGCAACTCTTTGGGCGGCGGAAAATTCTCCATCGCCGGTTCCGTGATCGGCGCTTATACGATCCAGGCGCTGACCACAACACTGTACGCAATGCATGTCTCTTCCGACCAGATTCCGGTCTATAAGGCGATTGTCGTTGTGATCATCGTAACGCTTCAGTCTTCCGGCTTCGCCAGATGGAGAAAAGCGCTCGCTCAGAAAAAAGAAAGCACTACGGCAGAAAAGGGGGCGGCATAATTGAAAACCAAACGTAAATTAAATCAGACCAGTTTTCTTCTCTTGATTACGATCGTACTGTTTTTTGTGATGTATATCATTGGCTGTGTTCTTTTCAGCGCTCAGGGATTCTCCAAGACGCAGAACTTCCTGAACCTGTTCATCTCCAACGCCGGGCTGATCGTTATCGGCATCGGCATGACGGTGGTCATGATCACCGGCGGCATCGACATCAGCGTCGGTTCCTTCGTGGCCATGGGCTGCATGATGCTGGCGTGGATGATGGAGCGGGGCGGGATCGGCGCGGTTCCGTCGGTATTGATCGTCCTGATCACCGGCATTGTTTTCGGCCTGGTCCAGGGATTCCTGGTCGCCTATATGGATATTCAGCCCTTTATCGTGACCCTTGCCGGCATGTTCTTCGCCAGAGGTATGACTGCCATCATTTCCAAGGATATGATCAGTATTACCAATGAAACCTTTATGGCCTGGGCGAAGATCAAAGTCTATCTTCCTTTTGGAGGCTACGTGAACAAAAAGGGCGTTATGATCTATCCCTACGTCTACCCTACCGTCATCATCGCGCTGATTCTGCTGATCGTGGCCTTCATCATGCTGAAATATACCAAGTTCGGACGCAGCATCTACGCGGTGGGCGGCAACGAGCAGTCCGCTCTCATGATGGGACTGAATGTGCGCAAGGTAAAGCTGAAAGCCTACGTGCTGGACGGCTTCCTGTGCGGAATCGGAAGCGTGCTCTTCTGTCTGAATACTCTGGGCGGCTTTGTGGAGCAGGCAAAGGGCTTCGAGATGGACGCCATCGCCTCTGCCGTCATCGGAGGAACACTTTTAACCGGCGGTGTAGGTAACGTCATCGGAACTCTGTTCGGCGTCCTGATCAAGGCAACCATCGAGGCGTTCATCACTTTCCAGGGAACGCTCTCCTCCTGGTGGACCCGCATCACCATCGCCGCGTTGCTCTGCTTCTTCATCGTGCTCCAGTCAATCCTGGCCATGGTGAAGAAGAAAAAATAATTCTACTCAAAAAATGTAACAAAGAGAGGCATCTGCCAAATGCGGCGGCTGCCTCTCTTTTTTATAAACATATAATAACGATTACCGAAACTTATAGATCGTCGTCGTGTGATACGCCTGTCCCGCCTCGAATACCGGCTGGATAAACTCCGGAATGTTGATGCTGTTCGGAAAATACTGGGTTTCCAGGCACAGGGCGCAGCGTTTGTCGTAGTGAGCGCCGCCTTTTCCGGTCTGGGGCGTGATGCAGTTGCCCGCGTAGAACTGAACCCCTGGCAGATCCGTGTACACTTCCATCACCCGGCCTGCCTTTTCGTCCTCCACCTGGGCGATCTTTTCCACCTTTCCATACGTGGTGTTCAATGCCCAATTGTGGTCATATCCCTGCACCATGGTAAGCTGCGCATAATCCGCGTCAATCTCATCGCCGATTCGCTTTCCGGTCCGCAGGTCCATAGGCGTCCCTTCCACCGGCAGAATCTTCCCGGTGGGAATGGCCCCGGGCACAATCTCCGTAAAGCCGTCCGCGAAGATGGTGATCTTTTCATCCTCGATACTTCCCGCATCGTGTCCGCTCAGGTTGAAGTAGCTGTGATTGGTCACATTGATGAGGGTCTTCTTATCGCTGACTCCGTCGTAGGTAATCTGAAGCCCCAGGTCCGGAAGCAGCGTGTAGGTCACGGAGATCTGTAAGGTTCCCGGAAATCCGTTCTCTCCGTCAGGGCTTACATAGAAGAACTTCACCGCCTGGGCTTCCTCCAGTATCTCCGCGCTCCACAGCACCTTGTGGAAACCGTGGAAAAAGTCCGTGTGCAGATTATTGCCGTTCTCGTTGGCTGACAGCCGACAGGTTGTCCCATCAATCTGAAAGGACGCGCCGCCGATGCGGTTGGCATTTCTTCCGATGGTGGAGCCGAAAAAGCAGCTGTTCTCTTCATAGTCTGCCAGACAGTCATATCCGAGAACCAGATCTTTCTTCTCCCCTTTTGCGTCCGGCACGATCAGCTTCACCAGAATGGCACCGTAGTCGGTCACCACCGCCTCCATGCCGTTGTCCGCGCTTATGGTGTACTGATACGCCGTCTTCCCATCCTTTGTCACTCCAAATTCTTTCTTTTCGATACTCATAACCCTGCTCCTTTACAGTTCCACACGCCCTTCCAGCGCACGTAATAATGTCACTTCATCGATATATTCCAGGTCGCCGCCCACGGGCACCCCGCTGGCAATCCGGCTTACTTTGATCCCTGTGGGCTTGATCAGCTTGCTGATATACATGGCGGTCGTCTCTCCTTCCAGACTGGAATTGGTGGCGATGATCACTTCATCCACCTCTTTTTCCAGCCGGTGCACCAGTTCCTTCAGCCGGATATCGGAAGGTCCGATCCCCAGCATGGGAGAGATAGCCCCATGCAGCACATGATAGACTCCTTCGTATTTGCCCGTCTTCTCATAAGCGCTCATATCCCGGGGATTCTCCACCACCATGATGGTCTTCTGGTCCCTGGCGGGATTGCTGCAGATGGGACAAAGTTCCTGATCCGTCAGCGTCAGACACTGGCTGCAGTAGCGGATCGTCTGCTTTGCCTTAAGAATCGTCTCTGCCAGCTTCTCCACCCGCTCTTTCGGCATGTCGATAATGTGGAATGCCAGCCTCTGGGCGGTCTTGCCTCCGATCCCCGGAAGGGAGGCAAGCTGCTCTACGAGCAGACGGATCTGATTGCTGTAGTATTCCATCAGAACGGGAAGCCCCCGCCCAGGCCGCCGGTGAGCTTCGCCATGTTGGCAGCATTCGCTTCCTCCGCCTTGCGAAGGGCCTCATTGACCGCCGCCATGATCACATCCTCCAGCATCTCCACATCCTCGGGGTCCACCGCGTCCGGATCGATCTTCACCTTCGTCACTTCTTTTTTCCCGGTCACGGTCACTTCCACCGCTCCGCCTCCGGCCGCCGCGGTGAACTCCTTCGCCTCCAGCTCCTTCTGGCTCTCCTCCATCTGACGCTGCATCCTCTGGGCCTGTTTCATCAGATTGTTCATATTTCCCGGCATTCCGCCTCCCGGAAATCCTCCTCTTTTTGCCATTCTTATGGTCCTCCTACTATATTTTGATCATCCTATGACTCTGCTTTGCCCTTTATGACTGATCGATGTCGATGGGCATATCAATAAAACCGGACAGATCGATAACGGGCTCCTCCGATCTCGGGTCGCTGTCCGGCATACTGACTATCACATGAATGCTGCACCCCAGCTCCTTAAGAATCACCTGCTCCACTTCCTCCGCCAGCTCCTTTTCATCCACCGCATGGTTTTTACACAAAATGATCTGGATTCCCCCATGCTCCGGCAGCTCCCTGCACTGAGCGCCCTTTAAGACGAACTGGGACCAGGTGCCGGTCTTTTTGCGAAGCTCCTGGAAGCGGCCAATGAAGGTTCTGATCTCTTCTGACAGGGCTTCTGGGGAGATTTTCTCCTGTTTCTTTGCCGGCTTCTCCGGGACGTCCGACAGCGGAGAGGGCTCCCGGGTCCCCTGTACGGCCACTCCCTCCTCTATTCTTTGCTCCAGCCAGGCCACCCGCTGCAGAAGGGAATCATAGTTCTGCTCCATCTGGGGCCTGCACAGCTTGATCAGGGCGATCTCCACCAGCACACGCTTCTGAACCGCATAGCGGATCTGCCCGGACAGTTCGGAAAATACCCGGATATAGCGCATCAGCGTATTAAGGTCTGTAAGCTCTGTCTCCTCCTTCATAAGCGCCAGATGTTCGCTGGATACATCCAGCATCTCCTCCATCCCCGGATCGCTCTTTAACATCAGAAGATTCCGAAGATACCAGATAAAGTCCGCCACGAACTGGGACAGCTCTCTTCCCTGCAGGATGATCTGCTCCAGTTCCTCGATGATACCAGTTAAGTCCCGGGCGCAGATCCGGCGGAAAAAGCTGCCGAACACTTCCACATCCACCGCTCCAAGCACCTCCAGCACCCGGTCGTAGGTCAGCTTCTGCCCGAGATAAAAGGCAATGCACTGATCCAGAAGACTTAAGGCGTCGCGCATAGAGCCGTCCCCCGCCTTGGCGATATAGGTGAGCGCGCGCGCTTCCACTTCCACTTGCTCCTGCCGCATCAGGTCTCGGAGCCGGTCAGTGATGGTCTCTGTGGTGATCCGACGGAAGTCATACCGCTGACAGCGGGACAGAATCGTAATCGGAATCTTGTGCACCTCTGTGGTCGCCAGCAGGAAAATGACATAGGAAGGCGGCTCTTCCAACGTCTTTAGGAGGGCGTTGAAAGCGCCGATGGAAAGCATATGCACTTCGTCAATGATGTAGACTTTGTACTTTCCCTCCGCGGGAGAGTAGGCCACTTCTTCCCGGATCTCCCGGATATTGTCCACACCGTTGTTGGACGCCGCGTCGATCTCGATCACATTCATGGAAGCGCCGGAGCCGATGGCCCTGCAGGAAGCGCACTCCCCGCAGGGGTTCCCGTCCACCGGATGTTCGCAGTTGACCGCCTTGGCAAAGATCTTCGCAATTGTGGTCTTGCCGGTTCCTCTGGTCCCGCAGAACAGATAGGCGTGTCCGATCCGGTCCGACAGAATCTGGTTCTTCAGGGTCGTCACGATATGGTCCTGCCCCTTGACGTTGGAGAATTCCGTCGGACGAAACTTCCGGTATAGCGCTGTGTACGACATGCTTAGTCACCAAAGCTGATGCCGACGATCTTCGCCTCCTCGATGATGCCCGCCTTCGGGTCCACCATCTTCAGCTTCCCGGCCACCTCGGACAGAGGCACTTTACAGGTCTCTCCGTGAACGATGCCCACCATATAGCCGTACTCTTCATCCATGATCAGCTTCGCCGCTCTTGCGCCCAGTCTGGTGGAGAGCACACGGTCGTAGGGCTTCGGGGAACCGCCTCTCTGGGTATGGCCCGGAACGGTCACTCTGACGTCGGAGCCGGTCTTCTGCTTAATCAGGTCTGCCAGCTCATAGGAGACCGACGGATACGCGTAGTTCGCCATCTTTGCCTTGTATTCTTTTTTGGACAGCTTTGCATCCTCCTTGGAGATGGCGCCCTCTGCCACCGCCAGGATGGTAAAGCCCTTGTTCGCCCGGTTCCGCTTCTCGATGGCCGCGCATACTTTGTCGATATCATAGGGGATCTCCGGAATCAGCACGATATCCGCTCCTCCGCCAATCCCTGCGTGAAGGGTCAGCCAGCCTACTTTGTGTCCCATAACCTCCACGATGAATACCCGGTTGTGGGACGCCGCGGTCGTATGGATGCAGTCGATGCACTCGGTGGCGATATCCACCGCACTCTGGAAACCGAAGGTCATGTCCGTCCCCCAGATGTCATTGTCGATGGTCTTGGGAAGATGGATGATATTTAAGCCTTCTTCGCTTAAGAGGTTGGCCGTCTTCTGGGTTCCGTTGCCGCCCAGGATCACCAGGCAGTCAAGATCCAGCTTCTTGTAGGTCTTCTTCATGGCCTCCACTTTGTCAAGCCCGTTCTCGTCGGGCGTTCTCATATTCTTGAAGGACTGCCTGGAGCTTCCCAGGATCGTACCTCCTTTGGTCAGAATTCCCGCAAAATCTCTGCCGGTCATATGGCGGTATTCATTGTAGATCAGGCCTTTATAACCGTCTTCAATTCCGAAGATCTCCACGTCTCCACCCAGCGCGTTGTAAAGTCCCTTAGCCACTCCTCTCATCGTCGCGTTCAGCGCCTGGCAGTCGCCGCCGCTTGTCAAAAGCCCCACACGTTTCATAATCATGTCTCCTTTTCCTTAATCTATATGCTTATTATAACTCAACCGGAATCATTTCACAAGAGTCTGCACTTGCGTAAGCGATCACTAACCGGCTTCATAGATCCCGCTGATGGTCACCGTCTGATAGGGGATGGTGATGCCCGCCTCCCGGAAGCCCTTGACCAGAGCCACGCGGATATCGCTGCAGGCCTGGAAGCTGTCATCCAGGTTCTGGGTCCACACGGTGGTCTTTAAGACGATGCCGTTGGAAGTGTAGGATTTGATAAATACTTTGTTCTCCTCGGTGTTCAGGGTCTGTTCATTCTCGATGCAGATCTGCTGCATGAGGCTCATGGCCTTGTCGATATCCGAGTCGTAGGAAATCTCGATCTCCATGAAGTTTCCCACATTCTCGATAAAGTTGGTATTGGTGATCACCGCGGAGTCCATGACGGAGTTGGGAACGATGCAGCACTCCCCGTTGAACTGCCGGATGATCGTATGCCGGATGGTGATGTCCTTGACGTACCCCTCCGCGATCACGCTGCCGCCCTGGACCACCCGGATCTTCTCATCCACATTGTAGGGCCTTGATACAGACAGAGAGATCCCGCTGATCACATTGGCCAGGGCCTGCTGCGCCGCGAAGGTGGCGATGGCCACCATCAGAGAACCGCTCTGCAGCAGGGCCTTGCTGATGTCCCGGGTCACCTCGAACTGCTGCAGAAGGCTGTAAAACAGGATCACAGCGAACACCACATTGACCACACTCTTGGTAAAGCGCAGATGGACCGATTTGTTCCTCTTTTCCATCACCAGAAAAATTAGGCCCACCAGGCGGTTCAAGAGAATGCCGATGCCGATAAATAACAGGATTTTTAATAGATTGCTCATATGGTCCTCCTAGGATTCTTTGCCTTGAGATGATTTTAACACACAAAGAAGCGAGCTTTGTATCACTTTCATGCACTCTGCAACAAAAGCGCTCCGCTTTTTCTCATCCGACAGCCGGATCGCCGCCTCGTTCATTTGTTTAAAGTCCGGCACACGTTCCAGGTTTCCTTTTTCCTGACGGCTGCCTGTCGGAAGGTACGCCCATCGGACCCACCAGTTGTTGATCTGACAGTCCATCGTCTGTATATTCAGAAGGTCCAGAAGCTTTTGTTCGATCTCCCGGGTCCTTTGTATCATCTTATCTCCCTGCGCCCCCTGTTCATATTCCGACTCTCGCTCACCGTCAAAGACGCAGAAGCCGGCAAGCAGACGGTGTTCCACTTCGATGCGAAACCACAATTCGTACCGTTCATCCAGCTTTCCCACCCGGTAGTTGAGCCCTGGATAAGTGGAATATACGGTATAAAATGCTTCCGTCGCCTGCTTTTCAAAGATATAATATTGAAATCGGTCTTCCTCCTCCAATCCGTATGTATCTACAACCGGCTTCATCTGGCGTCGGAACTCTTCCATGACTTTCCGGATCAAGGCGGCTTTGGCCCTGTCCATGGCGTCCGCGATCTGAAGTCCTGCGCGAAAATGTACTTCATTTTCCAGAAGCAAATCTGCCGCAAGCTCTTTCGAATCTGCCCGGACCGCGCCGGTAACGTCTTCGACCGCCTGAAGGTACTGCGTCAGTATCTCCCGTTCTTCTGCCGGTATCTCTTCTGTACCGCCAAAGAGTATCTGCCGCAGCCAGGATATGATATGGCGGAGAAACGAGATGGGGATGATTTTCTCGGTGTCAATCCGATCGACCACATTTCCGTCCTTGTCATATTTGGAAAGGCTGTAGTTCGACGGCAGTTTTCCTTCTATGGTGAGATAGCAGACTCTGGTATCCCCGCCTGTAGTTCGTTCTCTGGCATATTGATAATAGTCGTAGCACTGGGACCGCTGCTCCTCCGCGTGGATCTTGACTTCCAGCGGAAGGAAATACTGATCATTGTAGATCGCAAGATCGATTCGGCGCTCGGTCCCGGGAATCAGATATTCCTTTTCCACCTGCACCGTATGAAGAAAGCGCTTCGTCACCGTCGGAGCCCCCAGAACCTCTCTCAGAAAATGACGCAGATAGCTGCCGCCTCCATGGTGCGCCCCCGACGGATTCAAAAGATCCGCCAGCAGACGGCACATGACGACCTCCTTCTCCGCCACTTCCAGGACCTGGAAGACATTGTAAGTGCCTGCGGCGGACGGATGACACGCTTTGTAGGTCCGCCAGCGAGCGGTGAGCTGAAGGAGGAGATCCGATAAAGGATGGATTGTGCCGGTCTCTGTACTACATTCCGAACAGAGCAAGCTATATGGATATGATTCTATCTTTCAACACCTCCACTTTACAGCTGTGCTTTTTCTCTTCCTTACTATATGCGATTCCCACTGCAAGAATCCGCCCTGTATACTCTGGAAGCCCTCCTGGCTTTTGGCCGAATTTGAGCGCATAGCGGCGGTCTTTGATTTGCTGAATCGCCTCTTCCGGCGTGTGATCGACTTTCAGTTCCAGAATGAGACAGTCATCATCCCTTTTTATCGGATAAAAGATAAAATCTACATAACCGATTCCCGCTTTATCTTCCCGCTCGATCCGATACTGATCCCGGGCGGAGAGATAGGCCATATTCACAATCATCGTGAGTTCTGTCTCATGATTATAGTAAAGGAGCGGGCTTTCCATATCGTGTGTATATTCCAGGATAGCAGCCATGGTATCTGCGTCGCCTGCCTTCGTTGCACGAAGCATCCGGGCAGATTCCGCGGCAAGGCGATGCACGTATCCAAGAGAAGGTTCCTTTTGAAGCATCTCCGAGAATCGATCCATCAGCTCTTTATTGGGAATGGATACCGTACCCTCCTCATAGTTCAGAAAACCATAGACGACCATCGCCGAAAAGATTTCGTCTTTCGTATTCAGATTCATGGATGTGGCTGCGTATTCTCTGATTTTCGCGGGAACTGACATGCCGGATACCAAAAGAGCCAGGTCATCCCTCACTGCTTCGATATTCTCTTTTACATAATAAAAGATCTCGTCATAAGGACCGGAACTGGTCCAATAATTTCCAAGATTGTTGTTGGTCAGCGCCGCCACTACCGATCTGGGGTTATAGACACGTTCTCCGGACTTTGTATGATACCCGTCATACCACATTCTTAATCCTTCTCTTGAGACATTCTCTGTTTTCCAATACCGGGACTGATATCTCAGGAAAAGTTCATCCACCTCCTGATCCGTAAAGCCAAAATACTCCGAATACTTTTCTTCCGACGCCATGGTATATTCATAGAACATGTTAAGTTCGGAACCGCTGGAATATTTTGCAATCGGAAGAATTCCTGTCATATAAGCCAGCTCCACATACGATTTGCCCTTCAACAGATTACTTAAGAATTCCAGAAAATCCGCTTTCTCTTTGTCTGTCACAAAAGTTCTGTGAAAAATATAGTCCCATTCGTCCAACACAAAGATAAATCTGGCATTCTCCTCTGCCTCATAAAGCTCGCTCAATATGTCCCATACGGCTTCTTTCTCGCCAATCGCCGCCTCTGGATATGCCTTCCTCAGATCACTCCGAAGCCTTTTTTCGATTCTGGTAATATACTGCCGATAGCTGGTACAATTGGACGGAATCTCCTGAAAGTTGACGCAGATCACCTGATGTTTGTTGATATGCGCTTCAAAATGTTCGGATTTCCCAATCCTCAACCTCTGAAAAAGTTCCCTGCTGTCCGCGCCTTTCCCAAAAAAAGAAGCGATCATGCTCGCCGCCAGCGTCTTTCCAAATCGCCGCGGTCTGGTAATGCAGATATATTTATTGCTCTTTTCTCCAGATGTCCCACACTGCCCGCCACTGTCTGCCAGGGGGATCAATTCCTCCAGGATACCGGATTTATCGATAAAGTAAGCCGCCGCTGCCTCGTCCTGAAACAGTCCAAAAGGATTCCGGCTGTTCAGATAGACTCCCATAATGCCCTCACGCTCCTTTCTTTAAAAATCGTTCAAAAATGGCTTTTTTCAAAAATAAATCATTTCAAAGTGACTTTTTTGCATAAATTTGTCTACACAACGAAAGAATAGATCTTCTTCCCATCGATATCACTTACTTCCCTGGTATAATCCTCGCTCCTTTTCTCATGATCTTTTAGAAAACAAAAGGTTAAAAGCAACCCCTCGTTCTGTGCTCTGCTTTCCATGTAGTCTGCCAGCTGGTCCAGGTTCTCAGAAAACCGTTTGGAGCCATGCCATATCTTTAATTCCACAATATATTCTTTTCTTCCAAGGTAACTCCAAGATCAATCTCCGGATTGGAGAGCTTATACGGAATCTGTCTTCCTTCAAGCAGAATTCCCTTTGCCAGTCTCCGGAATCCGGAATCGTTTTCCACATTTTTGATCACGTCATCGAATAACGTATTCTTACTTTTCAGAATCTCCCGCACAGCCATGCAGATTCCTTCTTTTGTCCAGTATTCTGGAAGCTCCACCACTTT
Organism: uncultured Lachnospiraceae bacterium; assembly: GCA_910584945.1. Lineage (GTDB taxonomy): Bacteria > Bacillota > Clostridia > Lachnospirales > Lachnospiraceae > Hominiventricola. Next base: position 8,080 of record CAJUDY010000048.1, on the reverse strand, counting down.
GAGCAGCCGCTCATCCAGCCAGAGACAGATCAGACTCACCAGAAACGGATAGCCTCATATCGACCAGAAAATCCGCCGCTATATTCCATGGCGAATAATACTTTTTTCTTCCTCCGGGCGGAGGCGAAGCTTGAGATTCTTCACATCATAGGCGCCTGCCAGAACCACACTTTTGAAAGTTACCGCGCCCATGTCGTTCCCTTCCTTTCACAATCAATTATATAACAGCAAAGAACCCGGAATCAACGGAAACCGTAAAATTTCACGAAAACATATTTTCCCATAATTCCTATTGACTCAGTATGAAATAAGCGGTATGATACAAATACAAAAGAAAAGGAGCGCTTTATGAACTTTCTATTTATTTCGCCGCAGTTTCCCCATACCTACTGGAATTTCTGCGACCGGCTGCACAGAAACGGAGTCAATGTCCTGGGGATCGGAGACAGCCCCTATGAAGAATTGGAAGAAAATCTGAAGAATTCTCTCACAGAATATTACCGGGTCGAGTCCCTGGAAGACTATGACCAGATGCTACGCGCCGTGGGCTTTTTTACCTTCAAGTACGGAAAAATCGACTGGCTGGAATCCAACAACGAATACTGGCTTGCTCAGGACGCCCGCCTGCGCACGGATTTCCACATCACCACCGGTATCGGTCAGGAGGAGATTGAAGGCTTCAAGAGCAAATCCGCCATGAAAGCCTACTATGCCAGGGCCGGCGTGCCCACCGCGCGGTGTCACAGGCTCTCCACGCAGGCCGCGGCAGAAGCCTTTCTTGCCAAGGTCGGTTATCCGGTCATCGTCAAACCGGACGTGGGCGTAGGCGCCACGGATACATACAAGCTGGAACAGGCCGAAGACCTCCGGCGGTTCTTTGCAGAGCTTCCTTCGGTTCCCTACGTCATGGAGGAATTCATCGAGGGCGATATCTGCTCCTACGACGCCGTCACCGATTCCCGGTGCAGGCCGCTGTTCGAATCCATGACCGTATGGCCGCCATCCATCATGGATATCGTCAATAAGCAGATCGATCTTGCCTACTACACGGCGGATACGGTTCCCCCAAAGCTTGCGGAGCTCGGCCGCGCCACCGCAGAGGCCTTCGGCACCAGAAGCCGCTTCATTCATCTGGAATTCTTTCGCCTGACCAGGGAGCGGAAAGGCCTGGGAAAGCCCGGAGACTTTGTGGCGCTGGAGGTGAATATGCGTCCGGCGGGAGGCTACACCCCGGATATGATGAACTTTGCCCACAACACGGACGTATATCAGATCTGGGCGGACATGGTCACCGCCGACCGCCGCATCCTGCCAGAAAGCCGGAACCATCATTACTGTGTGTACGCCAGCCGCCGGGACTGCTATACTTATGAGCACACCCACGAAGAGATTCTTCGTCGTTATGGAGACCAGATCGTCATGTGTGAGCGGATGCCAGAGATCATGACGGCGTCCATGGGCAATCAGATGTACACGGCCCACGCGGCGGATCTCGAAGCGACCCTGGAATTCATCCGCTATGTCCATCAGCAGAAAAGTGTATAGAGAGAGCTCCCATGAAGAATCCACTGCGCTACCAGCTTTCTGAATATGACTGCGGCCCCACCTCCATGCAAAACGCCATAAGTTATCTGTTCGAGCGAAATGAGATCCCGCCGGAAATCGTGAGGAATATCATGCTGTACTGTCTGGACTGCTTCGGGGAGGACGGCAGAAGCGGCCGAAGGGGTACTTCCTGCGCGGCCATGATGTTCTTAAGCAACTGGCTCAACAGCTTCGGAGAAGCGGGGCATCTGCCGGTTTCCAGCCGGTATCTCTCGGGAAAGGCCGTGCATTTTGGACAGAACAGTCTCCTCAGAGACGCGTTGAACCGGCGGGGCGCCGCGGTCGTCCGGCTGGATCTGGAGGGCTGGCATTATGTACTGGTCACAGGAATCAAGGACCATCTGGTCCGGCTGTTCGACCCTTATTATCTGGAAGCGCCTTTTCCGGACCCGGCGGTTCAGATCGTCACAGACTGTCCGGACGCCTGCAACCGTCTGGTACCTGTGGCACGCTTTGAGCAGGAGTCCTGAAGGACGCCGACCGGGTATTCGGCCTTCATACGGTGTCCGAAGTCCCTTCCGGCACGGTGGGACTAAAGCCCGGATTGAACAATGCCGCCGTGGATCATTTTCAAATCGTCGTTCACGGGAAATCCGCCCACGTCTCCACGCCTCGGCTCGGCGAAGCGTATCCATCCTGCTGATTCCCGGCCTCAGATCGAGATCCACCCCAGCACGCTGGCAATGGAGCTCAGAAGGATGATCAGGGTACAGACCGGAGCCATATATTTCATAAAGAAGCAGTACATCCGCTTCCTCTTGAAGGCAGAGGACTGCTCCACCTCCTCTATGATCCGGTCAAGCCCCGCCACCCGGGTAACCAGAAGGCAGGTAGCCAGAGCGGCCACGGGCATCATCAGGGAATTGGTCAAAAAGTCAAAAAAGTCCAGGATCGACATGCCGAGCAGGGAGACGAAGTCCCACATACCAAAGCCCAGCGCCGAAGCCAGGCCAAATCCGAGAATGATCACGCCCATCAGAACCGTGGACCGGCGGCGGCTCCACCCAAGCTGATCCTCGAAGGTGGACACGCCGGATTCCGCCAGAGAAATGGCGCTGGTTAAGGCCGCCAGGAGCACCAGCAGGAAGAACATGATCCCCGCCGCCGTTCCAAAGCCCATGCTTGCGAACACTTTCGGAATCGTGATAAACATCAGCGACGGACCCGCCTTCAGCGTATCCGGATCGCCGCCGGAGAAGGCGAAGACTGCCGGAATGATCATAAGCCCCGCCAGCATGGCGATGGCCGTATCGAATATCTCCACCTGCTTCGTGGACTGCTCGACGTCCACCTCTTTTTTCATATAAGAGCCATAGGTATACAAAATGCCCATAGCGATGGACAGGGAGTAGAACATCTGCCCCATGGCAGCCACTACGGTCATCCAGGAAAAATGCTGAAAATTCGGCACCAGAAAATATGTTACCCCCGCAAAGGCGCCCGGCCTGGTCATGGAGTAAAGGGCAACGAACACGGCCAGCAGGACCAGAAGCGGCATCATCACCTTGGAGACCCGCTCCACTCCCTGCTGTACGCCTGCAAAGAGCACTGCCACCACGGCCAGACTAAACAAAAGAAACCAAAGCACGCTGGAATTGTCCGCGATAAACTCTGAGAAGTACGTTTCCCCCGCCGTACTTTGCCGCCAGGTAGGGAAAGCGCCAGATATTTCCAAGTCCCACCGCTGATCCGGCCACAGCCAGAACATAACCCAGTTTACCAGAAAAACTGCTGCGTCTTTTCTCTTCCTTCGGAAGCCCTCCTGCATGATCATCCCTTTCCATATTTTATCCTCCTTTGTACCTATATATTGTCTCATATTATCCTATTTTTCCGTAAAAGTCCATCTCTATTTGCTTTTCTTTGTGAAATATGACCAATTACGCAGTCCGTCTGTACAAAGGCCAAAAAAGGGCTACCGCATTCCGGCGGCAGCCCCTTATTTTCGATTATTTGATTAACGCTTTTCCCCTCAGGCGGATATCTTCCAGAGAGCTTCCCACATAAATCTCGTAAACCCCCGCATCGGTCACAAACGCTCCAGCGTCCGTGTGCCAGGATTGGAAGGCCCTTTCCGGAAGCACAAGCTCCAGCGGCTTCTTCTCCCCCGGCTTAAGAGAGAGTTTCTCAAATCCACACAGTACTTTGACCGGTTCCCGAGGCAGTGCGTCCGTACGGCCCACATAGACCTGCACGACCTCCATGCCCTCTCTGCCGCCGATATTTTCCACGGTAAGGGACAGACGGACCGGAGCCTCCTGGCGGCCGCTCTCCGAGATCTTCAGATCCCCATAATGAAACGAAGTATAAGACAATCCATGTCCAAAGCAGAACTGCACCGGAAGTCCCTGTCTCTCATAATACCGATAGCCCACCAGGAGTCCCTCTTTATAGTCCTCGGTCAGGCGGGCGTTCATCCGCCTGTGCTCTTTCTCCGTCAACGGTCTCCCGGGATATTCGCCCAGTGCGACGGCCGGGCAGCTCTCCAGATCATACGGAAGGGACTCCGGAAGCTTCCCGGATGGATTTACTTTTCCAAGAAGCACCTCCGCCAATGCGCTGCCGCCCTCCATGCCGGCATACCAGTCCCAGACGATGGCCTTCGCCCGGTCCTTCCAGCCTCCCATGGAGACCGGACTGCCCGCCCTTAAGACCACCACGGCGTCCGGTCTTACGTCCAGCACCGCCTCGATCAATTCGTCCTGGGCATAGGGCAGCGTCAAATCCTCTCTGTCATACCCCTCCACATCATAGTCATGGTTCAGCCCGCCGATGATCAGCACTTCGTCGGCTTCCTTTGCCAGCGCCACAGCCTCTTCCCGGAGCAGGCGCTGTTTTTCACGGACCTCCTCGCTGACCACGCCGCGTTCTTCCATGAACTGGTCGTCTGCCTTCTCGTCGTCGATGCTGGTCTTCTGCCAGCTGACGTCCACACGGATATCCTTTGGTACGATATAGTACCCTCTGGCAAAGGTCACCTGACAGTTGCCGCCAAGCTGACTCTTAAGCCCCATGAGCGGCGAGATCTCATACAGCGCCTTGATCTCCGCGCTGCCGCCTTCGTGTCATGAAGAGCGCCCCAGTCGGTAATCACCGCGCCGTCAAAGCCCCACTCTTCCCGAAGGATCTTCTGAAGCAGCATCTGGTTCTCACAGCAGTGTATCCCCCGGACCAGATTGTAGCCGCCCATGAGGGAATACGTCCCGCCCTCTTTGACCGCCGCCTCAAAGCCGGGCAGATAGATCTCCCGCAGCGTCCGCTCGTCGATCTCCACATTGACCCACACCCGCTCCGTCTCCTGGCTGTTCACCGCAAAGTGCTTCACGCAGGCCGCCACGTCCGACTCCTGGATTCCTTGGATCATGGACACGACCATCTGGACGGTCAGATAAGGGTCCTCGCTCATGTATTCAAAGTTCCGCCCGCACACCGGCACTCTCTTAATATTGATACCCGGCGCCAGGATCACGTCCTTTCCTCTTCCTCTGGCCTCTTCTCCTAGCACGCGCCCCGAGCTCCTTGCCAGATCCCGGTTCCAGGTGGCCGCCACCGCGCTGTTGCTGGGCAGATAGGTCACATAATCGTCCGAATATCCCACCGGGGTCCAGTCCGCGTTGTGGAATTCGTGGCGGACTCCCATAGGCCCGTCCGACATCCGAAGGGCAGGAATTCCCAGACGTTTCACGTCCCCGCTTCGAAACAGTCCGTCCCCGTGAATCATCCGGATCTTCTCCTCCAGGGTCAGTTCGCCAAGAAGCGCCTCTATTTTCTCATTCATTTCCTATACGGTCATACATACCTCCTGTTGTTCCATCCATCGTTTATTCCTTTCAGGCGGATTTTACTTTGCCGCCTGCAGGCTTTCCACGGCAATCGTCACATGCCCGTTGCAATCGCTCAGCACGCTCTTCCCCTCCAATACCTGGCAGGCCGCCCCTTCGGCGGACAGCACCCGGGCGCCGATCAGCTCGACTGTATAAGCTCCGGTTCCTTCCGATGTGATCTCAATCGAATTTTTCATTCTAATCGCGGTCAGCCGGCGCTTTTCCTTCTGATCCATTCCGTAAAGCACGGTCCCGGCCTTTTTTCCTTCCTTGAGTTCATAGATCCGGAAAGTCACGCCCACTTCATAGGCATACTCCGGTCGGTCGTCCCTGCTTCCAAGCGCCAGAATCGTGCCCGGCCGCACCCACAGGGGGATCTCGCAGTATCCGCAGGGCTCCTCGTACCAGCGCCCGCCATTCTTTTGTTCGCCGGTGAAAAAGTTCGTCCATCTCCCCTCCGGCAGATAATACTCGCCGAGGCCCTCCTCGTTCATGACCGGCGCCACCAGGAGACTGTCCCCCAGCATATACTGCCGGTCCAGGTACCGGCACATCCGGTCCTTTTCAAACTCCAGCACCATGGCCCGCATGACCGGAAGTCCTTCCTCATGAGCCTCGATCGCTGCCCGGTACAGATACGGCATCAGGCGCATCTTCAGCTTCGTGAAGAAGCGCAGTACCTCCACCGCCTCCTCGTCATAGAGCCACGGCACCCGGTAAGAGCGGCTTCCATGCAGGCGGCTGTGAGAGGACAGGAGCCCAAAGGCACACCAGCGCTTATAGACGTCCGCGGTGGAAGTGCCCTCAAAGCCTCCGATGTCATGACTCCAGAATCCAAAGCCCGACAACATCAGGGACAGGCCGCCTCGCAGGCTCTGTTCCATGGCCGTATAGGAGGACCAGCAGTCGCCGCCCCAGTGAACCGAGAACTTTTGGCCGCCCACGGTGGCCGAGCGGGCAAAGAGGACCGCTTTTCCCTCTCCCCTTTTCTGCTCCAGGAGCTCATACACCGCCTCATTGTACAGATAGGTATAGTAATTGTGCATTTTCTCCGGGTCCGAACCGTCCGCATACACGCAGTCTGTGGGAATGCGCTCGCCGAAATCGGTCTTAAAGCAGTCCACTCCCATATCTACCAGCCTGCCAAGCTTCTCCTGATACCACCTGCGGGCCTCCGGATTGGTAAAGTCCACCACCGCCATCCCCGGCTGCCACATATCCCACTGCCAGACGGAGCCGTCCGGACGTTTCAGAAAATATCCTTTCGCGGCGCCTTCCTGGAATATCGAAGCCGCCTGACCCACATACGGATTGATCCAGACGCAGACCCGAAGCCCCCGGTCCCGCAGTCTTTGAAGCATCGCTTCCGGTTCCGGAAAGACCCTGGAATCCCACTCAAAATCACACCAGTGAAATTTCCTCATCCAGAAGCAGTCAAAGTGAAAGACGCTCAAGGGAATGTCCCGTTCCTTCATCCCGTCCACAAAACTCATGACGGTCCCCTCGTCGTAATTCGTCGTAAAGGAAGTGGAAAGCCACAGCCCAAAGGTCCAGGGTTCCGGTACCGGCGGGCGTCCGGTCAGCGCCGTATAGTTGGAAAGCACCTCTTTTAAGTCCTTTCCTCCGATGAGGAAATAGTCCAGGCATTCGCCCGCCACGGAAAACTGTACCTTGTCCACGGTCTCGGAAGCCGCCTCAAAGGATACCCGCTCCGTATGGTTCACGAACAGCCCGTACCCCCGGCTGGACAGATAGAAGGGAATATTCTTATAGCTCTGTTCCGTGGAAGTTCCGCCGTCCTCGTTCCAGATGTCCACGCTCTGTCCGTTCTTTACAAAGGGGGTGAAGCGCTCGCCCATGCCGTAGAGCAGTTCTCCCACGTCCAGGGACAGCTGTTGCCTCATATAGGCGTCCTGATCGCCGCTCTTTACATACATGTCGCCCTTCCAGTCCGTCTTCATGTAGGCAAGATCTTTCTTTGCGCTGGTGCAAAGTTTCTTATCTTCTTTATAATAGGTCATCTTCCACGGGTTCTTCTCCATCTCCAGCCGGAGAATTCCGCTTTTGACGGTCAGCCTCGTCTCATTTTCCTCCATTTCCAGTTCGGCATCCTGATCCATGTCAAGAGCAAAAGAAGGTCCGTCTTTTTTCACTCTCATATAGTGATATGCTTTTACGCGTATCACATCCTTAAGGGGAGCGCTGATCTCCAGGGTCAAATTGACCCCGCCAAGCGTGTCTCCCCGGTCCGTGATCTGCGTCGTGGGTGCGATGATCGTTACCCTGGTTTTTTCTCTTTTTACAAATGAAATTTCTGCCGGGCTGAAACACGCACAGCCTTCCTTTTGAAGCCAGCAGCCATTACTGAATTTCATACCATACTCTCCTATTCAAGTTCCGCTTCCGCCCTCCATCCGCACGGGTTGGAGATCAATTCCTGATCGCTTCGCGCTCACTCATTGATCTGTGCTCCTTCCGGGCAGAAGCTGTTTTTTTGATTTGTATCAGCTTACACGATCCGTCCTGAAAATTATACTGCAATTTTTACACTTTTTTTGCTCTAAAAATTAGTGTGTTCAAATGAGCGAAAATCCTTTAAACTGAACCACTACCGGCTAAAGCCGGTAGGTTCGGTATGCTGCTAAAGCAGC
>CAJUDY010000047.1 GCA_910584945.1 uncultured Lachnospiraceae bacterium | reverse complement strand
TAACGGATAATGGAGCAGTTTGTTCACATTTTATTTACTCATGCGTTTGTCGTGGCCGGTTCCCGGAATGAACTGCCACAGCACCCGCACAATCCGGCAAAAGTCCGTCACCCAGGCAAAGGGCACCTGATTCTCCACCAGAGCCCGGTGTCCCTCTTTCAGAGACTGCATATAGGCGCCCAGACTGTTCGTGCTTGTCCCCCCGTGGGACATATAGATTAGTATTTCCGGAAGATAGGAAAGTCTTACCTTTCTTTTGTATAAAATGCGCACCATGAACTCATAATCCGCCGCAATCCGGTAATCGGTCCGGTAAACGCCATACTGCTCATACACTTTTCTTCTAAGATACAGCGTGGGATGTCCCGGCAGCCAGCCGCTGCGGATATTCCCCTGGCCCTGATGCCATCTGCGCACGATCCGCTCCCCGTCCATATAATAAAGATCTCCGTGGACGCCGTCCGTTCCTTCTGTCTCCATGGCCTCCACCATCCGGCTGATCACGCCCGTATCCGCATACCGGTCAAAACAGCATCCGATAATGTCCCCCGCAGCCAGAGCGATCCCTTTATTGAGCGCATCGTAGATCCCCTGATCCGGCTCGGACAAGAAGCGTACCCTGCCCGGCATCCGTTTCTCCATCCTGTGGATCAGCTCCATGGTTCCGTCCGTGGACCCGCCGTCCACGATGATATATTCCAGATTTTCATAATCCTGCCCCGCCACCTGATCCATGATCCTCCCCAGGTTGGCGGCGTCGTTATAAGTGGTCGTGATGACCGATACCTTTGGTAATGTCTTCATCTATTCTCCCCGCTCTGTCAACTGATGATACAGCGTCATGTACTCCCAAAACCGGTCTTCCCTTCGGTAACGTCCGGCTCTTTTCACACAGGCCTCCGAGGCTTTCGGCTCTCTTTGCTCCTCAAGAATCTCCTCCAGGAGGGCTTCCAGATCCCCCTTGGGAACGATTCGCCCGCAGGAATCATCGAGGCTCTCCGGACTGCCCCCGGTGTCAAAGGTGATCACCGGCGTCCCGCAGGCCAGGGCTTCCAGATTCGTCGTCGGGAAATTGTCCTCCAATGTGGCGTTGACGAACACATCCGCCATAGAGTAATAAGCCGCCAGTTCTTCCGCCGAAGAGGTTCTCTCAAGACCAAGGATATTCTTCGGAAGTCCCCGAAGCTGCTTTTTGGACAACCCGATCAAAATGATTTGACAGGAATCCGGAAGCTTTTCTGCAAGTTCCAGAAAATATGAAAGGCCTTTCCTGCGCTCCCACACATTCGCCACCCCCAGGATGACGAACTTCCCGCAAAGCCTGAGCTCCTGCCGAAGCTCCGACTCCACCGGATGAAACGTCTCCGTATCAATACCGTTGGGAATTACCATCACCGGATAATCCGCTAAAAAAGATTTCCTTACCTCCCCCGCAAGCCACCTGGACGGCGTCACCAAAGTCAGATTCGGCACTCCCGTAAAAGCGCTCCTCTTCCTTCGGTAATTCTTCTCTGTCCGGTTCCGGAACAACGCATATGGATAAGTTCTCCGATATTCCAGACAGCCCTGACAACCTTCCTTCCAGCCTGCGCAGCCGTTATAATCATAGAACGCACAGTGTCCGGTGTAAGGCCAGCAGTCGTGCAGCGTCCACACCACCGGCTTTCCCGCCTCCTTCAGATACCGAAACAAAAGCTCCACCTGCAGCACAAACCCGTGAATGTTATGCAGATGAATCACATCCGGTTCCCAGGCCCGTATCCGCTCGATCAACCTTTTCGTCTGCGCCCCCGAGGAGAACCCATGCTCTCCCCGGAAAAACGTGGACAGCACATGCAACATCATGTCCCCATCCGACCCGAACCGAAAAGCCCGGACCCCCTCCGGCGCCTTCCGGCGCCCATAAGCGATCAATCCCTGATCCCCATTCCTCTCCAACATCTGATAAAGATCCACCACGATGCGCCCCACGCTGCCGCTTCCGCACACCGTACTGATCTGTAATACCTTTAAACCCATAATCCATGCCACCTATTTTCCTCCGGAGGCCCGCGACGGGCTGGTTATTGTCCAAGCTCCCATTGCCCAGCGCCCCCATTTATGATATACTACCCACTATAAAATATATCATAACACCCGCCCGCACGCCCCAAAAGCCTGCGCGGCATTCCGGAATGTGCTGGGCCGGAAGCCCCTTTCAGGCTATGGAGATGAGACTCAAAAATTTTGGAGGCCCCCGCGCCGACAAAATTTTCGTCCTAAGAGGCTCATCGGAATGACCAGCCGTCCGGGGCCTCCGGTCCAGCACGTTCCGGAATGCCTCACACAACCTTCCGTGCAGCCACTTTTATTTCATCATGCAATCACAGTATAAACGAGGTAACCCAATGATAATCATACAACCTTCCGGCGGTTTATGCAATAGAATGCGCGTCATAAATTCCGGCTGGCAGCTTGCCAGAAAGCGCCAGGAAAAACTTCTGGTCCTCTGGAACTGCAATCCGGAGCTGAACTGTCCCTTCGACGCCCTCTTTCAGCCGGTCACCGAGTGCAAGATCACCAACATCCACTCGGTGGCGGACCCCCGCAAATTATTCTATCAAAAAACCGCCCGCACCTACCTGACCAACGAAGAACTGCTGGCCCATCGAAATCCGGACGGCTGTCTTGAAGACGCTTATACAAAACAGTTAAGAAAAAATATCTACATTTTTACTTGGGAATCCTTCTATCCTTCAGAAGATTACCATCTTTTCACCCCCACCGCGGCCATGCAGGCAAGAATCGACACCATGACCGCCCGGTTCGGCCCCTCCTGCGTGGGCGTCCACATCCGCAGGACCGACAACCAGCCGGCCATCGGCAAAAGCTCCACGGACGCCTTCCTGACTTCCTTGAGACGGGAACTTACCGCCGACCCTGACACTATGTTCTACCTGGCCACCGACGATCTCGCGGAAGAAAAGAGACTCCGGGAGGCGTTTCCGGACCGGATTCTCTCCAACCAGGAACGGTGTCTCAGACGGGACAGCCGGAAAGGCATACAGGACGCCCTCCTGGACCTCTACAGCCTCGCCGCCACCCGCAAGATCATCGGCAGCTACTTCAGTTCGTTTACGGATATTGCCGCGGATATGCGTAAGATTCCGCTGGTCATCGCCGGGGAAGACGGATCAGGGAAATAGAAGGCGGATGCTTAAGACGCCCTCCCGGAACTCGCAGCCTATGGAGCCGCCCATCTGCTCCGTCAGGATTCTGGCGATGGACAGGCCAAGGCCCGTAGATCTCTTCGCATTCTCCACCGTGTAATAGCGGTCGAAGAGGCGGCTTACTTCCACCTCCGTCAGACCGGAGGCGTGATTCTGAAAGACCATCTCCCCCGTGGGAAGAAGACGGACAGTCAGGTCCCCGTCGCTGTATTTGACCGCATTGCTCAAGATATTGGAAAGAATGCGGCCCAGCGCGCTTTTATCCAAGCTTCGGAAGATTTCCCGCTCCGGCATGGTGATTCCGGGAGTGATCTGACAACCTTGAAAGACTCCATAATAGGCACAAAGAGATTCTTCCAAAGCACCGTTCAAAGACACCTCCTCCGGATGGAGCGGATTCCCGAAAGAGGCGGTTATGGAATACCGGAAAAGTTCCTCGGTCAGCTGCTTTAAGACCTCTGTCCGCTCCTCGATCACCGACAGATAACGGCGGGAAGACTCGGAGAGCGGTTCTTTTTTCAGCAGATCCAGATAACCGCAGATAGCGGTAAGCGGAGTCCGAAGATCATGAGAAATATGGGTAACCGCGTCTTTTAACTCCAGGTCTCCCTGTCGGAAGCGGCGCCGGTCCCGGCGTAGCGCCCGAAGCCCGGCGTTTACTTCTGACGCCAGGCTTCGCATATAGGGATCATGACTCCCTGTGTCGACCAGAATGTTGGTGTCCTCTGCCAGACGATCCCGGAAGGCTTCCCCGAGTTCTCTCGCCGCCCGGTGCAAAAGATGAATTTTCAAAAGAAGCAATCCCACCAGCAGGGCCAGCGCCCCGGTCAGTATCAAGGTTCCGGCCTCCATGAAAGCGCACCATCCTTTCCCATCATCATTTGATGTCTTTTCGGCAGAAGAAGAAAATCCCCGTTCCGGTGAAGAGTACCAGAATCAGTCCGGAATACAGAGACATCTGTCCTGCACGGCTTACATCCCCGCTCCCGAGCTGCATCCCCTGACCGCTGGGCAAAAGATCGTTCAAGACCGTGTACGCTTCCCGTTTTGTTCCTTCCAGATAGAAGGGATTCTCCACCGCCTCCCGAGTTATCACGTAGCCTTTGTCGGTGACTTCCGTATAGGCTTCATAGATCTTCGGTTCATTCAGGCGGGACTGGATGTATCCGGACATCAGACACAGAATCAGCGCCCCGAGAATCGCACCCGCCGTCACCGACGCCTTATTCTGATTCAGCATGCTGCACATGGTAAAGATCGCCGTATAAGAGAGGTCCATCAGAACCGTGACCGCCGCTGCCTTAAGAAGAGTGAGCGGATCTGCCTGCCAGGACGCTCCAAGGAACGATGCGCCCAGCAAGATCACTACTCCCACATAGACGGCATTGATCATCAACACCCCGACCGCGTTGACGGTCAGGCCGGCCAGATAGACGGTGTGTCTCTGATGTCCGACGACCAGCTTGTTGCGTATGACGCCGTCGCTGTATTCCGTACCGAGAAAAAGGCTGACAAGAAGGGCCGACGCAAACCCCATCAGATTTGTGTATCCACGACACATGGAATCCAACGTGCTGTCGTAACCGTATCTGCACATAGACCAGTAATTCATATAGACCATAAATGCTCCATATAGTACCATAAACCAGATGCAGGTCCAAAAACAGCGGTTCTTTTTCAGATGCACAAAATTCGCGCTCAAAAGTCTCGTCATCGCTTTCCACCTCCCACCAGATTGATGTAATAATTTTCCAGACTTTCCTCCCGCTCTCTGATGGAAAGCAACTCGCAGCCCTCCTCATGAAGGGCCAGCACCAGTCTTGTAATATTCACTTTGGCAAAGATATCCGCTTCCTGATCCGAACGGATCTCATACTCCATCCCGAGCGTCTCCAGCACCCGGGAGAGAACTTTGATATCCGTCACTTCCACCCGCACGCATCTGCGGCAGGCCGCCTCCAGTTCCTTCGCGCTGATCTCCTTTACCATATGGCCCTTATCCAGAAAGCCATAGTGCGTGGCCAGACGGGACAGTTCATCCAGAATATGGCTGGACAGAATCACCGTGATCTCCCGTTCCCGGTTCAGTCGAAGGATCAGTTCCCGCATCTCCACGATCCCCTGCGGGTCCAGACCATTGGCCGGCTCATCCAGCACCAGAAGATCCGGATCTCCTGCCAGGGCCAGAGCGATCCCCAGACGCTGACGCATCCCCAGGGAAAAGTTTTTGACCTTCTTTTTTCCGGTGTCCGAAAGTCCCACCAGCTGAAGCAGCTCCGGAACGCCCTCAAAAGACGGCAGCCCCAGAATCCGGTACTGTTCTTTTACATTGTCCTCCGCCGTCATTTCCAGATAGGCGGAAGGACTTTCCACCACCGCTCCCATCCGCCGGCGGGCTTTTTTGATCTCTCTGGATGTATTCAACACTCCGTACAGGGTGTATTCCCCGGAAGTCGGGTTTTGCAGACCGCAGAGCAATCGGATCAGAGTGGTCTTTCCGGCGCCGTTCTTTCCCACAATCCCGTAGATCGAACCTCTGGGGACGTGCATGGACAGATCTTTCAGGGCCCGGAAGCTGCCGTACTGTTTACTCAGAGCATTGGCTGTTACGATTTCATCCATCGGTAGATTCCTCCTCATGATTTTATGTTTTTTCCATCTTAGCAAAAGGAGGTTAAGAATCCGGTGAAGCCGCCGGTTAAGATATGGTTAAGTTTCCCGCATCTTAAAGCCGATCCCCCACACGGCCTCAATATAATCCTTTCCTGTGACTTCCCGAAGCTTGCGCCGCAGATGACTCACATGCACTTTCAGGGAGCTCTCCACACAGTCCGGCGTGTCCTCGCAGATCCGGTCAAGAAGCAGGGACCGGGACGCCACCCGGGATGGGTTCTGCATCAAAAGCTTCAGAATCGCGTACTCCGTGCGGGTCAGCTTTACCGGCTGCCCCAGGACCTGGACAAGATGGGACTCTGTATCCATGGTGATCTCCTCATGTTCCAGCACCCGGGACCGGCTCTGGCCTGCGGCGTTCCGGAACTGCACGGTAATCCGGGCCAGCAGTTCCCGGATATCAAAGGGCTTGGTCAGATAGTCCGCCGCGCCTCCCAGGAGCAGATGTACTTTGTCCTCCGGGTCCACCTTCGCACTGAGGACGATCACCGGAATCCCCGACAGCTTCGGAAGCACCTCCTCTCCCTGAAGCCCTGGCAGCATCAGGTCCAGAAGGACCAGATCCGGACATTTCCTCGATCCCGACAGCAGGAGCACCGCCTCCGTCCCGGAATAAGCCCGGGTCACCTGATACCCCTCCTTCGTAAGCACTTCCTCCAAAAGATCGCCGATCTGAACGTCATCGTCGATGACCAGTATGTGTTTCATGGAAATCATCTCCTCGCAGAAAACGGGAAGACTCTTTTGTCTTCCCGTCTCTTTTGTCAACCTCTAGAATTCAAATACCGCCACTCCATAAGCCGACAGCGGATATTCTACATAGAACTTCTGCCCGTCGCATTCGCCTTTTTTGGCCTCAAAAACTTCCGGTTTCTTCCGGCCGCTGCCGCCGAACTCCTCAGCGTCTCCATCCAGCACCAGCTTATACTTCTTCTTCTTCGGCACGCCCACCCGGTAATCCATGCGCTCCACCGGCGTGAAGTTCATGACGAACAGCAGATTCTTCCGTTTGGACTTGCTGTAGCGCACAAAGCTGAAGATGCTGCGGAAGCAGTCGTCCGCATTGATCCACTGGAAGCCGTCCCAGCTGTCATCCTGCTCATAGAGACAGCGATACTTCTTGTACATATGAAGCAGCGCCTTCACAAAATTCTGCATCTGCTGATGGGGGTCTTCCTTCAAAAGGAACCAGTCCAGCTCCCGGTCTTCACTCCACTCCTGCAGCTGCGCGAACTCGTTGCCCATGAACAGAAGCTTCTTGCCCGGATGGCCGAACATAAAGGCATAACCGGCCCGCAGATTCGCGAACTTGTCTACCAGATATCCCGGCATCTTATTCAGCATGGAGCACTTCAGATGCACCACCTCATCATGAGACAGCACCAGAATGTAGTTCTCGCTGCACGCATAGCTCATGGCAAAGGTCATCTTATTATGATTGTCCTTACGGAACAGCGGGTCCAGCTTCATATATTCCAGGAAGTCGTTCATCCATCCCATATTCCACTTGAAGTGGAAGCCAAGCCCGTCCTCCTCCGGGTCCTTGGTGACGCCGGGCCATGCGGTGGACTCCTCCGCGATGATCATGGAACCATCCTTGCGTCCACGAATGATGGAGTTCAGATGCTTGAAGAACCAGATCGCCTCCAGGTTCTGATTCCCGCCGTACTTGTTGGGCAGCCACTGACCGTCCTGTTTTCCATAATCGAGATAGAGCATGGATGCCACCGCATCCACCCGAAGGCCGTCGATGTGATAGTGCGTCAGCCAGTACAGGGCGTTGGCGATCAGGAAATTGCGAACTTCGGACTTTTCATAGTTAAAAATCTTTGTCCCCCAGTCCGGATGCTCTCCCCGGCGGCTGTCGGGATGCTCATAAAGAGGAGTACCGTCAAAGTTCGCCAGGCCGTAGCCGTCCCTCGGGAAATGCGCCGGCACCCAGTCCAGAATCACGCCGATGTTGTGCTTGTGCAGATAGTCAATCATGTACTGGAAATCCGCCGGATTCCCGTGACGGGAGGTGGGAGCAAAGTACCCGGTCACCTGATATCCCCAGGAGCCGTCAAAGGGATGCTCCGCAATTCCCATCAGCTCCACATGGGTATATCCCATGTCCTTTACATATTTGGTCAGTTCCACCGCGAATTCCCGATAATTGTAATAACCGTCTTCCCCGTCTTCATGGGGATGCCTTCTCCAGGAACCAGGATGGACTTCATAGATGGACATGGCCGCCCTAGGACCGTCCCAACTCTTGCGCTTCTCCATCCATTTCTCGTCATGCCAGGTAAAATGATCAATGTCCGCTACGACGGACGCATTGCCCGGGCGCTTTTCCGCATAAAAAGCAAAAGGATCTGCTTTATAGAGGTATTCTCCGGATTTGGTCTCAATCAGATACTTGTACATGGAACCTTCCGTCAGTTCCGGAATAAACACTTCATAGATGCCAAGGGGCTCCAGCCGGGTCATCTTATATCCGTCCGTTCCCCACCGGTTGAACTCTCCGATCACACGGACGTCCTTTGCATTGGGCGCCCAGACGGCAAAGTAAACTCCTTTTTCCCCATTCATCTCTGCGGGATGCGCGCCAAGTTTCTTGTAGATCTCGTAATGTGTTCCCTCACCAAAAAGATACTGATCCATATCGGTTACTGCGCACCAAGGGCGCGCTTCTGCTGCTTTTTTTACTGCTTTTTTGCCCATAAGCCTTCTCCTTATGTCGAACAATACAAGTTTGCCCGAATTCTTCTCTAAATGATAGAGTTATTTTATCATATTCTACCGTATTTTCACAGCCCAAAATGTATTTTTCCAGTGATTTTTACCAACTTTTCCGCAGATCCGGTCGTATTTTTTCAGCGTAAAATCCCCGCCGAATCTTCGCGGGGATTTTCTTTTGTACTTCTATTCTCCAAGATACGCTTTTTTCACCGACTCATCATTCAGCAGAGATTCCGCTTTTCCTTCCAGAACGATCTTTCCGGTCTCCAGCACATATCCTCTGTCCGCAATGGACAGCGCTTTCTTCGCATTCTGCTCCACAAGAAGCACCGTAGTCCCTCCTGCGCTCACCTGCTTGATAATATCAAAAATCTCATTTACGAAAATCGGGGACAGTCCCATGGACGGTTCATCCATCAGGATAATCCTCGGCTTGGACATCAGTGCGCGGCCCATGGCAAGCATCTGCTGCTCTCCGCCGGAAAGCGTCCCGGCCGGCTGGTTCTTGCGCTCCTCAAGCCGCGGGAACCGGCGATACACCATCTGCAGAGACTCCTCGGTCTCCTCCTTGCTGCTTCTTGTGTAAGCGCCCAGCTTCAGGTTCTGCAGGACGCTTAAAGAAGCGAACACCCGTCTTCCTTCCGGCACATGGGCCATCCCGCAGGCCACAATCTTGTGAGCCGGAGTCTTTGTAATCTCTTTCCCTTCAAAGATGACCGTCCCCCTCTTCGGGGAGATCAGTCCGGATATCGTATGGAGGGTCGTCGTCTTACCGGCGCCGTTGGCTCCGATCAGCGCGATCACCTCCCCTTCGTTCACTTCAAAGGAAATCCCTTTAATCGCCTTTATCATCCCATAGTAGACTTCCAGGTCTTTAATTTCCAACATTGCCATTTTTCTATCTCCTAATCAAAGTTCCGCTGCAATCCTCGTCCGCTCATACATCTTTGCACTGTATGGACTTTTTGCCGATCATTTATTCTCCCAGATATGCTGTAATGACTTTCGGGTCTTTCAGCACCTCTGCAGTGTCTCCACAGGACAACACTTGTCCGAAGTTCAGTACGGTCAGCTTTTCACAGATGCCCGCTACCAGCTTCATATCATGTTCGATCAGAAGAATGGTCATGTGGAATTCATTCCGGACAAAACGGATGGTGTCCATCAATTCCTGCGTCTCATTAGGATTCATGCCGGCCGCCGGCTCGTCCAGAAGAAGTAGCTTTGGATTTGTGGCAAGAGCGCGGGCAATCTCCAGCTTTCTCTGCTTTCCATAAGGAAGGTTGGCGGCCTTGTAGGAGGCCTCCTGATCAAGATCAAACACCTTTAAAAGCTCCATGGCACGTTCGTCCATGGCGCGTTCCGCTTTGTGATACCTGGGCAGCCTTAAGATCCCGGACAATGTGGAATAAATATATTCTTTCTGGTTATGCAGCCCGGCCTTGACGTTGTCAAGCACCGTCAGATCCGAAAACAACCGGATATTCTGAAATGTCCGGGCAACCCCCTCCTTATTAATCTCGATATTCGTCCGGCCGGTGATATCCTCCCCGTCCAGCAGAATCCTGCCGTCGGTGGGCTTGTAGACGCCGGTCAGCATGTTGAACACCGTCGTCTTGCCGGCTCCGTTGGGACCGATCAGTCCATAGAGCTGTCCTTTTTCAATCTCCAGGTTAAAATCATCCACCGCCCGGAGTCCCCCGAAAGAGATACCAAGGTTCTTTACTTCCAAGATTGCCATACCTACTGTACCTCCTTTTCTTCCTTATGGAACAGCTTCGCCAAAGAGAAACGCTCCCGAAGCTCGATGGCGGAGGGACTCCAGGTAAAGATCATGGTCGCAATCAGCACCACCGCGTAGATCAGCATACGGTATTCGTTGAGTGACCGAAGAAGCTCCGGGAGCAGGGTCAGAACCACTGCCGCAATCATGGAACCGCGGATGCTGCCGATCCCTCCAAGTACCACAAAGACCAGAATCATAATGGACATATTGTAGCCGAAGTTCTTGGGCAGCGCCGTCAGCGTAGACAGATTGTGGGCGTACAGCACGCCTGCAGCCCCTGCCAGAGCCGCGGAGATACTGAACGCCAGGATCTTGTACTTGGTAATATTGATGCCGATGGACTCCGCCGCAATCCGGTTGTCACGGATCGCCATAATGGCCCGTCCGGTTCGAGAGTGTACCAGATTCGTGACGATGATGAGCGTGATCAGCACCAGAATCACGCCGATGGTAAAATTCGAGTCCGAAGGAGTTCCCGTGATCCCCTGGGCGCCTTTGATAATCACCATGCCGTCCGGCTCCATATTCAGGGACATGGCGTCCTTCATGGATACATGAAAACCGCTGCTGTCCAGTCCAAGATAGATGACATTGATCAGATTTTTGATAATCTCACCAAAAGCAAGGGTCACAATCGCCAGATAATCGCCCCGGAGACGAAGCACCGGAATACCGATCAATACGCCGCAGATTCCCGCGCAGATCACCCCCACCAAAAGCGAAAGAGTAAAACGCAGAAGGGAAACAGTGATCGTCTCCGCCATACATTTGGAGAATACCGCTCCGGCAAACGCGCCCACGCACATGAATCCCGCATGCCCAAGGCTCAGTTCTCCCAGGATACCCACCGTCAGATTCAGCGACACGGCAAGGATGACATAGATGCACAACGGCACCAGAATTCCTTTCATAAGGCTGGACATATGCCCGGTCCTCATAAAGATCTCACAGAAAATATAAGCAAGCGCCACGATTCCGTATGTAATCAGGCTGCTTTTCGTCGTCTTTGATAATTTCTTCATTGCTTCCGCCTCCACTTATACCTTTTCCTGAATCTGCTTTCCCAGAAGCCCGGTGGGCTTCACCACCAGCACAACGATCAGGACCGCGAACACGATGGCGTCTGCAAGCTGGGACGAAATATACGCCCTTCCCAGAATCTCAATCACTCCAAGTAAAATGCCGCCGATAAAGGCTCCGGGAATAGAGCCGATTCCCCCGAATACAGCTGCCACGAAGGCTTTGATCCCAGGCATGGCTCCAGTATACGGAGTCAGCGACGGATAGGCCGAGCACAGAAGCACGCCTGCGATGGCCGCAAGAGCAGAACCGATGGCAAAGGTCAGCGCAATGGTCCCGTTCACATTGATTCCCATCAGCTGAGCTGCGCCGCCGTCCTCCGACACTGCCAGCATGGCGTGGCCCGCCTTGGAATACTTCATGAAGGTCGTCAGGCAGATCATAATCACAACGCACACCGCCACGGTCACAATCGTCTCCCCGGAAATATTCAGCTGTCCTCCCGCAAGCTGCAGAGGCTCCATCTTCACCACGGAAGAAAAGGACTTCGTATCAGCGCCGAAGATCAAAAGAGCCATGTTCTGCAGGAAATAACTTGCTCCGATGGCCGTGATCAGAACCGCCAGCTTGGACGCGTGGCGCAGAGGCTTATAGGCCACCCGCTCAATCGTCACACCCAAAATCGTACAGGCCGCGACCGATATCAGAATCGATACCGGTATGGGCATTCCCATACTGTTGATTGCCACAAAGGCTACATAACTTCCAATCATGATGACGTCGCCGTGTGCAAAATTCAGCATCTTGGCGATTCCATACACCATCGTATATCCCAACGCGATAATCGCATAGACACTGCCGAGGCTTACGCCGTTTAACAGATAGGATACGAAACTCATCTCACTTCACTCCTCTTTTTCTCTTAGTATAACCGTCTTCCCCCGGTGGAGGTCTGACCGCCCTATCCGCACAGTATATCATAAAATAAATTCCAGCACAAGCCGACAATATGGGTTTTTGCCGGTTTTCTCAAAAAAAGAGACGCTCCCCAAATGGAACGCCTCTGTTCTGTCTTTCAAATGGATTACATTGCCGCGTAAGCGCCGTCTGTGATCACAACTGCCTTCGGAGCTTTGCTGGGTTCTCCGTCTGCGGACCAGGTGATACCCGCGCCGGTCAGACCGTCTACGGTGATCTCGGTCATGGCAGTCTTCATCGCCTCGCACATATCCGATGCGCTCATATCCGCCGTGATACCTGCTTTCTCTGCCGCAGCCTTGATAATGTAGATCGCGTCATAAGCGTCTGCAGCAAACTGATTCGGGATATCACCGAACTTCTCCTGATAGGTAGATACAAAGCTCTGAGTTGCCGCATCCTCTGCATCCGCTGCAAACGGAGTCAGAAGCATCACGCCCTCTGCCAGGGAAGTATCAAAGTTCTCCACTGCAAGGATACCGTCCAGACCGTCGCATCCGAAGAAGATCGGATCAAAGTTCATGGTAGACGCCTGCTTTAAGATGATGGAAGCCTCCGTGTAGTAGATCGGAAGGAACACCAGCTCTGCGCCCGCCTCGTTGGCCTTCTGAAGCTGTACGGAGAAGTCCGTCTTGCTGTCCTCGGTGAACGGCTCTGCCGCCACGATCTCGATGCCCTGGTTTGCAGCTTCTGCCGCGAAGGTCTCATAGATACCGCTGGAGTATACGTCCTGACTGTTATAGATCACAGCCACTTTGGAAGCCACCTTGTTCTCACCGATATACTGCGCGGACGCCCCACCCTGGTTCGGGTCAGAGAAGCACACGCGGAATGCGTTGGGCTGTGCGATGCTCTCCACTGCAGAACCGGAGGGAGTCAACTGGAACATATTGTCCTCTGCGGTCTTTGCAACCACTGCGGTACACGGAGTGGAAGTCACTGTTCCCATCAGCATCTGCATACCCCAGTCTTTCAGAGTATTATATGCGTTGACAGACTTCTCTGCGTCATGCTCATCGTCCTCGAACTGGAACTCCACCTGCATGCCGTTGATGCCGCCTGCCGCGTTGATCTCATCCACTGCCATGGTTGCTGCGTTTTTAACCGCCAGACCATACACTGCCGCTCCGCCGGTTGCCGGTCCGATTCCGCCGATCTTCAGGACTCCGCCCTCCGCGGTGCTTCCTGCTTCTGCGGCGTCGGTACCTTCTGCCCCGGTTTCCTCTGCCTCGGTGCTGTCTGTGGCCTCAGCTGCCGTATTGTCATCGGAAGCTGCCGGTGTATCGCTGCTTCCGCAGGCTGCTACGGAAAATACCAGCATACCTGCCATGGCAAGACTAAGTAACTTTTTCATAGTTTTTTCCTCCTCTATTGCCTTATAATAATATCCGACACATTTTTCAGCGTCGGATATCATGATAAACATTGCTTTTTGATTTGTCAATTCATTTTTTAAGTTTTCATAAAATTTATAGAAAATACAGGATTCTGGAAACCTTTCCCGTCACCAGTATCTCCGGACGCAGCGGATACTCCGGTAATACATATTGGTCACCTTGATGCCGCTCCTTTCGGTGCTGGCATGGACGATCTGGCCGCCTCCGATGTAGATTCCCACATGACCGTAGTAACAGACCACATCTCCCGGCTGCATCTCCGACTCGCTGACTCCTCGGCCTCCGCCCGCGAGGGAACCCGAATCCCGGGGCGTGGAGATTCCAAAGTGCGCGTGTACCAGATTGACGAATCCGGAACAGTCGGTTCCGTCGGTCAGGCTGTTGCCGCCGTACACATAGGGACGCCCCACAAACTGCAGCCCGTAGGACGCGATGGAGCCGCCGACTCCTCCGCCGCCCCCCGAAGAACCGCCTCCGGAGCTTCCTCCTGAGGAACCGCCTCCCGAAGAGCTTCCTCCGGAAGAACCGCTGCCTGCACTTCCGCCCTCATCCTTGCTGCTTACGGTACCAGCGTCTGCATTTCCTCCGTTTCCATTATTATCCTGAGAAGGCTTCGCGGCATTCTTCGCCGCCCTGGCGGCGGCTGCCCGTCTGGCCTCCTCTTCCTGAAGTTTCCTGATCTGGGCGTTCTGTTCCTTAATCTTCTGCTGATATTCGCTGACCCTGGCCCTGGCCGCGCTTAACTGACTGTCAAAGTTCGCAATCTCGCTTCTCTTTCTTGCAATCATGGCTTCCAAATTGGCCTTCTCTTCCTCCAGCTGGGCCTGCATTTCCAGAAGTTCTTCCTTCTCTTCCTCCAGTCTGGCCTGCAGTTCGATCACCGCCTGCTTCGCCGCCTTGTATTCGTCAAGCAGACGATTGTCATACTCCTGAAGCTCCTCCGCGTAGTCTACTTTATTCATCAGATCCGCCACGCTGTCAGACGTCAAAAGAAGCTCCATATATCCTACGTTGCCTGATTCATACAGATACTGAATCCGAAGCTTCATGGCCTCATACTGCTGTTCCTCTGTGGCCTTCGCCTCCTCGAAGGCGATCTGCGCCTCCTCAATCTGGACCTCTTTGTCCGCCAGATCGCTCTCCAGCACTTCAATATTCAAAAGTGTATTGGTCAGGTCATCGTTGAGGCCGTTCACCTCATTGCTGAGCGCATTCTTCTTGCCCTCCAGCCCGCTGATCTGTGACTGTATGTTCTTCAATTCCTTTTCATTCTGCGACTTCTGATTCTGCAGGCTTTTCACGCTGGTAGCCGATGCCGAGATACCCGTAACCCATACCACTGCAGCCAGAAGAAGACAACTCGTTTTTTTCCACTTCATCCGCAAGACCTCCGTCTCAAGAATAGCACAAAACGGACTGGTTTTCAACTGTAATGTGTCTTATTCATAACGAAGGGCTTCAATCGGTTTCAGCTTTGCCGCCTTGTTGGCAGGATAATAGCCGAAGAAGATTCCGATCAGCACGGAAAAGCTGACGGAGATCAGGATTCCCGGGATCGATGGACGCACCGCATACCCCATCAGGTTCGTGGCCGCCGCCGCGATACCGATGCCAAGCCCGATCCCTAAGGCCCCGCCCACCAGGCACAGAACGACCGCCTCCATGATAAACTGCAGACGGATGGAGCCGTTGGTGGCTCCCAGCGCCTTTCTGGTTCCGATCTCCCGGGTACGCTCGGTGACTGACACCAGCATAATATTCATGACGCCGATCCCTCCTACCAGAAGGGAGATCCCCGCGATGGCCGCGATGGCCAAGGCGACGGTGGACAGCATCTCCGTCATGCTTTCAATCACGGACTCCATGCTCATGGCCCCGATCTCAAAGCTTTCATTGTCCTGATAGTACCGACTGTTCATATAGTCTTCCAGCATGGTGCAAAAGTCTGTGGCGCTGACTTCTTTTGCCGTCAATATGGTAAACTGCCGGTAGCCGGAAGTATTGTGATTCTGATTCTGCGCCGCCTTGAGGGGAAGATACAAGGCCGTGGGAGTATCCTCCTCAGAGTCTGTGGAAAATTCCATGCCAGAACTCTCATATTCGTAGACGCCGACGATCGTGTACGTATAATACCGGTTTCCCATAAGGACATCCACCGTCTGTCCAAGCGCTTTCCCTGCATCCCCGTCAAAAAGACTGTTCACAAATCGGTCCGACACCAGCGCCACCTTCCGTCCCTCCTGCTGGTCCCGCCCGGACAGCATCCGTCCGGCAGTCAGCGTCGGATCTTCATTTTCCAGATACTCTTCGTTGACTCCCTGGGCGTTCACATAAGCGCGAAGGGCGCCTTTCTGCGCGGTCCCGGTTCCCAGGCTCTCTGACAAGGAATATCCGGCGATCATCTCCGGAAAGCGTTCCTTTAGATCGGTCAGCATCTCTTCGGTCACATAGTCCTCCTCTTTCATCTGGTTCATCCGGGGCCCGAAGGAAAAGGTCATTCCGCTGCCTGTGGTCTGTGTCGTGGTACTTTTCTGCTGAAGGCCCACGGTGATGTTGTTGGCTCCCATGGCCGTCATGGAATCCGTCACCGAGCTGCTGATGGAGTCTCCAAGCGTCATGATGGCGATCACGGAGGCAATGCCGATGATAATTCCGAGCATCGTTAAAAGAGAGCGCATCCGATTGACCTTCAGGCCGCTTAAGGCCAGCAGAATATTTTCCATAATCAGCATCCAGAACCACTCCTTTCCCCGACGATCGCTCCGTCTTTTAAGGTCACAATCCTTCTGGTCTCTTCTGCCAGTTCCTGGGAGTGAGTGATCAGAATGATGGTCTTCCCCTGCTCCCGGTTCAGTTTCTGAAAGAGGTCCATGATCCTGCGCCCGGTCCCGGAGTCCAGCGCGCCGGTGGGTTCATCCGCCAGAATGATCGCCGGATCGTTGGCCATAGCCCGGGCAATGGCCACCCGCTGCTTCTGTCCGCCGGAGAGTTCATCCGGGTTATGGCTCATCCGCTCCTCCATATCTACCAGCCGGAGCAGCTCTTTTGCCCGCCTGGTCCGTTCACTCCTTGGCTTTCCCCCATACAGCATAGGAAGCTCCACGTTCCGAAGGGCGCTGGTCCGGCTGATCAGATTGTAGGTCTGGAAGACAAAGCCGATCTTCTGATTCCGGATCAGCGACAGCTCCCTGTCTTTCGCATGGGCCACGTCCACCCCGTCCAGAAGATAGCCCCCTTCTGTAGGACGGTCCAGAATACCGATGATATTCATCATCGTCGTCTTGCCGGAACCGGAAGCGCCTACAATCGAGAGAAATTCCCCCTCCTCTACCTTCAGATCAATCCCGTGCAGAATCTCCAGCTCATTGGGCTTTCCGATGTAAAACCGCTTGATAATTCCCCGTAAGTCGATGATCGTCTTCTTCTCTTTCATACGCTAAAAACCTCCGGGACCGCCCCTGGGCGCGCTTCCCGGTCCGACGGGCCCCGTTCCTCCGCCCATGGGCATCTGAAATTCTTCCCCTGCTTCTGGGAGGCTCTCCGCACCGTCTCCGGCGAGCATGGGAGTGGAATAATACACCATCGTGTCCTCCGTGATCTCTTCGCCGGACACCTCCACATCATAGTCTCCTTCCATGCCCACTTCCACCGGAACCTGTACCTTTTCTCCGTTTTTGTCGATATATACGGAAGAATTGCCCTCCACGTCCGTCTCCACGCAGTCGTAGGGAACCGTCAGCACCTCGTAGGCCGCCCGAAGCACCACGCTGGCTTTCGCGGTCATGCCGATCCGCAGATCCTGATTCGCCTCATCAAGACCGATCTCCAGCTGATAAGAGGCGCTTCCGGTGTCGGAGGAGGCCGCCGTCGGAGACACGAAGGACACCTTTGCCGGAAGCTCTTCTTCGCCGATGGCCTCCACGATCACAGCCGCCTCCATCCCCTTTTTCAGCTTGCTGATCTCGTACTCGTCCACACTTGCAGACACGACAAAGTGCTCCTGATCCGCCACTTCGAACAGGATATTTCCTTCCCCCATATAGGTATCTCCCGCCTCTACCTGCATGGCGGTAATGATCCCGGATATGGGCGAGGTCACCGTACAGCTTGCGATCTGTTCTTCGTAATTCTCGATGGTCTGTTCGCTGCTGTCATTGGAATAGGAATGCTCCATCTGCGCCTTTTCCAGGCCGTCCTCAGCGTCCGCGATATTGCGGTCGTTCTTTTTCTGTTCCTCCGTTAGGGCTTCCGAAGCGGTCTCATAGGCTTCCTGGGCTTTCTCATCCGCCTGTTCTGCCGCTTGATACGCCTGATGAGCCTCCGTATAGGAAGCCTGAGCCTCCTCATATGCCTTCTCTAACTGTTGATAGACCTCAAGCGCCGCCTGATAAGCAGCCTGCTCCTCCTCCGACGACTCCCCGGAAGGCTCCGCAGGTACAGATGCCCCGTTCAAGGCCTCTTTTGCTTCTGCGACTCTTTCTTCCCGCCTCTTTAAGCGCTCCGCCGCTTCGTTCAGATCTCCGTCCGCCTCCTTAAGGTCTTCTTTAGCCTGGGCCTCGCTTTTCACCGCCTTATTGTAGGCGTCCGTTCCGTCCTCTACCGCTTCCGCATAGTTTTCCGAGGCAGTTTCTATGGATTTATTTTCCGTATATGTACTGAGAGCCTGCCGGTTCCTGG
Organism: uncultured Lachnospiraceae bacterium; assembly: GCA_910584945.1. GTDB lineage: Bacteria > Bacillota > Clostridia > Lachnospirales > Lachnospiraceae > Hominiventricola. Next base: position 10,184 of record CAJUDY010000047.1, on the reverse strand, counting down.
CCTCCTCAAGACTCCGCTCCAGGCTGGAAGTATCCAGCACCACCACCACGTCTCCGGCGTTTACATAATCTCCCACCTGGCATCGGACTTCCTGCACCTTCACGTCCTTGGCGCTTGCCGACACCTTCCTGGCATCCGCGCTCTCGATCGTCCCGGTCACACTGACTGAGTCGATCAGATTCTGACGTTTGACCTGTACCGTCTCAATCTGCGCCTCCTGCGCCGCCATGGCTTCCCGCTGTCTGTTCCGGCCCTGCCTCACAAGACCAAACATCCCTGCCCCGATCACCAGCCCAACGCCTGCGATAACCGCCATCTGTCTCTTCTTCACAACCTTCCTCCTTCCGACTACATGATTCATCCACCTTATTGTACTGGCAATATGTGTAAAAAACTTGATCAGGCTGTGAAAAAAATGTGATTTGAGGTTTTTGCAGGAATGTGATACAGGCGGTTGATACAGGCGACGCAGCAGAAGGCGAAGCGTTGCCCCGGGTCTGTCAGCGGATTCCCCTCCCCCGGCGGCGTCCGCTTGTCCGGTATCCGGCGTCAATACCCGGCCTCCGCCTCTATGGTATCCTGCGCCACAATCAGTACCTCCGTGACCTCCTGTCCCGCAAGCCACTCCGCCACATCCGCCCGAAAATACCTGGGATCGATAACCGTTATTTTCGCATAATGAAGCGTCAGGTAAGGCACCAGACAATTGGCGAACGAATCCTTTAAAACTACCAGATGTCCGCTTCCCTGTCCCGTCTCAATCTGGACCACCGGATGATTCCCGTCCAGAAAGAATCGATAAGCGTCCTCCGAGTCAAGATGCTCCCACTGATACAGTCCGGTAAGCTTCGATTCCCCCAGGTCATAGACCACCTGCCCCGCAAAGTCCGGTCCGTATCGCTCGATCGTATCCGCCTCCTTGGCATAGTGCAGCTTTCCATAATGCGTCCCGAGGAAATCCCCCTTCACGGTCTCACAGCCCAGATCCTCCAGCGCGGCCGGGGCAAGCCCCCGCTCCTTCGCCCACGCTTCATAAGCATAGTAGGCCCCGCGCATGGTCCAGTGGTGGTCCGTCCGGTAGTAGAGATATTCCTCCCGGTGCCGGTACAGATTTTCCCATACCTCATCCTCCCGGTGAGAAAAGACAAGTCCGGCGGGCAGTTGCTCCGTGAGTACTGCGCCTGCAGCCGGCACATGAATCCGGCTGACCCGCTTTTGTCCGTACCGCCCGACCATCTGCTGTTCCAGGCGGTCCCAGTCGGTAGTCTTTGTATGGTCCGAGAACAGATACCCCTCTTTTCCAAGATAGATCCCCCTGATCTCCTTTTTCCCAAGCAGAATCTCGCACCTGGTCTTGACGCCAACCCACCAGTCCCTTCCCGGGAACTGATCGGTAAGCCACGTCTCATAATCTGATCCATAGCTGCCGTCCAGGACATCCTCAATCCGGAACTTGGGCTTTTGCGCCAGCATCCGCTTTTCCCAGGGGGAATAAAGCCGGTCCCCACTGGACAGAACCGTTGCTGACAGACACAAAAGAATCAACGAAAACAGGATAATGCATATAAGTTCTTTTTTATGCTCTCTCATCAGACTCCTCAAAATCGAAAATATAAAAATGGATTGTAAGCAGCGTCCACCAGATAAGCGATGGACAAAAAGAAAGACAGAAACCACAGAACGGGCCATCTGGCAGGTTTTTTCCAAAGACCGGCGGCGCCCACGAGGCAGATCAGGAACAAGAAGCCATCATTCGACAACAGCCACAGGGCTTCCGCATTCCAGAGCCGTCCGGTACTTCCGAACAACATGCCGATCCAGGACAGACCTTCTGGAAGCTCCTCAAGGGCAAAGACCGTCATCCCGATCACCGCCGCCAGAACGGCATAGAGATGTCCGCAGACAGCCGGGAGACGGGAAAGCCACCCAAGCAGGAACCATTTTTCTAGAATCAGAAGCACTCCAAAGTACATGCCCCACGCAAGGAAATTCCAGCCTTTCCCATGCCAGATTCCGGTCAACGCCCACACGATCAGGATGTTGCGAAGCTGAATTTTCCATCCCCGCCGATTGCCGCCCAGAGGAATATAGACATAATCCCGGAACCACTGCCCCAGAGAGATATGCCATCTTCTCCAGAATTCTGTGATACTTTTAGATCGATAGGGATAGCAAAAATTCTCCTTCAGATGAAAGCCTATCATCTGGGCCATGCCGATGGCCATATCCGAATAGCCGGAAAAATCATAGTAAAGCTGCAGGGCAAACGCCGCGCTGCCCATCCATGCCGCAGCTGTACTCATCTGTCCCGGAGGAATCTTCTGTACAGCTTCCCACAAAAGCCCGATCTGGTTGGCCAGCAGCACTTTTTTCCCAAGTCCCATACAGAATCTCCCAATCCCTTCACAACCATCCCTCAGGCTCAAAGGCCGGTACACTAACTCCCCTTCCACGTCTTTGTACTTTACAATAGGACCCGCAATCAGTTGAGGAAACATGGCAATATAGGCGCCAAACGCGACAAAATCCCTCTGGGCCTTTGTCTCTCCCCGATAGACGTCGATGGTATAGGACATGGTCTGAAAAGTATAAAAAGAGATTCCCACCGGGAGAGGAAGGACTTCTCCGTATTTAAATACTCCTAAAAGCGACAGATTGACAAGGACGGATTCCGCAAGCACCGCCCCTGCCAGCCGGTCGATGTTCTTTGCTTTTGCCCGGGCGATCAAAAGGCCGTTGCCGTAGTCTAAGACCGCCGAGAAAAGCATCAGCCCGATATAGACAGGTTCCCCCCATCCATAGAAAAAAAGACTTCCCAAAAAAAGCACCAGATTCCGGCGCGCCGCCGGAGTCAGCAGATATACAGCGAAAAATACCGGTAAAAACCGGGTAAGAAAGATCAGACTGGAAAATACCATCTTTTATCTGGTCAATTCTCCTTCCATCACAGACAGGGCCTGCTCATTCATTTTCCGGCAAACCTCAATCGCCGCCTCCTCATCGTCCTCGATTCCCTCCATGAAACCTCCAAGCTGCACAAAACACACATACTTTCCAAATGTGCGAATCTGGGAAGCCTGAATCTTGGGAATATTCATCGGATACTGAAAGGTATCTTTGATCACAGATTCCCGGTACGCAGTAAGCGCCTGCTCCACCTCATTCAGATGATCTTCCCTGGCTTTTACCACGATCAGCGTATCCACATTGGCGGAGATCATCGGCGTCTGTCCATAATATTCCTCATACATCTCGTCAGAGATCCCGTACCAGTCTTCCAGAAATTCCGGCGCCAGCGTGCTGTCCGGCCAGTATTCATCGGCCAGATCCTGGGCTACCGCCTCCACAAGCGCCTGCGCGGACACGTCGTCCCGGTATCCGGGTTCTTCCTTCTCTGCATCTACTCTGCCGCAGCCAAAGAGCAGACAGACTGCCGCCATCACGGCTGTCAGACTTTTTTTCATGTCTTCGTCACCTCACATTTTCTATAATCATTTTTTTATGCAGGGATTCCGGATTTCCTTGATTTCTTTTTGATGCATATGCTCCAGATATCCAATATCCGGGTCCAGCACCCGAAGCATCAATTCTTGAAGCTCCAGATTCTGCATCCAGCCTTCGCCCGCCAGAATTCTCCACAGCATGCCTCTGCAGCACTGCTTCAGCTTCTCCACATCAAATGCGGTCAGATCTCCCCGGTCCCGGCTTGCATAAAGCGCCCCTACTATATCACGAATCACAAAGATTTTCAACGACTCCTGCCTTTGTCTTTCCGATTCAGCCTTCGCACCGAAACAGTAAAATAAAAAAGGCAGGAACAATATCAGTCCCGCCTCCTCAAGTTTCCAGGCCGACTGGTCACAGACGGTGATGGCATAGATCGATAAAATGATCTGTTCATGTCCTAAAAATTCCAGTATCCTGCAAAACTTCTCTTTTGTATTATATCCGAAGTAGTCTGTCAGCGGCTCCTGCAGCCGGACTTCGGAACGGTCCACAGCGTCTTCATAGTGGAACTGACAGCCTCGGTCTTCCACCAGTATCTGGATTCCTGCTTCCAGACGCCGCATCCGGAATTCATAGCGATTGGCGCATCCGAATGTTAATAGAACGCTAATGGATTCCTGCTCTCTCCACTCTTTTTGTATGCTCACTCCAACTTCGTATTCTGTCTGAAACAGACGATTCACCATTCGGATCAGGGCATGGTCCGAAAGACAAAAAATTTTTTTCATCATCCATGCATCTTCTCGATCGTACATTGAATATCTCCTCTCTTCATGGAAACCCGGCATACGAACCATATGATTATATACAATCAGGAAATCTTGTCATGAATTTACGACATGGAAACATGGACTTGCTACCTTAGACACTACCAGCATATAGAATTCCGGCAAACCTGTCAAGCACAAAAAAAGACACATCCAGGATGTGTCATATCATTACTGTTCACGCAGGACTTTGCATTCCCTGCAAAGTCCGTAAAAACATGATCCGGAAAAGAGCAGATCCTTTTTACAAAGGTTACGGTGAACGACGTGAACAGCAACTTATGCCCTGCGTTACAAGGCTTTCAGGAAGGTAACGACCCGCTCAAGCGCCTGCACTTCATCTTCCCCGTAACATTCCACGGTCACCTCGTCACCCGGACACACCGGAAACGCAAGCAGGCTCATCAGACTTTTGCAGTTCATCGTATGTTCGCCGCAAGTCATCATCACATGAGAACTGCATTTGTTCGCCACCGTCACCAGCTTCCCCGCCGGACGCAGATGCAGACCGTTCTCATTTTTTATTGTTACACGTTCCCTGACCACAAAAATCCCCCCTCTCCTTCTTATGTAACGCTTGTTTTGCCCCTCTGCAGCCCCAATTCTGCATCGGATGAGCAACAGGCAATGGAAGAACCCGATAAAAAGAATCCCGGTACCCCGCAGTGCGATCTTGATTCCGCACTGCTCATTGCCTACTTGGAGTATACCACAAAAGAAGGGCTGTATACACAGCCCTTTAAAAAAATTAACATATTATTTACAATTTTCCTTTTTCTATACCGAAAGTATTATTTTCATCGGCACTCTGGATGCTAAAACAGCAGATTACTTGCCGCTCTTGCGGTTGGACACCACGTCGAAGATGACCGCTACCAGAAGCACGCCGCCTTTTACCACATACTGCCAGGAGTCGCCGATGCCCATGATGGACATTCCCATATTGATAACGCCCAGCAGAAGCGCGCCGATGATGACGCCTGGAACCGTGCCGCTGCCGCCGTAAGCGGAAGCGCCGCCGATGAAGCAGGAGCCGATGGCGTCCATCTCGAAGGATGTACCGGTGGAGCCGTTGACAGAACCTACCCGGGCAAGGCAGAGCAGTCCGCAAAGTCCTGCCAGAAGTCCCATATTGGCATAGGCGATAAAGTAAACCTTATTCGTATTGATGCCGGAGAGCTGGGTCGCCTTCTCGTTGCCGCCCACCGCGTAAAAATAACGTCCGAATGCCGTTTTGGAAGTGATGAAGTGGTAGATCAGGCAAATCGCCACCACCCACACCAGCATGACGGAGATGCCTTTATATTGGCAGAGCAGCCAGCAATACGCCAGAAGCACCACCGATATCAGGCCGCTTCTTCCAAAGTCAGCCAGCGCACTGTTTTGACGATACCCTTTCTTCGCCTTGTTCTTTCTGGAAGAAACGGTGCTGTAAAAGATAAACGCCACCACCAGTACCCCGATGATCAGCGGGGAAAGAATACGACTGTCTGTATCCAGGCCCGGAATCTTGATATATGCGGTAAAGATATTTAAGAAAGCTGCATCCTGAACAGATACGGTTTTGCTGTCCAGTACCAGACGTCCAAAGCCGCGGAAGATGAACATACCGCCCAGGGTGGTAATAAAAGGCGGAATCCGCACATAGCCGATCCAGTAACCCTGCCAGATTCCTGCCAGAACGCCGATGGCAAGACAAAGTAAAATCGTCAGATAGATGTTAAACCCATGGTTGGTGATCAGCACCGCCGCTACGCCGCCCACCATACAGATCACGGAACCCACGGACAGATCGATGTTGCCGCCGGTCAGAATGCACAAAAGCATACCGCAGGCCATAACCAGTACATAACCATTCTGTAAAAGCAGGTTGGACATGTTCTGGGCATACAGAAGACGTCCGCCGGTCAGAAAATAAAATAATATAAATACGATGACAAGAGCGATGACCATGCTGTATCTGGTCAAAAACTCTCCCAGCTTAAAGGGGGCATTCCCCTGATTTTCTTTGTTCGTTGACATGTAACACAACACTCCTTTCCTCTTAATGATCCGCGCTGATGATAAAGCTCATGATCTTCTCCTGCGTCGCTTCCTTCGCCTCCAGCTCGCCTTTCAGTTCTCCCTCGTTCATAATATAAATGCGGTCGCACATACCGATGAGCTCCGGCATCTCGGAAGAAATCATGATGACGGATTTCCCGTTTTCCACCATCTCATTGATCAGGCAGTAGATGTCATATTTGGCACCTACGTCGATGCCGCGGGTGGGCTCATCCAGAATCAGCACATCCGGTTCCGTGAACATCCATTTGCCAAGCAACGCCTTCTGCTGGTTTCCGCCGGACAGATTGCCTACTTTCTGCTCGATGGACGGGGTCTTGGTGCCCATGGCCTCGGTCATCTCCTCCGCCACTTTCTGTTCCGCCGTTGTATCAATGACACCGTTTCCGCAGACCTTATCCAGTCTGGCAAGTGTCGTATTAAAACGAATGGACTCTCCAAGAATCAATCCGTTGGTCTTTCTGTCTTCTGTCACATAGGCAAGGCCATGGCGGATCGCCTGCTCCGTGCTTCGAAGCTCTGTCTTCTTCCCATTCAAATACAGCTCACCGCTGATATTTGATCCATAGCTCCTGCCAAAGATGGACATGGCAAGTTCCGTTCGGCCCGCGCCCTGCAGACCGGAAAATCCCACAACCTCCCCTTTATGTACTTTAAAAGAAATGTGATTGTCCACCACTTTTTCATGATAAAGGGGATGATAGACCGTCCAGTCCTTCACTTCCAGTCCCACTTCTTTTTGCACCTTATGTTCCCGCACCGGATAACGGTCGTCCATGGGACGTCCCACCATGCCCTTGATGATCCGGTCTTCGCTGAATTCGTCCACACCTTTTACCAGCGTCTCGATGGTAGAGCCGTCGCGGACGATGGTCGCCTTGTCTGCACAATAGATGATTTCATTTAATTTATGTGTGATGATGATGGAAGTCAGCCCATTTTTCTTGAATTCCATCAGAAGATCCAGAAGCATCTTCGCATCCTCATCGTTCAGCGAGGACGTAGGCTCATCCAGAATCAGAAGTTTTACATTTTTGGAAAATGCTTTTGCGATCTCCACCAACTGCTGTTTGCCGGTTCCAATGTCCTTGATCAATGTCTGGGCCGATTCATAGAGTCCCACCTGCTGCATATGCTTTTCTGCTTCGTTGTACGTCATATCCCAGTCGATATGCCCCATTTTATTCTTTTTCTCATTTCCCAGGAACATATTTTCACCGATGGTCAGAAGCGGTATCAGCGCCAGTTCCTGATGGATGATGACGATCCCCTTTGCCTCGCTGTCCTTCAGCGTTTTAAACTGACAAAGTTCCCCGTTATAATAAATTTCCCCTGTGTAACTGCCCGCCGGATAGGTTCCTGACAGTACGTTCATCAGTGTTGATTTGCCCGCGCCGTTCTCGCCGATCAGCGCGTGGATCTCCCCGCGCTCCACGACCAGATTCACATTATCCAGTGCCTTCACTCCCGGAAACTCCTTGGTGATGGATTTCATCTCCAGAATAATATCAGCCAAAAGCTCCTCCTCCTTTCCCTCTTCTCATGTCAAAGGGCGGGACAGACGCCCCGCCCTTTGTTAAGGTTTTCAAAATTATCCTGATCCCTGTTAATTGGTTGCGGACAGATATCCGTCGTCGCCCATGGTGTAGAGACCGGTGTCCACCAGATCCTGCAGATTGTCCTTGGTGATGACATTGGGTACCAGCAGGAAGGACGGACACTTGTTGCCTTCGGAAGTCTCATAAGACTCGGTGTCAAAGGCGCACTCGACGCCGAAGGACGGAACCAGAGACTCATCAATGGTATCGCCTGCCAGAATCGCTTTTGCAAGAGACAGGGTAACGATGGACTCGTTGCTCACATTCTTGTAAACCGTCATGGTCTGTACGCCGTCCACAACGTTCTTCAGGTTTGCTTCGTCGCCGTCCTGACCGGTGATCAGCACGGTATTGGAGCCTGCGTAGTCGGAAGTCACTGCCTGCGCCACGCCAAGAGCAGTGGAGTCATTGGAGCAGAGCCATACGTCCAGCTGGGTTCCGTCCGCATAGTAGGAGGACAGCACGTTCTGCGCTCTCTCAAGAGCAGTATCCGTATTCCACTGAGCGGTAGCAACGCTGTCGAAATCCGTCTGGCCGGACACAACCTTCAAAGTGCCTGCGTCGATGTACGGCTGAAGGACGTCAATGGCTCCCTGATAGAAATACGGCGCATTGTTGTCCGCCGGGTCGCCTGCGGTAATTTCCATATTGTAGGTCTTATCGCCTGCATTTTTCAGATCCAGCTGCGTCTCGATAAACTCGCCTTGGAGTTTTCCGACGGTGTAATTATCAAAGGATACATAATAGGAAACCGCGTCATTGAGGATCAGACGGTCATAAGCGATTACCGGTACATTTGCTTCTGCCGCCTCGTTCATGGCAGTGTTCAGAGCCTCGCCGTCGATGGCTGCCACAATCAGCATGTCAACGCCGTCCGCCAGCATGTTCTGGATATCGTTGACCTGTTTTCCGGAATCATTGTCCGAGTAGGTCAGGATGGTCTCAAAACCTGCCGCCTTGAACTGCTCATCCAGGTAAGCGCCGTCACGGTTCCAGCGCTCCAGAGACTGGGTTGGCATGGCAATACCGATCTTGCCGCCGCCTGCTGCCGCGGTATCGCCTGCAGCCGCCGCATCTCCTTCCGCCGCGTCCTCTGCGGGCGCCTCCGTCTCTGCCGGAGCCTCGGTCTCTGCCGGCGTATCCGTCGCCGCCGCGTCATTTCCGCCGCCGCAGCCTGCCACCAGAGAAGCAACCATTGCGGTACTCAGTAAAGCGCCAAGTAATTTTCTTTTCATTTTTCAGTTCCTCCCATAAATATTTTTTACGATTTGAATATACCACAATCCGGACAGGATAAACTTGTCATCTTCTGTACATTTTGTATAGTACAGCTTTAGGACATATGGAAAAAGCTGGACATTTTTGCGGTTTTTGGGATTGCCCTGAGCAAAAATGTCCAGCTATTGTATGATAGTTCCTGCAAGTCTGATACTGCCTTTATGCCATCGCAGAACAATATGATCTTGTCATAAGTATTCGTCACGGTTTTCCAGTTTGTTCACAAAGAGCATCCCCACCAGTAGAAACAGCCCCATCGATGCAAGTCCATATCAAAAATGAAAAATTTTTGTAAGTATTTTTTGCTTCTGTGGTATGATAAAAGCAGGTGGAACGTTTACCATCACCGTTCCGTCCTTCTGATGGATTCGGTCAGAGTGGGGCCTTTCGTGCTCTTCTTCGCTTCTTCAAAAGCGGCGGCAATCTCTTCTTTTTTCGTAACACGGATACCTTTTGCCCCATAATTTTCTGCCAGACGCATGAAATACGGGGTGTACCGATCTACATACTTTCAGGTCCTCTTTAGAAAAAAATCTTCTGCTTGACGTTATGTTAAATGTGTGTTAGAATCAAACCATAAAAGAGGCAGCACCGCAGCAAACGGTCCGCCTCGGTTAATGGTTACATGACAAAAAAGCAACCCCTATTCCTTGGTCGGGAGCGGTTGCTTTTTTGATGTCAATCTTTCTTGGCATTCTGCCGTATGCTGATGACGGTTACGATGATACTGATAACCGTCGCAGCGACACTGGCGATGCTCATAAGAAGTTCTAACATCTTATGTACATTCGTACCCCTTTCGTCTTATTTTCCATCCGAATCACCTTCTGAAAATTCTGGAAGTTCTCAAAATGCAAAACATTTTGGCGAAGGGCGAACCGCTTACCGTTTTATTGGTGATACCTCTTTCTTCTATTCTAGTGCTGCATCCAGTTAGAAATAACAGTTTACGTTTACAGGGATTTTTGTT